>CAYPXB010000005.1:42797-61505 GCA_964414745.1 uncultured Alistipes sp. | reverse complement strand
AATGGAGAATCGGTATGAATACAATAAATATAGCGATAGACGGACCTGCGGGTGCGGGCAAGAGCAGCATAGCGAAAGCTGTGTCGGGATCTCTGGGATACATATACGTTGACACGGGAGCTCTTTACAGAGCGGTCGCTCTTTTCATAACGGAAAACAATATATCGGACAGCGATATTGAAAGCAGACTCGATCAGGCTGATATTTCGCTGGGATACAAGGACGGTGTACAGCATGTTTATATTGCGGGCAGGGACGTGTCCGACTTAATAAGAACGCCCGAAGTGTCGATGGAGGCGTCAAGAACATCCGCTATGCCCGCAGTGAGAAAGTATCTTTTCGAGACCCAGAAAAAGATCGCCCGTGAAAACAATGTGGTTATGGACGGGCGGGATATAGGCACGGTGGTACTTCCCGACGCCGATGTCAAGCTTTTTGTGACAGCTACCTGCGAGGAGCGCGCGAAAAGGCGCTATGCCGAGTTGTCGGCGGACAAGGATGTTTCGTATGATGATATCCTCAGAGATATAATAAAGCGTGATGAAAATGACAGAAGCAGAGAGACGGCTCCGCTCCGTATGGCGGATGACGCCGTAAAGGTCGACACAACATCGATGGATCTTGAAACGGCGGTAAACGCCGTTCTCGGTATAATAAAGCAAAAGATCGGCGGAGGCGCTCAATAAAATGTATTACGTGTGCAAGCTTATACTATGGATGGCGCTTCACATAGGTTTCAGCCTGAAGTACGAGGGACGGGAAAATATACCGGAAGACAGAAATGTTGTCTACACATCGAATCACAGAAGCTACGCCGATCCTCCGATATTGGGAGTCGGCGCGAAGGGAAGATGCTCGTTTGTCGCAAAAGAGGAGCTTTTCCGGCATAAGCTTTTTGCAATTCTCATAAAGAGCCTCGGAGCGATACCCGTGTCGAGGGGAAAAGGCGACAACAGGATGTTTGAGATGGCTTCCGAGAGGATAGCGAGAGGCGACAGTCTTATCATTTTCCCGGAGGGGACCCGTTCAAAAAGCGGCAAGATACTGAGAGGACACGCGGGAGCCGCTCTTATAGCGGCGAAAACGGGAAAGGATATCGTCCCGGTCGCGATAGTATTCAGCGGCAGACTGAGATTCCGCTCGCGTGTAACGGTGAGATACGGTCAGCCGATAATCACGGCGGATTACTGCAAAAACAGCGAAGAGCCGGATCCGAGAGAGCTTGTGGAACTCAAAAAGCGTTATATGGAAGAAATAACACGCCTCGCTGAGGGCGGACAGACAAACGGCGGTGAAAAAGAAAATGGCTAATGTGACGATCGCTAAATCGGCGGGATTCTGCTTCGGTGTCGACAGAGCCGTCAGAATGGTATACAGTGAGCTTGAAAAAAACACGAAAGTTGCGACACTCGGCCCGATAATCCATAATCAGGACGTTGTGAACGATATGAGATCCAAGGGGGCAAGGATAGTAAACAGCGTCGATGAACTTGAGGACGGTGAGACAGTTGTCATACGTTCTCACGGAGTCGGAAGAGATATTTATGAAAAGATCGCCGCAAAAGGCAATCATATGCTCGACGCCACCTGCCCTTTTGTCTCGCGTATTCACAAGATAGTGGCCGAGAAGAGCGCGGAGGGCTATTTTATTCTTATCGCGGGCGACGCGGCTCATCCGGAGGTCGAAGGGATAGTTGGGCATTGTGGCAAAAATTATTATGTTTTTAGGGATAATTTTGAGCTAAAAGACTTTTTTGAGAAAAATTATAAAAAGTTGAAAAAAAAGCTTGCAATTGTTGCTCAAACAACTTATAATATTATAGTATGGGGAGAATGTCTGAAAGTGATCCCTGCCGACGATCCCGACATCGTGATATTCGATACGATATGCAACGCGACCGGCTCAAGACAGTCAGATGCCGCGGAACTTGCGAAAAGATCGGATCTTATGCTTGTCGTGGGCGGCAGGCACAGTTCTAATACCGTTAAGCTTTTTGAGGTGTGCAGCAAATATTGCAGGACATACCACATCGAAAATGCACAGGAGCTTTCGGAACTGGATCTTCCCGCTGCTGAGAATATCGGCATTACTGCCGGTGCTTCGACGCCGGCTTATATAATCAAGGAGGTACAAACTAAAATGACGGAAAATGAGAATCTGACGGCAGGTACGGATGAGGACATTGATTTTGCCGAGGCGATCGATCAATCATTCAAGAAAATACATACAGGAGAAAAGGTCAAAGGCGTTGTTGCGGCGGTCGGCGATACCGAAGTCACAGTCGACCTCGGAACGAAGCATACCGGCTATGTAAAGCTTGAGGATCTGACGGATGACACCTCTAAAAAAGCGTCCGACATCGTCAGCGTCGGTGATGAGTTGGAACTTATCGTCACGAAAGTCGACGACCAGGCCGGCACCGCAAGCCTTTCAAAGAGAAAGGTCGATGAGCAGGCAGGATATGAAAAGATCGCCAAAGCAAAAGATGAGGGCACGATACTCGAGGGTGTCGTTACCCAGGTCGTGAATAAAGGCGTGATCGTAAGAGCGTACGGAGTCAGGGTTTTTATTCCCGTTTCGCAGAGTGGTCTCCCCCGGGGAGCCGAGCTTGATCAGCTTCTCAGGAAAAAAGTCGAGTTTGTCATCATAGATGCCCCCGAAGGAAAGAAAAGACCCGTCGGCTCAATAAAGGCTGTACTCAACGTAAGGAGAGAAGAAGCGAGGACAAAATTCTGGGAGACGGCGAAGATCGGGGATGTTTACACCGGCAAGGTAAAATCGATAACGAGTTTCGGCGCGTTTGTCGATCTTGGCGGTATTGACGGAATGGTTCACATTTCGGAACTTTCTTGGAAGAGGATAAAACATCCGAGCGAGGTCGTCAGCGTGGGCGATACCCTTGAAGTCTACATCAAAGATCTCAACCGCGAAGAGAACAGGATCTCTCTCGGCTACAAAAAGGCCGAGGACAACCCTTGGGAGATATTCCTCGCCAACTACAAGGTCGGCGATGTGATAAAGGCCACGATCGTATCGATAACATCATTCGGCGCGTTTGCCCGTATTATTGACGGAGTGGACGGACTTATCCATATTTCTCAGATAGCCGACAAGAAAGTTGAGAATGTTAAAGATATACTTTCCGAAGGACAGGTCGTAGACGTAAAGATAATAAACATCGATACAGAGAAAAAACGTATCAGCATATCGATGCGTGCGCTTCTCGAAGATGAACCTGACGAAGAAGAGAGCGAAAGCGAGACTCTGACAGATGAAGTCCCCGAAGAGGAGACCGAAGCCGGAACAGGTTCAGTCGAAACAGAAAAGGCAGAAGAAGCAGTAACGGATGAAGCTCCCGCCGCTGAGAGTGAGCAGGAAACGGCTGCGGAAGCCGGAGAAGAATAAGAGAACAGATAATGGGCTTTTCTCATTTTTCTGAAATGAGAGAGGCTCATTTTTTATGCGTGTATGCATAAAAACGAATTGTATAAAATAACGATACAGAAAAATCCGGTTTGTGCAAAATGACTTTTGTACGAGAAAATTTTGGCAATCTCTTGACAATTACGGGAAAATATTGTAGATTTATAGTGTATAAGGAATAAATCAAACACCTTTGAAAGGAGGTATAATTATGATTTTGAAAAAGTTGTCGGCAGCTTTGTCGGCCGCTGTAATGTGCGCAGGCGTTGCGCTTTATTTTCCCGCAGCATCGGATGATACGGACGCGCCTGTCACCGTGGCTGCCGGTTTCGACGCAAACTATGCTGAAGCTTTGCAGAAATCAATGTTTTTCTATGAGGTGCAGCAGGCCGGTAAGCTTCCCGAATGGAACGAAGTTTCGTGGCGTGCAGATTCGATGGTCGATGAGGACGGGAATGAAACGGATATCGTCCCCGGAGGATGGTTCGACGCGGGTGACCATTTCAAATTCACCCTGACAAACGCTTACAGCGCGTCTGTTCTGGGATGGGGCTACATCCAGTACAAGGACGCGGTTGACGCCGCGGGGCTTGGTGAGCTCTACAGAAATAATCTGCAGTGGGGTATCGATTATGTACTCGGCTGTGACCTTGAGAACGGTAAAATGATCGGTACCATCGGAGATTTTACCGGTGGCTCTACCGACCACAATATATGGTGCAGCGCCGAAGTGTACCTCAGAAAGCACCATCTCAACAATGATGACTGGGAGCGCCCTTATGATGAGATAACGGATTCGGCGACACTTGCTCTGTCAGCTGCCGCGCTTGCCGAGGGATACATCATCTTCAAGGACGACCAGCCCGATAAGGCCGCAGAATATCTTGAACACGCGAAAAGCCTTTTCGAGTACGCGGACGAGACAAGAAGCACAAAAGACACGGGAGCGTACGGAACGATGTATCCGTCAAGCACGTGGGAAGACGACTGTATGTATGCCGCCGACTGGCTCTATCTCGCTACGGGAGATCAGAGCTATCTCGATAAGATAGAAAGCGACTATATACCCGTATTTCCGACGGAAAGCCAGTCCACGGACAAGAAGTATACTTGGGGACTTTGCTGGGACGATACGACACAGGCCGCGGCTTTGCTTTATGCCATGATAACGGGCGAGCAGGAATGGATCGATCATATCAGTCACCACCTCGACTATTGGATAGACGGTTACGGCGGAAAACAGATATCATACACGCCCGACGGTCTTGCGTATCTTACGAACTGGGGCTGTCTCCGTCATGCCGCCAATACGGCGTGGCTCGCGAAACTGGCAAGCGACACGATCTTCAGCGAAAATGCCGCTTTGTCGGAAAAGTATAACACATGGGCAAAGAGTCAGCTTGACTACTGTCTCGGCGACAATGACCTGAATATGTGCTATGTTCTCGGAATGGGAGATAAGAATCCGAGGGCAGTCCATCACAGAACGGCTTCCGGTATTCACGATGACCACTGGAACGAACTCGGATCCCAGAGCGAGAGCACAGAAGGATGGCAGACAGAATATGCGCACACACTTTACGGCGCGCTCATCGGAGGTCCCAACTCAAGCGGCGAATACGGTGATGACGTAACAGTTTCGCAGTACGAATACTCCGAAGTCGCAATTGATTACAACGCGGGCTGGACAGCCGCTCTCTGCGCGATGATCGATGATTACGGCGGAGAGATCCTCGCTGACTTCCCTCCGACGGAGACCCCGAAGTGGGCAGAATGGGAAGTTGCCGCAGTGCTCAACGGCGAGGGCGCAAGCTACACCGAAGTAAAGGCGTGGGCAATGAACCACACCGCATGGCCTGCAAGAGTCGAGAAAAATATATCATATAACTATTATTTCGACATTTCCGAGGTGCTTGCCGCAGGACTTTCGCCCGATGACATCGTCGTTGAGGGCAAATCGCAGCAGTATCAGGAAGGACAGCAGGGTTATGCCGAAGTCACGGGTCCCTACAAGTACGAGGGCGACCCGACGGGAAACACGTATTACGCAAAGATACAGTTCCTGGACGGAAGAGCAATTCAGCCGACAGGCCAGAGCGAACACAGGGACGAAGTACAGTTCAGGATCTCGATACCCGACGCTATCGACGGTCAGTCGACAGCCGGCGCGTGGGATCAGACGAATGACTGGTCTTATCTCGGCGGACTCGCGACGGCGACCGACCTCAAGAGCGAGGATTCGCTCAACGGTCAGATCACGATGTACGTAAACGACCGCCTTGTCTGGGGAACAGAACCCGACGGAACGACTCCCTCGGACGATATAGAGCCGCCCACAGAGCCGCCGACGCAGGCCGAAACGACAGAGCCCGCGACAGAGGCGACGACAAGTGAGTCCGTGACAGAAGCGACGACGGATGACGCGACAGAAGAAGGCGTTTCAAAATGGGGCGACGCAAATTGCGATGACAAGATCGATGTTTCCGACGTCGTTGCGATACTTGATTACACCGTTGACGCGGGTTCCGGCGTGCTTACGGAGCAGGGGATCCAAAATTCCGACGTTTATCAGAGGGGAGACGGTATCAATTCCTCCGACGCGGCGTCTGTAGCGAAGTTCATCGCGAAGGTCCTTGATAAGCTCCCGGAGAGCTATATGTGAGATAGTTAACAGATTAAACAAACAGTCGGGCGAAGATGCGGGAGTATCTCCGCCCGATTTTTATTATTATGTGAACTGCACAAAAATTCAGTGATGTTATTGTGAAAATAAACGAAATCACGGAAAACTATTTACATTTTTTCAGATATATAATATAATGTATATGATAGGTTTATAGGGAGTGCAGGCTGTAACACAGCCTAAACCTGTTGAATCGGCTTAAGAAATATAATCGCAATGCAGCACTACCATTGCGTTATGTAAATAATTTTCAAGGAGGTTATTTTTAATGCACAAGAATCATACCAGAGCAGTCGTTGCCGGCATTTTGGCGGTTGCGATGCTCGCTCCGACAGTTGCCAATGTGGCGCCGTCGCTGAATGTTTCGGCAGGTCAGGTCCTCGGCGAGACGACTTTTGACCACAAGGCACTGCCGTGGCACACCAGTGAGACGAGCCCCGCAAAGCAGGAACTGTCGCTTGAAGACGGCGCGGCTTGTGTCACCGTTCTTGTCCCCGAGGGCGGAGAAAAGTCAAAGTGGGATCTTCAGTTCCGTTGCAGAAACCTTAACTTCAAAGCGAATCACGTTTACAAGGTAAGTTTCGACGCGAAGTCCAACAGAGAAGGTATGGAGCTTTGCTCCAAGATCGGTAATATCGGCGGTGACTTAGAGTATTTCGAGCTTGACGGAAACACCAACGATATGCATATGGGACCGAATATGGGCGGCAGCTGGGGCAGTGCCGTAAAGCTGTCGACCTCATACAAGACTTTTTCGGGTACCTTTACACCGACATCCGACCTTGAAGGCGTTGAGTGGTGCTTCCACTACGCGAAGGACAGCAACGGATACGGCGGAAACGCGCAGGAAGGCGATAAGATCTGGTTTGACAATATGTCCATCGAATGTACCACCTGCGACGAATGCGACGCCGATCCGAATGCAACCTACGGCAGAACGAACCGTGACTTCAGCACACAGGTCGATCCCACAATGCTCAAGGACGGCAAGCTTGTAAACTTCATCTCCGTAAACCAGATCGGTTATTACTCGAATCTGGCGAAGACGGCGACACTCGGTGATAACCAGGGTGATGTTCTCTACGGTGCGACAAAGATCGACCTCACAGAGAACAGCTATGAGTTCGAACTTGTAAACGCCGAGAGCGACGAGGTTGTCTACACAGGCACGACAAGCGCGAAGTTCGCCGACAAGGACTCCGGCGACAACGTATGCAAGATCGATTTTACCGAGTACAATACCCCCGGCAGATATTATCTGCGTATAAAGGGACAGGACTGGAGATCGATGGCATTCAATATCGGCGACAACATCTACAGTGATGATTCACACGATATGCTTACAAACGCCATGAACTACTACTATCAGAACCGTTCGGGCATTGCTATTGAATCCGATTATATCACTTCCGGCGACAAGACGACACTGGCTCACCAGGGCGGTCACTTCAACGATACCGCTTCTGTACAGAAGGGCTGGAAGAATGAGTATTCAAGCGCAGATGAGGCAACCGGCTCCTATGCTTCTTCAAAGATAGAAGCTACAGGCGGCTGGTACGATGCCGGCGACCACGGTAAATATGTCGTAAACGGCGGTATTTCTGTATGGACTCTCCAGAATATGTATGAGAGAGCTATCCAGACGGAGGACGGAACGGCGAAGTTCGCCGACGGATCCGGTACGGTGGTCATCCCCGAAAACGGCAATGATATCCCCGATATCCTCGACGAAACAGCTTATGAGCTCGACTGGATGTCCAAGATGGTCGTACAGGCCGATGAGCCTACATGGGGCAAGTATGCCGGAATGGTCTATCACAAGCTTCATGACCACAAGTGGACCGGTCTTGCAACAAGACCTTGGAATTATGAAACGGAATGGGGTACAGTACGTATCGTAAAGCCTCCGACGTTCGCCGCAACACTAAACTACGCAGCTTGTGCCGCACAGGCAGCAAGACTCTGGCAGCCTTATGACGAAGAAAAGGCAAAGGGCTACCTTGAGGCCGCAAAGACTTCATATCAGGCATATCTCGACAATTATTACGAAGCCGGAGCAGACGAGGAGAACAACGAAACTTCCCTCTACGCGCCTCTCTATCAGGCAAAGGGCGGCGGAGCTTACGGCGACAATCAGGTTACCGATGACGCTTACTGGGCAGCTTGCGAAATATTCGTATCCGCAAAGGAAATGGGCGATGAAACCGCAGCTTCACAGTATCAGACAGAGCTTGAAAAGTACGGCAACGCATACAAGGTAACGACAAGAGTTACCGGCGGTGAGAACAAGGACGGTTCGCTTACCACATTCAACTGGGGCAACACCGCGTCCGCAGGTTCACTCACACTTGCGCTTCACGAAGATCTCCTGTCACCCGCACAGCAGGAAACAGTTGAGAGCTCGATCCTTGAAGCGGCAGACACATACATCGACACAGAGAGCGATCAGGGTTACGGAATACCTTATCTCTATGACGGCCCCGGATACACAGATCCGACAAACCTGCCGGAAGACGTAGTTATCAAGGGTTATGAGTGGGGTTCAAACTCCATGGTAATCAACAACTCGATCGTTATGGCTTACGCTTATGACATGACCAAAGAGAACAAGTACATGGACGGTGTCGCAACAGCGATGAACTATCTGCTCGGATGCAACCCGCTTTCGTTCTCGTACATAACAGGTTACGGTACATACAAGGTTAAGAACCCGCACCACAGATTCTGGTCTTATGAGCTCGACAAGACTCTGCCTATGGCTCCTGACGGAATCCTTTCGGGTGGACCTAACGCAGGATTGCAGGATCCGTTCGTACGTGCGCTCGGATTTGTATCCGGTCTTGATACCAACCCGTCACAGAGATGTTACGTTGACTCCATCGAAGCATGGTCGGTTAACGAAGTAACGATCAACTGGAACGCTCCGCTTGCATGGATCGTATCGTTCCTGCAGGATGAGGCAGCCAAAGCCGGTGAAAGCCAGCCGACGACAAAGGATCCCAATGCTCCTACGGAAGAGCCCACAACAAAGCCGGCTGAAACAACTCAGCCGTCAACAGAGGGATATACAGAAGGAACGACAGCCGCAGCAACAGTTGCTCCGACAATTCCTCCGGAAGAAGTTCAGGGACTTCTCGGTGACGCAGATGTTGACACCGACGTAGATGTTGCCGATGTTGTCAAGATACTCAGCTACACGGCTGACAAAGAGGGATCTCCTCTCAGCGGTCAGGGACTCTACAACGCAGACTGCTACGACAGATCACAAAATGCCGAGGAATGGGGCACAAACGCTACCGACAAGCCTTGGGATATAAATTCCAGCGACGCTGCGGCAGTAGCAAAGTTTGTTGCAAAGACAAACAGCTCACTTCCCGAAACTTGGGCAGAATAATCGGACATTGACGAAAGACATGATCAGACCCCGAGGGGACGCGTAATGCGTCCCCTTTTGTTATATGTGACTTAAAAGAGAATTATTGACAAAAACAGCCGTATGTGGTACAATTATTTTGTTGAGATATTTATGCAATTCAGGACGAAAGGAAACTTTTGGGATGCTTCAGATATACTGCGGCGACGGCAAAGGAAAAACGACCGCGGCTGTCGGACTTGCCGTGAGGGCGGCAGGTTCGGGCATGAGTGTGGGCTTTATTCAGTTTATGAAAAGCGGAGTTTCGTCGGAAATCGCGATACTTGAGAAGATTCCCGGTATCGACGTGAAGTGCTGTGACAGAGATTACGGCTTTTTTGAGAATATGACCGACGACGGGAAGAAAGACATAACCGCGTGTCACAATGCTTTGTTGAGATATGCTTTTTCGCAAAGCAGCGATATGATCATTCTGGATGAGTTCAATTTTGCTTATAAAAATGATCTTATTGACCGTGAAGCAGCACGCTCTCTGATAATTGACGGAGCCGGAAACGCCGAGGTCATACTGACCGGCCGGAATCCCGACGAAATTTTTCTTTCATCGGCCGATTACATAAGTGAGATAAAATGTATAAAGCATCCGTACCGGAAAGGCGTAATTTCAAGAAAAGGAATCGAATACTGATATCATGTAAGGAGAGATTATTATGGAAAAAGAGAAGATCATTGAAGAAGCAAAGAAAATGCAGGACAAAATGACAGAGATAAGGCGCGAACTGCATAAGTGTCCGGAGACAGGGTTTGACCTCGTAAAAACAAAGGAAAAAGTTCTGAAAACTCTTGAGGAATTCGGATATGAACCTCAGAGCATGGGAAAATGCGGTATCGTCGCTCTTGCCGGGGGTAAAAAGCCGGGAAAGACTATACTTCTGAGGGCGGATATGGATGCGCTGCCGCTCAGAGAGGAAGCCGAGACGGATTATAAAAGCCTTGTGGACGGTAAAATGCACGGTTGCGGTCACGATATGCATACAGCAATGCTCCTCGGCGCCGCGAAAATTCTGAAAGATCACGAGGATGAGATCTGCGGAACGGTAAAACTCGAATTTCAGCCGGCGGAGGAGATATTCCAGGGTTCTCCGGATATGCTTGCGTCGGGACTTCTTGAAGATCCTCACGTAGACGCGGCCTCGATGATACACGTTACTGCCGGTATGCCGCTTCCGTCGGGAACGGTGCTTGTTGCCGGAGGCGGGATCTCCTCTACGTCATGTGAGCAGTATCATATAACGGTAAAGGGAAAAGGCGGTCACGGATCCACCCCGCACGAATCGATCGATCCGATAACTGCCGCGGCGTATATCCATATTGCCCTGCAGGAGATTAACAGCCGTGAACTTGACGGCAACCAGTTCGGAATATTCACAACAGGCAGATTTGAAGCGGGAAAAGCGTCAAATGTCATCCCGGACACCGCGGAAATGTGGGGAACGATACGTACGACTGATGAGGGCAACAAAGTCGGAGAGCTTATCAGAAAAAGAATGACCGAGATAAGCAAAAACGTCGGTGCGGCATTCAGATGCGAAGTTGAAGTGGAGTTTTACGATTACTGTCCGTGCATGAAGGTCGACAACGATCTTGCCACGTGCACAATGAAATATATGAAAGATATCTTCGGAGATAAGGCGATTGACACATCTCTGATATCGGGCGGAAAAGCCGGAGGCGGCAGCGAGGACTTTGCTTTTGTAAGTCACTGTGTGCCGACGGTAAGTATGTTCCTTGTTGCCGGAAGTTCAAAGGACGGATATAACTACGGACAGCATCATCCGAAAGTAAGGTTTGATGATTCCGTGCTGTGGTGCGGTGCCGCCGCGCACGTTCAGACAGCTCTGAGATGGCTTGAAGAACATCAATAGTTTCAGAAAATAAAGAAAAAGTCTCCCAATCGGGAGACTTTTTGTTTTCATATGCCTGTATCATTTTCTTTTGATAAGCTTCACGAATTCAAGCGCCTTTCCTATATCACCTTCAACCTTTATCTTTCCGAGGGTATAGGCGGCGACGGGATCAAGGCTGCCGTCTATCAGTTTGTTGAAATTGCTCATTGAGATCGTGACAAGGCAATCCCTGTCATTATACTCATAAGGTTCTATATTGATCTTGTGATCTTTGACCTCAACATAGAAAACACCGGGATCGGCGTCCTTGATATTGACCTGTACCGCAAGAAATCCTTCAGCCGATACATCGATCGTCTCCGCTATTTTTCTGAGTTTATCGATAAGTTCCTGCAAATTCATTTTCAGCACCTCTTTCTGATTGCTTCATATTTTACCAAATAATTATATCACACTGTCAGATAAATGTCAACCGGTGATAAAATAAATTTAAATTTCGTGGAAAAATTCAAAAAAACACTTGACAAACCCGTACATTGTTGATATAATATAATTGCTACGCAACTAGATATTAGTTAAACGGAAGCTGAAAATATGAAAGTAATCAAATAACGGCAAAAATGCATACTCTGCTTTCATATTTTTAGCATTCCCTTGCAGGAAAGGCATCAGAAAGTTGCGTAGCGGCAAAGGAGTTATGCATTTTTCGGTGCGTAGCTTCGGCTACGCACCTTTTTTGTTTTTAAGGGGGAATTACCGGAGATACAGATAATTACAAGAGGGATGGCGGGATCGGCGGCTATGGGGAAAATATCTATAACAAAATTAAGAAAATCGGGAGGTCAAAAATGGATGAAAGGCTGAAGGAAAAGATAAAAGAATTTTTTGTTTTGTTTTTTTTGGTACTTTCGATAGTCGTGGCAATATTAGGCACGGTCGATGATATTAAAAACAACGATTCTGGATTCTGGGATGCGCTCGGCAATGGGGTATTCGGCGGGTTTTTACTTGGCGGCATAATACCGGGAGTAACGCATTTGCCATCGGTTGTGAGAAAACTGAGGGGAATAGCTGTTCTTTCCGCATTTGGCGGTCCGGTCGGTACACTGATATTTTTTGCGCTTGCCTTGATGTTCTGTGTATTTGCGGGAAGTATTTTTCTTATAATCGATTTTGCAAAAATAATAGTGGAAACAGTAAGAGAGAAAAAATTTAAGAAGACCTTAAAAAACAATATGGCTGACAGGCAGAATGAAATACAAAATTTGGATACAGGAGAATGAAAAATGAAAGTAAAAAGATTTATTAAATATTTGATAGCGGGAACGGCAACACTCGGAGCCGGACTGCTTCTTACGGGATGTTTCGAGACGAAGATCAATCTCAACGATTATCTTGAAGTCGAAGTCAGCGGCTATGACACGGTAGGCACTGCGAGTTATTCGATAGATTATGAAAAGATGATCAAAGATAATCCGAAAGCGTTCGGACTTGACAAAGAACCGAAGGATGAAGATCTTGTGGCAGTCGGACTCAGACTTATGGGTCTTGTCGAAGGGGATCTTGACAAGGATGAAGGCCTCAGCAACGGTGACAAGATAACTTTCACATGGGATGAGATCGATAAGGATGATGTCGATTACAAGGTAAAATTCAAGAGCGACCCTTATGAAACGACTGTTGAAGACCTGAAAGAAGCTGAAGTATATGACCCGTTCGAATCGGATATCACCGTTTCATTCAGCGGTGTGTCGCCGAACGGACAGATAGAGGTCAAAAACAACAGCGAACTCAGCATTGATTGTGATAAGCAAAGCGGACTGAAAAACGGAGATGTTGTCACAGTCGAGGTCATTTCTCCTTATGGCGGTGAAGTCAACGAGTACCTTGCCGAGAAAGGCAAGATAGTGAAGGAGACGACAAAGCAGTTTACCGTCGAGGGTCTGTCATCATACGCCGCCAAATATGACGAGATACCCGAAGATATGCAGCAGAAACTCAAAAAGCAGGCCGAGGACACTTTCAAATCGCAGGCGGCAAACTGGGACAACGAAAACAGCATTAAAGTCATGGAGCCTCTCGGATATTATTTTCTGACGGGAAAAGAAGGTTTTGAAGTTTCTCCGAACAATACACTTTATCTGGTATATAAGATAACGGTCAATATGAAAGGATTTGCCTCAGCCGATGCAGAAGAGGAAACAACCGGCGAAGATTCATATTACACATACTTCAGATATGATGATATAATGATCCTTGAGGACGGCACGTGTTCTGTAGACCTGAGCAGCGGTTATGCCTGCGAGAACACTTGCGACAGTTCGTGGGGATATGACAGTTTCTGGGTCGGAAAGCAGGCATACGAGTTCAGAGGTTACAAAGATCTTGAAAGTATGTTCAGCGATGCGGTCACATCAAAGATCGGCGAATATGATTATGATAACACGGTAGAAGACGCGACTGAGCCCGCAACAGAGAAGCCGACAGAGAAGCCCACAGAGAAGGAAAAAACAACCGAGAATAAAGAAGAAAGCAAAGCGGAAGAATGAGATGAAAGTGCAGGTTGAAAATGGGTGAAAAAGTAAAGACAAAGAAGAAAAAGTACGCTAAACCGGTGCGTATAATCGCGGTGATACTGTTTATCCTCGCCTTGATCGCGTTTGTCGCGATGTGGGTATATTTCTTCAGTTTAAAAAATCAGGCGAACGATATGCTGGACGAGTACGGAATTGTTAAAATGGACAGCTATAATTATCTGACTTCCGAAGAAGAAATTGACGATTACTTTAATTCCATGCTGTTGGATGACGGCGTTATCATTATGCCTTTCGTTGTCTGTCTGCCGTTTCTGATCCCGGCGATCATACTGAACATCGTGTACAGCGTAATAAACGCAAGGAAGCGAAAACAGGAGAAAGCGGCCGCCAATGAGCCGGAGATCACAAAAGAAGAATAAATTTGTTTTGAAAAAGCCTCCCTCAGCGGAGGCTTTTTTATTGAAAATTTATATAAATTATTGACATTATTACATAATTAGGTTATAATATTTATGATATATGTGACAACAGTCGTCCGAAAAACGGGGGAAGGTGATCAGAATGGAAAATGATACGGGGACAAAAAAGAATCTTCTTATAATCGATAAAGATGATAAACATCGTCTTCAGCTTTATTCACTGCTAAGCGATGAGTATAATGTGTATGGCACGAATGATTTCGATGACGGTATCGCGTGCGTTGAAAATATCGAGAGAAAAAAATCATCCTTTGCCGCCATACTCATAAATTCGGCGTATGATCAGGCGTCTTCGGACCGCTTTATCGGATTTATGCAGAAAAACGCGAAGTATTCCGCCGTACCCATGCTTTTTATAATAGATAACGGCAGGATAACGGAATACGAGCTCAGATACCTCGGAAAAGCAGTGGTTGACTGCATCAGCATGCCGTTTGACGGGGAGATAATAAAGAACCGTATAAACAACGCCATTGTCATGAAAGATTCACTCTCGTATTATGAGATCGAAAAAAAGTTAAAGGCTCTCCCGTCAAATATCTATATGAAAGACCGTGACGGGAAATATATTTTTGCCACGCACTACTGGCACCATCTTGACCACGGCGATGATCCTAACTGGACGATAAGGGGAAAGACAGATCCCGAGATACGAAAGGACAAGGAAAACGCCATCAAAGCCATGGAAGCCGATAAAAAGCTTATGGAGTCAAAAAAGAGCACGACATATACCATAGAGATAAACGAAGACGGAAAGCAGGAGTTTTTTGAGGTGATCAAGTGTCCGACGTTTGATAACGACGGTAAAGTCGACGGTATAATCGGGCTTATAAACAACGTCACCGAACATGAGCTTATGAAGAGAAAACTTGCCGAAAAAGCGGTGAGAGACCAGCTTACGGGGTTATACAACAGATCATTTTTCGGAGAGTACCTGGAGAGACTGCAGAAAAAGGACAGTTACCCGATCAGTATAATATCCGCGGATTGCGACGGTCTGAAAATGATGAACGACACATTCGGTCACACCGTGGGCGACGATTATCTCAGAATGACGGTTCTTCTCTTCAAAATGGTCATTCCCGAAACGGGCACGCTTTTCCGCACGGGCGGAGACGAATTTCTGATAATACTGCCGTCGACCACGGAGGAGCAGGCTGAGCAGCTTATAGCCCAGATGAAAGAAAAGGAAAAGCTTTTCAATATACGCGAGCAGCAGCTGAGCGTTTCATTCGGTCTTTCCACCGTAGAAAACGGAGAGGAGTCGTTTGAGGACGGCGTAAAAAGATCCGACAGCAATATGTATAAAGAAAAAAGAAGAAAAAAGAGCAGAAAATAACTGCCGGAGATTTTCAGATCCGGCAGTTTTTATTTTAATATCAGAAAAGTTTCGCAAAAAGTTCGGGGAATCCGTAACAGATAACGCACATTATGGCGGATGCGAGTACAAGTCCCAGCAGGATCGCGGGAACTGCCTTTCTCAGTTTAATTCTTCTCAGGACCGCTATGAGCGAGCCGGTCCATGCGCCCGTCCCCGGAAGAGGCACCCCGACGAAGAACATCAGAAAAAGGAACTCACCGCGTTCCATTTTTTCGCTTTTGTTGAGTGATTTTTCTTCAAGATATGTCACAAACCGCGTAAGACCGGGAATATTGCGTTTCTTTATCCATGCGAATACTTTATCCACGAACATCAGTATGAACGGTATCGGTATGATATTTCCCGCTATGCATATCCAAATGGCTTTCCACAGCTCCATATTGAGAAGCCGTGCGGCTATTATGCCGCCTCTCAGCTCTATGATCGGAAGCATTGACACAAGAAACGGTATCAGCCAGTCCGGTATTCCTCTTTCAGCGAGCCATGATGTAAATGTTTCTGCAATTCCTGACATTTTAGCTCCTTTCATTCTGCGCATGGCAGTAAAAAGCAGTGTCGCTGCCTTTTGTGACAGCGGCATCACTTTTTTGTATAATTTTTATCTATTTCAGGTTCTGAATAGTTTTGCTTTTTATTTTTGTGAATTTCTCAGGATTCGGGAAGCTTATCGATATTTTTCGCAATATATTTGGCAATAGACGCCGCATCGGATGAATTTATGCCATCGCCGTTCTGATAAACATCCGAGTTGATGATCCCTTGTTCTGTTATATCGCAATTTTTGGGATCGACCGTGTAGGACAGCACCTTGACAACATCGGTCACATCGATGATACCGTTACAGTCCGAATCGCCCCATGAAACGGTTTCATCACCTGTCGGAGGATTTGTCCCATCGGTTTCGGTCACATCTGTCGCTTCTGTCGCTTCTGTTGTTTCTGTCGGCTTTACATTTTCTGTGTCCGCTGTCGAGCCGTCCGGCTCAGTTCCTCCGACAAGCACCCCGTCAATATATACGCAGAT
Organism: uncultured Alistipes sp.; assembly: GCA_964414745.1. Lineage (GTDB taxonomy): Bacteria > Bacillota > Clostridia > Oscillospirales > Ruminococcaceae > Ruminococcus. The sequence goes on along the minus strand of CAYPXB010000005.1, from coordinate 44,698 downwards.
ATTGTCATTTCTCACTTCGTTTCCCGTACCGAAGAACGCGTCGTCTTCCTCATACATTTTTAATGTCTTATAGCTGTGATCGTTTGTCGGATCCCACTTGTCACCGTAGTAAAGACCGACGGTAAACTGGTATTTTTTGCCGGAATTAGCGATATTGTAACCGTCCCACGCTATTTCGACATAGTAAACATTGTCCATCTTATCATATTTGGTCGGACCGCTTATGATACCGTCCGCGCCTTCGTCGCCGGCTTCTACAGCGGATTGGTCGTACAGTTCACTCGGTTTGACGTTCAGCGGATCGGATATTTCCTCTGTATTGAAGTAGTAGCGCACCGAGAGATTATCGGCAGGTGTTATCGAGTCGGTCATCACCATAAATGACACTTTCGTGACTCCCGCGCCGTCAGCGTTAAGATCGTCTATACCGCAGGCATTTACCCAGTAGCTGTTTCCACCGCCGTTATCACCGCTTCCGTATGACGGGTCGGGCGGGAAATTCTTTGTGGGCTGCATATCCTCGGTTCCGAAAAATTCGTAGAGGCCGGCACTCGCTCCCACAAACGCCGCGTTGTAGTCAATAGTCACTTCGTTGTATATATAATCCGATGTAACGTCAATATGATTGTCCTGACCGTCAGGTCCTCCGACAAGCGCGCCGTACAGAACATAGCGGTGTTCATCGGGGTCTTCACATTTTGTAAGACCGGAAGCGGCTCTGTGGTGCGGAAACTTTACGGAGTTTTCGTTATAGCCGACTATGTATGAACGGTCGAGGGGATTGTTTCCCATGATATATTCCATCTGGCTTTTTGCCCATTTGCTTGCCTCGCCCGGTTTTCCGTCGTTTGTGTATTTATCATACACAAGAGCGATAAGCTGCATTGCCGTATTGTAGCGCGCGGAGCCCCACTGATTCAGGAACGCATATCCTCCGGGAGTCTCAAGAGCCTGCCATACCGGGAAACATTTTGCGACCTCATCCCAGAAATCGTCGTATACATATTCATTCTTGCCCTGTGCCGTTCTGACCATATTTACAAGATCGACTTCCGGATGTTCCTGATTTATGCGTCCCCAGAGGCACGCCGTGCCGCTCCAGACATCATTCCAGCAGTAGCACCAGCCGCTCGGAGCATAATAATCATAATACGGAGCCGCAAGTTCAAGAGGCTTTGTATCGCCTGTGCAAAGATAGAGCCACGCGGCAGCCCAGCAATAATCGTCTTCCCATTTTTCGGAGCGGTAATAACCTTTCGGTCCGTCGGCGTTGTCACTCAGTTCAAGAGGATTACTGTTTGCGAAATCCCACAGAGCCAGCGCATAGTCAAGGGATTTTTCGGCGTATTCCGGATCGCTTTCCCTGAAATTGAGGTAGTTTATCGCAAGTGAAGCCGCGGCAGAGGCAACATAATCCGTCTGCGGCTTTTCGGCTGTCAGGAAGAATGCCGGCCGGGCCATTCTGTCGACTTCGGGTGAATTCCAGTAGGCGTGGTCGATATCTCCGTCACCGACCTGATAGCAGTGGGCTATTACATTGCCGCTTTCGTCACGGAAAGTGCATTTCATCAGATAATCGTTGAAACAGCGGAGTATCGTCTCAATATGATCATCCTGACCGGTTTTCACGTAAGAATCGCGGAATTCATAATAACCCCAGCCGAGTGTGGCGGCGGCATAATTTTCAGGCATACCGAATTTGACATGGTCTCCGGCGTCATGGAATCCGCCCGAGACATCGACACAACCGTCACCGTCCGGGTCAAGCACATCCTTGTATTTGTCGATAAAATCCTGAGAAAGATTCGTACCCGATCCGCTTTCTGAGGAAGATCCGTCACCCATCGGCACAAGAGGCACCTCCGCGTCATATGTATGGCAGTCGCCTCTCCATTTGTAAC
>CAYPXB010000005.1:29914-42697 GCA_964414745.1 uncultured Alistipes sp. | reverse complement strand
GGCACAAGAGGCACCTCCGCGTCATATGTATGGCAGTCGCCTCTCCATTTGTAACGGTTGTTTTCGCCGACTTCGGTTCCGCACATATTCGCGTCATAAAAATAGACCGAATACTGCAGGGATCTCGCGAAGTCATAATCGAGACCGGAATCGTTTGCCAGCGATTCGTTGATCTCATCGGCCGCAAACGAGCCTTCCGGCATTATCGTCAGCGGGCTCAGCGCTGTAGCGGCACATAACGCCGCGGCTATGATTTTCCTGTGTGTTTTCATGGTCATTCCTCCGTATAGTATGATTCGGGCAGCGAATCGATTATGTGAGCGATATATTTCTGAACAGAGGCGGCGTCGGAAGAACTGATACCGTCACCGTTCTGGTATACGTCCGAGTTTATAATGCCCTGCTGTGTCATTTCCGAACTGTCCTTGTCGGCAACATATCCGAGTATAAGAACGACATCCTCAACGATTATCTTGCCGTCACAATTTGCGTCTCCCCACATCGTGGTGTTTTCACTCAAGGAAGCGGTAGTCGGTTCGGTGATCTCATCTCCGCCGCCTGCGGTCGTCGGTTCCGTGACATCTCCTCCCTCATACATGGGATAGCTTTTAAGATCGGGCAGTTCGTCAAGTGTTATGCAGTAGTCGCTGTTATATATTTCATAAAGATTATCGACGGGATTTATCTGTTCGCTTTCAAGATAATTCTTGTACCACGGGCAGAAATACAGCCACGAGGCCTTGTCGTTCAACAGATTCTCAAGCGACGGTATGGAGTCATTTTCAGCCATCGTCACCATCTTTTTGCCTCCTGTGCTTTGTACAAGGCTGTAGAAAGTCGACGAGATCGAGCTGAGATTGGGGACTCCGTCAACGGCGTTGTACTTATCGTATCCGACCATATCGACAACATCGTCGCCGGGATACCAATCGGCTGAAGTTTCGTATGTATAGCCTGTCCATACCCAGATAAGGTTGTCAAGTCCGTATTCGTTCGTCAGTTTTTCGTAAAGCAGGCGGTAAAGCTTTTTGTACGGTTCGGCGCCTTCCGCACCCCACCAGAACCAGCCTCCCTCAGCCTCGTGCAAAGGTCTCCACAGAACGGGGACATCCGCGTCTCTGAGTTTTCCGAGCTGCTGAGCGAGAACATCGATATCCGCAAGGATAACATCATGCTCCCACGTTCCTTCTTCAAGAGCGTCCGATATGCTGAATGTGGTGAACGGTGTGTTTCCGGAGGATTCAACATAAAACGCGGTATCGCTGCTGCCTTCTTCGAGAGGGACATTCCAGTGCCAAGTTACGGTCGCGATACCTTTGTATTCATTTACCCACTGAATGGCACGCTCCGGGGCGTGATCTGTCCATGTCGATGTCGAGTTGTAGAAAAGAAAGTCAATGCCGCGGATAGCCGGCTGTTTACCTGTCTTTTCTTCTATATACTCAAATTCTTCCTCATTGTCTTTGATAAAATTATCCGGGTCGTTGTACAGATTGTAGTTATGCTCGCCGCAGTATTCCTGCTGACCGGCGAGAATGTGATTTCCGTACTGATCGCAAAGATAATTGTACAGCCGCTTTGTTGAATCTGACGCGTCCGGGTTCGAAAGCTGTCTGTCCGGACTGAGATCCGTAAGACTCTCGTCAGCGGGACTGACAGTCAGATAGTCAAACATGGTGTAGCCCCAGTATGCGCTGAGTTCTATCGTGTTCGTTCCTTTTCTGAGCATTACGACACCTGCGGGGATCTCTTCGAAAGTCAGATTATGTCTGAAACTTACTTCTCCCTGATTTACTCCGTTCACGTTCAGATACTGGACTTTTTTATTCGGGTCATACGGCTCGCAGTAACAGATACTGAGTTGGTAAAGACCGTCGTTTTCCACCGTTACGTCAACACTTACAGAAGTGCCTTTCTGGTCAAGATATGAGAAACCGCCTCCGGATGCGTTCGTAAGATCAAAATCCTCGCCCGTTCCGTCTTCGGAAGTGTTTCCTGTCCACGTTTCGTGATATATCGTTCCGCCGCTTGTTTTTCCGTCTTCAAATTCATATTTAACCGTCTCGGCAGACGTTTCGGCTGTGACGGAAGGCAGGGACGCGCAGGTAAATGCAGCTGTGACCAAAGCTGCGGCAAAAGTGCATAACAACCGCTTTTTAAACATAATGCTCCTCCAATCTTGGCGATAATGCGGTACCGTGCGCCGAATCATAAAATATCTCCGAAAAAATTACCGAAAACAAAAGTTTTTACAGGCACATGATACCGCACAATTTTCTGTCATTTCTTTAATCTTTATACTATCATATCTTCTGAATAAATGCAATACTTTTGCGGAACTTTTGCATAGCTTTTACAATTTTTTTACATGGAGGCCGGATTTCACATCGTGACTGAGATCGTATTCGCGGATGTAAGAAGCCAACTTTGTTAATAGAACCGTAATATTTTGTTATCAGTGCGTTCATAATATTGTTGTAAAATAAAACGGTATGTATACAAAGAAACCGAAGCAATTTTTACCCTCATGTGTGGAAAAGAAAGGAAAAACCGAAAATGCTTAAAAGATTTCTATGCTCTTTTGCGGTATTGTTTTTTACCCTGACACTGGCAGGATGCCTTGATTATGAACGTTCGGAGCCGGAAACCGTGGCATCCAGTCCGTCAGGCACTCAGGAAAATACAGAACCGTTGACCGAACCGGATCCGTTTGCCGAATATCGCGGAATAAACCCGCTAACCGGGGAAAGCGGCTACAATGAAGCCGCGTGCGGAAAACGCCCCGTGGCGGTCATGGTAAACAACCTTAAAGACTCGCTTCCGCAATACGGGATAGAGCAGGCCGATATAATATTCGAACTTCCGGTAGAGGGCGGAATAACGAGGCTTATGGCGGTCTATGCGGATTATACCGATGTTCCGGATGTCTGTTCCGTGAGAAGCTGCCGCTATTATTATCCTCTGCTGTGCCTTGGGATGGACGCGATATACTGTCACTGGGGTGCCGACCAGACGATCGCGCTCGAAACTCTTGAGAGGACGGGCATTGACCATTTTGACGGGGAATATGAAAAAGACCTGTTTTTCAGGGATCAGGACAGACTGGGAAATTACGCTTCGGAGCATACCGGATACCTGAAAGGTTCGGAGCTTCCGGACAAGATCGAAAGAGAAGGTGTCCGTACGGATCTGGATGAGTTGCACAGAGAGCCCGCGTTTGTTTTCACAGGTGGAGAAAATAACGCGGGACCCGGTGATATGAGCGCGAATACAGTCGATCTGAGATTTTCTTCATCGTACTACAGCACATTCACATATGACGCTGCGAACGGAGTTTATCTGAAACAGCACTCCGGAAATCCCCATATTGACGGCAGGACGAATAATCAGCTCTCTTTTGACAACATTTTTGTATTGCAGACCGACATACATAAGAGAGAGGACGGATATCTTATGGATGTGCGGCTCAGCGGCGGAAAAGGCTACTATATTTCAAAAGGCAGCGCCAGAGAGATAATATGGGAGAAAAAGGGCGAATCGCTGCCCATAAAAATATATGAAAGAGGCGGAAAAGAGCTTGTCGTCAATACAGGTGAAAGTTATATCGGCATAATAGGCAGTGATAAAACAGTCACTATACAATAGCCGCCGTTACAGAAAAGACAAAACAGCAGATGTAAAAAATCATATAAAGTATCGTTTTGAAATTGTATATAATAACTAAATTTTATCTTGCCGCTTGACAAAATGGCGGGTATGAGTTATAATACCTACGTGAATAAAGCAGGACACTACGTTCTCACCGTGAGGCCGAGCCGGAGCGGTCAATATGATGTCGCCCTGTCCCTTTTGAGGGGACGGGTCTTCGTGTTGTGATGAGTGCGGGTTTCTGCGCTCATTTTTGTTTTATATTTGGAGGTGTTGGCTATTAGCAAACCGGATCTGCAGATCAATGAAGAGATAAGAGACAAAGAGGTTCTTCTCATCGACGCCGACGGAAAGAAACTCGGAGTTATGTCAGCGGCTGAGGCGCAGAATATAGCGTTTGACAAAGACCTTGATCTTGTTAAGATCGCACCGCAGGCAAACCCGCCCGTGTGCAGGATCATGGATTACGGCAAGTACTGTTTTGAGCAGTCGAAACGGGAAAAAGAGGCAAGAAAGAATCAGAAAGTCGTATCTGTAAAGGAGATAAGAATGTTCTCCACTATCGATACGCATGATTTTGAAACAAAAGTAAACCAGGCCGTAAAATTTTTACAGAGCGGTGATAAACTGAAGGTTTCCGTAAAATTCTATAAGCGCGCCATCGCGCATCCTCAGCTCGGGGAAGATCTTCTGAATCGTTTCAGAGAGGCGATATCATCGGTCGGCACTGTGGATAAGCCCCCAAAGATGGAGGGACGGAGCATCGTTATGTTTGTCTCTCCGAAAACATCAAAGCAGTAAGTAACCTGAAAAAATTAAGGAGGATAATACAATGGCAAAGGTTAAAGTAAAAACTCATTCCGGCGCAAAAAAGCGTTTCAGGGTAACGGGAAACGGCAAAGTTATGTATCAGCATGCCAACAAAAGGCACAGACTTACACAGAAGGACACAAAGCGCAAGAGGATTGCGCGCAACGCCGGATTGTGCGGGGACGCAAACGCTCCCACAGTAAAAAAACTCATTCCGTATAAGTGATAATAACTGTTTTTTCATAATTTATTGTTGGAGGTAGAAGATTATGGCACGTATCAAGGGCGCTACGACGACCCGTAAGAGAAGGAATAAGACCCTGAAGCTTGCAAAGGGATATTTCGGCGCTAAGAGCAAGCATTTCAAGATGGCCAAACAGGCCGTTATGAAGTCGGGAAATTACGCTTACGTCGGCAGAAAGCAGAGAAAGAGAACGTTCAGACAGCTTTGGATAACGAGGATCTCAGCCGCCGCTAAGCTCAATGGCATGAATTATTCCACATTTATGAACGGCTGCAAAAAAGCGGGAATCACACTTAACAGAAAAATGCTTTCTGAGATTGCCGTTAATGACGCGGAAGGATTTTCAGCTATTGCCGAAAAGGCAAAGGCGGCTCTCTGATCGATGTTAAAACACGCTTCTTAATAATATAAGAGCGTGTTTTGTTATTGTATGATATGCAGGTCGGGCATATCATCGGGTGCGGCGTAAATTTTTAGGCGGAGGCGACCGTATTGTCGGGCGGTGAAGTTATAACATCGAAAGATAACAAGGCGGTGAAGCTTTACCGGAAGCTCTCATCTTCAAAAAAATTCAGGGCAGAGTATGGTCTTTTCGTGGCAGAGGGTCTGAGGATCACAAAAGATGCGCTCCTTGAGAAAGGTGTCGCTGAGCAGCTGCTGCTGACGGAAACGGCAGCCGGAAAATTTTCCGACGAGCTTTTTCCGGTCATTTCGCGGGACGTAAGAGTAACGGTCATTTCGGACGAACTCGGAAATAAGATCTCCTCGACGCAGCAGACGCAGGGAGTTTTTGTGATATGCAGAATGCCTCCGGACAGAAGCATATCTTTTTCGGGGGACGGGAAATATATAGTGCTTTGCAATGTCCGGGATCCCGGTAACGCCGGGATGATAATAAGGACAGCCGACGCCTTGGGCATCGGCGGAGTCATCATGTCTGGCTGCTGTGATCTTTACTCGCCTAAAGTCATACGCTCCACGATGGGCTCGGTCTTCCGCATGAATATCCGAACAGAAGATAATATTGACAAAGTTTTCGATATTCTTAAAAATGCGGGGATCCGCACATATGCCGCCGTTATTGATGACGGAGCCGACCCTGTAGGCAGTTTCCGGTTTGTTCCGCCTTCCGCGGTCTTTATCGGAAATGAGGGAAACGGACTTCCGGCGGACGTATCACAAAGATGTGACAGAAAGATAACGATACCCATGAGCGGAAGGACAGATTCACTCAATGCCGCCATGGCCGCGGGGATAATAATGTGGGAACTTTCGCGCGTATGACAGGATATACCGCCGGAAAGCTGTGAATGGAGGACTTTTCATGAATCAGGCGAAATACTGGGTATGGCTCTCAATGATCTTCGGTGCCGGAAACAGGCGCATATGGGAGGCGATGATGCCGTTTACCCGTCCCGAAAGCGCATATGAAGAACTCTGTTCCGGCAGTCTTGACGACCGGCTGAGTGAGAGGGAATTGCAGAATATCTCGGCTACCGGCATAGGGACTGCCGAGAATTTCATCACTTTTTGTGCGGACAAAGGTATAAAAGTCGTTACATACAGTGATGATGAATATCCCCCGCAACTGCGGAATATACTGAATCCTCCGGCTGTCCTCTACTATAAGGGAAATATATCCTGTCTTGCAGGTGCGCGCGCCGTTACAAGCGTAGGAACAAGAAGAGCGAGCCGGTACAGTATCGAGGCGGCTCAGAAGATATGCGGCAAGCTTGCGTCCGACGGGATCGTTATCGCAAGCGGCTTCGCAATCGGCATCGACATAGCATCGCATCTTGCCGCGGCAGATACCGGCAGACCTACCGCTGTCGTACTCGGTTGCGGTGTCGATGTGGATTATCCGAGGGATAATATAGTATACAGAGAAAAAATACTCGGAAGCGGCGGAGTGTTCATCTCGGAGTATCCTCCGGGCACACCTCCGCACAGTCAGAACTTTCCGAAAAGAAACCGCGTACTCGCGGCGCTCGGCAGAGCCGCCATCGTCTTTGAGGCGTCATCAAAGAGCGGTTCGCTTATAACTGCGACACTTGCCGCCGATGAGGGCAGAGAGGTCTTCTGTCTTCCTCCCGCCGACATTTTCGATTCAAGATTTTCGGGAAACATCTCGCTTCTTCGTGACGGAGCGAGGATGCTGCTTTCGGCAGACGACGTTATGGAATGTTTCAGACTGACAAGTGCCGATGAATGGGATCTCTATACCGATATGCCGCAGACCGTAAGTCACTTCGGCGTGTCCGGGCTTACCGCCGTAAGGAAAAGAAAAAATGAGGGCAAAGACGGCGCACTTCGGGATCCGAAACAAAGAAAGCGTGGGGATCTGTCCCCTGTTGCGGACAAGATTGACAGGAAGAAGGAAAATACGGAAGATAAAAAAAGTAAAGAAATAAACCTTGAAGATTTCAATGAAATTCAGCGGAAGATCCTTGAAATAATCGGTGACGGAGAGACGCACGCGGATATTATAATGCAGAAAGCCGGTATCGATTCGACGGAATTGCTGCTGGAGATGACGGAACTTGAGATCTCGGGCGCGGTCGTATCGCTGCCCGGAAAAATGTACAGGAGAAATATATAGTCTGTTTTTATTTTGCGGCTGTTGTAAGCTATACGGAAAAGGACTGTTTCAGATAAAAGGGAGGTATGTATAATGCCGGATCTTGTTATTGTCGAGTCGCCCGCAAAGGCAAAGACCATACAGAAATATCTCGGAAAAAATTATGAAGTCATGGCATCGATGGGTCATATAAGAGATCTTCCCAAATCAAAGCTCGGTGTCGATATCGAAAATGATTTCAAGCCCCAGTATATAAATATGGAGGGCAAAGAAAATATAATAAAAGAGCTGAAAAAGCGCGCGAAAAAATGCGACAAAGTCTATCTTGCGACCGATCCCGACCGTGAGGGAGAGGCCATATCATGGCATATAGCGCAGATTCTGGACCTTGATATGAATGATAACAATCGTGTCGAGTTTAACGAGATCACGAAAACCGGTATAAAAAAGGGAATGAGCGATCCGCACAAGATTGATGTCGATCTTGTCAATGCCCAGCAGGCAAGAAGGATACTCGACAGGATCGTCGGCTATAAGCTCAGCCCGTTTCTCTGGAAAAAGGTAAAGCGCGGACTTTCTGCGGGAAGAGTCCAGACCGTGGCTGTAAGGATCATCGTTGACCGTGAAAATGAGATACGCAATTTTGTTCCGAGAGAATACTGGACTGTCGATGCCGAATTTACGGCACCGGGGTCACGAAGTCCTTTTACGGCGTCACTTGTGACAGTCGACGGGGAAAAGGCCGATATTCCCGATAAATCCGAGGCGGACAGGATACTTGAACGCCTCAAGGGAGCGGAATACACAGTTAATGCCGTAAGGAAAAAAGTGGTAAATAAACAGCCCGCTCCGCCGTTTACGACTTCTACGATGCAGCAGGAAGCATCAAGAAAGCTCGGATTCACCACCAAACGCACCATGAAAATCGCACAGGAACTTTATGAAGGCGTTGATATCGAGGAAATAGGCGCTGTCGGTCTTATAACATATATGAGGACAGACAGTCTGAGAGTTTCCGATGAGGCGAGAAATGCGGCTCTTGAATATATAAAATCTTTTTACGGGGAAGAATATCTTCCCCCGAAACCGAGGGTGTATAAATCAAAAAGCAATGCTCAGGACGCTCATGAAGCGATAAGGCCGTCTACGCCGGATCTTACACCGGATAAAGTGAAAAGCAGTCTTTCCGCGGATCAGTTTAAGCTGTATAAACTTATCTGGTCAAGATTTATCGCAAGCCAGATGGCAAGCGCGCGGCTTGACACTGTCTCCGCCGATATAGGCGCAAATGACTGTATTTTCCGCGCGTCCGGCTATTCGGTCCTGTTTGACGGGTTCACAGTCCTGTATAACGAATCCTCCGATACGGAAAAAGACAGTAAAAAAATGCTGCCTCCGCTGAAAGAGGGTGATAAGCTGAAACTTAAGAACATCAGCGGCAATCAGCATTTTACACAGCCGCCTCCGAGGTATACCGAGGCATCGCTGATAAAGGCTCTTGAGGAAAACGGTATCGGAAGACCGAGCACATACGCGCCGACGATAACGACGATCATGACCCGTCAGTATGTTGAACGTGACGGAAAGCAGCTGAAGCCCACGACTTTAGGCGAGGTCACAACCGAGCTTATGAAAGAACACTTCACAAAGATAGTGGATGCCAAATTTACGGCGGAAATGGAAAATAATCTTGACGAAGTGGAACAGGGAGAAAAAGACTGGGTAAGCACACTTCACGAATTTTATGATGATTTTGAACAGACACTTGAAAAAGCCGAGACCGCCATGGAGGGGAAAAGGGTAAAGGTGCCCGATGAGGAAACAGACGAGATCTGTGAGCTTTGCGGAAGAAAGATGGTCATAAAATACAGCCGCTACGGAAAATTTCTCGCTTGTTCGGGATTTCCTGAGTGCAGAAACACGAAGAAGATAGTTACCGAAACAGACGGAAACTGTCCGAGATGCGGCGGAAAGATGCTTCTCAAGAAATCGAAGAAAGGCAGAAGCTTTTACGGCTGCGAAAAATACCCCGAGTGTAATTTTATGACATGGAACGTTCCGACCTCGGAAAAATGCCCGGAATGCGGAAAATCACTGTTCAGAAAGGGCGGAAAAAGCGGAAAGCTTGTATGTGAAAACGAGGGCTGCGATTATGAAAGAGAGATCGATAAATGAGCGTGTCCGTGAGTGTTATAGGAGCGGGACTTGCCGGATGTGAAGCCGCGTGGCAGCTTGCGTCAGACGGTATAAATGTGACGCTTTACGAGATGAAGCCCGAGAAATATTCACCGGCTCATCATTACAGCGGATTTGCGGAGCTTGTCTGCTCAAATTCACTTAAGGCCTCGCGGATAGAGTCGGCCGCGGGTCTTCTCAAAGCGGAGATGGAGATGCTCGGTTCTCTGACAGTGCCCTGTGCGAAAGAAAACGCCGTCGATGCCGGAGGAGCTCTCGCCGTCGACAGAGAGAGATTTTCCGACAGTGTGACGGAAAAGATAAAAAACAACGGATTTATTGAAGTCGTCACCGGGGAAGTGACAAAAATACCCGACGGTATCGTGATCATCGCGACGGGTCCTCTCACGGGCGAAGCGCTGTCAGGCGAGATAAGCAGGATCTGCGGTGAAAAGCTGAGTTTTTACGATGCCGCCGCGCCCATAATTTCATATGACAGCATAGATACCGGCAAAGTTTTCTTTGCCTCAAGATATGACAGAGGAAGCGCGGATTATATCAACTGTCCGATGAACCGGGAAGAATACCTGAGTTTTCGCGAGGCGCTTGCGGGTGCGGAGAGAGTCCGGCTCAGGGATTTTGAAAAACATCCTTTCACCGTTTACGAGGGATGTATGCCTATAGAAGTGCTTGCCTCAAGAGGCGAGGATACAATGCGTTTCGGACCGCTGAAACCGGTCGGTATTACCGATAAACACACCGGAAAACGCCCATATGCCGTTGTTCAGCTGCGCCGGGAAAACCGAGAGGGAACTCTTTTCAATATGGTCGGATTTCAGACTAATCTGAAATTTTCCGAGCAGAAACGGGTCTTTTCAATGATACCGGGGCTTGAGAACGCGGAATTTATGCGCTACGGGGTAATGCACAGGAATACTTTCATAAACAGCCCCGATCTGCTGCGGCCGGATCTTTCGATGCGGCTTGCGCCGGATATTTATTTTGCGGGACAGATCACAGGCGTTGAGGGGTATATGGAATCCGCCGCGAGCGGTATCGTCGCGGGGCTTTCCGCGGCGCGCAGGATAAAAGGACTTGAGCCGTTGAGATTTCCGCGCGATACGATGACAGGCGCGCTCTGCGCCTACGTCAGCGATCCGTTCAACAGCGGAAAATTCCAGCCGATGGGTGCGAATATGGGAATACTTCCCGATCTGGATAAAAAGATACGCGACAAGCGGGAAAAATACGGCGCATACGCCGGACGGGCAATCGAGTCATTGCGACATGAAATGGAGAGAGCAGGATATGATAATAATTGTTGACGCCTTCGGAGGGGATAATGCTCCTCTTGAGGTACTCAGAGGCTGCGAAAGAGCCGTAAAGGAACTCGGTGTCGGGATCATGCTCACGGGCAGAAAGAATGAAATAGAAAAATGCGCATCCGAAAACAGTGTCAGTCTTGACGGTATGACCGTGGAGAATGCCGATGATATTTTCGATATTCATGATGAGCCGAAAGAGATAATAAAATCCGGAGAGAACACATCAATGGCTCTTGGGCTCAGACTGCTCTCGGAGGGAAAAGGCGACGCATTCGTTTCTGCGGGAAGCACGGGAGCGCTTGTGATGGGTGCGACTTTCATCGTAAAGCGTATCAGAGATATAAAACGTGTGGCTCCGTCCCCTATTTTACCCGCGGCAAGCGGCAAATTCCTGCTCACCGATGCCGGTGCCAATACAGAGTGCCGTCCCGATATGCTTGTGCAGTTCGCTTATATGGGCAGTGCGTTCATGGAAAAAGTTATGGGCGTGCGTGAGCCGAGAGTCGGACTTATAAATATCGGTTCTGAAGATACGAAGGGAAGAGAACTGGAGATCGAGACATACAAGGCTCTGAAAGAGAGCAGACTGAATTTTATCGGCAATATCGAAGCAAGGGAATTGCCCGAGGGAAAATGCGACGTAGCCGTCACCGACGGGTTTACCGGAAACATCGTATTGAAACTTTACGAGGGAATGGGATCTTTTTTCAGTGACAAGATAAAATGGATCTTTTCGGGAGTCGGAAAGATCGGCGCCGTATTTTCGATGAATAAGATCAGGGAACTGAAAAAACTGATGGATTACAAACAGACCGGAGGTTCGGCACTGCTCGGCGTAAGAAAACCTGTCATCAAGGCACACGGGAGCTCCGACGGACTTGCTTTCTTCAATGCCATAAGGCAGGCAAAAAAATGCGTCGAGGAAAATGTCACAGGAGTGATCGAGGATTATATAAAGGCCGAAAAAAACGTTGAAGGGGAGTGATAATATGGACAGTATTGAGGAATTTGAAAAAACGATCGGTTACGAATTTAAAGATAAAAAGCTGATTTATCAGGCATTGTCGCATTCTTCTTTCGCAAACGAAAGAAAGAATACATCCGGCAGCAATGAGCGCCTCGAATTTCTGGGTGACAGTGTGCTGTCGCTTGTCGTATCGGAGTATATATACAAAAACCTTTCACATACCGACGAGGGAGATCTCACAAAGATAAGAGCTTCGCTTGTGTGTGAAAAGTCATTGTATGATTTCGCGAAAAAAATAGATCTCGGGAAATATATCATGCTCGGCAAAGGTGAGGAGAATACGGGCGGCCGGAAACGTCCGTCGATACTCGCCGACGCGTTTGAGGCAGTTATCGCGGCGGTATATCTTGACGGGGGAATGGATGCCGCGGCGCGCCATATCCTGAAATTCATTCCGGAAGATATTCAGGGCAGTGATAAGGCATTTAACGACTATAAAACGATATTACAGGAGATCGTCCAGAAAAATCCCGAAGAAAAGGTCGAGTATACACTTGTCGGGGAGAGCGGTCCCGCACATGACAAAAATTTTGTCGTTGATGTTTGTCTGAACTCGCAGGTCATCGGTCGGGGGAACGGAAAAAGCAAGAAAGAGGCGGAACAGCTCGCCGCGAAAGAAGCATTGGAGCTTATGGGATATGAAGCACAGTAATATCTCGATCTTCATACCGCACGTGGGTTGCCCCCATATGTGCAGTTTCTGCGATCAGAAAACCATAAGCGGTACGCAGAAACCTCCTTCCGGCAATGACGTCCGGAGAATATGTGAAAAAGCTCTTTCCGAAGTTTCTGAACCTGAAAACAGCGAGATCGCTTTTTTCGGCGGAAGTTTTACGGCTGTTCCCCGGGATTATATGGAAGAGCTTCTCACAGCGGCATCGGAGTATGTCGGAGACGGAAAATTCAAGGGTATAAGGATATCTACACGTCCCGATTATATTGACGGCGATATTTTGGATCTTATTAAAAATTACGG
>CAYPXB010000005.1:0-29814 GCA_964414745.1 uncultured Alistipes sp. | reverse complement strand
CTACACGTCCCGATTATATTGACGGCGATATTTTGGATCTTATTAAAAATTACGGTGTCACTTCCGTGGAAATAGGAGCGCAGTCCATGGATGACGAGGTGCTTTTATCAAACGGACGCGGTCACAGCAGCGCCGACGTCGTATCGGCGGCAAAACATATCCGCGGTGCGGGGCTCGAGCTGGGCATCCAGATGATGACCGGACTTTATAAAAGTACGCCTGAGACCGATACGGAAACGGCTGAGAGGATCGTCGGGCTGAACCCCGATACTGTCAGGATATACCCCGTCGTCGTGCTTAAAGGGACAGTGCTCGCGGATCTCTGCGAGACCGGGGAATATAAGCCGGTATCTTTCCGGGATATGGTAGAACTTTGCGGAAAGATAATGCTGCTTTTTGAAAAAAACGGCATAAAAGTCATCAAATGCGGACTGCACGCCTCGGAGACCGTCAGAAAAGATATGATAGCCGGTTATTACCATCCGGCGTTCCGGGAGCTTTGCGAGAGTGAGATCTACCGCGGGTTGATTAAGGATATGATAGAAAAGACCCCGGCGAAGACCGGCTCGGAAATTTGTGTTGAAGTGAACGATAAGTGCCTCAGCCGGGCAATCGGTCAGAAAAGATCGAATATCAATTATTTCAGATCGTTGGGATATAATGTTTCGATAAAAGGAAATGCGAAATTGCCGTGTCGCGAATGCAGGGTCATGGTTACCGGGAGGTGAAACGGTGTATCTTAAATCACTGGAAATACAGGGATTTAAATCTTTTCCCGACAGGATAAGTCTGACGTTTGACAAAGGGCTTACCGCCGTCGTGGGTCCGAACGGGAGCGGTAAGAGCAATATCAGCGACTCCGTCCGCTGGGTGCTCGGAGAGCAGTCAACAAAAACGCTCAGGGGAAACAAGATGGAGGATGTTATTTTTTCCGGGACCGATACGAGAAAGCCGATGGGATTTGCGGCAGTGACCCTGAATATCGATAATTCCGACAGCGTCCTAAGCGATATGGGCGATGAAGTCACGGTGACGAGAAAACTCTACAGGAGCGGGGAAAGCGAATATATCATAAACGGGAAACAGTGCCGTCTGAAAGACATAAACGAGCTTTTCATGGATACCGGACTGGGACGTGACGGCTATTCCATAATAGGACAGGGAAAGATAGCCGAGATCGTCAGCGCAAAAAGCACCGACCGCCGTGATATTTTTGAGGAGGCCGCCGGTATATCAAAATTCCGATACAGAAAGCAGGAAGCGGAACGAAAGCTTGAAGGCGCGCAGGAAAATATCATCAGATTGTCCGATATCATCTCGGAACTTGAGAGCCGTATAGGTCCCCTGAAAACTCAGTCCGAGAAAGCAAAGAAATTCATAACTCTCGCTGAGGAGAGAAAAAAGCTTGAGATCTCGGTCTGGATGCAAAAGCTCGATGAACTGAATGAAAAGATAAGATCCATAGATGAGAAACTTCTTGTAAGCCGCAGTGAATACGAAAATATCGAGAGCGACATTGAGCGCCGGGAAGAAAAGAGACAGAAAAGCTACAGGATAATGCAGGAAAGCACAGCCGAATCAGACGGGATCAGACGGAAAATGATCGAGGAGGAGCAGCTCGCTTCAGAGCTTAAATCCGGTATTGCGGTCTATGAGAATGACATTTCCCATTGTGAAAGTATGATTGAGAATGCAAAGGAGGGTCTGAAAAACTCGGATAGAGAAAGCAAAAAGCTTGATGAAGATCTTTCGGCGGCAGAAAGTGAACTGGAAAACATCGGGAACGAATTAAACAATCTTGAGAACGAAATAGCCGAAACGGAGAAAAGTTTTGAGGATTTCCGCAAGCGCAGCCGTGAGATCGCGGATGAATCGGGACGCGCGGGGGACAAAATAAACGATCTTTACATAAAGCAGAGTGAGTACAGATTTTCATGCGAGGCAGCGGAGAGAGCCGCTGCCGATGCAGAGGCAAGACTTAAAGAACTTGAGTCCGTAAAGGCGGGGATCACCGAAACACTGAAAAATTACGCCGGAGAAACGGAAAGAATGAAAGCGGATCTTTTAAAAAACAGCGAAAAAAGGCAGTCTTCAGTCAATACTCTTTCCGGTCTCGAAAAACTTTATGATATAAAAAAGCAAAATTTTGAAAACAGCAGGAAAGAATATGAATCACTCCTCTATAAACTTAAAGAAAAGCAGCAGAGATATAAGATCTTAAGCGATCTTGAAAACAATATGGAAGGCATTTCAGGCAGTGTCAGAACTGTGCTAAGAGCGTCGAAACAAGGAAGATTAAGCGGTGTATACGGCACCGTGGCACAAAATATCACTGTCGATGAAAAGTATGCCGTCGCAATCGAAACGGCGCTTGGCGGCGCTATGCAGAATATCATCACGGAGAATGAGGATATAGCGAAAAGATGTATACGTTATCTTAAAGAGCAGAATGCCGGACGCGCGACTTTTTTACCGGTAACATCCGTGAAAGGAAAAGAACTTCATGAGCAGGGCCTTGAGGAAAACGAGGGCTTTCTGGCTGTTGCCTGTGACATAGTCGGCTGTGACATCCGCATCGGGGAAATAATCAGATGGCTGCTCGGAAGAACGGTCATCGCGGAGGATATAGACCTTGCGACGCTTATCGCGAAGAAATACGGCTACCGTTTCAGGATCGTGACACTTGACGGGCAGATCATAAACACCGGAGGGTCGTTTACAGGCGGCTCGGTTCAGAAGTCGGGCGGAATGATAACAAGGAAAAATGAGATAGCAGGGCTTGATTCGGAAATAAAAGATCTTCTTGCCGAAAGAGATATACTGGGCAAAAAAACAGAAAAGCTCCGTGCGGAATCGGAAAAGCTCAGGCTTGGTACAGAAGGAGCCGGAGAAAGCATTCAGAACTGTGACAATGCAGAAATAAAATTAAAGGCAGAGCTTTCAGGTCTGGAAACACTTGTGAAACAGCTGGAAGATCAGTACTCTGATATTGAAAAACAGGCAGATGAGTGCAAGGAAAAGATAAAGACATCAGATGAAAATATCAAAACATCAGAAAAAGCGTTGGAAGAGATTGACGCGCGTATAAAAAAAGCGGAGAGGGAATTCGCGGAAGGTTCGGATGAACGTGAAAGTCTCAGGATCGCGGGAGAAAAGCTGTCAGAAAAATTGTCCGGTCTGAAAATGCGCAGGGTAGAGATCACCAAGGATATTCAGGCAAAAGAGAATGATATAACGAGGATAACCGCCCAAAAGGAAGATATTTTAAAAGGCGGCGACGCACTTTGCGACGAAATAGCGGTTCAGGAGCGTATGATAAGTGAAACAGAAGAAAAAATAAAGGCGGCCGAGGAAAAACTTTCGGCAATGCGGGACAACACCTCAGTGTACAACGCCCGGATAGAACGGCTCAGGCAGATTCATGACGAACAAAGCCGCGTCGCAGACGAAATAATGCGTGCGATAAATGAAATAAACACAGCCAAGGAAAAGCTTACGGGAGAGATCACAAGGCTTGAGGAACGCCGTGATACCGTCCGCCGCGACAGTGAAGATATTATAAAGCAGCTTTACGAAGTTTACGAGCTGACACGCTCGGAAGCGTCGGAAATTGCCGGAAAGATCGACGATCCGGCTGCGGCTTCGCGGGAACTTGCGGAGATAAAAAACAAGATAAAGGCGCTGGGAAACGTAAACGTTGAGTCGATCGACGAATATCGTGAAGTATCGGAGCGGTACGAATTCATGTCAGCTCAGATGGATGATGTGCAGAAATCTAAATCGGAGCTTGAGAAAATAATTTCGGGACTGACCGAGGAAATGTGCAGGATGTTTTCCGAAAGTTTTGATAAGATAAATGAGGAGTTCAAGAAAATATTCCGCGAGCTTTTCGGTGGCGGAAAGGCTCAGCTCTCACTTACAGACCCGGAAAATGTTCTTGAATCGGGGATCGAGATAAGTGTCGCGCCTCCCGGTAAAGTCATAAAGAACCTTATCTCGCTTTCCGGGGGTGAGCAGGCTTTTGTCGCGATAGCGATATATTTTGCTATCCTGCGACTAAGACCGGCGCCGTTTTGCATACTCGATGAGATAGACGCGGCTCTTGATGAAGTCAATGTAAGAAAATACGCACGGTATCTTAAGAAATTTACGGATACGACACAGTTTATCCTTGTTACGCACAGACGAAGCGCCATGGAAGAGGCAAATGTTCTTTACGGGGTAACGATGCAGGAAGACGGTATCTCAAGGCTTTTGAAAATGCAACAGGCGGAACCCCGGGAAAACGATTGAAAATACCGGCCGATGAAAGGATGGTTTTATGGGAATTTTTTCAAAAATAAAGCAGGGGCTTAAAAAAACAAAGGATTCATTTATCGGAAAGATCCAGAAAGTGGCAAATTCATTCACAAAGATAGACGAGGATCTTTTCGACCGGCTTGAGGAAACGATGATAATGTGCGACATCGGTGTCGATACGTCTGTTGAGATATGTGATCGGCTCAGAAAAAAAATCAAAGAGAAGGGGGTTACCGACCCGGCTCTTATCATAGATCTGCTGCAGGACATCATATCCGAAATGCTGGGAGAGGATCACGAACTCGACCTTGAGAACGCGCCCGCGATAATTATGGTGATCGGCGTTAACGGATCGGGAAAAACGACGACGATCGGAAAAATGTGCCACAAGTTCACAGAAGAGGGAAAAAAAGTTCTTGTTGCGGCGGCTGATACTTTTCGCGCGGCCGCGATCGATCAGCTCCAGGTATGGACAGACCGCACGGGAGTCGATCTTGTAAAGCATTCCGAGGGTTCCGACCCCGGAGCAGTCGTGTATGACGCTCTTGAGGCGGCAAAAGCGAGAAAATGCGATGTCCTTATTATCGATACGGCGGGAAGACTTCACAATAAAAGAAATCTCATGGAAGAGCTTGCCAAAATAAACAGGATAATAGATCAGAAAGCAGAAGGCTGTTCGAGAGAGACCCTTCTTGTTCTTGACGCGACTACGGGGCAGAACGCCGTCAGCCAGGCAAAACTTTTCAGTGAGGTCGCCGATATAACGGGAATAGTACTTACAAAACTTGACGGCACCGCAAAGGGCGGTATCATTATCTCGATATACAACGAGCTCGGAATACCGGTAAAACTGATCGGTGTCGGTGAAAAGATCGACGATCTTCAGCCGTTTGACAACAAGAGCTTTGTCGCGGCTCTGTTTGACGGCATGACGACAGACAGCGGAGATACGGACAGTGACGGTGCGGAAAACAGAGATTCTGAAGATACCGGAGAAAGTTCCGAAAGCGGGGAAGATAATGATCAGAACGATAGTTATGGCGACTAACAATGAAAAAAAGCTGAAAGAAGCAAGAGAGATACTTGAGCCGCTCGGAGTGACCGTTCTGTCCCAGAAAGACGCGGGCGCCGATGTAAACCCCAATGAAAGCGGCACAACGTTTGCCGAAAACGCCATGATAAAAGCCGAAGCCGTTTACCGCGCGGTGAATATTCCGGTCTTTGCAGATGACAGCGGACTGTGTGTTGACGCTCTTGACGGACGGCCGGGAGTCTATTCCGCGAGATATGCCCCGAAAGGGAGCGAGTGTGATAAGCTTCTTGAAGAGATGAAAGACGTGCCGGACACGGAACGTTCGGCTCACTTTGAGTGCTTTATTGCATATAAGGACGACAGCGGGTCGTTTACTGTCAGCGGCAGGCTTGACGGAAAGATCGGATATGAAAAACGCGGAGAAAACGGTTTCGGATATGACCCGGTCTTTGTGGTGAATGACAGAACGCTTGCGGAAATGACATCGGAAGAAAAAAATCTGATAAGCCACCGCGGCAGAGCGCTGCAAGCGTTTTTTGAGATATTGAAAGGAAAATGTGATAATGCTGACAAGTAAACAGAGGGCATATCTTCGCGGCATTGCGTCAAATTACGAAACCATATTTCAGATCGGCAAAGGCGGGATCTCAGATGCTTTATGCCGTGATGTGGGCGAGGCGCTCCGCAAAAGGGAGCTGATAAAGCTGCGGGTGCTTGATAATTCGGGATACAGCGCCCGTGAGGCAGCCGATGAGGTTGCGAACGCGACGGGATCCGAAGTCGTGCAGGTCATCGGAAATAAGTTTGTGCTTTTCAGGAGAAATAACGATCAGCCCGTCATTGAAATGAAACTATGAGAATGAGAACAGGAATATTCGGCGGAAGTTTCAATCCTGTCCATAACGGGCATATAAATCTCGCAAAGTCGGCTGTGAGGGAACTTTCGCTTGACAGGGTGATATTTGTGCCGTCAAAAATACCTCCTCACAGATCCGCCGATGAATATATATCCGGCGGCGACAGGCTTGAAATGCTGAAGATAGCGTGTAAAGGCGAAGAAAAGTTTCAGGTAAGTGATTATGAGCTGAAAAATGACAGAGTGAGCTATACTGTATTTACGGTGGAATATTTCCGCAGTCTGTACCCGGACGATAAATTCTTTCTTCTGACAGGCAGTGATATGCTTTTAAGTTTTGACACATGGTTCCGATATAAAGAAATTCTCGGCAGCGTTTCTCTCGCCGTTTTCTCCAGAGAAGAGGGAGATCGCCGAAAGCTTGAGGAAAAGGCCGAAAAATTGTCGGAATACGGTGAAATTTACATATCTGACGCCGTTCCTTTTGTGATCTCCTCGACGGAAATAAGAAAAAAAATTGAAAAAAATCAGAATATATCTTGCTATCTTGACGAAAATGTAGTAGAATATATACGGTCGAAAAGATTATATCGGCGAGAAGATCCCGGTGAGGTGGAATGAATGTACAATATTGACGAGAAGAAAAAATATCTGAAGAGCCATCTTTCACAGAAGCGTTATACACACAGTCTGAATGTCGCTCAGGAATGTGCAAAGCTTGCCGAGAAATACGGTGAGGATGTTGACAAGGCATATTTTGCCGGACTTCTCCATGATATTTGCAAGGAACTTCCGCCTGAGAAACAGAAAAAGATGGCTGCTGAGAGTGATTTGTCACCGAGTCGCGAGGAACTCGAAACGCACTCACTCTGGCACGCCATCGCGGGAGCGTATTTCGTTAAAACAGAATTCGGCGTTGAAGATATAGATATAATCAATGCCATACGGTTTCATACTGTCGGAAGAGCAGGAATGACAAGGCTTGAGGAGATCGTTTACCTCGGGGATCTTATTTCCGCCGACAGGGATTACAAAGATATTGACAAAATGCGGAAACTTGCCTATTCGGGTATGGATAAGGCAATGCTGGAGGCTCTTTCATATGCGGTAAAGTCAGTCGTAAAAAAAGGCGGAGTGCTCCCCATATGCACAGTGGAGGGATATAACCTTTACACCCGTATCTGCAAAGACGAAAAAGATGACTGAAAGTGCTGTTTGAGTTTATGCGTGATCAATGCAAGGAGAGACTTTTTTATGGATAATAAAGATGATCAGAACGTTGACGAGGAAATAAAAGAAAAGATAATGCGGATCAAAAAGAAAATGTCGGATATTT
This sequence comes from uncultured Alistipes sp., assembly GCA_964414745.1. Classification (GTDB taxonomy): domain Bacteria; phylum Bacillota; class Clostridia; order Oscillospirales; family Ruminococcaceae; genus Ruminococcus. Next base: position 22,290 of record CAYPXB010000005.1, on the reverse strand, counting down.
CGCATGACGAACCGTCATATCCGCAAGAAGAAAGTGACCCCGGAACAGGATTCGAAGATACCGGCGGTCACAATGGCGGTGAAAGCGAGGATGTTTCCGCTTCACAGATACCGTACAAGGGACGTTACGAGGCCGACTCTCAGGATGAAGGAACAACCGGGAATGATGACGTAAGCGGGGATCTTGTTTCACATTCGGCACCGTACAAGGGACGCTATGAGGCGGATCAGCCGGATGACCGCTATTATACGGAAGATGCCGGTGAAGAATATGATGACTACGGCATGGAAGCAGAGGAAGTGACCGGAGAGAAGAAAAACTTTTCGGTAAAGGACATTGCGGTAAAATCCGTTTCTGTCGTGCTGAGTCTGGCTGTTATCTTTCTTATGGTGCTTAATATGCCGATAATTGCCTATGAGGGGAAAGACAAGACGAAAGGGCAGTTGTCCGTTATCAATTTTATAAAGCAGATGAAGCCGCTGAGGTATAAGGAAGGTGAACTGAGTTCCGACGAGGGCAGCGATCTTGATGTGGACAACAATGTCGTAAAACCTGACTTTTCCGACGGTCTTGACCTTGAACAGAAGGTAGAAGGGCAATATTCGGTACTTCTTATGGGGTTTGATGAGGGAAACGGAAACAGCGACGTCAACTGGGTCTTCCAATTTGATATAGGCGCGGCCAAACTCAATGTTCTCCAGATACCCCGTGATACATTTGTTCCGGAATACACCAACAGTTTTACGGGAAAATTCAACAGTGTCTATACACTGGGCGATACATCAAAAACACCGATACAGCGTGTAGTTGACGCGGTACAGGATAACTTCGGCATTCCGATCGACGCATATGTCACGACGGAATGCGGCGATATCGTCAGCATGGTTGACCTGATCGGGGGAATACCGATCACCCTTGATGAAAAGATCGTTTATGAGCCGGGCAAAATAATTCCCGCGGGAGACGTCGTTCTTACCGGAGAACAGGCGGAGTGGTTTGTGAGATACCGCAGGACCTTTAACGAGGGCGACATAGGACGTGTAAAGAATCAAAGAAAATTTCTTGCGGCGGCAATGCAGAAAATGCTCAGTATAGTCGAAGATGACGGACTGATAAAGCTTTACGGCTATATAAAGGAGATATACGACAATGAATATATCTATACGAATCTGAGCCTTGAGGGGATCAAGATGCTTGCTGCTTTTGCCTCAACGCTGTCCATGGACAATGTTCAGGTCAATATGGTACCCGGAGAAGGCGCATGGTACAGTCCGGACGGTCATGACAGTCAGTCGGTATGGTCCGTACACAAGCAGGCAATGGTCGATATGATCAACAAATACTTCAGACCTTATCAGAATGATTTTACCGCCGAGGACAGTGCCATCACGGAACTTGTAACGAATTACCTCAACAATTCATACAATGACACGGTTGATACGCTTGATGAACTGCAGCAGGGAGTGGAGCCCGGACTTAACAAACTTGAGGAGCCTTCAACGGAGAGTACGACAGATCGTACTTCCGGGACAGATACAGCCGCAACATCCGAGGACTATTATTATGAAGAAGAATATTAGAGAGAGGGCAAAAGATAAATATGACACAAAAGGAAAAATTGGAACTTATAGTAAAAACGCTTGACAGTAAAAGAGGTGAGGATATCCGGGTACTGAAAGTGACGGAACTTACGATACTGGCGGATTATTTTGTCATAGTAAACGGAACAAGCAACACACACGCGAGGACCCTTGCCGATGAAGTTGAGTTTCAGCTCTCACAGAAAGGGACAGAACCCGAGAGACGGGAGAAAGACACCGGGAATACATGGATAATTCTGGACTACGGAGATATAATCGTTCATGTTTTCTATAAAGACACAAGAGATTTTTACAAACTGGATGGTCTGTGGGCTGACGGAGAAGCCATAGACATAAGCGATATACTTACTGAGGAGTGATTTGATATGAAAACAAATAATGAAGCGGGAAGAAACATATCGATCTGCATAGGAGCATATCTGATAGTCAAATTTATCCTGAATCTGATACTGGGCGGATTCAATATAGGTGATCTTATAATAGCTGTCCTGATCTGTGCCGTTATGCTTTTCGGACTCAAATATACCAATTACGCAGCAGCCGCAGTGCTTGCGCTTATTGCGATATATCACTTGCCGGGAAATATATCCAATATCGGCAGTAACTGGATATATCTCATCGAGGGTATCATCGATATCGTGTGTGCCGTTCTTTTGTGTGTACATCGGGATGTCAGAGGCCATTTTACGAATGAATGGAATGAGATAGGCAAATAGCGGAAAAGATTATTTTACGAAGGAATGATTTTCATGAGCAGGTATGACTTCAGGGCAGTAGAGTCCAAATGGCAGAAATACTGGGAAGAGCACGATTGCTTCAGGGCGTCCGACGATCACAGCAAGAAGAAATTTTATGCCCTTGTGGAATTTCCGTATCCGTCGGGTCACGGAATGCACGTCGGACATATAAAGGCATATTCCGGACTGGAGGTGATCTCAAGAAAGCGCCGCATGGAGGGTTACAATGTGCTTTTTCCGATAGGATTTGACGCATTCGGCCTACCCACAGAGAATACCGCGATAAAAACAGGGATACATCCGAGAACGGTTACCGACGAGAATATTAAAAAATTTACCGAGCAGCTGAAAAAAGTGGGATTTTCTTTTGACTGGTCGAGAGTTATCGATACGACACAAGAAGATTATTATAAATGGACACAGTGGATATTTCTGAAAATGTACGAAAACGGTCTTGTTTTCCGTGACAAAACGGATGTAAATTACTGTCCAAGCTGCAAGGTCGTTTTGTCCAACGAAGATTCGCAAGGCGGAAAATGCGATGTCTGTCACAGTGATATTATCCAGAAAACGAAGGAAGTGTGGTATCTTCGCATAACGGAATACGCCGATAAACTTCTTCAGGGACTTGAGGAAGTCGATTATCTGCCTAACGTGAAACTCCAGCAGCAGAACTGGATCGGCCGTTCCACGGGAGCCTTCGTTGATTTTCCTATCAAGGAACACGACGGAGAAAAGCTCAAAATATATACAACACGCCCCGACACGCTTTACGGTGTCACGTTTATGGTAATTGCCCCTGAACATCCGATAATAAGCAAATACAGGGATTCAATATCAAATATTGAGGATCTTGACAGGTATAAGGACGAATGTGCCAAGAAAAGCGAGTTTGAAAGAACGCAGCTTGTAAAAGACAAGACCGGAGTGCGGATCGACGGACTTACGGCAATAAATCCCCTCAGCGGAAAAGAGATACCTGTCTACATATCGGATTATGTAATGATGGGATACGGAACGGGAGCGATAATGGCGGTGCCGGCTCATGATTCGCGGGATTATGAATTTGCCGGAAAATTCGGTATTGACATAATCGAAGTCATAAAAGGCGGCGATATTTCAAAAGAAGCATACACCGGTGACGGCGAGATGGTAAATTCCGGCGAACTCAACGGTATAACAAACAAGAAAGAGGCCATAGAAAAAGTTCTCGGTATCCTTGAGGAAAAGGGCTGCGGAGAAAGAGGGGTCCAGTACAAGATGAAGGACTGGGCGTTTAACCGTCAGCGCTACTGGGGCGAGCCGATCCCGATCGTGCACTGTCCGAAGTGCGGTATGGTTCCTGTGCCGTATGATGAACTTCCTCTGAAACTTCCGGATGTCGAGAATTTTGAACCGGGCACCGACGGAGAAAGTCCTCTCGCGAAAGTTGAAAGCTTTGTAAACTGCAAATGTCCGAAATGCGGGGGATCCGCGAAAAGAGAAACAGATACCATGCCCCAGTGGGCAGGTTCTTCGTGGTATTTCCTGCGTTACTGCGACCCCCGTAATGACAAGGAATTTGCGTCCATGGACGAGCTGAAATACTGGATGCCGGTAGACTGGTATAACGGCGGTATGGAACACGTAACAAGGCATATGATATATTCGCGTTTCTGGCATAAGTTTCTTTATGACCTCGGACTCGTCCCGTCTTCCGAGCCGTATGCGAAACGAACGGCGCAGGGGCTCATACTCGGGCCGGACGGCGAAAAAATGAGTAAATCGAGGGGAAATGTAATAGACCCGAACGATGTTGTCGAGGAATACGGTGCGGACGTTCTGAGGCTTTATGTGCTTTTTATGGGCGATTACGAGAAAGCGGCACCCTGGAGCGAGACGAGCATAAGGGGTTGCAAGAGATTTCTTGACAGAGTATGGGCACTTCAGGATATGCTCTGCGACGGAGATGAATACACACCGCGTCTGCGTTCCGTATTTCACAAGACGATAAAAAAAGTGACCGAAGATATCGAATCGATGAAATTCAATACGGCGATCGCGGCGATGATGTCACTGATAAATGATATATACTCCGCGGGATCGGTCAATAAGGCTGAATTTGGCGCTTTCTGCACCATGCTCTATCCGTTTGCGCCGCATATTTCCGAGGAAATGTATTTTAACGCGTTCGGCGAGATCCTCGACCGTCAGAGCTGGATAGGATACGACGAGTCGCTCTGCAAGGACGATATGATCGAGATCGTAGTACAGGTAAACGGAAAACTCAGGTCCAAACTTATGGTATCGTCGGACGCCGACAAGGATTCCGTTCTTTCACTTGCTTTGGATGATGAGAAGATAAAAGAGTCTGTCAAAGGAAAAACTGTGATAAAACAGATATATGTACCAAATAAGCTTGTTAATATTGTTGCAAAATGACGAAGTTATTTAACAGATCAAAAAAATCTTGACAATCGGTCTTATGTGTGATATACTGACAATGTGTTATTTTGTCGGTTGACATCTGCTATATGCTTTTGAGGTATACGCAGCTGACATTCCCGCGTATGTGAGAATGTTTAGTATAGAGTTCATTTTAATATGAACAACCTCTGAATAAGGGAGGGAAAGATAATGGCAGAAGTTCATGTCGGAAAAAACGAGTCTTTGGATACCGCGCTTAAAAGATTTAAAAGATCCTGCGCGAAGGATGGCGTCATAGCTGAGGTCCGTAAGAGAGAACATTACGAAAAGCCTTCGGTGAAGCGGAAGAAGAAGTCTGAGGCAGCTCGTAAGCGTAAGTATTGATCTTGCGAAAACTTTAATTTTGTTGATAAAAGCGGGCTTTGGCTCGCTTTTTCATTTACGCCGCGGAAAGTTCGGAGATTCCGAGTTTTGCTGTCTGAAATATCGGGAGGATCGCTATGCTTTTTAAGACAACTGCGGCTTTCAGGAAAGTGACGGAGATAACGCCCGAATATCTTGAAAAGCTCAATATCAGGGGATTGATACTCGATCTTGACAATACTCTTACCACTCATGACAATCCCGTGCCGGCCGAGGGAGTCCTCAGATGGATCGACATCATGAAGGAACATTCCGTAAAGCTGATGATCGTTTCTAACAATCATCCTCCGAGGGTAAGACCGTTTGCGGAAATGCTCGGTCTTGATTTTGTGAGCGACGGAATGAAACCGTTGCCGAAAGGTTTTAAAGAGGCGGCGGAGCGGATGGATCTGGGTAAAGATGAACTTGCAGCTGTCGGTGATCAGATCTTTACCGATGCGCTCGGTGCGAATCTGTTTGGGATAAAAATGCTCTATGTAGCCCCGATCAGGCAGGAGACCACGACATTTTTTAAGATAAAAAGAAAGCTTGAGATGCCTTTTATCCCGAAAACATACGTAAATACCGATGAAAACGGGCAAAATTGAAATATATTTTCGATTATTGCCGGCTGTGATTTAAAATTTGACAAAAACAGGAAAGGAGAAATAATATGGGTAAAAAAATACTTGTGATACACGGACCGAATCTTAACCTGCTCGGAGAACGGGAGCCGGGGATTTACGGAACCGGAAGCATTGATGAGCTTGACAGAAACATAATCCTGAGGGCAGAAAAGCTGGGGGCAGAATGCGAGATATTCCAGTCAAACCATGAAGGAGAGATAATAGATAAGCTTCACAGCGCGAGAACCGATTTTGACGGCGTTGTGATAAACGCCGGAGCCTACACGCATTACAGTTATGCGATACGTGACGCGATAGCCGCGATAAAGATTCCGTGCGTCGAAGTGCATATAAGCAATATATTCGGCCGTGACGAATTTCGTTCAAGATCGGTCATAGCCCCTGTGTGCAGGGGTTCGATAAGCGGTTTTGGCTTTGAAAGCTATTACCTCGCTCTGCAGGCGCTGGCGGATCTTTGAGATTAGCGCCGCTAAACATATTTTTTGGAGGTGATCGATAATGAATGACAGGATCGGGAGACTTTTTGCCGAACTTCCCGATGATGTTGACAGTGTACTCATAACGTCGGATGTCAACCGCAGATATTTTACCGGGATGAAATCATCCGCGGGAACACTGCTCGCGATAAGAAACAGAAAGTCATATTTTTTAATTGATTTTCGTTATACCGAGAAAGCACGGAATGTCGTAAAAGATATGGAAGTTGTCGAGCAGAAAAATCTTTATAAACAGATAAATGAGATAATGGATCGGAATCATGTAAAAAACACCGCCATAGAATCGCAGACAATGACAGTCAGTATGCTTGATACACTTAAGAGATCGTTGATATGTTCCGACATAAACAGTACGGAAATGCTGAGCAATGCCATAAATTCACTCAGAATGATAAAAGATAAAGGCGAGATAGAAAATATAGAAAAGGCTCAGGAAATTGCCGAAAAAGCCTTTGATCACATTCTCGGTTTCATAAGGCCGGGCGTGACCGAAAGGCAGATATCGACGGAGCTCGAACATTATATGTTTATCGAAGGAGCTGAGGCCGTATCGTTTGAAACGATAGCGCTCTCAGGAGCGAATACTTCAATGCCGCACGGCGTCCCGTCTGACCGACAGGTTAAAAACGGGGATTTCGTGCTTATGGATTTCGGAGCCGTCTGGCAGGGGTATCACAGCGATATGACAAGGACAGTCTGTGTCGGAGAACCCGATGACGATATGAAAAATATCTACCGGACAGTCCTTGAAGCGCAGATTGAGTGTCTTAACTGCGCGCGGGGCGGAATGACAGGCCATGATCTGGACGCCGTCGCGAGATCGATAATAAGCGATGCCGGATTCGGTGAATATTTCGGCCATTCGCTTGGGCACGGGGTAGGTATGGAGATACATGAAAGACCGTACGCGTCGATAAGCAATGAAGATATTATGCCGGCGGGATCGGTCGTTACCGTCGAACCGGGCATATATATCCCCGGAAAATTCGGCGTGAGAATAGAGGATTTTGTCATTTTGACCGAAAACGGATGTATCGATATGACAAAATGTGAAAAAAATCTTTTATCTTTGTGATATTATATCTTAAAACTATTGCAAAGAAGATAAAAATATGATAGAATATACAGCATAGAGATCTCTGGAGATCTGTCCGATTAGGGCGTTGAAGAAATGCCTTTTCCGGAGCAGGTTTTGAGAGAACCGAAATTACTAATTTTGAAAATTGCGGAGGTAATTATAATGATTTCAGCAGGCGACTTCAGAAACGGCGTTACTTTTGAGCTGGACGGAAATGTGGTTCAGGTAATCGAGTTTCAGCATGTAAAACCCGGAAAAGGAGCTGCGTTTGTTAGAACGAAGTTCAAGAATGTTATCACCGGCGCCGTTCTTGAACAGTCTTTTAATCCCACAGCCAAATTTCCGACGGCTTACGTCGAAAGGCGTGAGATGCAATACAGCTATAATGACGGCGATCTTTATTATTTTATGGATATGGAAACATATGAACAGCTTCCTATCAACGCCTCTATCCTCGGCGATAATTTCAAATTTGTGAAAGAGGAAATGCTCTGTACCGTTCTTTCCTACAAGGGAAATGTTTTCGGTGTCGAGCCGCCGAATTTTGTGGATCTTCTTGTGACCGAGACCGACCCGGGCTTTAAGGGCGATACCGCGACAAATGCGACAAAACCCGCGATACTTGAGACGGGTGCCGAAGTCAAAGTTCCTCTGTTTATCAATCAGGGTGATATGATAAGGATCGATACAAGGACCGGCGAATATATGCAGAGAGCGTGATTGTCGCAGCAGATACGGTTTAGCGATATTATTTATACAAAGAGGAGGATTTGTTTATGAAGCTTTCCGAAAAAATGTCATATCTTCAGGGCCTTATCGACGGACTTGATATCGATGCTTCGACCAAAGAGGGTAAAGCTCTGCTTCAGATGGCGGATGTTATGCAGGAAATGGTAGTTTATGTTGAGGATCTCCAGTCACAGGTGGATGAGCTGACAGAACTTTGTGATATTCTCGATGAAGATCTCGGAACGGTCGAGGAAGATCTTTACGGTACGGATGATGACGAAAGATATTGCGAAGACGGCTGTGAGTATTGTGATGATGACAGTGATTTTGAAGATGACGATGACGGCCTTTATGAAGTTACGTGTCCGAGCTGCGGCGAATCTATGCTGGTTGACGGAAAGATCATTGACGCAGGTTCAATGAACTGTCCGAACTGTGATGAACTTCTTGAGTTTGATTTTGGCGACCTTGCCGACGGAGACTCCGGAAACACCGCTGACGGTGAGTGATGATCCCTGATGTCGGTATCGCAAAATATTTCTATAAGATAAATCAAAATGAGAGCCTCCGGAAACTTGTTCAGTTGCGCGGAACTCAGAAAGCTGTGCTGCCTGTCCGGTAGATAAGAGCAGAATGCAGTGATCGGGATATGCGCGACTGATCGTTACGAAATAAGGATTCCGGAGGTTGTCTTTGGGCGAAGGATTGTAAACAAACCGGGTTCGGAGGGCAAAATGGTAAAAGAAAAGATCGACAGGATAAATGAGCTTGCGCACAAATCCAAAAGAGAAGGACTGACGGAATCCGAAAAGGACGAGCAGACAAGACTCAGAAACGAATATCGGAGCGAGATAAGGATGAGTCTTTCATCTCAGCTTGAAAATACGTATATTGTAACACCCGACGGTGTAAAGCACAAAGCGGGAGAAAAGAGGGGCCGGGATTGAAAAGATCCGAATTATTCCGGGAGGCGGTAAATGCCGCCGGTCATTCATATTCCCCGTATTCGGGATTCAGAGTCGGAGCGGCACTCCTGACGGCAGACGGGAGAGTATTTAAGGGATGCAATGTGGAAAACGCATCATATTCTCTGACAGTCTGTGCGGAGAGAGCGGCGATATTCAGCGCTTTATCAGATGGTTGTCGTGAATTTGAGGCAATTGCCGTCGCAGGTTCGGAAAGCGGGGATTTTTCAGTTCCTTGTATCCCGTGCGGGGCTTGTTTACAGGTCTTATCGGAGTTTTGCGATAATGATTTTCCGATACTGCTCTCTGACGGAGAACACAGACTGTCTGATTTTCTTCCCGCAAGATTCAGCGCCGCCGGTCTGAAAAGAACGGCTGAAAACGCACAGAATGAATGTAACGGTGAAATCAATGTTAAGAGATAAGATAGAAAAGCACCTGCTGTCTGTTCAGAAGCCGGCAAGGTATATCGGAGGAGAACCCGGAAGTGTCATAAAGGACAGAGAAAAAGTGGATGTAAGATTCGCTTTCTGTTTTCCCGATACATATGATATCGGAATGTCACATCTCGGGATGAAGATACTTTATTCTCTGATAAACGAGAGAGAAAATTTCTGGTGCGAGAGAGTTTTCGCTCCCGCTGAGGATTTTGAAAAAATAATGCGTGAAGAGCATATTCCTTTGTATGGTCTTGAAAGTCTTGAGGCGATAACGGATTTTGATTTTATCGGTTTTACGATGCAGTATGAACTTTCTTACACGAATGTGCTCAATATGCTTGATCTTGCGGATATACCGATATTTTCGTCGGAAAGATCCGAAAAACTCGGTCAGATCGTTGTCGGAGGAGGTCCGTGTGTGTGCAATCCCGAACCGCTTGCCGATTTTTTTGATATGTTTATTCTCGGCGAGGGTGAGGAAGTAAACCTTGAGGTCATGGATCTGTATCTTCAGCACAAAAAGTGCGGAAGCACGAGAAAAGAATTTCTGTCTGACGCTGCGCACATAGAGGGTGTCTATATTCCCTCGTTCTATCATTTCAGTTACAGGGAAAACGGTACCGTTGACCGCGTTGACGCGTTAAACGGCGCACCCGCAACCGTAAAGAAACGCATAGTGAAAGATTTTGATAAGGTTTATTATCCCGACAGCTTTGTCGTGCCGTTTACCGAGATAGTACATGACAGGGCGTCGGTAGAGGTCTTGCGCGGGTGTGTGAGGGGTTGCCGCTTTTGTCAGGCAGGCTTTATATACAGACCGTTCCGTGAAAAAAGAGCCGAAACAGTGTGCGCTCAGGCGAAAAAATTGTGTGAGAATACGGGATATGACGAGGTTTCGCTTGCATCACTCAGTACAAGCGATCACTCCGGTATCGATGAAATGCTGTCGGAACTTATCGATTATACCGAAAAGGAAAAAATAAATCTTTCATTACCGTCGCTCAGGATCGATAATTTTTCGGGCTCGCTTCTTGATAAAGTAAAAAAAGTGCGAAAGAGCGGGCTTACTTTTGCCGCCGAGGCGGGGACACAGCGTCTGAGAAATGTTATAAACAAGAATGTCACGGAAGAAAATATAATGAATACCTGCCGTATAGCGTTCGAGGGAGGATATTCAAACGTCAAGCTTTATTTCATGATGGGACTTCCCACGGAAACGGATGATGATGTTGTCGCGATTGCCGATCTCGCGCAGCGCATTCTGAACCTGTTCTACAGTATCGAAAACAGGCCGAAAGGCAGAAATGTCCAGATATCTGTGAGTATCGCAACATTTGTCCCCAAGCCGTTCACGCCTTTTCAGTTTGAGCCGCAGGATACACGGGAGGAGATAGAGAGGAAGCAGAAACTGCTGATCGATTCCGTAAAATCAAAAAAAATAAAAGTCAGCTGGCATGATCCCGATGTGAGCATACTTGAGGCAGTTCTCGCAAAGGGAGACAGGAGACTTTGTAAGGTCATATATACGGCATGGAAGAAAGGGTGTAAATTTGACAGCTGGAGCGAGTATTTCAGGTTTGACAAGTGGGTCGAGGCTTTCGGGGAATGCGGTGTCGATATGTCATTTTATGCCAATCGCCGCATGGATTACGATGAGGTGACTCCGTGGGATCATCTTGATTACTATGTTTCAAAAGAATTTTTTGTGCGGGAGAATAAACTTGCCGTACAGGCTGTAACTACGCCGAACTGCCGGGAAAAATGTTCGGGTTGCGGTGTTGCTGCGGGAACCGGAGGTGAATGCTGTGTTCAGGCTGAGAGCGGTATTTGAGAAAAAAGGCAGGGCAAAGTATATATCCCACCTTGACCTTAACCGCTGTATGCTCAGATTGTTCAGACGCTCGGGGCTTCCGGTTTGGTATACCGAGGGCTTCAATCCGCATCCGTATTTTTCATTTGCTCTTGCTCTTTCACTTGGATATGAGAGCACATGTGAAATTCTGGATTTTGCCCTGACCGAGGAAATCCCCTCTGAAACTGTTATGAATAAGCTGAATGCGGTTATGCCGGAGGGGATGAAAATATCAGAAGTCTCCGAACCTGTGATGAAGATAACACAGATCGCAAAAGCTGTTTATGAAATAGAGCTTTGTCATACAGATCCGGATCTTCTGTATGAAAAAATAGAAGATTTTCTTTCTATGGAGAAAATACAGGTCGAGAAAAAAACAAAAAAAACGGTCACGAATATTGACTTAAAACCGTTTCTTGAGGTAATTTCGATAAAGAAAGAAGCAGAAAGCGTTACCGTTGAGCTTATATTGCCCGCGGGTACACAGACAAACATAAATCCCTCGCTTTTTGTGGGCGCTCTGAGTGATTTCATTCCGTTTGCGTTTGATGTCGGCAGAATATGCCGCACAGGTATTTTATGCGAAAACGGCGAAAAATTCGCGTGAAAAATAATATAAGGCCGGAAGAAAAGTATTGCTAAAGCAATACTTTTTTTGCTTGCCCGTTCAGGATACCCTCATCTTTGTTCAGATATTGTAGTTATCCTCCAAATTATCGATAAGACCGTATTCCAGCAGTATCTCCTCAAGGCGTTCCTGCGTTATCGGTGTCGGAATGGCGAAATTCGTATTGTTTTCGATTTTTTTCGCAAGCTCGCGGTATTCATCGGCCTGGTGGCATTCCGGCTGAAATTCAATGACTGTCTTTTTACGTATTTCCGCCCGCTGAACAACATTATCGCGCGGAACAAAGTGTATAAGCTGCGTACCGAGTTCTTCCGCGAAAGCCCGCACGACCTCGATCTCACGGTCTACGTTTCTGCTGTTGCAGATGATACCGCCCAGCCGTACTCCGCCCTGACGGGCGTATCTTGCGATACCTTTTGATATGTTATTCGCGGCGTAAAGTGCCATCATCTCGCCGCTTGCGACGATATAGATCTCTTTCGCCTTGCCCTCTCTTATCGGCATGGCAAATCCTCCGCAGACGACATCTCCGAGCACATCATAGAATACATAGTCAAGATCATCCGTATATGCTCCCAGATTTTCCAAAAGACCTATCGCTGTGATGATCCCTCTTCCGGCACAGCCGACACCAGGCTCAGGTCCGCCCGATTCAACGCACCGCGTACCCTTGAAGCCTTCTTTGAGGATCTGATCCAGATCGACATCGTCGCCCTCTTCGCGTATCGTGTCAAGAACAGTCTTCTGCGCAAGTCCCCCAAGAAGCAGTCTTGTGGAATCGGCTTTCGGGTCACAACCCACGACCATCACTTTATTGCCGCGCTCGACCAGACCCGCGGTCAGATTTTGTGTCGTCGTGGATTTTCCTATACCGCCCTTACCGTATATCGCTATCTGTCTTATCTCTTTTCCCATCTTAATCTCTTCCTTTCATTTTCAGTGTTTCTTCGGATTTTAACCGGCATATCATCCGTGTGAAAAAGTGTCTTTTTGCGAGATCCGTTTCAGGTAGATCTTTTCTCCGTAATCCGTTCCGCCGGGAACGCCTATCGCGTCTGCGCGACAGCGCTGACAGTGGCGGAATACATCGATATATTTTTCCGCTTTTTGTCTCGCTTCGTCGATCTCCTTGCAGCTCGGAGCGCGGCATTCGGACAGTTCATGTTGCGGTATCAGCGGTATGATGTTATATATGCTTGCCCCTGCCGAGCTTACCGTTTTTGCGATCTCCTCAATATGAGCGTCATTTATTCCGGGGACGAGAACGGTGTTCACTTTTACGGTTATGCCGGCGCCGCTGACTTTTTTTATGCCCTCAAGCTGATTTTTTATCAGTATCTCAGCCGCCTCAACGCCTGTATAATGTTTTCCGTGATACAGTATGCCTCCGTTCAGCTTTGCCTCGATTTCGGGATCCACTGCATTGACCGTTACCGTAAGAGAGTCGATACCGACCTCTATCACCTCGTCTGCCTTTTCGGAAAGCAAAAGGCCGTTCGTGCTCATACATTTGATAAGTGAGGGGAACTCTTTCCCGATAAGGCGGAATGTTTCAAGCGCGTAATCGGACGCCAGAGTGTCTCCGGGTCCCGCGATTCCCGCGACCGTTATCTCCGGACAGTATTCCAGGGATCTTCTGATCACATCGATCGCTTCCTCCGGTTTGATTACCTCTCTTGCAACTCCCGGGCGCTCTTCATAGTCGTTTATCCTGCGATCGCAGAATTTGCATTCAATATTACAGCTTGGGCTTATCGGAAGATGTATCCTTCCGCTGGTGCTTTTTTTCCCGAGCGCAAAACATGGGTGTTTTGTTGTCAGCTCTTCATAATTTACCGGCATTTCACAATACCTCCGTTGATTTGACAAGTTCTTCCAAAACGGAATCGATGGGAAAAGGGGATTCATATACCTCAAAATTCCGGCTTTCCAGAAAATCAGCCGCCGGAATGCCTATTTTGCTGACTATAATGATCTTACAGTCGGAGAGTGCATTCGCGACATTTTCAAATACGTTGTCCTCGTGTTCTCCTTGATGACAGCACGAGGGCAATTTTCTTGTTTCTATATATTTATAACCATCCGGTCGCAGCTCAAAAATCAAAAACTGACCCGCTTTTCCGAAATGTGAATTTACGACTTTGCCGTCCGTACTTGCCACGGCTGCTTTTACGGGCATACTGATCCTCCCTCAGGCAATATTTTATTTCACCTGTTATCTACAACAATTTATCTTCGATAAATTTGTCAAGCACCGCGTCAATACTGCCGCTTACCTCAAAAACACGAACGCCCTTGGAAATAAGATATGACGCGGCGCTGTCACCGATTTTCTGAACGAGAAGCGCGTCGCAATCCGATATAAGATCGATGATCCTGTCAAAATCGGTCTTGCTGTGAGACCTTGACTGCTGACAGGCGGCGACCGCGTCGCGGCTTTCCGAAAATTTATAGCCGTCTTCCGTCAGTTCATATATTCTGAAAAACTTCGCTCTGCCGAAGTGTTCGTCAATATCGACACCGTTATTGCTGGTGATCGCAATTCTGGCCATATTACCGCGTCTCCTTATTTGTATGTGTAAAGAACGGTATCATAGATATCCTCGATCACGCGCAGACCGCCGGAATATCCGACATAATTCGTTGTAAGCACGATCCTGTACGGAGTGGGCAAAGACACAGAAAGAAAATCGTAATCTTTCTCTCTCGCCAGTTCTTTATCCCATCCGCTGCCTATTATCAGTCCGCGTCCGTGATGGCTTAGACCCCGTATAATATCCTGTGCCGCTCCTGCGTCCGGATTGAAATATACGGGAATATCGCGTTTCTGCGATGTGCTTTTCAGGTCGGCTGTGATCTGCTCTATATATTTTTTCGGAGTATTGTCCACAATAAACTGCTCTTTCGGGACAATGCCTGTTTCATGCAGCAAAAAGCGTGTCAGACCCACGACATATCCGGCGTCATGAAGGATATGTACGTGATTGGGCAGACCGTAGCGGAACTCCAGGAGGAATGTGGCAAGATTGTCGATCTCCTCATAGTAAGCTTTTTCCTCGCGCCCGATAAATGCCGACGCTTTTTCACGGTCGATCTCCGCTCCGTTTGCGAGGGCATAATCGATGACCTCATTCAGAAACCTTGTCGTCTCGTTTGCTCCGATAGGCAAATAGCGGAACTGATAATAGGGCTGCCCGTATTTTTCCTCAAGATGTTTCACGATCGGCTCACCGTACCACGGTGATACCAGAATATTGAAGTTTGCCCGCGGAATCGTTTTCCATTCCTCAACGCCGTCGGAATACGGTCCGAACAGCACATTCACCTTAAGACCCAGTTTTTCCAGAAGGCGCTTATATTCCGCAAGATTTCCTTTCCAGAACGGATCCTGATACGGAAGCGAGGCAAAAAGATTTACGAGATTTTTTTCGCTCCTGACCGGATTGTCATCGATAAACCGGTCGACATACTGATCGATTATCGCGTTTACTACGTTGCTGTGTGAAACATAGTTGTTTGACTTGAAACCGGCTGTTTCAACATGGACTATAGGCTTTCCTTCGGCAAGAAATTCATCTGTGACAGACGCCACGTCATCACCGACGATATCGGCGGTACAGCCCGTCATAACTACCTGAAGATCTGTGTCAAGCACCTTGTATGTATTCTCAATGACCTGGCGCAGATGGTTTACGCCGCCGAAAACGACCTCATTCTCGCTGAAATTGGTACACGGAGATGTATTTCCGCCGGCATAGCCCGTGGAGCGCTCAAAAAAGCCTGCCACCATCGTTCCGCATCCCGGACCCGAGTGAAGTATCGGTACCGCGCGCGGAATAGCCACAACTGTCTGCAAGGCGCCTATTGCACAGGCAAATCTTTCCTGTTCGATCAAATCCGCCACTATTTTTTGCCTCCTTTCAGGAACGTGTACGGTTCCTGTTCCAGCCACCATTTTGTATAGGGATTCACGGCGTGCTTTTCCAGATTTTTTACAAATTCGTCATTCTCGATCGTCTCAAGTATCTGTTCGCCGTATCTTACAAGTCCCTCATATCCCATGCCGTAATGTTCATCGCCGATAAGCAGCGACGGAATACCGAATTTCGCTCCCCAGAGCGTCATACCTCCGTGCCTTGCAAGAAGGATATCCGGGTGCAGTCGGTGAAGGACATTCACAAGTTCGAATTCCTGTTTGTTGCAGACCGTGTAATTCGGTATATCGCCGTAATCCTCAACTGTATGCATCAACGTATCGGCGCTGTCGTCCGCGTTGTCGTACTGCGGGTCATGATGGAAGATCGCCGCGCCGACAGGTTTCATGCCCAGTTCCTGCAACATCGCGAGCAGGGAATGGCCATGCGAAGCACCTGCGGTAACATAAGCCGTCTTACCCGAGAGCTTTTTGCGCAGTTCCTCGATCCTCGGCATATACTTGTCTTTTTCTTCGGTCAGAAAATCCTCCACTTCTTTTTCCTTGCCGATAATCTGTCCGAGTTCCCTGAACCAGCGTTCTGTCTGGGCGATACCGTAGGGCGGAGAGTTTTTCAGCTCCGGAACGCCGAATTCCTGATCAAGCGCCGTGGCAAGGTAGGAGCCGAGTGTGGCGCACGCCTGGACAGTGCAGACCGCCTCCGACGAGTGTTGCAGACTTTCAAGTGTGGAGTAAGGCGTGATGTAGTTTGCCGTATAGCCAAAGCGGCTGAACCACTCATTGAACACATCGCTGCCCCAGAAATTTATGACATTTATCTTATTTGTCTTTTTTTCGGCCGGTCTGATAAGTTTTCTCGCTATACCGTGATATCCCGCGTCAAATCCGGATGTCCAGAGTCTTGAACGGAAGCCCTCGCAGAATATAGCGACTATCGGTATCCCGAGTTCCTCCTCCAGCGCGTTCGTCACACTTTCAACATCATCGCCGATTATTCCGGAAGCGCAGGTCGTCAGTACAAATATGACCTTGGGATCCGCTCTTTTGTAAACCTCGCGAATCGTTTTTTCCAGTTTTACCGTACCGCCGTAGATCGTATCTTTTTCTGTCAGATTTGTGGAATATACCTTGCGCTGTGTCGGTCTTTCCACACCGCGGAGCGGGGCATTGACGCGGTACGTGAACGCAAATTCATGCAGACAGGTAGAACATCCCACAGGTCCGTGACTGATAACAGCCGCGTCCTGGATCAGTATCGTCGTGCACGCCGCCTGCGACGTGGAGCAGCCCAGACACTGGCTGAATGATCTTTTTTTGTCCTTCAGTTTTCCGCAGTGCGAGCAGTCCACAAGTTCCTGCGCGTTTCCCTGAAACGCGGTTATGGTGCCGAGCCGTATTTCGCGTACGGAAACGGATGGGGTGGTCAGGTTGATTGTACTCATAAGATCTTCTCCTTTTAATGGCAAAATTCAGGTGCTGAGCGGGAAACAGACCGGACCGGAAATGATTTTATTTATCGAGTCTGTATAATCAGAATCCCGCTTTCGCAAACGCCTGTTCGAGGTCGGCTATCAGGTCATCTGCGTCCTCAAGGCCGAGAGAAAGGCGTATGGTTTCGGGCAAAATGCCGGCATCGGCAAGCTCAGACGGACGAAGTTCGCCGTGAGTCGTCCTCGGAGAGTTGACTATGAGGGATTTTGCGTCTCCGACATTTACCTGATAACCGAAAAGTTTTGTTTCAGACAGTAGTGTCGCTATCTGGTCGTCGTTTCCCTTGAAGCCGAAAGACAGAACCGTACCTGCGCCGTTCGGGAAATATTTTTCCGCGAGTTCACGATAGGGACTGTCTTCTGTTTCGGGATAGCTTACCCATGCCACAGCGTCGCTGCGTGTCTGAAGATATGCTACGATCTTGCGGGTGTTCGCGACCTGTTTTGCGACTCTCTCCGAAAGTGTCTCGATACCTATCAGTATAAGCTGGGCGTCGTAAGGGCTGAGTGCCGCTCCGAGATAGGCAAGCAGTTTTGTTCTCACATACGACGTAAACGGAAGCTGAGGGAACGCCTCAAGCAGGCTCCTCTCCCGGTTTTCCAGATCGCGTGTCACCCAGTGTTTTTTGAAAAACTGCGGATATTTATCTTCCGTCCACGGGAACGGTTTTCCCTCTACTATCACACCGCCGATCGCGTTTCCGTGTCCGTTGAGTCCCTTGGTTGCGGAATATATGACAATATCCGCGCCGTGCTCAAGCGGTCTGAAAAGATACGGTGTGGCGAATGTGTTGTCTACGATAAGGGGTATTCCGTGCTTGTGTGCTATACCGGACAGCAGCTCGATATCAAGGAGCTTTGCGCCGGGGTTTGAAATGCTTTCCACGAAGATCGCCTTTGTGTCTTCGTGTATGTTGCTTTCCCATTCCTCCGGGCTGCTGTCATGGCTTATCAGGTCAAAATTTATTCCGAGTGCGGGAAAGACGTCGTTTTCCAGATCGAATGTTCCGCCATAGATCTGCTTTGTCGACAGCACCCTGCCTTTGCCGCCAGTTACCGCGAGAAGGGAATAGCTGACTGCCGCCATGCCCGAGGCAAGGCCAAGCGCGGCGACGCCGCCGTCAAGCTGTGCCACTCTCGCTTCCAGAACAGCGACAGTGGGGTTTGCGACTCTTGTGTAAAGATATCCGGGCTGAGATCCTGTGCGGATCTTGTCAAAATGTCCGGGGTCATCAAAATCGTATGCCACAGTCGCGTAAACGGGAACGGCGACCGAATGATTATGCTCGCCTGAATCATATCCTCCGCGAACTTTTAATGTGTCAAAATTCAACTCACTCATGATAATCTCTCCTTTTGAAAATCGTCTTTGTCATCAATACTTTTATTACAATGCATATATGCTTGATATGCTTTTATTGTAACACAAAGCGGAGCGATTGACAATTTCCAAATATCTATACATTGCAATAGTCAAAAACTATATGAGCATAGACAGGAGGATACAAATAATATAGCAGCAGACGTTATGCTTCAGCTGCAACAGATGCGGTTTCCGCGTTGCCGAGATATTTTTTTATTTCGCTTATATAAAGTTTTCCCATATTCGTCATCATAAAGTTTCGCTTTACGATATAGCCTATTTCCATCCTGCTGTTGGGGTGTTCCTCATCCGCCTCAAACGGAACACAGATATAATCGGTTCCGTTCAGCTCTTCGCAGATTATACCCGAACACAACGTATAGCCGTTAAGACCCACCATCATATTCAGAACAGAAGCGCGGTCATTTGCTTTGATCGTCTTCGGATAATCGTTTGTGCTGAGTATTTCTTCCGCGAAGTAAAAAGATCCCTCATTGCCCTGTTCAAAGGACAGGCAAGGATATTTTGCGAGCTGCTCAAATCTGATAGACTTGTTATTCGCAAGCGGATGGCCTTTCCAGAGATAAACATAAGCGTCGCACTCTATCAGTTTGTGAAATTCCAGATCCCTTGCCCTCAGCAGATTCGTGATTATCTTCCGGTTAAAGTCGCAGAGATAGATTATGCCGATCTCGCTTTTCAACGTGTCGACGTCATCAATCACTTCGCGCGTTTTCGTTTCGCGTATGGCAAATTCATATTCCTCCATATCAAATTGTTTTACCATTTCGACAAAACTTTTTATGGCAAAAGAGTAATGCTGTGTGGAGATACCGAATTTCTTTTTTCTCTTTCCGTTTTTTCCGTAGCGATCCAGAAGGATATCGTACTGATTCCAGACTTGCCTCGCATATGCGATAAATTCAAGACCGTCATTTGTCAGCGTCATTCCTTTTCCGCTGCGGTGAAACAGCGTGAAACCAAGTTCGCGCTCAAGTTCCTGCACCGCGTTTGACAATGACGGCTGCGCAACATACAAGGCTTTTGCCGTTTTACTCAGCGAGCCCGTTTCCGATATTGAGATCACATAATTTAACTGCTGAAGGGTCATCTGCATTACTCCTTACTCTGTTTATCCTCTTCAGACGGATTCTCCGAATATCCCTTTTGTAAAATACCGGTCACCGCGGTCGGGAAGCAACATAACGATATTTCCGGCCACTCCGTCAGATGCGAGTTTTTTTGCCGCCGCGAATGCCGCGCCGGATGATGTCCCCGCGATAATGCCTTCTTTGGCGGCAAGCTCCCTCACTCCGGCAACAGCCTCGTCATCCGTTACTTTGACAACTTTATCCACAAGTGACATATCCATGGTATCGGCGATAAAATCATTTCCGATTCCCTCAATATCATAATCCGAGTGTTCACCGCCGCCTATGACAGAACCGACAGGATCGGCAAGTACGCCTCTGATATCCGGGTTTTTTTCTTTCAGATAGCGAACAGTCCCGGTATACGTTCCGCCGCTGCCCGCACCGGCAATAAAATAATCGATCTTTCCGTCCAGATCCTCATAGATCTCCGGTCCGGTCGTTTCATAGTGTGAAACGGGGTTTGCGGGATTTCTGAACTGCTCCAGAGATATCGCGCCGTGGATAGAGGAACGCAGCTCCATGGCTTTTTTCTCCGCACCGAGCATACCGTCCTCCCTCGGTGTCTGTATGATCTCGGCACCGAGCGCGCGCATGAGGATCTGCTTTTCCTTCGAGAACTTAGTCGGCACTACGAATATGATACGGTATCCTCTGTTCAGGGCGGCAAATGCTATGCCCAGTCCCGTATTTCCCGCCGTTGCCTCAACGATCGTGCCTCCCGGCTTCAACAGCCCTTTTTGTTCCGCGTCCTCTATCATGGCTCTTCCGATCCTGTCTTTCACGCTGCCGGAAGGGTTGTAAAGCTCCAGCTTAGCAAAAAGAGAGACATTTCCGGGAAGAGCTATTGATTTCAGCCGTACAAGCGGTGTATGTCCGATGAGTTCCTGCATGGAATCATAATAGGCCATATTATCCAACCTCACTTGCCGAGATAGCCTGCTCAAGATCTTCAATGAGATCCTCGGCGTTTTCGATGCCGACCGATAAACGTATAAGTCCGTCCGTAATTCCCACTTTCTGTCTTGTTTCATAGGGAATAGACGCGTGTGTCATACTTGCGGGATGACAGACAAGACTTTCCACGCCGCCGAGGCTCTCCGCCAGTGCAATAATGCGCAGCGAAGAAAAGAACCTGCGTATATCATATGTGTCATAAAGCTCAAACGAGATCATCGCTCCGCCGTTTTTTGCCTGTTTTCTGTTTATATCGAAACCCCGGGCATCGGGAAGGCCGGGATAATACACTTTTCTGACCGCCTTGTTTTCCTTAAGCCGGACAGCGATCTTCTCCGCGTTTCCGACATGACGGTCGAGCCGTACGCCGAGTGTCTTGATACCGCGTATAAGCAGAAAAGAGTCAAAGGGACCCAGGACACCGCCGGTGGAGTTCTGGATAAATCCGAGCCTTTCGGCAAGTGACTCATCGTTTACCACAACAAGTCCCGCAACAAGATCGCTGTGTCCCCCCAGATATTTTGTGGCGCTGTGTACGACGATATCAATGCCGAATGAAAGCGGCCTCTGAAGATACGGGGTCATAAATGTGTTATCAGCAATTGAAAGTATGCCGTGCTTTTTTGCAAGTTTTGCAACTCCTTCAAGATCTGTCACGGTCAGCAGGGGATTGGCGGGAGTTTCTATAAGTATCGCTCTGACATCCGGGGTGATCTTCTCTTCGAGCGCCGCAAGATCAGTCGTATCCTCAATAGAGTATCCTATTTCAAAATTATTGAAGACCTTGTCAAGCACACGGAAAGTTCCTCCGTAGACATTACTTGAAATAAGTATCCGGTCACCCGAGTGAAACAGACTCAGGACCGCGGTTATAGCCGCCATCCCCGAGGCAAAGGCAAATCCGTGAGTGCCACCCTCAAGTTCGGCGATAAGAGCCTCCAGAGCCGCGCGTGTCGGGTTGCCGGTACGGGAATATTCCCAGCCTGTACCTTGTCCCGGCTCAGACTGCTCGAATGTGGAAGTCTGATAGATGGGCACATTCACCGCGCCCGTCAAACTGTCGCCGTAGATCCCTCCGTGGATAAGAGCCGTTTCGATTTTTTTATAGTCCGGCATTGTCTGTACCTCCCGCGTCTGATTTAATATCTGAAAAAGGCAAGCTCGCAATACAACCGTTTATTTTCCGAAAGTCCGAAGAAATGTATGTGCTATCGCCGCCGTGGATACCCGTTCGATAATACACTAAGCCTATATGTTATATAGGCTTCATTATATTATACCGCTTGGGGCACATCCTGTCAAGATTCGCCTCCTGAGAATTTCAAAAAACATATAATGCATATCTGATATATAGAATTAAACTATATCAAATGATTTACATTTCAATGATATTGGCTGCGTGTTTTGAGAAAG
>CAYPXB010000004.1:59154-87204 GCA_964414745.1 uncultured Alistipes sp. | reverse complement strand
ATTTATAGTATAATATAATCTGTCGATTGCTGAAAACCAAAAAAAGAAATGTGGTGAATTAGTATGGAACAAATCGTTAAAAGCGAAAAAAACATCGAAAATGATAAAACTTTTTACACTGTCGCGATCAGAGGTCTTGTTGCTTTCCCAAAAATGGTCATGCATTTTGATATATCAAGGGAAAAATCCATAAATGCCGTCCAGAAGGCTATCAAAGACAACGGAAAGCTCTTTCTCGTAACGCAGCATGAAGCATACGTAGACGACCCCAAGGCTTCAGACCTGTACAAAGTCGGTGTCGTCGCAGAAATAAGGCAGGTGCTGAAACTTCCCGACAATATCATGAAAGTACTTGTCGAGGGTATTTACAAGGCAAATCTCGTCCGCCTCATAGATGACGGAAACGTACTGAAAGCGGAAGTCAAGAGAACACCGACCTACTCCAGAGCAAAATATGACGAAGTAGAGGCAGAGGCGCTCGTCCGCTCCGTTAAACAGATCTTTGAACGCTATGCCTCATTCTTCCCGCGTATGCCGAAAGAACTGCTTGCCTCTGTCATGAATGAGGAATCGCCCGTAAAACTGTTTGAGACGGTAACTTTCAACTGCAACCTTAACTACCGCGACAAACAGACTTTGCTTGAGGAGTCGAATATCATCAGCAAACTCTCGATACTTTACGCCTGCCTTTCGTCCGAGGTCGAGATACTTGAGCTTGAAAATCTTATAAATGAGCAGACAAAGGACAGTATCGAAAAAGAGCAGAAGGAATATTACCTTCGTGAGCAGATGAGAGTCATAAAAGAGCAGCTCGGCGAGGATGACGACGAGGAGATCTACAACTA
This sequence comes from uncultured Alistipes sp., assembly GCA_964414745.1. Lineage (GTDB taxonomy): Bacteria > Bacillota > Clostridia > Oscillospirales > Ruminococcaceae > Ruminococcus. The sequence continues at coordinate 86,359 of CAYPXB010000004.1, read as the reverse complement.
TGTAAACGACATACTTGCTCTTAAGGTCGATGAAAAAAGCCGTGACAAGCTTATGAAAGAGGCTGATAAGCTCAACAAGCTCCCTCCGTCCTCACAAGAGGCTTTTGTTATCAAAAACTACCTGGATACCGTTCTTGATCTGCCTTTCGGGAAATACACAAAATCGAAGATCTCCATCGACAAGGCGGAGGCAATACTTGACAAAGATCATTACGGTCTTAAAAAAGTCAAAGAGAGAATACTCGAATTTCTCGCCGTACATATTCTCAATCCGGATATCAAAGGTCAGATAATATGCCTCGTGGGTCCTCCCGGAGTCGGCAAGACTTCCATCGCGAGGTCACTCGCCAGAGCGATGGGGCGCAAATACGCGAGAGTGTCGCTCGGCGGAGTCCGTGACGAGGCCGATATACGCGGTCACCGTAAGACGTACGTCGGAGCTATGCCGGGACGTGTCATAACCGCTATACAGCAGGCGGGCTCGGCAAATCCGCTGATACTCTTCGACGAGATCGACAAGCTGTGCAACGACCTGAGGGGAGATCCGTCATCCGCCATGCTTGAAGTCCTCGACAGCGAGCAGAACAATGCGTTTGTCGATCACTTTATTGAGATACCCTTTGATCTGAGCAAATGTGTTTTTATCACGACGGCAAACAACGCGTCAGAGATACCGCAGCCCCTGCTCGACAGGATGGAAGTCATAGAGCTGCCGAGTTACACCGCAGATGAGAAATTCCATATTGCCAGAGAACATCTTATTCCGAAGCAGCTTAAGGAACACGGTCTGAAAGCGTCACAGCTTCGAATTGAGGACGGCGCCATCGATGATATAATCAGATACTACACAAAAGAAGCGGGCGTGCGGAGCCTTGAAAGGTGCATCGCGTCGCTGTGCCGTAAAGCGGCGAGAAAGATAGCTTCCGGCGAAGCGAAAAAAGTGACGGTAAAATCATCGAATCTCAAGGAGTTTTTCGGCATTTACAAATATCAGCCGGACTTTTCGTCCAAAGAGGATCAGATCGGTGTCGTCAACGGTCTCGCATGGACATCGGTCGGCGGTGTGCTCATGCCGCTCGAAGTCATCGTGCTCAAGGGTACGGGAAAGATAGAGGTCACCGGCTCGCTCGGCGACGTTATGAAAGAAAGCGCGAAGATAGCCGTAAGCTATGTGCGCAGTGTGGCCGAACAGTATAATATAAATCCCGATTTTTACAAGGAAAACGATATACACATACACGCTCCGGAGGGAGCTGTTCCGAAAGACGGTCCGTCCGCCGGAGTTACAATAACGACAGCTCTTCTGTCGGCACTTGCGGGCATTCCCGTCAGATCCGAGGTCGCGATGACGGGAGAGATAACCCTGCACGGAAAAGTTCTGCCCATCGGCGGACTGCGCGAAAAAACCATGGCGGCGTACAAGGCTGATATCAAGACCGTGGTCATACCGTCGGACAACAGCCCCGATCTTGAGGAGATCGACAGCGCCGTGCGTGAAAAGCTTGATTTTGTCCCGGTAAATGACCTGAAAGATGTATTCAGGACTGCGCTTGTATCGTGACGGGTGCTCTGAAGACCGTGAAAGGGGATATTCCTTTGAATTTCAATAAAGCCGAATATTTCGCGTCATATGGTAATTTTTCGCAGATACCGTCTCCCGACAGAGCGGAGATCGCCTTTGCGGGACGGTCGAATGTCGGAAAATCCACGCTTATCAACAAAGTCTTTAACAGAAAAAACCTCGCGAGAGTAAGCTCCGTTCCGGGGAAAACGGCTACCGTCAACTTTTACACTCTTGAGGATATCTTCATTGTGGATCTTCCCGGTTACGGATACGCAAAAGTGTCTGAATCCGAAAAAGAACGCTGGGCAGAGCTTATCAACGGATACCTTAATGACGATCGCGATCTGCGGCTTGTTTTTCTTCTCATGGATATGCGTCATCCTCCGAGCAGAGATGACCTTCAGATGACAGAGTTTCTCGTTGATTCACAGCTTCCATTCGTTATCGTCCTGACAAAAGCCGATAAACTCAGCGCAACACAGCGTAAAGAGCGGATGGACGGTTTTTCAAGAGAGATACCGTATTTCGACGAGATCCGTATCATACCGTTTTCTTCCCAAACCTTGGAGGGAATAGATGAGATACGCTCCGTCATCGAAGATGTTTCATCGGATGATCCTGAAACAGATGAAACAGAGTCTGAGTTATAAAACGAAAGGGTGTTAATTATGTTTGTTTCTGAAAATCTGACCGTAAACGATAAGGGCAATCTCGCAATTGCGGGTGTCGACACTGTTGAACTTGCCGAAAAATACGGCACGCCACTGTATGTCATGGATGAACAGGCGGTGAGAAAAGCCTGCCGCCGGTTTAAGGACAGTATAGATAAATATTATGGCGGAAAAGGTCTTGTATGCTACGCAAGCAAAGCTTTTTCGTGCCTTGAAATGTGCAGGATAATAAACAGTGAGGGAATCGGTCTTGACGCGGTGTCCATAGGTGAGCTTTATACAGCCGTAAAAGCGGGATTTGACTGCTCCAAGATCGGTTTTCACGGTAACAACAAGACCGATGAGGAACTCAGATACGCCGTTGACTGCAAAGTCGGACATATAATCGTCGATAATATCAGCGAACTTTTAAAGCTTGAGGATATCGCAAAAGAAAAGGGCGCGCGTCCGCATATAATGCTCAGGATAAAACCCGGTATCGACGCGCACACTCATGATTTTATTAAGACCGGTCAGATCGACAGTAAGTTCGGTTTCGCACTCGAGACGGGTGAGGCATTTGATGCTGTCAGACAGGCGGTAAACTGCAAGTACGTCGAACTAACGGGACTTCACTGTCATATAGGCTCGCAGATCTTCGATATCGACCCGTTTGAAGAGGCTGCGAAGGTTATGCTTGAATTTATCGCCAGGATAAAAAATGAACTCGGCTACAGGATAGAGGAACTCAATCTCGGCGGAGGATTCGGCATAAAGTATCTTAACGAACACGACCCCGCTCCGCTTGAAACTTATATGGAAAAAGTATCTCAGACCGTAAAATCCCGCTGTGAGGATTTACATATAGACCGTCCATTCATCGAAATAGAACCGGGGCGTTCCATTGCCGCTCCCGCCGGAATAACACTTTACACGGTCGGTGCACGCAAGGAAATACCGGGAATCAGGACATATATATCGGTCGACGGAGGAATGTGCGACAATCCGAGATATGCCCTCTACAAATCAGAATACGAAGCTGTTGTGGCAAACAAAGCCGGTGAGGAACGCACGGATAAAGTCACCATTGCGGGAAAATGCTGCGAGAGCGGCGATCTTATCGGTGAGAATATGCCTCTGCAGTACGCACGATCGGGTGATATAATCGCTGTCTGCGCGACAGGAGCGTATAATTACTCCATGGCATCGAACTACAACAGAATACAGAAACCTGCCGTTGTATTCGTAAATAACGGAGAATCAAGACTCGCCGTCAGACGTGAGACGCTTGATGATATTATCCGCAACGATATATAAATATATTAAAGCCTGACTTGATTGCCGATGTCCGAAGAGGCATTTTCGTTCATCGGCAGGATCATGCGCCTGTGGTGAAATTGGCAGACACGCAAGATTTAGGTTCTTGTGCCGAAAGGTATGCAGGTTCGATTCCTGTCAGGCGCACCAAAAAACGCCGGACCAAGCTTCCCTTGGATCCGGCGTTTTTTATATATCGCGCGATATTAAAATTTTGATCAGATTATTCCGAAATGCTCCAGAGCGTATTCAACTCCGCCTTCGAGTATCGGCTTTGTTATGAATGAAACATATGGGTATATCTTCACGGCATTTCCCATGGCTATGCTGTTCGGAACAGCGGTAAGCATCGGGAGATCGTTGGAACTGTCACCTATGGCATATGCATTTTCGAGCGGTATCCCCAGTTTTTCCAGAATATATTCTATCGCCGTCGCTTTGCTGTATCCGAGAGGAACATTTTCAAAGAATCCGTTGCCGCGGTCAATTATCGAAAAATATTTTTCTGTGACCGCGTAAAACTCATCCATATCAGTCTTTTCATTTGTAAAACAGACAAATTTGTCAAAACTGAAATCATCATCAGTCGTACGATGTTCATCGGTGACTTTGTCATTGAGAAAGTTTTCGCGAAAGTCGGTTATCTGCTCGGTATCTAAAAAATACTCGTCAAAAAACAGACAGTCTCTCCGCTCATACACCGGAGCGGCATTGCACTTTCTCATCGTTTCGGCGATCTTAAGACATATTTTTTTATCTACCTGCTTGTACATAAGCTCGGTGCCGCGAAATTCGATGTAAGTTCCGCATCCGCAGAGGTATCCGTCAAATCCGATGTCTGTTATTTTATCCTCAATGTTGAATACCGTCCTTCCGGTATTGACAAACATATAATTTCCGTTTTCCCTCGCCTTTCTTATGGCTGATACGGTACTGTCCGGCAGCAGCCTCTTTTCATCCTCCGTGATAAGTGTGCCGTCAATATCAAAAAATACCGCTTTTTTCATCTTTCCTCCGAATATAACACCGTACAAAGCTCCGGTCACAAAAGTGATAAAGCTCTGTACGGTATTTTCAATATCATTACTTTCTCACAACATCGGCCTCGAACGGCTTTAGCTCTATCCTGTCTTTTCCCGTGGAATCAAGAATACTGTACATGGCTTTCGGAAGTCCTATCGTCACTGTTTCCGCAGAATTGTTGAAGAAGAATATAAAATCATCATTGCCGTTTGTTCTTGTTGTGACTTCCACGCCGTCGGGAAGCCCTCTGAGGCGAGGAATGCTGTTCTGCTTCATGACTTTGCCCGCGAAATCGTTATAAAAGGCCTCATCGCAAACCGTGCCAAGGTAATAAACGACACCGTCGCAATATTCGTTCAACGTTACCGCGGGACAGCACCTGTAAAAACTGTCCGCATACTCGGCGTAAGCCCTCGCCGTATTCAGCTTCAGTATATCGCAGCGTCTGTGGCAGGCAAACTCATTTCCGGCAAAATCGACTATCCGCCTTTCGGCAAAATCGCCGATGTTGTCGTATTCGGTCAATTCCGCGCCGACAAGTTCTTTGTAAACTCCCGGCAAAACATCTGTCACGTAGTTATTGTTTTTATCCCGGACACCGCAACCGTTTGTAAGTATAAGCGTACCGCCCGCCATCGTGTACCTGTATATATTCTCCGTTTCATCTTTATCATTTACATAAAGCATAGGCGCGACGACGATCTTATATCCCGACAGATCCGATTTCGGGGAGACAATATCGATATTCGCACCGTATTTCGAGAACGCTGCGTAAAAAAGTCTCAGCTGCTCGGCATAACATGACTCGCCCGCGGACGAAGTCTCACTCAGAGAAAATTCGCTCTCCGGGCTGTAGAGTATCGCTATATCGGATATTATGCGTGTTTCAGCCAAAACATTCAGTTTTGAAACCGTCTTGCAAAGTTCGGAAAATTCAAAAAAGCGTCTGTTCGGTGTACTGCTTCTGTCAAGGATACCCTGTTTTGATACGGATGTTCCGTTCACAGCTGTCCTCCAGCGAAAATGCATTACCGTATCCGCTCCGTGGGCAAACGCCTGCAGTGAATAGCCGGAGATCATATTCGGTATCGGTGTCGGAAAACTTTCCTCCAGGTCGTTTCCGCCGGATGCCGTTTCATCAACTATCCAGAAATTCCGGTCTTTAATCCCTCTCGCGAGATCGAGTTTCATCGTGTTGAAACACGATTTTTCTTTTCCTCCCAAAAAACTTTTCTGCGGAAAATTAGAAAATGAAACGACATCAAGTTCATCATACAGCCTGTAAAGATCCGGCTTGTTTTTCCCGAGGTCCAAATTAGCGGTAATAGCGGCTTTCGGACAGTGGCGGTGTATTATCTCCGCGAAGATCCTTATATATCTGACCAGACAGTCATTCATATACCTGTAGTAATCAAGGCTCAGAGCGGGATTTTTTCCGCTAAGCGGATAAGCCGAAGGCGGTTTTATCTGTGAGGATGAAGTATATCCGCCGCTTCCCGCCACATCGCCGTACACGTCGTTTATATTTTCAAGAGTTTCATATTTGTCAAGAAGCCACGGTGCAAATCCCTCGGAGCAGGAATCGCAGCAGCAGGGAAAGGCATCAAGCCCGTTGTCGATCTGCCACGCTTTGACACAGTCCCACGACGCGTAGTGACGTGCCATCTCTTCCGTTATTCTCTTTGCATATTCGAGAAAGACCGGTGAATTTATGCATCGTCCGATAAATGAGCCGTTTTTGCTTCCGTTGCCGTACTTTTCCACCCGCGTTATCTCCGGATGTGATTCAATAAGCCACAGAGGCGGACAGCAAATCGGTGTGCAGAGCATGACCTCGATTCCGAAATTTGAAAAATCAGAAATCACTTCATCAAGCCACGAAAAGTCAAAAACACCGTCCTCCGGTTCGAGTTTCGCCCATGAAAATCCGGCAAGCCGCACCTTTTTTACTCCGGTCTTGGCCATGATCTCTGCGTCAGTGCTCCAGAGGGACTCATCCCACTGCTCGGGGTAATAATCAACACCTATTTTCATTTTCCCACTCCTAAAACAAAAATTTTTATTGTCTTTCTTTTATGTATTGCCAAAAAGTCATCACCCTCCAAAACGGAAGGCATATACAGATTTCGGGTCGACTTCATATTCAAGCAGCTGACAATTTTCCATAAACCAGCCGCTGAACTCTTCTGTTGTCATACTGTTGAAATATGTTTCGATTATACGGCATATTCCCCCGTGACTTACGACAAGGATATTTTTTCCGGGTCTTCTGTCTATTATTTCATCAAGCAACGAATAAACTCTGTGAGCAAGTTTCAGAAGCGATTCCCCTGTGTTTCCCATATTGAAAGCAAACTGAAGCTTGCCTTCAGAAAATCCTTCCGATGTCCGCGGTCTGCCCTCATACTCTCCGTAATTCCACTCACTTAGCCTGCTGTCGGTAAACACCGGTATGCCACCGTTAATGCGGGAGATGATCTCCGCCGTTTTCAATGCCCTTTGCATGGGAGATGAAACGATCGTCCCTATATCTATGTCTTCGGAGTAAAGTATACGATTCGCAAGCTCTTCCGCCTGAGTAATACCCTCGTCATTCAGTGGCATATCTGTCGTTCCGAGTATTATCTCGCGTGCGTTGTAATCGGTCAGACCGTGACGCGTTGAATAGATCTTCATAAATATTCCTCCGGACTGATGATCAGATCTTTGATGCTCTGACAAGTTCTTCCTCCGCCGTATCAAGCATAAGACGGCTGGGATCGTCTCCACCCATTATTCTCGCGATCTCCTGTATCCTGCCCTGAAAATCAAGCTTTTTTACAAAAGTTTCCGTGCGGTCGCCGACGGTATGTTTTTCGATCATCAGATGATCATCCCCCATTACGGCAATCTGCGAAAGATGTGTAACACAGATGACCTGCCTCATTTTGCCGATCTCCCTTAGCTTTATCCCTATCTTGCCGGCTGCCTTTCCGCTTACGCCCGTATCTATCTCATCAAAAATCATTGTGGGTATGCTGTCCTTATCGGCGATGACACTTTTCAGGGCAAGCATTATCCTTGACAACTCTCCTCCGGACGCTATCTTTGAGATCGGTTTAGGCTCCTCGCCTTTATTTGCGGATATCAAAAACTCAACGCTGTCCATTCCGTTTACCGTGAGCTTTCCTTTTTCGTGACGCACAACAAGCGTAACATCGGGCATATTCAAAAATTCAAGCTCGCCCGAGACTTTTTCGGTAAATGTTTTCGCGACCGATTCCCTGAAATCGTAAAGATCTTTCGCTCTCTCCGTGACAGTGTGAAGAAGCTCGTTTCTTTTTTCATTAAGGGCTATTATCTCATCGGAAGAACTGCTGAGCCTCTGAAGCTCATCGACCGCTTCACCGTACATTTTGCGAAGTCCGTCACAATCGGTAAAATATTTTCTTTTAAGCCTGTTTATCTCGTTGAGTCTGTCACTTATCTCCTGCAGTCTCTGCCCGTCAAGCTCGATCTTATCTGCCTGAGTGCCCATTTCACCGACAATATCGGAAAGTTCGATCTCAACAGCGCTGAGTCGGTCATAAAGTTGTGAAAGACCGGTATTTGAATCGGTATTGCCGGAGATCTGCTTTTCAGTCTCCGAAATCATTTCAAGTATTCCCCCGTCACCAGATATGATATCCGAGGCCTTATTGAGTGATATTATAGTCTGTTCGGAGTTCTTTGCCGCCTCGTATTCCTTTTCAAGACGCTCATCCTCATTTTCTTTCGGGTCAAGCGCTCCGATTTCTTTTATGATCTCCTCAAGGTATTTTCCCCTTTCAAGTTTTGACTGTTCCGTCTTTTTCAGTTCACCGAGTTTTCTCGCTGTCTGCTGAAGTTCTCTGAAACTCTCCCTGTAACGGTAAAGAAGTGTCATATCCCCGCTGAATCCGTCGAGGACCGAAAGATGTTTCTCGCTGTCGAGAAGTATCTGGTTGTCATGCTGGCCGTGTATATTTATGAGCAGGGAACCTATCTCCTTCAGGAGCGACACTGCCACAGGCCGATTGTTTATCCTCGCAACACTTCCTCCGTCGGCATTTATCTCTCTCGTCACTGTCATTTCATCATTATCATGAGATATCTCAAGTTCGTCGAGCTTTTTTTCGATATTGGCGTCAAGATCCGTGAAAAGAGCCGTTATCACCGCCTTGTCACATCCTGTGCGCACTATATCTCTGCTGCACCGTTGCCCGAGAACGGCGTTTATACCGTTTATGAGTATTGATTTTCCGGCACCTGTTTCTCCTGTCAGCACATTAAGACCGCTTCCGAATGGTATAACGGCTTCTTTGATAACAGCCAGATTATTTATATATATCTCTCTGAGCATATCTCACTCCTTATGATGCGACGAAAGCCTTTTTCTGAACTTTCCCGAAAGTCTCTCCGCGTCAGCTTCTGTCCTTGCCAAAATAAAGATAGTGTCATCTCCGGCGATAGTACCTACGATACCCGGATAATCAAAAAGATCTATGGCAGCGCACGCCCCCTGAGCCATTCCCGCCTTGCATTTGAGCACGATCGTGTTCATCGCATGATCAACCGACAGGACAGCCTCCGAAAAAATATTGTTTCCGTCATCATTTGACGCGGGAAGCATATATCTGTTCACACCGTTTTTATCCCTCGCTTTGACAAGGGAAAGCTGTTGTATGTCACGGGAAAGCGTAGCCTGTGTGGTCTTTATTCCTCTTTTTTCGAGGAGTTTAATAAGACTTTTCTGTGTATCCACGACTGTATCGGAAATGATCTCAAGTATTGCCTCCTGCCTTCGGTTTTTCATTTTAACACCTCATTTTATGGGCTTCATAAGTTTTTTGCAAAGAGATTCATGAAATGAGTTGCCTTCAAGATCTATGAATTTTATCTTGTTTTTTCCCTTGCTGATCATCACGGTACGGTTTTCTTCAGTCTGTGTGCAGCGGTCTCCGTCGATAGTAATACTCATCGAATGATCCTGATTTTCTGATGTGTCAATAAACTCAAGAACCCTGTCAGACGAAAAGAGAGTGGCTCTCGAAAAAAGAGAGTGCGGACAGATAAGCGTCATTTCTATGCACTCAAGCTCAGGCTCGATTATCGGTCCGCCCGCTGAAAGAGAATAGGCGGTAGAACCGGACGGAGAGCTGAAAATAACTCCGTCCGCGCGATAACGTCCTATCAGATAGCCGTCCGATCTTACTTCAAAATCACTTATTTTTGAGTTTACCGATCTTGCGCAGACATCATTTAGAGCTGTGTAAACTGTCCTGCCGTCTTTCCCGCAAACAGTCACATCAAGCGTCATACGTTCGGAAATATGATAATTGCCTGTTTTGAGATATTTAAGAGCCTCGAGCTGGTCTGCTTCAAGGCCGGCCATAAATCCGAGCGTTCCCGTATTTATCCCAAGAAGTTTTGTATCGGTACCCATGAGATATTTCGCACATCTTAATATTGTCCCGTCGCCGCCTATAGCGATAACCACATCAGATGATGCGACAGAATCCGAAACAGGCTCAAATCTAAGCCCTGGTTTGTCCGAAAATTCACTCGCGTATTTGTCACTTACGCAGACTTCGATATTTTCGTCAAGAAGGACATCACACACTCTTCTGGCACACATAAGCGCATTTTTCTTCTGAAAATTAGGATATATGACTGCCTTCACCGATTAACCTCCTTTGTTGAGCTGTCTGAACGCGGTCTCGACGAGCAGACCGAAATCACAAAAATCACGGTGTTCATTGCCGTTTTTTACAAGCTTTACCAGATATTCTATATTACCGCTTCCTCCTGTAACGGGTGAAAAAGTATAACCAGCGGCTGTCAGCCCTTCTTTTTCAAAAAAACTGTCCAGTTCCTCCAGAACTCTGAAATGTACTTTTCTGTCTTTGACGACACCGTTTTTTCCGATATACTCACGACCCGACTCAAACTGCGGCTTTATCAAAGCAATGATATATCCGCCGTCACACAGAAATCCGGCGACCTTTGAGATAACAAGTTTTAATGAAATAAAAGAAACATCTATTGCTGCAAAGTCTACCGATCCGCCGAAAATATCACCCTCTGCAGAGCGTATGTCTGTACCCTCCATATTGACGACTCTGCTGTCAAGGCAAAGCGAACGGGCGAGCTGACCGTGTCCCACATCGACGGCAAAAACTTTTTTTGCCCCGCTTTTTAGCATAAAATCAGTAAATCCTCCGGTCGACGCACCTACATCAAGACATACAAGCCCCTTGAGATCGATATTGAACACCGAAACTGCCCTTTCAAGTTTCAATGCTCCTCTGCCGACATAAATCTCTTCTTCCGATGACTCTATGACATCCTTATCCGTTACTTCTCCGGAAACCTTTGAGGCTGTGACGCCGTTTACAGTCACTTTGCCTCCTTTTATCATTTCCTTTGCTCTTTCACGGCTCCTGGCAATCCCGCGATTTACAAGTTCAGCATCAAGTCTCGCCATCGGCATGGATCCTTTTTCTGATATACTCCGTCATTTTTTCCGCTGTCAGCCCCAGTTTTGAGAGACTCGATCTTACAGGCGCCTGTTTTACGAATCCTTCGACCGCAACCGTGCTGTAATCGCCGCTGTATGAGTTTTCGGAAAGCATCATACCGAGCATTTCGGAAATCGAACCGTTCTTCATACTTTCCTCAAAAAAAACGACTGTGCCGTAATTTGACACGATATCAACGATTTTTTCGGAGAGCGGGAAGATCTTGACAAGCCTGAGAAAATCACAATCGATACCGGCTGATTCAAGATCGCGGACAGACTTGACAGCCTCATCACTGAGGCGTCCGTATGTAATGACAAGGATCTCAGATCCTTTTTTCATTTTCACTATATATGACGTACCGGTTTTTGATATATTTTGCGACTTTGCCTCAGAGCCGCGAGGATATCTGACGGCAACAATGCCCTTTTCCTCATAAATTGCCTTGTTCAAGCACATTTTCAGTTCCGCATAGCAGGCGGGCGAATAGATGGCAGTTCCGGGTATCGATGTAAGCATAGGCACATCGAAAAGACCCTGATGCGTTTCTCCGTCTTCTCCGACAATTCCGGCTCTGTCGATTCCGAGGACGATATGCTGATTCCCGAGCGATGCGTCATGAACGAGCTGATCATATGATCTTTGCAGAAATGTCGAATATACGGCAAAAACGGGTATCATTCCCATTGAGGCGAGCCCGCACGCAAAAGTGACTGCATGCTGTTCGGCTATACCGACGTCAAAAAATCTTTCCGGATACTTGGATGAGAAGAACTGAAGCCCCGTGCCGTATTTCATAGCCGCAGTTATCGCGCATATCCTGTTGTCCGAGTCAGCGAGACGGACAAGCTCTTTGCCGAAAACAGTCGAGTAGCATTCATCCGCCGAAACTTCGGGATTTCCTGTGGCAACATCGAATTTCGATATGCCGTGATATTCCCCGGGGTTCTCCTCAGCGGGGGCATACCCTTTGCCTTTTACCGTTTTTACGTGTACAACGACAGGATGATGGTAACTCTTCGCCGTTCGCAGCACTTCATCCAGTTCCGCAATGTTATGACCGTTTACAGGACCTAAGTAAACAAATCCCATATCCTCAAATATCGTACTCTGTTCAAGAAGTCTGTGCTTGAATGAGTCCTTTGTCTTCTTTATGCTTTTCGCCATCGGAGTTCCGACGACCGGGATATTCAACAATGTCTTCTCCACCGCGCGTTTTGTATTCAGATAATACTCGGTATTCCTCAAAGATGTCAGATAATGCGATATCGCACCGACATTTTTTGAGATCGACATTTTATTGTCGTTGAGTATCACGATAAGGTTATTGCTGCTGTCTCTTCCGCCGTTGTTCATCGCCTCATAGAACATACCTCCGGTCATGGCTCCGTCTCCGATGACTGCCACGGCATAATTATCAGTTTTGCCTTGCAGTTTCATCGCCTCGATCATTCCGACGGCAACTGATACGGATGTACTGCTGTGGCCGCTGACAAACGAGTCATGTTCCGACTCATTGGGCTTGGGAAAACCGGAGATCCCGTTTTCCTGTCGCAGCGTCGAAAAGCTCTTTGCGCGTCCCGTCAGAAGTTTATGCGTATATGACTGGTGGCCGACATCCCATACGATCTTATCATCAGGCGAATCAAAATTACGATGTATAGCGAGAGTAAGCTCGACGACTCCGAGATTTGACGCAAGGTGTCCTCCTGTTTTCGATACCGTTGAAATAAGTATCTTTCGTATCTCACTGCAAAGCAGCTCACACTGACTCAGTGAAAGATTTTTAAGATCTTTCGGAAGATCGAGCCTGCTGAGCATTGAGCGTCCGGTATAATCTGTTTTCTCATTCATTTTACATAATTTACAGAAACCAAAAATTTTCCTGATTTCTGTTACTCCCTTTTGCTATTTTGTGCGGTTCAGAAGCATTTCCGTAAGTCTGACAAGGAAATCATTGTTTTCAAACCCGCCAAGCGCATCCAAAGCTTCATCGGTTATTTCTGAGGCGATCTCTTTTGCTTTTTCTGCTCCGTACAGCGTAACGAACGTAGTCTTATTCTCCTCATTGTCGCTTCCTACAGGCTTGCCTAATTCTTCGGCATTTCCCGTAACATCCAGTATATCGTCTATTATCTGAAACGCAAGTCCGAGCTTAAACGCATACTCGGCGGCTTTCCGGCGTTTTTTCTCCGGAGCGTCCGCGCATATACAGCCCATCTCGCATGATACGGCTATAAGCTGACCTGTCTTGTTCTTGTACATATTTCTGAGATCTGCTTCTGTTATATCGCTTTTCTCCTCATTTTCCATATCGATGACCTGTCCGCCGATCATTCCCGCCTTTCCTACAGCTTTCGCAAGACATGATATGATCCGGACTTTCTGCTTGTCCGACAGATCTTCATCATCGGCAATTATCTCAAAAGGCAGGACTGAAAGAGCATCTCCTGCGAGTATTGCCATAGCCTCGCCGTAAGCTTTGTGGCAGGAGGGCTTTCCGCGCCTAAAATCGTCATTATCCATAGCCGGAAGGTCGTCGTGTATAAGAGAAAAAGTATGGATCATCTCAATGGCACAAGCCGGAGCGCATGCTTTTTTATAATCACCGCCGAGAGCTTCGCAAAATGCGTAAACGAGCACCGGCCTTATTCTCTTTCCACCTGCTTCCAGTGAATAATTCATAGCATCGATAAGATTTTTCTGAGGGGCTGTCATTTCGCTGTGACAGTTGTATCTTTTCAGATTTTTTTCGGTAAATTCGATATATTCAGCAAGCTTTTCATTAAAATCCGTTGCCATACTTTATTCTCCCGCTGTCTCCTCGACGCTTGTATCCTCGGTTATCCTGAGCTTTGCCTCATTAAGCTGTTTTTTGCACAATTCGGCAAGACGCACACCCTCGCCGTAAAATTCCACGGCCTTTTCCAATGTAATATCACCTTTTTCAAGGTTCGAAACTACATCCTCCAGTTTTTTCATATTTTCCTCAAATGTAGAAACATTTTCCATAAATTTCATCTCCGTTTATTTCTTTATTATTTCAGCCTGTGCTTTGCCTTTTCCGAAATGTATATCGACGATATCGCCTTCCGATAAAACATCGGCATCATTTATAAGAGTATCTCCCCTGTACACGAGCGAATATCCTCTCATCAGAACCTTTACGGGGCTTAAACTGTCAAGTTTAAATACACGGCTTTCAAGCTTGGAATCAAAGTTTTCAAAACAGTTTCTGATCGCCATATCCAAATGCTTTTTGTCACCGTTCAGGCGTTCCTCACACGTTTTGAGCCTGTTTTCGGGTGAAAGTGCGGACAATCTTAAAGCAAGCATTTTGCAAGTGACTTCTTCCTTTTCGATCCTTCTTCCGACAGCTTTCAGAAGCCTGTCATTCATCATATCAATCGAAGCCGCAAAATTTTCTCTCGTGGTATACTTTGAAACAAGTTCAGCCGCCTCGGAAGGCGTCGATGCCCTCTCATCAGCTGCAAAATCAGCCAAAGTCAGGTCTGTTTCATGACCGACAGCCGAGATCACGGGGATACCGCAATCATATATGGTATATACGACTTTTTCTGTATTGAAAGCACTGAGATCCTCTGACGAACCTCCGCCTCTGCCGACGATAACCACATCACAGCCGACAGCCTCCGCTCTCTTTATACCTTCGCAGACAGAATCGGGCGAACCGATACCCTGAACAAGCGCATTTATCAGATAAAGTTCTCCGAGCGGATAACGCCTTGACAAAATATTCTTAATGTCATTCACTGCAGCTCCGTTCAATGACGTAACGACACCGATCTTTCTCGGAAACTCAGGGAGCGGTTTCTTGTGCGCTCTGTCGAAAATACCCTCCTTTGCGAGCTTTTCCTTAAGTTTGTCAAGTTTCAGCTTTTCGTTACCGACTCCTCCCGCCGGCATCATACCGGTCACCTGCAACTGATATTTACCTGTTTTTCCATAGATGGCTATATTTCCGGAGGCAATTATCTCCATTCCTTCTTCCGGGTCAAATTTAACGCGCGACGCCACACTTCGGAACATTACACAACCAAGTATCATCGAATCGTCCTTTAATGAAAAAAAACACGTTCCTGTACCAATGGTGTTAATACCGCTGATCTCGCCTTTTACATATATTCCCCGCAAATTTTCATCCCCGGAGATCACGGATGAAAGATAGTTATTTATCTGACTCACTGTCAATATTTCCATTGCTTCACTCCCTTTTCATTTTATAATACGCATAAAGTGCAATCCCGGCGGCATTGTCACAGGAAAAATCGGAACTTGCAAAATATGCGTCACTGATTTCAGAAAGTATTTTTTTTCGTATTATCCGGTCTGACATAACACCGCCCGCAAACACAACAGGCATACATCCCACACTCATAAACGCTGACTTCACCATCGAAAGCACCGTTTCACCGATGAAGTCAATACAGTAAGCGGCAATATCTTCGGGCTTTTCACCGCTATCAAGCATTTTCCCACACTTGTTTTCAAGTCCGGAAAGACAGCAGTCATTGCCTTTAAGTGTGGGCTTTGTTTTGATTTTCCGGGTGCTTTTCCCGGCAAGTTGTTCCAGTTCCCGACCGCACGGAAATTTAAGCCCAAGCATGAGACCGACACGGTCGACAGCCTGCCCCGCCTTAAGGTCAAGAGATCTGCCGAGGATCTCTGTCAGGATTATATCATCACGATCCGGACTGCACAATAGACAGTCGGTAGTGCCTCCGCTTACAT
The DNA here is from genome assembly GCA_964414745.1 of uncultured Alistipes sp. Taxonomy (GTDB): domain Bacteria; phylum Bacillota; class Clostridia; order Oscillospirales; family Ruminococcaceae; genus Ruminococcus. The sequence goes on along the minus strand of CAYPXB010000004.1, from coordinate 70,535 downwards.
GAAACGCTATAAAATCGCGGTTTATCAGTTCTGTTTTTCCTGACGAGTACAGCGCAGCAATAATATGCCCCACCTGATGGGAGGTCGGATAAAACGGAATGCCGCAAACAGACGCGACTGAACGGGCAACCGCCTCTCCGCAGAGAAAACACGGCATATAGGAGCCTTTTTCATTTCTCGGAGAAACCGACGCTGCTACAGCTAAAGGAAGCACTTTCTCATGACCGGAATATAAACTTCGGATCATTTCCGGCAACTGTTTTGTATGATGAAAAACAGCGTCACTCTGACGAAGCCCGGACTCCCCTTCCCTGACGGGCAAAAGCTTTCCTGCCTTATATATTTTTCCGATATCGCTGTCGAAAATCGCCGCCGATGTCGTATAATTGCTTGTATCAATACCGAGAAATTCAGGCATCGTTCTTTTCTTTTCCTCCGCTGCCCAAGTCACGTGAAAAAGACCCGAGGACTCCGTTAATAAAAGATGTGTCTTCCTGATATGTATATACCATGGAAAGCTTTATCGCCTCACTTATTGCCGCGTTTACTGGTGTATTATCATCATAGAGCGACTCAAAAATGGCAATTCTCAGGATAGCGAGGTTTATCTTCGGTATTCTCGAAATACTTCTCGACTTGCTGTAACCGGATATGATATTATCAAGTTCATCTTTGTGAGCAAGTGTGCCGTCGACGATTTTTTTCACTTCATCATTGACGACTATTTCATCCACTTCCTCGGCGATCTCATAGAGATCATTTATATCATCGTCACGCAAAAGCTGCTCATAAACAAGCTTGAAAGCGCTATCCCTTATTTCACGTCTTGTCATTAATTTCTCCTTTTTTCAATCCCCGATCAAAAACATTCGCAGTATTAAATATATTTACAAATATTTATGTAATATTATACCATAAAAAAGCAAAAAATACAACACTTTTGAATTAAATTTTTCTGTTTTTCTTATGCACAAAGATAAAAAAACAGCGCATATAAAATGCGCTGTTTCAGTTCTGATTTAAGATTATTCCTTAACACCGCCAAGTGCAACACCCGCAATAATGAACTTGGAGAGGCAGAGATAAATGATGACTACAGGCAGAATCGAAAGAGCGATAGCTGCGTAAATAGCACCGTAATCCGTAGCCTTATCCGAAGACTGAATTGCAGATATCATCATCGGCAACGTTCTTTGTTTCAGATCGACCGCAAGAAGGATCATATTAGCGTTGTAGAAGTTGTTCCAGCTTGAAATAAACGCGAATATTGCCTGAACCGCAATAGCGGGCTTCATTATAGGAAGCGCAATAGTCAGGAACGTTCTGAACTCTCCGGAACCGTCTATACGCGCGGCCTCTATGATATCAAGCGGGAACGACGACTTCATGTAAGATCGCATGAAGTAGACGACCGCAGGCGCGGCGATCGACGGCAGGATCAAAGGCCAATATGTGTTATCAAGATGGATCTGATACATAAAGCTGATAAATCCGGCAGATGTTACCTGAACAGGAACCATCATAACGAGAAGGATTATCGTATACGATACTTCTTTGAGCTTGAAGTCATATACGTGAATACCGTATGCTGTCAGAGCTGAGAAGAAAACCGTAAATACTGTTGAGCAAATCGTAATGATCGCACTGTTTCTGTAACCGCAGAGGATATTGATCATTCTCTTCATATTCTCGTCGGTCGCGAGCGTCTGTATATTTTTAATCACATTTCCGCTCGGGATAAACGAAAGAGGAGAAGCAGCTATATCAGCATGAGTTCTTGTTGCGTTGATCACAAGGATATACAACGGCAAAAGACAAATAATCGTAAGTATAACGAACCAGATAAAAAGAATTGTGGATTTAAGTCTTATCTTGAATGTATAATTAGCGTTTGAAGTTCCGTAAACAGATTTCATATCACTCATACCGACAAACCTCCAAACTGCTTATTAGCTTGTTTTGCTTTCTTGGCATTCTGCTTTATCTGCTTCTTTCTGGCAATCTCGTCCTTATCACGGCTGATATAGAACGAAATGCAACCGAGTATAAGCGTTACTATAAACAGGATGACAGAAGCAGCACCTGAATAACCCATCTGCTGTTTTGCACCGTTTGCCGGATGGAATTTTTCGTAAATAAATACGGCAACAGTCCGTAAATCATCATTGACAGTCGTTCCGTTATGATAAAGGTAAGGAATATCAAACATCTGGAGTCCGCCTATCATAGATGTAACTACTGTATAAGCAAGAATCGGGCTTAAGAGCGGGATGGTGATCTTTCTGAATACCTGTCCGCCTGATGCTCCGTCGATGCTTGCTGCTTCGAAGAGCGACGGGTTGATACCCATGATACCGGACATAAGCATGATCATCGTATTACCGAACCACATCCATGTCTGGATAAACATTACCACTCCGCGTGATTCCCATGTACCGGTAACAAACTTAACCGGGTTAGTGTACTTTTCACTCGTGGCATCATAATCAACAATACCGACTTTAGAAAGAAGTTGATTCAATGCGCCTGTAGGAGCCTCAGCTTCTCCGCATATCTGGAGAAACAGAACTGCTACTGATGCGGCTGTGATTATGTTAGGAAGATACATAACTACTTTGAAGAATCCTTTTCCGGGGATCTTCAGCTTGGAGTCCGTAAACCAGACGGCAAGTGAAAGTGAAAGTATGATCTGAGGGATAAAGTTACCCAGCCACAGTATCACCGTGTTGCCGAATGAATGGAAGAACGTCGTATGAGCCGCTCTCGCCGAACGCTTATCTCCGCCGAAAAGAAGATCTCTGTAGTTGTCAAATCCTACAAACTTCGCCGAATCGCCTATCTGAAGATTCTCCTGGAAACTAAGTATAAAGGTATTGATCAATGGCCACAACTGAAAGAAGAAATAAACAAGGAAAAAAGGTAAGATAAAAAAGTAGCCATACTTGGCATAACTGATTGATTTAATACGTCTTTGCGCACCCGATGCCATATCACACACCCTCTCTGATCGAAATTACAGTATACACCTGCGGAATGCGAAACGCATTCCGCAGATATACTGATTTAGACTTTTAGACTTTTATGCTCTGATTAGTCCCAATTAAGATCAGGAAGTGCTTCTGAACCATCGTTCTTGAAGTCTTCAACAACTGCATCCCAGTCCTCGCCGCCGTTCAGGTAAACATCCTGTACAGATGAAAGGAATGTTGACTTGATAGTAGCGTCATAAGGTGTGATAAGTCCGTTAAGATTAACATCGGTTGCAGACTCTGCAAGGATCTTGTAGAAGTTCTGTCCGCCAACGTTATCTGTAACTGTCTGGTTGAATACTGTATCAGCGCCGAGAAGTTCATCCATAACCGTTGAGTTATTGCAGAACTCAGGCTTTGCCTTTGCGTATTCTGAGATCTTGTCGTTGTCAACTGTGAATGTCTTGATAACAGACTGGCATTCCTCAGCGTTATCTGTCTTCGGGTTAACAACATACCATGTGCCGCCCCAGTAATACTTGGACGGTCCCTGGCATACGTTCCACAAGCCGTAGCTGTTCTTGTCTCCGCCGGCACCATCCTTGCCGCCTGTTGCGTTCATGAAGAATGCGGTCTCACCGAAGCCCCATGTAGATACGAAGTAGCCCATTGTTGTTCCGTCTGTTCCGGCTGCTACCCAAGCTTCATCCCACTGGTTGATCTTTGTAACTCCGCCGCTGTCCCAAAGTGACTTGGCTGTGTCTGCGAATGTCTTGCAGAAGTCATCCAGCTCTACCTTCTCGTCAACGACCCAAGGAGTCGTTCTTGAAGGAGCGTATGCCTGCCACAGACCACCGATAGAGTCAGCAAGTGCAGACTTTCCGCCGGACTTCTCATTAACTGTCTTGGCAGTTGCTACGAATGTATCCCAGTCCTTAACCTGCTCCTGCATTGCATCAGGATCTTCTACACCGAGATATTCTTTAGCAAGGTCAGATCTGTAAGCAAATCCGCCGCCTGCTGCCTGCCACGAAACGCCCTTACGAACGCCGTTCTGGTCTTTACCGATCTCATCCGTGTAAGGATAGATCTCAGCAAAGTTTTCGTCTGTGAATCCGAGATCCGACAGAGGAGCAGTCTTTTCGTCGTCGTTGATGTACTTAAGAGCCCAGTCAGCCTCTACGAAGTAAAGGTCGAGATCCTCGCCGCCGGAGAAGAGCTGGTCATACTTTTCAGCAGCCTCGCCGCCGCCGCAGTTGAAGCATACGAAGTTAACCTTTGCGTCAGCATCGGCATTGTCCTTCTTCCAGACTTCACGCATTGCCGGGAAGTCGTTAGCGTCCCAGGATGCAACTGTGAATGTGTCGCCGCCTGTACCGAGCTTAACTTCGCCAACCTCAGTTGACTTCTCGCCTGTTGCCTCAGACTCTGATGATGACTCAGACTCTGAATCGCCGCTTGACTCTGCTTCTGTAGCCGAAGACTCGTTTCCGCTTGCCTCAGAAGAAGAAGACTCGGAGCTCGATGATGACTCATCTCCGCCGCAAGCCACGAATGCAGATGCAGCCATAACGAGAGTAGCCATCAAAGCCAGTGTTTTCTTTAAACTGTTCATTTGAATTTTCCTCCTTAAAAATATGTATATTATATCATAAAAATATAATACCGCCTGATTCTCGGTTTTCAGTCCGCCGCCCCAGCCGTCCGACTGTACTCGATCCGGCCGAAATACAGGTTTCAAGAAAACCGTATTACAAAGGGATAGACCCGTGTAACCTTTAATAAGCGTGAACCGACCGGTCATATACCGGTCTTTGCACTGCACTCTCCTTTACAGATCACCCATACGGTATCAGGCATCGACCGGCAGCCGTCTGCTGTCACGGTCTCCGGCAAAGATACCTCCGGAATGATGCGCCGGAGGGTTTCATGGAGTCACCATATGATACATATCTGCTCCGGCAATCCGCCGCTCCGCAGACCATCATACAGTTTCCCGTGTTCCGCCTTACAATATAGTTTACGCCAATTTTCAAATAAAGTCAATCATTTCAATCGTTCTTTAATCTTTTTTAGCGATTTTGTATATTTTATACACCATTTTTTTGCTATTTTTCACATTTTTTTCAAATGCTTTTTATAATAGTTACAAAACGGTAAAAAGATTTTTTATATTTTCGCTAAATACACCTTCTGAAATTTATATTTATTCACCAACGGTAACAAATTTGATTATCTCCGCTACCTCATTTTGCTTAAGTCCGTCAACATACAGAAGCTCATATACATTGCTAAAGCCGTGAAGACGGCCGCGCAGCTGTATTATCCCATCGGCAACCTCCTCTGTGACATGGGGCAAAAGCATAAGTTCCTCGCGGCTCGCGGTGTTTATATCTATCGGAACCGCCTCCTCAAGCGTCATTCCGCTCGAAGGCTGCGTGGAAAATTCCGTTGCGGCAATCTCTGTTGCCGGAGCGTCCGTCACGACAGGCGGGATTTCTTCCGGGGGGCTGTCGGTATGAGGTTCTTTATGCTTTGTGGGAGATGCAGTCCGTGCTTCTGTCGCGGCAGTCGTTTCGTAAACGGGGTTTTCAACAAAGATATGATCTTTTATATTATTGAATTTTCCCTCGCCGATCCCTTTGACAAGCATTATCTCTTCGATATTTCTGAAACCGCCGTGCGAGTCACGGTATTCAACTATCCTCTTTGCGAGCGTATCACCTATTCCGTCAAGTTCTGTAAGCTTGTCGGCACCGGCTTTGTTTATATCGATCATTATGTCTTCCGGCGGCACGTCAGGCTTTTTTGACTTATCATCACCGGAAGATTTTGTTTCTTCACTTCCGGCCTCGGGATCAGCTTTCCCGGAAGTCGTCACGGGGACACTGCTCTCAGAGCTCCCGCTCTGTTCACTGCCGGAACTGCTCGTTGGCAGGACTTCCCAGCTTTCCCGGCTTTTATCGGCGATCACAGACACGCACAATGTCAGCGCGCATATCAGGCAGATAAGTATTATAAGACCTATTTGTCTGTTATTCATATCTTATCTGCCTGCCTTTCACATCCGTTTTTTACTCATTTTTGTTATAGGTTGTTCTTCGATAGCAAGGACTGTATGTATTTGTTTCAAATATAAAATCAGCGAGCACTTTGTGTTGCGACGGCGGCATAATAGCTGAGGATCCCCGACGCGTCCGAAGAATCTATATAACTGTCACTGTTGTAATCATAGATGTATGATTCATCATCGGTAAGTGCGGGAGCCGATCCCGTGCTCGCTTTGGCGTAGTATGAAAGGACATATGATGCGTCGGATGAATCGATTGCGTCATTCAGGTCGATGTCGCCCTTCACGAGATACTTAAGCTGTGCCAGAACGGCGGCGGAGGCAAATTCTCCGTCTGTGGAATAATATCTCATCGCGACCGTGACCGGCTTTTTAGATTCTGACGGTATCGTTCCCGCAAACTCCCACTCGGCGTCAAGAAATTCAAGCAGTTCTTCCCTGTCGTTTGTTCCGTACCGTTTCATCATTATTTTGACAAATTCTTCTGTTTTATAGCCAAAATCGGACGCAAGCGCATTCAGACTCTCCTCGGAAAATGCTCCCCCGAGCATTCCGTATTCGACCGTGTCACTGTATTCCAGCTCATATTTTCCGTCCGAAACGGTATATACCGGCTTCCCGGTCGGAGCGGAAACGGGAGCGGACGGTATTTCATATGTTCGTTCTTTGCTAGCGAACATTCCCTCGGCCGCCTTGACTTTCAGTGTGACCGTCTCTCCGGGAATAATCCTGAAAGCACTGTTCATGACCATTCCGGATGTTATGTTCTGTCCGTCTATAAGGCGCTTTTCTGCGGAGATATACTCGCTTTCGGTCGGATTTTCCTTTACGGAGTATACTACGTTACCGGCAATATCATTTGAGATAAAGTTGAGTGTCTCGTTGTAAAAATCGATTTCCATATCGGGAAAAACGGCTCTTTCCGGTACTTTTACCTGAATATCCTTTCCCGATAATTTACCCGTCAGAGTTTCGCCCGCATAGTCGGAAACACTCTCGCCGTCCCTAAAAATATGCCCGTCGGGAGCCGTAAGATCCCTGACATTTCCGGGACTTACCGTTTCTTTTTCGATATCGAAACTTACCGCGTGGTTTACCACATTGACGGTTATCACAGAATCCGAGCGATTTTCCTGACTCAGCTCAAATTCAAATGTATTCACTCCTTCCCCGATTATGACTTCATCGGTAAATGAATTTATATTGACCTTTTCTCCGTTAAAGGTGACCTCTGCGGACGATACCGGCAGAAAACGTATCTTCTTCTCTGTCCCCGAAAGAATTATCTCATAGGTTACGTCATCTTTTTTTGTGGCAAAATCGGCATCCCGTCCAAATCCCGTGCCGGAGTCCGCGGAATACATAAGTGCGTTAAACTGCGCAACAGCGGGTTCATACGTCCTTGACGCAAATGTTTTACCGTCGGTCGTCGCCGAGACAGTCACTTTTTCCGTTATTGCGATCGGCGAATCATATGGAATGTATTCTCCGCCGTTGACGGAATACATTATGTCTTTTCCGCTCTTTACGGACAGTTCTATCTTTTCATCTGACGGAACACTTCCGGAGATACGTGAAAAATCAACTGTATCCGCGGGATTTCCGAAGGCTTTGAGCGAAAAATTTCCCATGACTACCTTCAGATCATAATTCGCCGCGTAATCATTCAGCGTCTTAATCTTCTCATCATCAAGCATATCTTCGTACTCACTCAGGATAAGACCGAAAAACGCCTGCTTGTCTTCTTCGGAATATGTATAATCTTCAGTCGTGACATCTGTCCATGAAGTACCGTCCTCGCTGTAAAAACTCTGGTTTTCCCCGGTCAGGGCGCATATCTGGTCATAGCTGACAAAACTGCTCAGCGAGTCGTCGATCTCACCGCTCTCTTTGTCTTCAAGTATCATGCACGTTTCAACCGGCAGTATATACTTTTCATTATCGGAATAAAGCCTGACAACGACTGAAAAATCACTGTCCGCGGCGACGGGGACATTTTCACCGAGTTCCACGGTAATATACCCCGCGAGATCCGAAATTCCCTTTGTCACAGATGACGCTTTGCCCGAAACGGGATCGGAAAGATCGGCAAGATCTGTATAAACGGTTATCTCATACTCGGTGCCCGGGGCTTCCGCGTACATCGACACAGCCTCGATCTGCTCAGAATTGTCCGCATGGAAGATATTTGCCATGTAAGAAGGCTGATTTTCCTCCTTGTCGTCTGCGCACATCGTCAGACTCGGAACAAAATTGTCAAGCTGATGATTCGTGGCATAGTTATCTTTTCCGTCAAGTTCAAAAACGCTGAACTCACACAGGGAGCTGTCATCATAAGATATACGGAAATATCCGTTGTCTCCCCAGTGTGTCCCCCAGCTGTTTTTCGCGAGCCACGCACCCGTTCTTCCGCCGAAATTGTCCGCGGTATAATCATCGTCCCATCCGACTATCGATACGGTGTGATTTGCATATCTGCTGTCTTTCACGCTATACGCCGCGTTTGTATCGGAACTGTACCCGTCCGTGCAGAAAGAGACATCAACGGCTTTGTTTTCCATCAGAAAGCGCTTCGTAAGGTCGTTTACGTTTTCCCTTTCCCCATAGCTGCCGTCAAAATCGTAAAAATACGCGTTTCTGAGGTGATAATCCGCGCTGTATTCATGGCTCGCGGCAAAATCAGAATCGGTCATCAGCCTTTCATCCGGATAGGAAAAGGCATCTCCGCTTACAGGTCCTTTCCACTGAGCCCAGAGATTTGCGACGGCAAACGATGTCCCGCCGGCGTCAAGCAGTTCTTTTGCCGTAACATCCGTACTTATGGCGGGATTGCCCGTTTCTCCGTAATATGTGTAGAACGCCGTGTGCATTTCCGAGAGATCCACAGCCGGAACAGCGTCCATGATACTTGTTTCGGCACTCTCGTTGGCGGCAAAAGTCCAGCACGCTCCGTAAGGGTTCTGGTTTTCCACCGCAAGAGCGCTCCCGTTTTCCATGATACTGTATGACGACGGGATCTCTGTCGCACCCTCACCCGATGATATGTAGTTTTTCGCGGCGGGAGGATAAGTCACGGACGGACCGATCTGACCGCCCTCGGCAACACTGTTTCCTATTATCGTACCGAATCCCGGCTGTGAAAATGACACACCGTTTTTCCCGCCTGCCGAGGGAGACTCTCTTTTTCGGATATGACTGTCATCTGCGGAAAAAGCGCCCGCGTCAAAACACGTAAAAAATGAAAGAGCCGTTACCAAAGCGACAGATAATGCCGCCGCCTTTATTTTTCCCATAAATATCTCCCCGTTATCGAATATTTTTGATTGCACTTCCGAAGATCATTTGCGATCTTCTTTATCTTCTTTGTATTTGATATATTTTCCGTCAATAAACTTCTTCTTTATAAGATAACCAAGTCCCGTGAGTGCCAGAATGACAAGGAACACTATCAGACTGGCAAGGAATCTTCCCTCTCCGAGATTTGCACCCATAAAAACGGAACACGCCATCGAAGGCGTACGTGCAAGTGTCGCCACCATGAAAAATTTAGCGGGTCTGATTTTGGTAAGTCCCGCTATATACGTCAGAAAATCCTTCGGTGTACCCGGTATCACAAAAAGAAGAAAAACCGTCAGGGTCAACTTTTTTTCATCATTCAGGATACGTATACTGTTGAATTTTTCCTCGGGTATGATCTTATAGACAAACGGTCTGCCGAATTTCCGCACAAGACCGAACACGAGGGCGGTACCGGCGAAAATTCCGATAAAACACAGAATAATGCCCCAGAATCCTCCGAACAGCACGCCGCTCATGATCTCAACAGGTGATCCCGGTATGAAAGCCGCGATTATCTGCAGGATCTCTATGCCTATGAAAACGACAGGGGCGAAGATACCGTAACTTTTCACTTTGTCGTCGATCTCTTCTCTTCCCTCTTCGGTGCAGAGCATTTTCGCAAACGGAAAAAGAAAATATATAAACAGCGCAAACAGTATGGCAGCTACGACAAAAATAATGATCCTGCTTGCCTTGTCGTTTTTTTTCAATCCATGTTCCTCCCCACAGGTGTGAATGAGCAGTTTCCCTCTCACTGTTATAATTATAATACATTTTTCAGAATGTTGCAACAGTGTTTTTATTATTTTGTTTTACTGTGATATGAGTATAACTTTTCTGTGAAAATAAAGTGAAGTTTTCCCGAAAGTCACTTGTCGTATTATAAAGCTATTGACAAGGAATGATTTTTTGTGTATAATTTATTTCGTGGTTTAAGGACATACAAACACAAATGTTCACAGATGAAAGGATCATTCGATGATTAAAAAAATATTTTCCGCCCGGAGTCTGCTTGCTTTTCTGTCCGCGGCCGCCATTCTGACATCGGCGGGCTGTTCGGGCAAAGGAAACAATGACAGCAAGAAAGAAACGGAAACCGGCAGTACTGCCGCGGCGACTGTTCCGCCCGAAGCGATAAAACATCCGATAACATTTTCCGTTGTCGATGATTCGGATAAGCTGAGCGGCGAAGATCCGACCGCAGATCCGCTTTTTGCCGCGGATCCGACGGCTCCTTCGGAACTTCAGACCCAGTACGGCGGAGATGATAATACAAATTCCGGTGTTGTACCCTCTCAGCCGGGACAGGATGATGATACCGAGGGTGAGAACGGCAAAACAGACAGCGGCTCCCAGTTATCCGGCTCCGGATCAGGCACGGACAGCGAAGATCAGCCACAGCAGGGTCAGAATTCACAGTACACAAAGAATATCGTGAAGAATCAGGCATACTGGTTCGATCTGTCGAAAAACGGCGATTTTCTTTTCGAGGGAGAGTTCATAAGTCTGAAATTCAGAATAAAGGACAATGTTCCCGAAGGCACTTATCCCGTGAATATCACTGAGACAGATTTCTCGAACTACGGCTCTGAGACCAAAGAGCCTGAGACAGTCATACCGGACAGTGTCATAAACGGGTCTGTGACCGTTTCAGACCGGGATATCTCTGCGGAGGATTCTCAAAACAACAGCGGTTTTACAGTTTTTGCGGATAATGTTTCCGGAAAATGCGGCGATGAAGTGACTGTAAACCTTCGCATGAAAAATAATCCCGGAATGTGTGCGATGATACTCGTTTTTGAGTACGACAGCGGTGCGCTTGAGCTTCTTGAGAGCTCTTCGGCAGGGGAATTCAAGCAAAACGCCTCACCCGATATAGGTTTAAGATGAAAAGGAAGGTCAGCCATGAATAAATTCAAATCTTTACGTATCGTCCTGTCACTTATACTGTCGCTTATGACAGTCTCGGCAACGGTCATCCTCGCGGGGTGCTCAAGATCCGG
>CAYPXB010000004.1:44351-59054 GCA_964414745.1 uncultured Alistipes sp. | reverse complement strand
GTAACACAATATGTGAATGTAACGGAAGCAAACGGAGAGACTGTGACGTCGGCAGGCGGACAGCCGGTGACAGAGGCGGTGCCTGTGACCGAAGTCGTTGACTCCACTCAGAGAAATCCCGAATATGCCACAGAGTCCGCAACGGGAGAAAGCAGCTATATCCCATACACAGACGAAGCCTACGCTTTCTGGGTCGACATCTCAAAAGGGGAAAATTATATTTTCAACGGCAAGTTTATTACCGTTTATTTCAAGATAAAAGAAGACGCACCCGACGGTGAATATGAAATAAATATAACGAATCCGGATTTCGCGGATCTGAAAAACGGTGGATCAAATGTTCCTCCGCAGACAGTCGAAAACGGCAAAGTTTATGTAAACTGCTCCGGCGAACCGCTCAGAGAGTTTACGGAAGAGGACGGTTTCTCGGTATATGCGGACAAAGTCGAGTGCAAACAGGGCGATGAGATAGAGCTGAGTTTCTATATGAGCAACAACCCCGGCCTTGTGGCGATGAACTTCTGGTTCAACTATGACCGTAACGCCATGGAAATCGTTCATATGAGAGCCGTCGGAGAGTACAGCGACATCGCAAACGCGCAGTTCGGGCGCGCTCCGACAAAAGAAAACACATCGGCGCCGACCTGAAAATAATAAAAAACAAAAGCTTCCGGAAATTTCGGAAGCTTTTTCGGTTTTTATCTGACAAATAAACAGAAACTCTTAAAATTCCGCGAGATAATTCATATTCTGTCAAATGCCTGTTTCAGATCGTCTATAATGTCCTCTGCATTCTCAAGTCCCACGGAAAGCCTTATCATACCCGCATTTATTCCGCAGGCAACGAGCTGCTCATCGGTAAGCTGTCTGTGTGTCGCACTCGCGGGATGAAGAACACACGTACGGATATCCGCGACGTGAACTTCATTGGACGCAAGTTTCAGGGAATCCATAAATCTGACAGCCGTGTCGCGTCCGCCCTTTATCACAAACGAAATAACACCGCTGCAGCCATCCGGAAGATACTTGCGCGCAAGATCGTAATACCTGTTGCTCCTGAGCCCCGGATAATTGACGGACTCGACCTTATCGCAGCTTTCAAGAAATTCCGCGACCGTCACAGCGTTTTCACAGTACTGTTTCATACGTAAAGCGAGGGTTTCAAGACCGAGATTCAGATAAAATGCCGACTGAGCTGCCGGGTAGCAGCCGAAATCCCTCATAAGCTGCATCCTCGCCTTGACTATATACGCCGATCTGCCATATGATTTTGTGTAAACAAGCCCGTGATAGCTGTCATCGGGCTCGGTAAACGCCGGGAATTTTCCGCAAGTCCAGTCAAAATTTCCGGAATCGACAATAACGCCGCCGACCTGAACCGCATGGCCGTCCATATATTTCGATGTCGAGTGAATAACGATATCCGCGCCATATTCTATAGGTCTGCAAAGTATCGGCGTCGGAAAAGTATTATCGATTATCAGCGGGATACTGTTATCGTGGGCAACTTTCGCAAACTTTTCGATGTCAAGCACCGACAGTGCGGGATTTGCGAGCGTTTCGCCGAAAACAGCTTTTGTGTTGGGCTTTACCGCCGCCTGTATCTCATCCGCCGACGCATCGGCGTCGACAAAGATACACTCTATACCGAGCTTCCTCAGTGTCACGGCAAAAAGATTCACCGTTCCGCCATATATGGATGAAGACGAGATAAAGCTGTCCCCTGCCTCACAGATATTCAGTATGGCACAGAGCGTTGCCGCCTGACCGCTCGAAGTGCACATGGCACCTATGCCTCCCTCAAGAGACGCTATCTTCTCTTCCACCGCCATAACGGTCGGATTTTCGAATCTTGAGTAAATAAGGCTTTTTGTGGGGTCATCAAACACGTCGGCTATATCCTCTGTCGAATCATATAAATACGTCGTGCTCTGAACAATGGGAACTACTCTCGGTTCGGCATTTCCCGGAGTATAGCCCTCATGAATACATTTTGTTTCGATCTTCAATGCCGGCCTCCTTACGGTAAACGACAGCTTAATGAGTCATATGCCATGAACCGGTTCTCCCGTGGGAATATTCCGATCTTCTTTTCTTCAGAGCGGCAAATTCAAGCAGAGCACAGTATTTGTCGACAAACGAGATCACGTAGCCTTCCTTGTACTTCGGCTTTTCCTTCGTCACGGGCCACATATGGTTTTCGATCATATCACGCTCGCGATCGGATATATCCATGATCTTATCGGCATTTTCCGCCGCAACGAGCGGATGCATACTTGAGTGTGAGATGTGCGTCTTTCCTTTGCTGTATGAATTGTACTCTTTACGGTCATAATAGAAAAGATCGTGCATAAGACCGGCTCTCGCCGCCGAACGGGCGTCAAGATTCAATTTCCTGCAAACAAGATAAGAATAATAAGAAACGTTCAGACAATGCTGAAACCTTGTCGTCGAGATATGATGCGGAATCTGTTTCAGCTTTTCAACCTCTTCAAGATTGACAATGTCACATATACAGTCATAATATCTGTTGTCTGTCAGATCTTTTCTTGAACCTATTGCTTTTAACATAAAATTCTCCTCTTTTTTGATTTGATATTTCAGATAAGCATAAGTCGTCTTTTATTTACTCCAACAGATTATATTATACCATATTCCCGTGAAAATTTCAATAGCAAAAATTAAATTTTTACTCGAATTTTCAAATAAAATCACAAAGACTGTTTCAGAGCCTCGGCAAGCTGCGCAGGGCAGGATGTGTCTTTCGCACCGCATTTTATATCTTTAAGCTTTTCGATGACGTCCTCGACTTTCATTCCCTTGATCAGCGTGCATATACCCTTGAGATTACCGTTGCAGCCTCCGAAGAACTCGACATCTTTGATGATCCCGTCCTCAACATCTATTTTTATCTGCCTTGAGCATACGCCGTGAGGTGTAAATTCATATTTCACAGTTTTTCATCCCTTTCCGGTCATGTTTGTTACCTTCACATACTGGCGGACAATTTCAATATCCTGTCAAGATTTTCTTTTGTCGTGCTCTCGCTTCCGATGTGTGTCGGAACACTGTTATAAAGACCGTGAAAATCGGAACCGCCCGTAACGATGAGATCATATTTTTCGGCAATTTCCGAAAGCACGGATCTGTACTGTTCATCGGCGGAATAGTGTCCGATCTCGACTCCGTCTATTTTTCCCTTTGACGCCAGATCCTCAAGAAGATCGACGCTGTCGTAGAGAGCGGGATGAGCCATTACAGCCACACCCTTGGCGGAATGTATGAGGTCAAGGACAAAATTTACATCGGGATATGCCCTCTCGACATAGCAGGAACCGGTTGCCGGATTAAAAAGCTCCCTGTCAAGGTCACCGTAAAATTCCAGTGTATAGCCGTAATCAAAAAGCGCGCGCATTATGTGCTGTTTGAATATGCTTTTTGAACTTGTCGTATGCCTGAGCACACTCTCGATCGTGATCGGGTATTTTTCCATGACTTTTTCGATCATCTCTTTGGAGCATTGTTTCCGTATCTCGCATGATTTCAGGCAAAGTCCCTCAAGTCTGTCCGGTTTTTTCGGATCGTAGCATAAAATATGTACTTTTCTCTTTCTTTCCTTGTCCCATGCGGAAAGTTCCACCCCGTGTATGATCCTTACTCCGTGTCTTTCCCCGAGTACATCGGCTCTCGAAAAAGATGACATGGTGTCATGATCTGTAAGCGAAACACAGTCTACATTCATCCTTTTCGCCTGAGCGATAATATCTTCTATCCCGAGTGAACCGTCAGAAAGTTTCGTATGACAATGCAAATCACAAATCATATTTACCTCTTTCCCCCGCAAAATATATATTCCTCAAAAATGCGGATACTGATTTTCCTTAATTTCAAAGGCTATTATCAAGCAGTTTTCCGTATGTTATTTATCGCGATTTACCGTCCAAAATCAGATATTTTATTCCAAGACTTACAAAAGCATAGAAAATTATACCACATTTCTTAAAATTTTTCAAGTCTTTTTTTGATTTTCACAGTTTTTTCATCTTATTCCTCAAAATTATCACATCCGACATAGAGAGAGTATATTTCATTTTTTTTGAATCCGTATTTTTTCGCCGCCTCTCTGCAGGCATCTGTTGCCTTCATTCCGAGGCCGACAAGTCTTTTTGCCTCGCAAAGCGCCTCATCGGCAGTGTGAACATTCTCTCCGCCTTCTGCCTGTCCTTCTACAACAATGACAAATTCTCCTCTCGGCTCAGTCGCAAGATAATATTCATCCGCCTCTCCGAGAGTCATCCTGAGCACCTGCTCGTGGATCTTCGTGAGTTCACGGCATATGGCGACCCTGCGGTCTTTTCCGAAATGTTCGCCGAACTGTCTGAGTGTTTCCCTCAACCGGTGCGGCGCCTCATAGAATACCATCATCGCCGTTTCACGTTCAAGCCGTTTCAGCCTCTCCTCACGTTCTCTGCCCGAAACAGGCAGGAATCCCTCAAATGTGAATCTGTCTCCCGCAAATCCGGAAACAGCCACAGCCGAAACCACTGCGCTCGGTCCGGGAACGACTTTTACATCTATCCCCATCTCCGCGCAGCGACTTACCAGAATCTGCCCCGGATCGGATATACACGGCATTCCGGCGTCTGTCACGACTGCGCAGCTTTCACCATCCGCAAGTCTTGAGATTATGTTGTCGGCAACGGCCTTTGCGCTGTGTTCATGAAAACTCAGAAGCCTGTTTTTGATACCGTATCTGTTAAAAAGTTTAACAGTTACCCGTGTATCTTCGGCACATACGAAATCAACACTTTTCAGAGTATCAAGCTGACGCGCGGTTATATCCTCCATGTTACCTATAGGGGTGCCGACTATATATAATGTTCCGCTCATTTTCAACTCTTTCCGATACTGTATATATGATTCAGTTCGTCGGAATAACCCGTCTCTGATCTCACATAAAGCTGCGGCTCGACTTTCATAAAAGGCTTCGAGCCTTTCTTTCCCTCTATCAGGAAAAGCCACGGGGCGCTTTCGGGATTTTTCGCGACAAAACGCAATCTCTTAGGTTCTATCTTGTTGTCTTTCATCGCACTGATCACATCGGCAAGTCTTTCGGGACGGTTTGAAAGACATAATCTCCCGCCGAATTTCAGCAACCTGCCCGCAGCGCAACAGACATCGTCTATGCTGCACATTATCTCGTGCCGCGCGATCCTTTGCGAGTCGATCGCGCTTTCATATCCCGTTTTAGCCGCCTTGTAGGGCGGATTACAGATGACAAGATCAAGTTTTCCTACAGGAGCATCATCCCACAGAATCCTCATATCGGCGCACACGGGAATTATTTTTCCGAGTCCCCTGCTGCGCTGTATGCCGAGTTTCAGTTGATCAATGGCTCCTTGCTGGATATCGACCGCGTAGCACACTTCCGGCGGCCTTTCTTTCTGCATCAGGAGCGAGATTATACCGCAACCGGTGCCGAGATCGCAGACTTTGTCTTTTTCTCTGTACCCGGAAAAATACGTGAGCAGAAATGCGTCTGTCCCGAACCGATGTTCCTCACTTGCGCATACATATACGTTATCATTAAGTTTTTCGTAAAAATATTCCGTCCGTATCGCCCCCGCAATAAAATACCGCCGTATCCTTCAACAGCTTTTTCTCTCTCCCGTAAATTGCTCAGAGACCGGGCTGTTTTATCGTTCCGCCTCCGACAACGGTATCACCGTCATACAGAACGACTGCCTGCCCGTTTGTCACAGCTCTCTGAGGAGCGTCAAACTTTACAAGATACTCCCCGCCGCCGATATATGATACGACTGCGGGCTGTTCTGCCTGACTGTAGCGCGTCTTCGCAGTGACCCTCATCGGCTTTTCAAGCCGCCCGACCGAGATAAGATTAAAATCCTCCGCGATAAGACTGTCTGTGTAAAGATCTTTCTCGTCACCCAGAACGACCGTGTTGCTTTCGGGATCTTTGCTTACGACGTACATGGGCTTTCCGGTTGAGATCCCAAGGCCTTTTCTCTGCCCTACCGTGTAGTTTATAATTCCGTTATGTGTGCCGAGTTTTTTCCCGTCCACCGAAATAAAATCACCGCTTTCCGGTGATATTCCCGAAAATTTACAGATAAACCCCGCATATTTTCCGTCCGGAACGAAGCAAATGTCCTGACTGTCGGGCTTTCCAGCGTTGACGAGCCCCGCTCTTTCCGCGAGTTCCCTGACCTGCGTCTTGTTCATATTTCCGAGCGGAAAGAGCGTATGCGCAAGCTGGTACTGAGTCATCGAGTACAGAACATATGTCTGGTCTTTGCTCCTGTCGGCAGAGCGTTTCAGAAGATACCTGCCCGAAACCGAGTCATATTCGATTTTCGCATAGTGACCGGTGGCAATAAGATCATAGCCGAGTTCTTCGGCTCTTGCCAGCATTTTGCCGAACTTTACATATCTGTTGCACTGTATGCACGGGTTCGGCGTCCTTCCGGCAATATAGCTCTCAGCGAAATCCCGCATGACTTTTTCTCTGAATATATCTTTGAAATTAAAGACAACGTGATCAAAACCGAGGCGATATGCGACTCTTCTCGCGTCTTCTACGTCCGAAAGAGAACAGCACGTTTTCTCTTCTTTTTGTGCCTGAATTATATCCTCATCCGAAAAAAGCTTCAGGGTGACTCCCATTACTTCGTACCCTTCATCACGAAGGAGCATTGCCGCAACCGAACTGTCAACACCCCCGCTCATTCCTGCCATTACCTTTTTCATATCATTACCGCCCTTTGCGACTCAGAGCGGTAAAACCTGCGGTGACCGCTTCAAGCTGAGATATATCCGTAATGACGGCGTCGGCTACACGGCAGATGTCATCCCAGTCACATTCTGAAAATCCGTCATATATGCCGACGGTGAGAAACCCGGCGTCAGACGCTGTCTTTATGCTGTGCAGCGAATCTTCCAGAACAAGGATATCCTCCGGCTTTCCGCCGATCATCTCCGCCGCCTTTATAAATATTTGCGGAGAGTTTTTCCCCTCGGTAAAATCCTGACCGGTGAGCAGAAAATCAAACCTCCCGAGTATCCCGTGACGGTCGAGAACAGCTTCCGCAAGATCGCGATATGTAGCCGTCGCTATCCCATACGGCACTTTCTTCTCATCGATACGGTCAAGCAGTTCTATGACGCCCGGCTTGAGCTTTATTGTGTGTTTATAGCTGTCTGCCACGATCTGCTCTATCCTCTCAAAAACATATTCTTTTGTGCATTTCAGCCCGAAACAGCCGATAAAGTAGTCTGCGGCGTCCGATAGCGACATTCTCTTTAATTTTTCGGAGATCTCGCGGGAATAGTCACTTATCCCGTTTTCGGACAGAAAAATCCTGTCAGCGTCCGCCCATGTTTCCATCGAATCGATAAGTGTCCCGTCAAGGTCGAATATAATGCCTTTTATCAAGTGCGGTTTTCCTCCTCTTTAATAACAACCGCTCTCATCCCCATAAGATCGTATATCTCCGAGAATCGTCCGAGCGGATATTCGACATTGCCCCTGAGCGGATCGGCGACAAAGACAAGACCGTTATTTTTGTCATATCCCGTCAGAACGACACAATGTTCATACGAATCAAAAAAGACCTTTGTGCCATCCGGTGTTGTCCACTTGTACACGAAAGACGGATCACGACTCATGCTTATGCTTGACCACACTATGACAGGTCTGCCGTTATACACCTCGTAAAAAAGCTCCTCAAATCCGGTTCCCGTAAGGTCTTCCGCGACGTATTCCGTAATATTGTTTTCTCTGAAGTATTTTTCCGCGGTTCTGACGATAACGGGTGCATAACAGCAGAAACCGTTTGTCTTCGGATCGCCGACATACGCGTCGTCAAAAGTCACATCGGCTCTTGAGCTTTTTATGAGATACTTGTCTGAAAGTTCCACTTTATCGACAACGAATCCGTAATAGTTGAGAACTACGGCAAGCGAGGTAACTTCACACCCGGACGGAAGTTCGGGCTTCTGGAGTATGGACTCGACTTCAAGCCTGTACTCAGGCGGAAACGTAGACTTTTCTCCGGCAGGCTCCGTTGTTTCCGCCACTGTTCCTTCTGTCACCGCTTCGGTCACATCGATCCCGTCTGTCGTATCGTCTTCAGACGCACCGGACGTGCCCGGTGCGACATACACATCACCCGACACATTGTCAACATACTCTGTTTGCGTACAGGAAAACGGCGATGCCATCATTGAAAGCACAGCTATATAAAGCAAGAAACGGGGTCTCCTGCGCATTATCAAATCACTCCAGATCAATTATCGTTCTCGCTCTGTAATCTTTCTCGGCGGAATTTACCGTTTCAAGCGCGAGCCCGTAAATATCCGAGGCTCTTATCTCAAGTTCCGCAAATCTTCTTGATACACTGTTTTTCTGAGAAAGTTTCGTGATGGATGTCGCAAAAGGAATCGAAGCTTTCCCTTTTGCAAAAGCGAGTATCTCCCTGCCGCGGTCGTTGAGGGCAAGTATCCTTCCGTACGGCGGAAGATGCGTCATATCCTGCTTTGTCACTCCTATCAGCAGCGAAAGCAATATTCGTCTTACTCTCGCCATCGTGTATCTTTTTGTCTTTATCGTGAAAATAAGTTCATCAAGCGATCCCGCCATTCTCGCATCGTAGATCCTGTTTTCAAGCCCCTGCTTTACATCGTGCAGGTTCTTTATCTCATTGAGTGAGGATGTCCTGAGTTTATACAGAATGATTCTTTCAAGCCGGTTTATATCGGCGATCTCGCCTTTTTTCGCGGCGGAAATAAGCGCCTCCGACCAGATCGATGTGGTATAGCCCGATACAGACGCGATACCGGACGGACCTTTCATTATCTTCTCGCGTATAAATGAAGAACTTGCATACTCTCCGCTTGTTACGGCACTGTCGTGCGGAGAATTGTCTCTCTTTATCGTATACGGTTTTATCGGAGACGAAAAGCTCTTGAGAGCCCTCATATACTCTATTGCGAGCAGATTATTCGGCTCCGAGAGAACGGCGGCAGCTTTGTCACTCACTCCGCTGATAACTGAACTGAGCGCTCTCGGATATGTATATCCCTTTTCCATGATCGCGCGGATATCATCTTTTTTTTCTTCCGCGACTTTTTCCGATATTTCAAGAGTTTCCGCAAGCAGATCCACATCTCCGCACTCGCTGCCGAATGAGATCTCGCTTACGACACCGAGCGATTTGAGAAGCCATACCGCACCCACAGCGAAAAACTCAGCCGACGAAAGACTGTACTGTACGGGTAGCTCTATGACAAGATCGGCTCCCGACCTTATCGCGAGGCGCGCTCTCTCATGCTTGTCGATGACCGCGGTATCACCACGCTGGACAAAATTTCCGCTCATTACCGCCACGATATGTGTCGCCCCGTTGTTACGGGTCTGCCTTATGTGATAAAGATGACCGTTATGAAAGGGATTGTATTCGCATATGATTCCGCTTATTTTCATTATGAACCTCTTTTCTCCGGGTGTTACGGTGATTTGCGCAAAAGACGCAAAACACCGCTCCGGGTCATTATTTGCATCCGATATTTTATTTTATCCGAAACGATTGTCTTTTCCGGCAGACCGGAGCGGCAAAACCACGCTTATTCGGAATGCCGCTGGGAATCTTACACAAAAACTTGTAAAATTCAGAAAAAAGACTTGCATTTTACGAAAATAAAGTATATAATATTATTTGTATATTTTACATAAAACGTTTTAGGAAAGGATCGTGCTTTATGATTATTTTAGTCGTTAACGCGGGAAGCTCTTCACTTAAATACCAGCTCATCAATATGGATGACGAGAGCGTTATCGCGAAAGGCAACTGCGACAGGATCGGCATCGACGGTCATATCTCACACAAGACAAATGACGGAAGATCTCTTGACGAGGACTGTCCGTTCCCGACACACACGGAAGCTTTCGAAAAGCTGGTAAAAACTCTTACCACAGGTGATGCCGCCGTTATCGGAAGTATGGATGAGATCTCCGCGGTCGGACACAGAGTCGTTCAGGGAGCTGAGATCTTCGACCGGACAACTCTTGTCACAGATGATGTCATTCAGAAGATCGATGACCTTCAGGAACTTGCTCCCGTTCACAATCACCCTCATGCTCTCGCTTTGCGCGCCTGCAAAAAGGTGATACCCGAAAATGTTCCGCAAGTCGTGGTATTCGACACCGCATTTCATCAGACAATGCCCCCGAAAGCATATATGTTCGGCCTGCCGTATGAGGATTATGAGAAGTACCATGTAAGAAAATACGGTTTTCACGGAACATCGCACAGATTCGTTTCAGCCGCTCTCGCGAAAGCAATGGGCAGAGATATCAAGGATCTTAAGATCGTGTCATGCCACCTCGGCAACGGCTCTTCGATAACGGCAATACAAGGCGGAAAGTCTGTTGATACATCGATGGGATTTACTCCCCTTGACGGGCTTATAATGGGAACCCGCACGGGAAGCGTAGATCCGTCGGCTGTCACTTATGTCGCCGAAAAGCACGGATTCTCACCGAAAGAGATGAGCGATTATATGAACAAGAAATCGGGATTTCTCGGCATATCCGGAATTTCATCGGATAATAGGGAAATATCCGCCGCCTCCGCTCAGGGCAACGAAAGAGCAAAGCTTGTCACAGAGATGCTGGTCTACGAGATCAAGAAATACATCGGAAGCTATGCGGCTGTCATGAACGGTCTCGATGCGGTCATCTTCACGGGAGGAATAGGCGAAAACGCGTGTGATATAAGGGCAAGAGTCTGCAAAGATATGGATTTTCTCGGAATAAAGCTCGACGAAAGCGTAAATGACGGCCTGAGAGGCGAACTGAAGAAAATATCCGCTCAGGATTCTGATGTCGAAGTCTGGGTCGTTCCGACGAACGAGGAACTGCTCATTGCAAGAGATACCCTTGCGCTTATTTCAGAAAAATAGTCTGCACAGTTATATTATAACATAATTTTGCGCAAGTTTCAACAGTTTGATCTAAATTTTTCATAATCGTTTCGATACTGAAACGGCTGAGGACAATAAGAAGCCCTTTCTCTCGGGAGAAAGGGCTTTTACTATTCAAGAGAGTTTATATATTTCAGCCCGTACGTGACCGGAGAGTCCCGTATCGTTAATAATGACATTTACGTCAGGCGTATCAGGACAGACCGATAATCGTCACTGCTGTCTGTATATTTTGTCTGCGGACGAATCATATTTCAACTTTCTTTTGCTTTGTGACGGACATTGTCTGCAGCGGCTGTTTTTTCATCAGCCGTAATTTTAATCCTTACTACCCGTATCTGAAACAGTCACGCCGTTTTCCAGCTCTGCCAGGCAGACATCGACACGGCTCGAATTTGAATTATAGCTGTTTTCGACAGACAGATCAAAAGAGTTCTCATCTTTGAAATACGGGATGTAAACTTTAAAATCTCTCGCAAATTCAGGCGCTACCGCAGACGCTTCATAATAACTTCCGTCAGCTTCCCTACGTCTGCTGCCTTTTGTGAATGTGCAGCTTATAAGCGGATCCGTTGAACGGTATTTCGTCATATTCTCCTCCAGGTAGCACACCATTCCGTCGTATTTACGTTCATAGACAGTAAGATCAACCGGTCTGAAATCGGATCTATAGCTGTTGCTGAACGAAAGCGCTCCGTTGGCGTACGCTACATCCTCCCACAAAGAATCTCTGTTGTCCCGTACACTGAACTCGCTGAACTCTCTCTCACTGCCATCGCTGTCTATATATGAAGAAACTATATCATAGCAATATTTAAAGTCCTTATCCCGCTTGCTTTTGTAATATATTATCTCATTTGTAAGCGGATAGACCTTATCGTCGAGTTTATATATGCATTTGTAACTGAATCCCGCCGCAAGCGCTCTGCTTACCATATATTCCGGAGTTTCCACCCCGCTGTACATATCATCGTATAAACACCCCACGAGATTGTACACCCGGGAACCTGCATTTGTCTCGGAAGACGGACGTTTATAGTAGTCCATGTATTTCTCATACAGACTATAAAGCTCATCGTAACCAAACTCGACTTTGGTTTTTGCGGCTGCAATGTAATCCTCGTCTGAGTAACTGCCCTTATACTCAACCGCATATACCTGATTCGTGTATATATCGTTGCCTATCATCCGCACAAACAGACGAACCATGATATCTTCATCGCCGCTTTCGCCGAACGGACATTTCTCAAGAGGCAGGAGCACCGCGTCATTCTTTGTTAAAACCGAGAGCGGAACATCATATATGGCGTAACGGTTTTCATTGAGTTCGCTGTCTATCTCATCCATTATCAGAGTAAATCTGTCCTGCGCCGTTTCCACATTTGTATTTTTTGAAACTTTCCCGAAAAAATCCAGTCCCGAAAAAATTCCGCTCAAAGGTATCAAAACAGCACATATAACGAGAACCGCAATAACGCCAATCACCGGTATATATTGCGCAAATCCGCTCTTTTCCCCGACTTTTTCCAAACTGCTTTCGGTATACTCATATTCCGGATGCTCCGGTTTGTTTTTCGGAAATGCCCGATTCGATATCTTGTCGAAACAATCCACAGATGACGCAAGTTCATCCATTTTCCGCCTGAGTTCCTGCTCAACGTCGGAAAATTCATTCTCTTTTTTATCCATTACAGCTCACCTGCCTTTTCCCGTAAAATTTTCAAGGCTTTTTTATATCTTGATTTTACAGTTGATTCGGGACATTTCATCACTGATGCTATTTCCTTGAATGTGAGCTCGTTACAACACCTGAGTATGACCGTCTGCCTCTCTTTATCCTTGAGATTTTTAAGCATCTGGTTTATGTAAATACTGTCTTCTACGGTCTCGTCCGCATCGCCGTAGCTCTGAATGACCTGGCTTACACATTCCTTTTTGTATTTACGCCGCTCCTCAAGCGCCACATTCCGGGCAAGAGTGAGTATAAAACCCTTTCCGTTGCCTTTTTCGGGAGAAAATTTTTTCCACTGTGAGAGACGTATAAAAGTCTCGACAACGCAGTCCTCAGACAGATGATAGTCCCCTGTTATTCCGAACGCGACATTGAAGACATCCTTTTTGAAAATATTGTACAGAGTACAGAGAGCTTCTTTGGATTTTTTGCATTCCGCGATAAGCTCATTTATATTGACAGATTCTTCAGCGCCGGGACCGGAAGGTCTTTCCCCGAAAATCCCGAGTTTGTCAACTCCGCCGTAAATTTCCCGCTCTACGTCCATAGCATCACTTCCTCTCTGCGCACAGGTACCGTCGGACTCTTCCCGCACTCACAGACCCGAAGGGCAAACGGGACTTGCCCGGCGGTAAATGATCCGATTCTGAAAGCTTTCATATATAAGTGTATTTCAACGGCAAAAAAGACGAAAAATTTTCAAAAAAATTTTTACTGCAGCAATTTCTGTGGTATACAGCATATTTCCGGACAATTTTACTGTTATCTGATTATATCATTTTTTTCACAATAAATCAAAAAAATTCTCAAAAAACTGTTGACAAACAAAAAGAAATATGATATATTAAACATATGAACAAGTATTCATACGAATTCTGAAAGGCGGTGTACATATGGAAAAAGTATATACCGTTCGGAATCTTGACTGCGCCAACTGTGCCGGAAAGATCGAAGCGGCGATAAATCAGCTTTCTGAAGTTGACTCCGCTGTTCTTGTCTTTGCAACGAAAAAACTCAGGATAAAAGGAAAAAACGATGAAAACACGCTTGACCTCCTGAACCGCACCGCAAAAAAAATCGAATCAGCGGTCGAAATCGTCCCGGAGGACGAGAAAATCCCGGAAAAGTCAGGCCTGAAGAAAGATATAATAACCTTGTGCGTAGGTGTCATATTTTACGCGGCAGCGCTGATATGCGATATTTTCACCGATTCTGTTATTCTGAACGCGATCCTCTACGGCTGTTCATATCTTGTCCTCGGAGCCAAGATAATAGTCGCCACCGTACGTAATGTACCGAAAGGTAATATATTTGACGAAAATTTCCTTATGACAGTCGCAACGGTCGGAGCTTTTGCACTCGGCGAGTTTTCGGAAGCTGTCGGGGTAGTATTATTCTTTACGATAGGAGAAATATTTGAAAAATACGCGGTCGAAAAAAGCCGAAGCGCAATATCGGCAGCCGCAGATCTAAAAGTAAATGAAGTCGATCTGCTCGTTGACGGTGAATTTGTCCGCAGTCCTTCGGAAAGCGTAGAAAAAGGCGATGTCATCAGAGTAAAACCGGGTGAGAGTTTCGCCGTAGACGGGAAAATAATCAGCGGTGAGACAAAGATAGACACATCCGCGATAAACGGCGAACCTGTACCTGTCTCCGTGAGAGCCGGCGATGAGGTCACATCGGGCTGCATAAACCTGAGCGGCGCCGTAACGGTAGAGGCGTCGGCAACAGCGTCCGAATCGATGATATCAAAGATAGCGGATGCTGTCGAAAACGCGGCGGAAAAAAAGCCTAAGATCGACAGGTTTATTACGCGATTTGCGAAAATATATACGCCAATAGTCATCTGCGCAGCCGTTCTGACAGCCGTCATTCCGTCAATTATCACCGGCAACTGGAGCAAATGGATATATACGGCTCTCACGTTCCTTGTAATAAGCTGTCCGTGCGCTCTTGTTCTCAGTGTGCCT
>CAYPXB010000004.1:41614-44251 GCA_964414745.1 uncultured Alistipes sp. | reverse complement strand
GGCTCTCACGTTCCTTGTAATAAGCTGTCCGTGCGCTCTTGTTCTCAGTGTGCCTTTGGCGTATTTTTCGGGAATCGGGGCAGCTTCAAAGCTCGGCATACTATTTAAAAGCGGAAGTTCCCTTGAGGCTCTCGGAAAAGTAAAAGCCGTCGTATTCGACAAAACAGGAACTGTAACAGACGGAACGTTCAATGTTACGGATATCTTCTGTGCCGAAGACATTCGGGCAGATGATCTTATCAGGATCTGCGGTTCATGCGAACAGTACTCGGATCACCCCACCGCAATAAGCATTGTCAGATACTGCAGGGAAAACAATATCGGGCTTTCGGATGCCTGCTCCGTAAATGAGATCTCGGGACGCGGTATATCCGCCGAACTCGGAGAAAAGAAGATACTCTGCGGAAACCAAAGGCTCATGTCGGAAAACGGTGTAAATCTCCCGGATAATATGACTCCCCATACGGGCACGGCTGTCTGTGTTTCGGAAAACGGGAAATTTCTCGGCGAAATAATCGTTTCCGACAGCATAAAAGAAAAATCTGCCGAGGCTGTCTCACAGCTTAAAAAAATGGGTATCAGAACAGCAATGCTGACCGGTGACAAGTCTGAAAATGCCGAGGCAACAGGAAAAATACTCGGAGCTGATTATGTAAAAGGCGAACTTCTGCCGCAGGATAAACTCGATGAGATAAAAAAACTCAGAAGTATGTACGGTCCCGTCATGTTCGTCGGCGACGGAATAAACGACGGTCCCGTCCTTGCGGGAGCGGATGTCGGCGCCGCGATGAAAAACGGCTCTGATCTTGCACTTGACGCGGCAGACGCTATCTTTATGAACCAGGAACTTGATTCGGCTGTGAAAGCTAAAAAAATTGCCGACAAGGCGATGCGTATCTCCTACGAGAATATAATATTCGCCCTGACTTTCAAGGCACTTGTGATGATACTCGGATTCTTCGGTCTCGCGAATATGTGGTTCGCCGTTTTCGCGGATTCCGGTGTCGCCATGCTTTCCGTACTGAATTCTCTCAGGATACTCAACGTCAGAGCATACACGAAAAAGCAATAAAAGAAAAGAGCGGGATCATCGGAGATCCCGCTCTTTTTATTCTATGAAAGATCTTTTATCAGCATATCGAACACTTTGAAATCCCTGTCATAAGTTTCCTGAAGTTCCTCCTCACTGCAGTATAAAAGGTCTTTGGGCTTTCTTATCGCAAGATAGAGGTCATCTTTCACCTTGTCACTGTCGAATCCTATACGGTCGGCAAATTCCGTTCCTCTGAGGTGAAAGACGTATCCGTCAACATTGGGATTATCGGGATATATGGTACTGAGATCGACATAAACATTCGAAGGATCGACGATCTCATTGAACCGCTCGTCACCGACGACGATCACGGCGTCCTCCGAGTTGAACTCAACAGTGATCTTCGTGTCATTTCCGTAAAGATAATTCTGGTCGATACTCTCGGTGTAAGGCATAAAGTAAACCGACGCGAGTACCTCGCCGTTTTTATTGAAATCACTGCAGAATGATTCGATGTAGTCGGAAAAAGCCTCGCTTTGGGCGACTTTCGCGTCATTTCCCGTAAACAGGATAACCATATCGGGCCTTTCCTTTGTGACAAGGTTCACTATGAGGATTACGGCGGCGGCGGCAAAAAAAGTTCCGATACCGAGCCACCACTTGTTGTGGTAGAAAAAATTACCGACCTTTTTCCAGAACGACATCTTCTCCGGTACATTTTCCTCAGATGTCGGGATGATCTCGCTCTCCTCGATCTCGCCCTGTTTCAGGCGTATCAGCTCTTTTTTCTCCTCCATGAGCCTGCGGTCGTGTTCAAGTTCCTTCTGTTTGCGCCGCTCCGCGGCTTTTTTCGCTATCTCAAGCTGCTGCGCTTCAAGTTCCGCCTGCCTCTGCCTCTGAAGATCTGCCGCTGTCTGACGCACCGAGGAAGTGACGTGAATTTTATCGGTATCATCTTCCGCGACCGGATTTTCATTATCTTTTCCGCCCGTCTCCGCATCGGTACCGGTCTCCTGCGGTTTTTCTTCCTTCATGCCCTCTTGCCGCAGAGTTTCATCGCCTTGGCTTTCCGGATCCTTCCCGCGGGATCTTTTTTTCTTCTTTTCGCTCATCTTCCCCTCCTCTGTCATACGGGAATCTGTCTTATCTGACTGTTTATCCCTCTTCGGACGGATCTTCCGTATTATTCTGCGGAAGCGGCTTCATAGTCGGGAAGAGCAGGACATCTCTTATGGACGGGCTGTTCGTCAGTAGCATAACGAGCCTGTCAAGTCCGAGGCCGAGTCCTCCTGTCGGAGGCATACCATATTCAAGCGCAGTAAGAAAATCTTCATCGATCTGCGCGTTTGCTCCCTGAGCCCGTTTTTCCTCAGCCTGTCTTACAAAGCGCTGCCTCTGGTCGACAGGGTCGTTAAGTTCCGAGAATGCGTTGCCCATCTCGCGACAGTAGATAAAGTATTCAAAACGCTCCGTGAACGCCGGATCTGACAGCTTTTTCTTCGCAAGAGGCGAATTTTCGACAGGATAGTCGTAAATTATCGTAGGCTGGATGAGCTTGTCCTCGACAAACGCGTCAAAAAGCGCGATAAGCACATGACCTTTTG
>CAYPXB010000004.1:36658-41514 GCA_964414745.1 uncultured Alistipes sp. | reverse complement strand
ATGAGCTTGTCCTCGACAAACGCGTCAAAAAGCGCGATAAGCACATGACCTTTTGTCGCAAGACTGCCCTCGTTTAACTCCACTCCCTTTTCGGCGGCGCAGGCTCTCGCGTCTGCGTCATCCTGCCAGTCATAATAATCAACGCCCGCGTATTTTTTCACTGCCTCGACCATCGTCAGCCTCTCCCACGGCTTTCCGAGATCTATCTCCACGCCAAGGTATGTTATGACCTCGCTTCCGCATACTTTGCGAGCGACAGTCTTATACATATTTTCTATAAGATCCATCATACCCATATAGTCGGTGTATGCCTGATAGAGCTCTACAGATGTGAACTCGGGATTATGAGATGTGTCCATACCCTCGTTCCTGAAAATGCGTCCGACTTCGTAAACACGGTCAAATCCCCCGACGATAAGCCTTTTGAGATAAAGCTCCGTCTCGATCCTCAGGTACATATCCATATCAAGGGTGTTATGATGAGTAATAAACGGACGCGCGGCGGATCCCGTTTCGACAGTATGCAAAACGGGTGTATCGACTTCTATGAATCCGAGTCCGTCCAGATAGTTCCTTATCTCTTTGAGTATAAGACTTCTCTTTATAAAAGTCTCTCTGACGGGAGGATTCACAATAAGATCGACATAGCGCTGACGGTATCTCATATCCTGATCCTTAAGCCCATGCCATTTTTCCGGCAGCGGCAGAAGCGACTTTGACAGCAGCACTATACTGCGCGCATGAACGGAGATCTCTCCCTTGCGCGTTCTGAATACAAAGCCTTCCACGCCGATGATATCGCCTATGTCCCACTTTTTGAACTCGGAAAAGGCATCGGAACCTATATCGTTTGAGCGTACATAGACCTGTATCCTGTCGGTATCGTCCCGGACATCGATAAAATTGGCTTTTCCCATATCACGCCAGCTCATTATCCTTCCGGCTATCCTGAAAATATTTTCGTGAAGCGCGTCAAGACCGGCTTTTATCTTCTCTTCATCGCCGCCGGATTCCTCTTTTATCCTGCTCTCCGTTTTTTCATACTCTGCCTTGATACCGGCAGCTTTGGCCGTTACGTCATACTTGGTGATACGGTACGGATCCGCATTTTTGTCTTTCAGTTCTCTGAGCTTTTCGAGCCTTACTTTCTTGAGTATGTTTATATCCTGAGCATCTTCGCCGTTCAAAGACGACGGATTTACCTGCTTTTCGCTCATTTTCGGCTTTATCTCCTTTCGGCGGGAAATGTATGAAATTTACTTGGATATATCGACAACTTCAAATTTTATTTCTCCCACAGGGGCATTCACGACAAAGACCTCACCGACTTTTTTCCTCATGGCGGCTTTTCCGATCGGCGACTCGTCGGATATCTTTCCCTCTTTGACATTCGCGTGATTTGTGCCGACAATCGTGTATGTTTCTATTTTGTCCGAATCAAGACGCCTTATCTTGATAACGGAACTCATTCCCACCTCGTCTACCGAGATATTCGAGTCATCAACCACCTCGGCATTATCAACGGTATTCTGAAGTTCCGCTATATGCGCCTCAAGTATGGCCTGTTCGTTTTTGGCTTCGTCATATTCCGCGTTTTCCGACAGGTCACCGTACGACCGGGCTTCTTTCAGCTTCTGAGCCACCTCAGCACGTTTCACTGTGATCAGTTCATTCAGTTCGTTCTGGAGCTTTTCAAAGCCTTCTCTCGACATCTGTTTTTTAGCCATATTCCTATGCAACTCCTTCTGTACGTAAAATAGCATAAGTTATATTATAATATATTCCGCACCGGTTGTCAATATCAATCCGACATTTTTTGAACAAAAAAATCTGAATCAGGTATTCTCTCCCGACTGATTTCCGGGTCTGTTACCGCATATCAAAGAAAAATTTCCGATACACTTTACAAAATCCGATTTTTCTGGTATAATGATTATGTATAGT
Source organism: uncultured Alistipes sp. (assembly GCA_964414745.1). Classification (GTDB taxonomy): domain Bacteria; phylum Bacillota; class Clostridia; order Oscillospirales; family Ruminococcaceae; genus Ruminococcus. The sequence goes on along the minus strand of CAYPXB010000004.1, from coordinate 39,570 downwards.
ATATTCTTAGGAAATCTGCATTTATGATCCGGCACTTTTGAAATGAGGTATAGCTTTTGGCAAACAAGAATATCAGAAATTTCTGTATCATCGCACATATAGATCACGGTAAGTCGACTCTTGCCGACAGAATACTTGAAAAGACCGAAACGGTCGCCGTCCGTGACATGGAGGATCAGCTCCTTGACAATATGGACATCGAACGCGAAAGAGGGATCACAATAAAGGCACGTGCGGTCCGCCTCAAGTACAAGGCTCAGGATGGCTGTGAATATATCTTCAATCTCATAGACACTCCCGGACATGTTGACTTCAGTTATGAAGTCTCCCGCTCGCTTGCCGCCTGTGAAGGCGCCATACTCGTGGTCGACGCCTCTCAGGGGATCGAAGCCCAGACTCTTGCCAACACATATCTTGCCATCGAGCACGACCTTGAGGTCGTCCCGGTAATCAACAAGATAGATCTTCCCTCAGCTGACCCGGAACGCGTCTGTGAGGAGATCGAAAACGTTATCGGTATCCCCGCCGCGGACGCTCCGAGGATCTCCGCAAAAATGGGCGAAAATATCGAATCTGTACTTGAAAGGATCGTTACGGATATACCTGCTCCTGCGGGAGATGAGGACAGACCGCTCAAAGCGCTGATATTTGACAGCTACTATGATCCGTACAAAGGTGTTATAATATATGTCCGTATAAAGGAAGGAACTGTAAAGATCGGCGACAGCATCAGGATGATGGCTACGGGAGCTGTCTTTACTGTCGTGGAAGCCGGCTATATGAGCACGGATTCACTCATCAACAGCGGCAGCCTTTCTGCCGGTGAAGTCGGATATATCTCGGCGTCGATAAAGAGCATAGGAGACACACGGGTCGGTGACACCGTCACAAATAATGACTCTCCCTGCGATGAGCCTCTCCCCGGTTACAAAAAAGTCAATCCCATGGTTTTTTCCGGAGTATATCCGGCGGACGGGGCAAAATACGGGGATCTCCGCGACGCTTTGGAAAAACTGAGGCTTAACGACGCGTCACTTTCTTTCGAACCCGAAACTTCCGTGGCTCTCGGTTTCGGCTTCAGGTGCGGTTTTCTCGGACTTCTCCATATGGAGATAATACAGGAACGACTTGAACGCGAGTATAATCTTGATCTTATCACGACTGCCCCGTCCGTTATCTACAAAGTGACCATGACGGACGGCGAGGTAAAATATATCGACAACCCCACAAATTATCCGGATCCGTCACTTATCCGGACGGCGGAGGAGCCCATCGTAAAAGCGGATATACTGACGCCGTCCGAGTATGTCGGCAGTGTAATGGAACTTTGCCAGGACAGACGGGGAGTGTTCAGGGATATGCAGTATCTTGACGACACCCGTGTCACTCTCCACTATGAACTGCCGCTTAACGAGATCGTCTATGACTTTTTCGACGCGCTGAAATCAAGGACAAAAGGATATGCCTCGTTCGATTACGAATTTACGGGGTATGCTCCGTCCAAGCTCGTAAAACTGGATATTCTGCTCAACGGAGAGTCCGTTGATGCCTTGTCATTCATTATACACGCTGACAAAGCCTATCCGAGGGCGAGGAAAATGACGGAAAAACTGAAGGAAAATATTCCGCGTCAGCTTTTTGAGGTTCCTATACAGGCCGCTGTCGGCGGAAAGATAATCGCGCGCGAAACGGTAAAGGCTCTGCGCAAAGATGTCCTTGCCAAATGTTACGGCGGCGACATAACGAGAAAGAAGAAACTGCTTGAGAAACAAAAAGAAGGAAAAAAACGTATGCGTCAGCTCGGAAGCGTGGAAGTGCCGCAAGAGGCATTTATGAGCGTTCTGAAGCTGGATACCTGAATCCCGATATTACCGAAAGGATCGTGAAAATGAGTATATATACATGTCCCCACTGCGGCGAACGTACTTTCAACCCGATCACGAAAGCGCTTGCCGGACAGCTGAACTCGAAGGGAAGAAAATGCCCGAAATGCGGCAAAAGATGCGTAAACGGAAAGGGCGCGACCATATTCAACGCCATTTACAGTCTGGCGGCGTTCGCACTTGTTGTTTATATCTATCTGCATCCGACGATATATGAGATCCCCGCCGTGATATGCCTTATTCTCTCGGTGTTCATCGTGCCGAGGCTTGTGAACGCGTTCTTCTTCAGGCTTGTCGAGGCAATACGTCTTGAATGATGAGCGGCACACTCGGAATTTATATACACGTCCCGTTCTGCGCAAAAAAATGTCCCTACTGCAACTTTTACTCCCTGCCATATTCACGCAGACTCACCGGCCTGTTCACGGAAGCGGCAATGAGGAACATAAAATATTACTCCGACAAAGAGCGCATCGTGGACACCGTGTATTTCGGCGGAGGAACGCCGTCTTTGCTCTCCCCCGAACAGATCGGCGGTATGACAGAGCAGATAAAAGATTCGTTCCTGCTTGACGGAAACGCGGAGATCACGCTTGAGGCAAACCCGAACACCGTAAACCGTGAAAAACTTCGCAAACTGCGCGAAGCCGGCGTAAACCGCATTTCCTTCGGCGTCCAGTCATTCAATGAGGAAAGACTGTGTATGCTCGGAAGACTTCACACCCCGGAAAGCGCGGTCAAGGCCGTGACTGATGCGGCGGACGCAGGTTTTTCAAATATCTCGTGTGATTTTATGACAGCTCTTCCCGGCATGGATACAGATGAACCCGAGGAATTCGCAAAAAAAATATCCGAATTGCCTGTCAATCACGTATCGGCATATATCCTGAAGATCGAGGACGGTACACCGTTTGCCGGAAGTCCTGTCGCGGATACGCTCCCCAACGACGACAAGACCGCGGATATATACCTTGAAACGGTAAAGGCGCTTGAAAACATAGGTCTGAAACAGTACGAGATATCGAATTT
>CAYPXB010000004.1:32743-36558 GCA_964414745.1 uncultured Alistipes sp. | reverse complement strand
AAACGGTAAAGGCGCTTGAAAACATAGGTCTGAAACAGTACGAGATATCGAATTTTGCCGTGCCGGGCTTTGAAAGCCGTCATAATATGCGGTACTGGAAACTCAGGGATTACATCGGCATAGGTCCTTCCGCACATTCCTGCTTTGACGGAAAGCGTTTCTTTGCGGACTGTTCTCTTGAGGAATTTGTTAAAAACGATATTCAGCCCGTTACCGTAACAGAAGAGTCACCCGGAAACGTCACGGAACAGGTCATGCTGCGGTTGCGGCTCAAGGAGGGACTGGATCTTTCGACAGTCGGAGAGTACAGACAGTCGATCGAAAAAAAAATACCCGATTTAGTGAGATCGGGATACGCGGAATACGACGGCAATATACTTTCTCTTACTCCAAATGGGTTTCTTGTGTCAAATTCGGTTATATCATATCTTTTGTTCTGAGGGCAACCGGACGATTTATCCGGATATGCCAAAAAAGGAGCTGAATCACATTATGTCAAAAGTTTTCTGGAAAGGAAATACCCTGCTCGCGCCGGTGCCGGCTGTTCTTGTTACCTGCAAAGACGCCGACAAAACAAATGTCCTTACAATAGGATGGACGGGTATTGTCTGCTCAAAACCTCCCATGACTTACATATCGGTAAGACCCGAAAGATTTTCTTATAATATCATAAAAAATTCGGGAGAATTTGTAATAAATCTCACGACACCGGAAATGTGCCGCAAGGTCGACTTTTGTGGGGTGAAAAGCGGGCGCGACACAGACAAGCTGAAAGTATGCGGATTTCACTGTGTACCCGCGAAAAGTGTGAATGTTCCCGTTATCGACGAATGTCCCGTGAGTCTTGAATGCAAGGTGACAGATACAAAAGAGCTCGGTTCACACACGATGTTTCTTGCCGAAATAACCGGGGTCGTCGCTGATGAAAAGTATATTGACAGCTTCGGAAAACTCGATCTCAGAAAAAGCGATCTCATAGCATACGCCCACGGAGAATATTTTTCTCTCGGAAGAAAACTCGGCAGCTTTGGCTTTTCCGTAAAGAAAAGAAAAAACTGAGATAAGAAAATAAATTTTCAAAAAACACTTAACAAAACACCGGAAGTGTGATATAATATAACTTAATACATTCAGCACAGCGATAACATTCACGGCGTGTAAGATATGCCGCTTAAAATACTCTGAATACCGATGAAAGGAGGCACTGTCCCGATCGCTCAGTCAGGTTCGGGATATACCTTGCAAAATGAAAGACAATTCCAGAAACTCAAAAAACTCCGGCGATCTCGTACGCAGCGATACACACCCGGGCGGTGACCATCGCCGTAAAAAGAAGAAAAAACACAGCAAGGTCTTTATAGTGTTCAAAAAACTGTGTTCTGTAATAATGACAACCGCACTGTCGCTTTTTCTCATAATGATAATTACAGGCACTATCGTCGCGACCGCGCTGACTGTCTACGTGCTTGATTTCATGGAGGAAACGACCGGCATAACGCTGCAGGAGCTTGAGTCGGGCAGTGACACATATTTCTACGGATTAGAGGAAAACGAAAACGGCGAGATGGAGTATGTGACCCTGTACAGTGTAAAGACGGACGTACAGAGAATACCGGTAAGCATCGACCAGATACCGCAGCACGTCAGAAACGCCTTCGTATGCACCGAAGATGAACGTTTCTATGAGCATGACGGCGTTGACTACAAGCGTACTTTTTCGGCGTTTCTGAATATGTTCCTTCATTTCTATGATACGGATCAGGGCGGTTCGACGATAACACAACAGCTTATTAAAAATCTGACGGGCGATGATGAGAAATCCCCCGCGCGTAAGATACGTGAGATATTCCGTGCGATGCAGCTTGAAAAAACCTACTCAAAAGATGAGATACTCGAAGAATACCTGAACTATATCGGGTTCGGAGGCGCAGTCAACGGAATAGAACTTGCCTCTATCCGATATTTCGGAAAAGATGTCAGCGAACTTGATACAGCCGAAGCCGCGACGCTCGCGGCGATACCGCAAAGCCCGAACAGATACCGTCCCGATATGACTGTCAAGGACGATGAAACGGGCGTTGTGACTTTTGACGGAAGGGCAAACAACAAGGAGCGTCAGCAGTACGTTCTCTGGCAGATATACGAAAACGGCGCCATCACATACGATGAATACCAGCAGTGTCTCAACGAAAAACTTATCTTCACCGATTCGGAGGAATACCTCGCGGCCCATCCCGAAGACGCCGCGCAGGATCTTGAGAATGAGCAGAAGATCACCTCGTGGGCTGTCGATGCCATGTATTATGAGGCTGTCGACTATTTCTGCGAACTTTACAATATCGACCAGTCCGAGGCAATAAAAAGGATCAACAAAGGCGGGTATAAAATCTACTCGACAGTCGATCTGAAAATGCAGGAATATGTCGAAAACAAACTCAGCGATATAAACAATGTTATAGACGCAAATTCCGTAAGAAGGACTGCTGATGTTGACGGAGACGGACAGGCCGAGGAATATCTCCCGCACATCGCTTTTATAGCGCTTGATTATGACGGATCCGTACTTTGCACCGTCGGTGACTGCGGCGAGAAGAAAGAGTCGCTCATTACCAACTATTCGGTAAGAGAGCCGAGACAGATAGGATCGACAATGAAACCCATTTCGACGTACGGTCTCGCACTTGACACAGATCTCATACACTGGGGAGCAACATGGCCGGATCAGGGAATCATGGAAGTAAACGGCCGTCCGTGGCCATCAAACTATTCGTCGGGCTCAGGGCTTTCGATCTCCGGTGCAAATATACCGATATGGCTTGCGATACAGAAGTCATACAACACGATACCGGCTCAGATATGCAAGCAGCTGACTCCGAATGCGGTGTACAATTTCTGTATCGACAAAATGGGACTTGACCTTGACCCCGCCGATGAAAGTTATTCTCCTCTGTCTATCGGAGCTCTCACGTATGGTATAACTCTCGAAAACCTTGTAAACGCGTTCATTCCCTACGGAAATCAGGGAGTTTACAACGACGCGCACATAATATCCCGTATAGAGCAGGGAAATCATGAGATCGTCTATGAGAACAACGGAAACTCAAGGCAGGCAGTAAGCGCCGAAACAGCATGGGTAATGAACAGACTCCTGAAAAATGTCGTTGACAACGGAACAGGTACTGCCGCAAAACTCAGCAACAAGGTCGTATGCGGAAAAACAGGTACGACAGAGGACTGGTATAATCTGTCGTTCGTAGGTCTGACAAGGGACTTCGCAAGCGGAATAACGATCGGATACAAATACTACAATGACAGTCTTTCTCTCCCGACTTCTCTGAAATCTGCGCAGATATGGCAGAACATAATCGGAGAGTACGCAAATAATATCGAGTCTTCCGAAGATTTTGACCCTGTTGAAAGTGTTATAGAAGCGCCGATGTGTGCAAACAGCGGACTGATAGCAAGTTCGGGATGCCCGAAAGGAGCTGTCGGATACTGGAAATCCACCAATGCGCCTGTCTGTGAAGGCGGACACTATACGCCTGTCGAACCGGCAACGGACGAAAACGGAAATATCATTGAGGAAACCGGCGGAGAAGAAAGCACCGGCGCAGAAAACGGCGGTGAAGGCGATAACGGCAATGAAAATCCGGATCCAAATGCCGGACAGCCCGTTCAGCCGCAGGAGCCGGTACAACCACAGGAACCTGTACAGCCGCAGGAACCCGTCCTGCCGCAGCCACAGGAACCGGCTCAGCCTCAGGAGCCCGCTCCTGTTCAGCCGCAAAATCCCGATGAGGGCGCTGCTCCTCAGC
>CAYPXB010000004.1:21625-32643 GCA_964414745.1 uncultured Alistipes sp. | reverse complement strand
CAGGAGCCCGCTCCTGTTCAGCCGCAAAATCCCGATGAGGGCGCTGCTCCTCAGCAGTAAGGATCAGGAGATTATTTTGGATAACAACGTAAGATTATGCTGCCCGTGCCATTTCGGCCTTGAAAGTGTCCTGAAGTACGAAGTTCTGAAAATCGGGGGAGATGACCTGAACGTATCCGACGGAAAGGTTTGTTTCTCAGGTCCGGAAAGCCTCATTGCAAGAGCAAATATATGCCTTTCGACGGCAGAGCGCGTACTGATAGAGCTTGCCGAATTTGAGGCGCTTGACTTTGAGGAGCTTTTTCAGGGTGTGAAGGCAATACCGCTTGAGCGCTATATATCAGTCGACTCGGCCTTTCCGGTCAAGGGCTACTGCCTTGACTCACAGCTTCAAAGCGTACCGGACTGCCAGTCGATAATAAAAAAAGCGGCTGTGGATCGTCTTAGTTCCGTATACGGCATAAGTTACTTCAATGAAACAGCTCCGCCTGTTCAGATAAAATTCAGCATACTGAAAAATAAGGTGAATATTTATCTTGATACGAGCGGTGCCGGTCTTCATAAAAGAGGATACCGTAAAAATTCAAATATCGCTCCCATTAAAGAAACACTTGCGGCGGGTATCGTTGATCTCGCGAGAGTAAAAGAAGATTCTGTCATCTATGACCCGTTCTGCGGAAGCGGGACGATACTCATAGAAGCCGCCCTGAAGGCACTGAATATCGCCCCCGGGATAAACAGAAGATTCGCGGCCGAGAAATGGCAGTGTCTTGATGAAGGTATCTGGAAAGAAGAAAGGATGCATGCTATAGACAGCGTCAATAAAAGCGCCAAGTTCCGCGCATTCGGATCGGATATAGATGATCTTGCAGTCTCTCTCACGGCAGACAATGCCAAAAAAGCAGGCGTGCGCTCAAGGATAGATGTCAGAAAGGCGGATATAAAAGAATTCCGGCAGTCTGAAAACTCGATCGCTGTCTGCAACCCTCCGTACGGGGAAAGACTGCTCGAACAGCGGGAGGCAGAGCAGATATATCGTGAAATGGGTAAGACTTTCGGCAAAGGCGGTTCGCGTCTTAGCTATGTTATCTCGCCCCATGAGCAGTTTGAGTTATTTTTCGGAGCAAAAGCGAAAAAGCGCAGAAAACTGTACAACGGGATGATAAAATGCCAACTCTTTATGTATTTTTGATGTGATATTCGGGAGGATGATATTTTGAGCACTGCTTTTATCGTTTTATCTGTCATTGCCTTTCTTATACTTTTTGTGATGTTATGCGTTATTATCTCAAAACTCGGGTCACCCTCGGAAACCGAAGACCGCAAACTGAAAGATCTTGAGGAAAGCATCAAAAAAGAGAGCATATCATCCGAAATACGCATAAGCAATGATATACAGTCGGGATTTAAGAATTTCGGTGCGATGATCTCCGCGAATCAGAAAGAGACGGGAGAAACTCAGAGTGAAAAAATAGCGGTTATCGGAGACATGATCACCGGAAGCATAGGCGACATGAAAGATATGCTCTCGGAAAACCAGAAGAGATCCGGCGAAAATGTCAGCGACAGGCTCAATATGCTCGAAACACGGTTTAAGACTCTTGAATCGAACATAATACAGAGTTTAGGCGATATGCGGCAAAGTGTGACTACAAGACTTACCGATATCCGCGAAGATAACGAAAAACGTCTCAATGCCATTGAAAAGACGGTAAACGAAAAACTTGACAGCAAGATCGACGATAAATTCAGACTTGTCAGTGAAAGACTTGAGCAGGTATATAAAGGTCTCGGAGAAATGCAATCGATCGCCTCCGGTGTAGATGATCTGAAAAAAGTACTGCTGAACGTAAAATCAAGAGGCGTAATGGGCGAGATTCAGCTCGGAGCGATACTCAATCAGATACTTGCCCATGAACAGTATGCGGAAAATGTCGAAACCATCCCGAATACCGGCAAATATGTCGAATTTGCGGTCAAACTTCCCGGCTCGGATGACGGAAACGAGATCATCTATCTGCCAATAGACTCAAAGTTTCCCGGGGACGCCTATTCCAATCTTCAGAATGCTTATGATACCGAGGACAAAAACAAGATCAAAGATGCCAGAAAAAAGCTGTTTGATTCGGTCAGAAAAAGCGCCAAAGATATCAGAGATAAATATGTTCAGCCTCCGTACACAACAAATTTCGGTATAATGTTCCTGCCATTCGAAGGGCTGTACGCGGAGATAGCAAACAGCGGGCTGATTGAAGAAATGCAGAGCAATTACAATATAGTGATCACAGGACCGTCGACACTGGCCGCCATGCTGAATACCTTGCGAATGGGATTCAATACGCTTGCCATCAGCAAAAAGACAAGTGAGGTTTGGGATCTTCTCAAAGACGTCAGAGCTCAGTTTGATAAATTTACGGAAGATCTTTCAAAAGCAGGGGATCATATCAGAATGGCGGGCGAAGACATAGACAGACTTATCAATACCGACGCGAAAAAATTGACCAGAAGACTGGATAAGGCAGAAATTTATGAACTTCCCGATCATCCCGCGAACGATGTGGCAGATCCGTCATGAAAGAAGATACAAAAAGAAAACTGCTTGATTTTTTCTTTACGACAAAATGTCCCGTCTGCGGCAGTATTATTGAATACAATGATGATTTTTGCGAAAACTGTAAGAAAAAACTCAGGATTTACGACGGGGATTTCTATATAGACGGCTCGGATGGATTTTATGCAGCCTATTATTATGATGAGTCAATATCTCCGGCAATAATTCTGCTGAAGGACGGAACGTGCGGAAACGCGGATTACGCCCTCGGAAACGCTCTCGGAGATGTTCTCGTGAAAAACGGATTAGGCGGGTCGGTCGAAGAAATAATACCCGTTCCGCTCCACGCAAGCGACAGAAGAAAAAGAGGTTTCAACCAGACGGAACTTATCTCGGAATATATTTCGGCAAAACTGAAAATACCCGTCGAGAAAAAGGCTGTCATAAAAAAACTGAAGACAAACCCTCAGAAAACTCTTTCAAAGGAAGACCGTGAGAAAAATCTGACCGGCGCTTTCGATGCTGCCGATGAGGAGAAAATAAAAGGGAAACGCATCCTTCTTGTCGATGATGTCTGCACTACCGGAAGCACTCTTTCCGTGCTGACAGACCTTCTCATAAAGCATGGAGCCTGCGCCGTATATTGCGCAAGCTGCTGTAAAACGCCATCTTCTGAACAGGAAGGCGGAAACTGAAAGAATATGATCTTTTAAGGGGTGCATTCAATGGAACAGGATCACTGTGAAAAAGCCTGTGAGCTGTTCGCAAAAGGGTATAACTGCGCACAGTCCGTCTTTGCCGCGTTTTGCGATGTTACCGGCATGGACATGGAAACTGCTCTGAAACTTGCGTCCTCTTTCGGCGGAGGGATGGGCAGACTTCGCGAAGTCTGCGGCACTTGTTCGGCTATTTTCATGGTCGCAGGGATTCTTTACGGATACAGCAGTGAAAACGATCTGAATGAAAAGACTGAACATTACAGGCGCATTCAGTATCTGGCAGGACAGTTCAGAGATGTCCACGGAACGATAATATGCCGTGAACTTCTGCAGACGCTGAATGTTGACAGTTCTCCCATACCCGAACCGAGGACAGAACGTTACTACAAAGTACGGCCTTGTATCAGATTTGTGAGAACAGCCTCGGAGATACTTGACAGGTATATATCCGAACACGGAACAAAAGAGGATCAAACGTCTGCCGGCGAAAGCAACGCAGATTAAAAGGTAGCGGACGGATTATTTCCCGAAAGGAATGATAAAATGAAGATATCTACAAAAGGCAGATATGCGCTGAGGCTCATCATCGATCTCGCGATGCACCGGGAAGAAGGGTATATCACACTTAAAGACGTGGCGGAAAGACAGGATATTTCAAAAAAATATCTTGAGCAGATCGTTTCTCTGCTGAACAAGACTGACCTTCTGAAGACGACACGCGGCTATCAAGGTGGCTATATGCTGGCAAAAGATCCTTCAAAGTGTACTGTAGGAGAAATTTTAAGACTTACCGAGGGCACTCTCGCGCCTGTCTCGTGCCTTGAATACGAAAAAAATGAGTGCGCGCGCGCTGACAGTTGTATGACACTGTTTGTATGGGAAGGGCTCTACAAGACAATAACCGATTATCTTGACGGAATAACGATACAGCAGATAATCGACCGTTATGAAGTAAGCGGCGACAATTACTGCATCTGATTTCCGCGTATTTTCCGGGGGACTGTTATGAAAGTTATTCTTAATCCGGATGAAAAAATTGTTCGGAACGTAATGAAAGGTCTCAGAAAAACAGGGGGATACTGTCCCTGCCGTATCGGACATTCCGAAGACAACAAATGTCTGTGCAAAGAATTCAGAGAGCAGATAGAAGATCCCGATTTTGAGGGATACTGCCACTGTATGCTTTACTACAAGATAAAATAGTATCCGCTGAGAGACATATATTCAATATGTTACGGAAAGGAGATGATAGTATGGCAGAGATCATCATAACTAAAGAAAATTTTGAAAAAGAGGTCATCTGTTCACCCAAAGCCGTGCTTGTCGACTTCTGGGCCGAGTGGTGCGGCCCCTGCAGTATGCTTTCGCCTGTGATATCGGAGATTGCAGATGAGATGGAAGATACTGTCACAGTAGGCAAAGTCAACGTCGATGAGCAACCCGAACTTGCCGCAACATTCGGGATCGACAGCATACCGTCCCTGATCGTCTTCAAAAACGGTAAGATCACCGCTTCGTCTGTGGGATATATACCGAAAGAAAGCGTTATAGAGCTTATCGAAAAAACATGAAAAAACGGGTAAGCATCATGATCGGTGCTTATCCGTTTCTGTCTTTTTGATTTATTGAAAAATTTCACCCGGAGATCGCGTTGAAAACAGTGAGTCCGCCAAGCAGCAGGAACATTATGACTGTCACGGGAGCTGTCAGATAAGTCAGCGTTTTTTTGGACTCAGGAACATCCGGCAGACTGTTTTCGACAACAAAACTTCTTCTGTGTTTCACAACTTCGATTATGAACAGGACAAGACCTGTAATGGCCAAGCCTATTATAAAGACGCCGATAACGGCTGCTATCATGATCGAATCAAGCACATCGAAAAGCGACGCCTTGCCCTCCGAGAAGCGCAACACGGCATCATAATCGATAAGAAGTATCTCGATACCGGAAATGAGATTAAGACTCATATGCGCTATGACAGATGGGATTATAGATCTTGTCTTTGAATACATAAAGCATGAAAAGACCCCGAAAAAGGCGGTATACAGCGTCTGAATATAATTCATATGCCACAGCCCGAATGTTATGCCTGATATTATTATCATTGACCACGCGCCGTATTTCATGGCATTGCGGTAATTAGTTGCCCTGAAGAGGAGTTCTTCGAAAATCGGTGCGAGAATGACTATCGAAAAGAAAAGAACAAGTTTATTGAAAAGGTTGTCTTCGGGTATCAGTGTAGCGGGATTAAGCTCAAAATCCGTGAATGTCTGTATCAGCATTTCGACAAGGATAAATATGATATTCGAAACAAATGACAGAACATATGTCATTCCGACCATTATAAGTATCCACTTCGCGATCCAGCCTGCGGGCATTTTAGGTCGCCTGATACTGTCGCTTACTTTGAATCCTCCGTCTTTTCTGCTGAAAAATTTCATAAGAAGTATAAGCAGCGGAACAAGCACGGGATATATTATCAGGTATGTGATAAGTATCGTGACTGTTTCATAATTTGCCGAGTCAGAACCCACAATTACGGATGCAAGCATTTCAGCGCCTGCCGATGCCACAAACATAACGATAACAAAAATAATTATCAGAAGAGAATTTATATTCGATTTTTTCCTTATCTCTCTCTTAAGTTCATTATCCAAACAAATTCATCCTTTCAGTCGCAATCTGACCCCTGTGTAGATTATACCATAACCTGACCGGTATGTCAAATCGGGTTAACTGCACTGAAAACAGGCGGATACCGGAAAATTTTATTTTTCTATTGAAATCCTCGCAATTTTATAGTATAATTAAATTCGGTGTGATGCCGGATGAGCGTAAAATGCGGTGTCATGCGCTCTTTTGGGAAGTGATATATTTTTTACCCTACTTCTCAATGATCATAAACGCCATAAACAAATTGAATTAAAGGAGTATTGCCCATGTACAGTGAACTTATGGACTCGATCGGCTTTGTAAAAGGATACGACAGCGAGGTCGGCGAAGCTATGGACAGGGAACTTTCCCGTCAGAGAAGGAATCTTGAACTTATCGCGAGTGAAAATATCGTCTCACCTGCCGTTATGGCGGCAATGGGATCTGTTCTGACAAACAAATATGCCGAGGGCTATCCGGGAAAAAGATACTACGGAGGATGCGAATTCGTCGATGAAGTTGAAAATATAGCCATTGAAAGAGCAAAAAGACTCTTTGGCGCTGCTTATGCGAATGTACAGCCTCACTCGGGAGCTCAGGCAAACACCGCGGCTTATTTTGCCGTACTTCAGCCGGGAGATGCGGTACTCGGAATGAGCCTTGCCGACGGAGGACACCTTACACACGGCTCTCCGGTCAATATTTCGGGAAAGTATTTTAATTTCGTGTCCTACGGTCTTGATGATAAGACCGAGATGATAAATTATGACACTGTGCAGAAACTCGCAGAGCAGCACAGACCGAAACTTATAGTCGCAGGCGCCAGCGCATATCCGAGAGCTATCGACTTTAAGAGACTTTCTGAGATCGCAAAATCTGTCGGCGCTCTTTTCATGGTCGATATGGCGCATATCGCGGGTCTTGTCGCAACAGGTCTTCACCAGTCCCCCGTTCCGTACGCCGATATCGTAACATCGACGACGCACAAGACATTGAGAGGCCCGAGGGGCGGACTGATACTGACCAACGATGAGGCTATCGCGAAAAAGATAAATTCCGCCATTTTCCCCGGCACCCAGGGCGGACCGCTCATGCATACGATCGCGGCAAAAGCCGTTTGCTTCGGAGAGGCTCTGAAACCCGAATTCAAAGATTATCAGCGCAAGACAGTGGAAAACGCCAAAGTTCTTGCGGACGGTCTTGTAAAACGGGGATTTGATCTTGTTTCGGGAGGAACCGATAATCACCTGATGCTCGTTGACCTGCGGCCGTTTAAGATAACAGGAAAAGAACTTGAGAAACGGCTTGACGAAGTGTACATCACTGTGAATAAGAACGCTGTTCACAACGACCCCGAAAAACCTTTCGTGACAAGCGGCATCAGAATCGGAACGCCGGCTGTCACGACAAGAGGCCTCGGAACGGAAGAGATGGAACTTATAGCGGAATACATCTATCTTTGCGCGACGGATTTTGAAAGCAAAGCCGATATGATACGCGCAGGTGTGACCGGAATATGTGACAGATTCCCTCTCTACAGGTAGCCTATATATCATCCGTATCGGTTTTTACCTTATCTTAAATGTCTCAGGGAAGTGATAAACGGCTATGTCAGCACCTTTAGCGGATAAGATCCGTCCCAAAACGCTTGATGACGTTGTCGGTCAGGAGCATATTCTGGCGGAAGGAAGACCGCTTCGGCGAATAATCGAAAGCGGAGAGATCCCCAATATGATATTTTACGGTCCTTCGGGTGTAGGAAAAACAACTGTCGCGAGGATAATAGCCGAAAATTGCGGTATGTCCCTCTATAAGCTCAACGGAACAAGCGCTTCCCTTTCCGACATAAAAGATATAATTGCCGATATAGGAACGTTCGCAGCAGAAAACGGAATACTCCTCTACCTCGACGAAATACAGTATCTTAACAAAAAACAGCAGCAGAGCCTGCTTGAATATATCGAAAACGGTGATATAACACTTATAGCCTCGACGACCGAAAATCCGTATTTTGCCGTTTACAACGCCATTATAAGCAGAAGTACGGTGTTTGAGTTCAAGCCTGTCAGAAGCGAACAGATAATACCCGCGATAAAACGGGCTTTAGATATTCTCTCCGAAGAAAAAGAAATGCCGATAGACGCAGATGACGAGATGCTGACCGAAATATCGTGCAGTTGCGGCGGAGATGTTAGAAAAGCGATAAACACCGTCGAACTTGCGGCACTTTGCGGAGATATTCGTGACGACAGGATCATCATCACTCCCGATTCTCTTAAAATACTCGCACAACGCAGCAATATGCGCTATGACCGCGACGGCGACCAGCATTATGATTTACTTTCGGCATTCCATAAATCGGTAAGAGGCTCGGACGAAAACGCCGCTCTGCATTATGCGGCGCGCCTTATCGAGGCCGGAGATATTCTCTCCCTTTGCAGAAGACTTCTGTGCATTGCCTCGGAGGATGTGGGTCTTGCCTATCCGCAAGCTGTTGTTATAACAAAAGCCTGTGTCGATTCCGCGCTTCAGCTGGGACTGCCCGAGGCAAAACTGCCGATAGCCGAGGCGACTATACTGCTTGCGACAGCACCGAAATCAAACAGCGCCGTCCTTGCCATCGACGCGGCTCTTGCGGATGTAAAAAGTTCCGACGCGCTTGATTTCCCGCGGCACCTTCAGAACGTGCATTTTGACGGAAAAGGAGCCGAAGTTACAGGTCAGCATTATCTTTATCCGCATGATTTCCCGAATCATTATGTGAAACAGCAGTATCTGCCTGACGCTCTTAAAGACCGTGTATATTACAGATTCGGCGACAACAGACAGGAAAAGGCGGCCGAGGGATACCGAAAGAAAATACTTGAGTCGTCGGAGTGATTTTGCTTAAATGCACAATGACCGAAACAAAAGCCTCAGGGAACCAACCCTGAGGCTTCAACTTCAATATTCAATTTTAAAATCAATAATTCAAAGCTCTAAGCGACTTTCATCACTTAACAAGATATCCTGTGGGACTCACCTTCTTATTTCTTGTCTTTGAGAATATAACCTAACACTTTCATAAGTATCACATTCTTTCAGAGAAACTCAAGTGATTCAATAATTATCTCACCGGACATATCCCGTTCACTTGTAACACGAACCGGGAAACTTATCCGAAACAACCTTTCACATCCATTGGTCTCACCCTTATTTATCAAAATCAAAGAACTAAGATCTGAGAATCGGTCAACAAGTAATTATCTCATCGGTCTCACCATTAACTAAAAACTCAAGCCATTTATCTAAAGACCCAAGGTCGAAGTTTCAGATAATCCTGTATCCAAAATAGCCTCGCGGCAGAAGCCGTTATCAAACCAGCGATTTCGCGTCCGCCTCATGACTGCTTTCAATTATGATCACTTATACGGATGAAAGCTACACCAAGCTTACAGAATCCCTCTTTACCAAGCAAGTCAATCAGCAAGCCCGCCGGCTTCACGCTGATACTTTATGCTCTCTTCCATTGGACTCACTCACCTTTCCGCCACAAATAATTTACATCGGGAAACGATCCCAAACCAAGCAAATATGGCATTTCTGATTCAATACTCAACCCTTTTCTTTATCTTGGTTACAGTTTATCATTTATTGTTGTGAATGTCAATAGTTTTTTTGAAATTTTTTGATATTTTTTATGAAATCTATGTATTGCATAAAATATACGACATTATTTGTGCAATTTATATAATTGTCTGATATTTTTGGTAATCATTATTAAAATTTGACGCAATTATAGGAAAATTTTCCATGAAATGTTGAATTTTTCCGATTTACTTGACTTTTTCAAGCCAGATATGATATAATCAGCCTAGATTTTAGATATTATTCTGTCGGGAGCTGTCTGTAGGGGATGGCTCTTTTCTGTAATATTGCAAATGTAAAAATATAGGCTTATAAAATGTGACCGGAAGGAAGTGATCGATCATGGCTTCGGAAACAGTAAAAAAGGTTCTGGAGGCGGAGGCTGAGTCTGACAGGATCATAGCCGAGGCTAATGCCCGCAGTGAAGATATCATAGCCGAAGCTGAAGGCGCCTCCTCGCGTGAAATTCAGGACAGTATCACGCGCGCGAGAACGGAGGCTGACCGGCTGAGGGCTGAAAATGCCGATAAAATCAAGCAGTATCGCGAAAAATGTGACAAGCAGTGTGAAGCAGAGAAAGAAAAGATGAAAAAGCTTGCCGAGTCAAATATGCAGGCGGCTGTTGACTCTGTCATCGACACATTCTTCGGAGATTGATATGTTCGGAAAGAAGGTGATTTACTATGGCAAAGCTCAGAATGAAAAAAATCGAGCTTATCGCTATGCTTAAAGACAGCAAGAAGATAATTGAGCTTTTGCAGAGGCGTCAAATCGTTGAACTTTGCGACTGCAATGACGAGCAGCTCGTCAAGACGAATGCCGCGTCGGTCATCGCGGGATTTGAAAAATTCCGTATGACTGCCTCTCAGGCTCTTGAGATACTTGACCGTTACGCGCCGGAAAAGAGATCGCTGCTCGACAGTTTTTCGGGAAAGACGGAGATGGATATAGATACTTTCGGAAAAGAGGCGGAAAAACTTGAAAAAGTCATGCGCAACGCCTCTGAGATAGTACGTCTTTCGCGGTGCATAAACGAATATCAGGCTTCTTTGGCTCAGACAGATGTTCAGCGTGACTCGCTAAAACAATGGCTTCCGCTTGACATTCCGCTGAATTTCAAAGGCACCGCCAAGACCTGCTGTTTCATCGGTTCTGTCCCCTCGCTTATGACTGAAGACTCACTGAGCGAATTGCTGCCGGATTGTTCGGTCGAGATCGTCTCTTCTTCCAAGGAACAGACGAATATCACGATAATCTGCGGACGGGATTCATATGATGAAGTAAACGAAAAACTGCGTGAGATCCTTTTTGTTCCGGTTTCATTCCAGGACAGGAAAACGCCCGCTCAGCTTGACAAACAGCTTGAGGAGGAAGCCGAGGCCGGCAGAAAGAATATCAGTGACTGCGCCGAAAAGATCGCAGGTATGGCGGAGCACAGAAAAATGCTCATGTTTACCGTTGACTACCT
>CAYPXB010000004.1:5599-21525 GCA_964414745.1 uncultured Alistipes sp. | reverse complement strand
AAAAAAGATGTCGATCCGACTCCCGTAATGTCGTTTTTCTATTACCTTTTCTTCGGAATGATGCTCTCGGACGCGGGATATGGCATCGTAATGGTCGTAGCAACCGTAATTGCCCTGAAAAAGTTCAAACTCAGCGAAAAAATGCGCAAAGCACTGACGATGTTCAGGAACTGCGGAATATCGACGATAATTTTCGGCGCGCTTTTCGGAAGCTGGTTCGGTGATATCGTCCAGGTCGTCGGCCGGGAGTTTTTCGGTGTGAATATCGGAAGTCTTGCTCTTTGGTTTGAACCTATTGACGACCCCATAAGACTCCTGCTTTATTCATTTGCTCTCGGTATCGCCCATCTGTTCCTCGGTGTGGGTGTTTCATTCAAGATGAAATGGGACGAGGGCAGAAAGCTCGACGCATTTCTTGACACGGTTCCCGTATATCTGACAATACTCGGAGTGTGTCCGGCGGCCGCAAGCATACTGACGGATGTACCGTCTATGCTGATAAACATCGGTCTCTGTGTCGCCGTCATAGGCGTAGTATCACTGGTACTTACCGCGGGCAGAGGTTCAAAATCGATCTTCGGCAAATTCTTCGGCGGCCTTTATGCATTGTATAACACGGCAACGGGATATTTAAGCGATATTCTTTCATATTCAAGGCTCCTCGCCCTCGGACTTGCGACGGGCAGCATAGCGGGAGTAATAAATCTTATCGGTACGATGCCGGAAAACCTGGTTGTAAAGGCTATACTGCTGGTTGTTGTCTTCTTTGTGGGGCACACGGCAAACCTTGCAATAAATCTGCTCGGCGCGTATGTCCATACGGACAGACTTCAGTTCGTGGAACTCTTCTCTAAGTTCTACGAAGGCGGAGGCAGAGCATTTGATCCTTTCGGAGTGAAAACAAATTATATCGAATTCAAGGAGGAATCTATTCATGAGTAGTTTAGGTATTACATTAGCGGTTCTCGGAGCCGCCTGTGCGGCTTTGTTTGCGGGCATAGGTTCAGCCAAAGGCGTCGGTCTTGTCGGCGAGGCGGCTGCCGGAGTCGTTTCGGTCGATCCGTCAAAATTCAGCAAAGTCCTTATTCTTCAGCTTCTCCCCGGAACACAGGGTCTTTACGGACTTCTTACGGCGATACTTCTTATGAGCCGTATCGGTATCATCGGCGGCAATCCCGTTGATCTTACGATATCTCAGGGACTTATGTTCTTCGCGGCATGTCTTCCTATTGCGCTTGTGGGTCTGTTCTCGGGTATCTCACAGGGCAGAGCCGCTGCGGCAGGTGTCGGAATCGTTGCCAAAAAGCCGGATCAGAGCAGCAAGGGCGTCATCATGGCGGCAATGGTCGAAACATACGCTATCCTTGCGCTTCTTATCTCCATACTCCTTATTTACAATATCAAGATAGACTGATGAAATCAGGATATCGAAACATCCATATAAAATACCGTAAACGGAGGTGCAGATATGTCCGGACTCGATAAGATACTGACCGATATCGCCGACAGCGGAAAACAGAGCAGCGAATCGATAATCGCCGCGGCCCGGGAAAAAGCCGAAAAAATACGCATTGACGGCAGACAGAAAGCCGAAAAGTCATACGATGATCTTATGAAGAAATACCGTTCGGAAATCGAGCTGGAATATTCAAATATGTGCTCATCGGCGGAGACCCGGTCAAAGCGCGAGATACTTGAATGCAAAGTCGGCTGCATAAATGAAGCCATGGAAAAAGTGATCGAAAAACTTGACTCCCTGCCGGAAGATGAATACTTCGGTCTGATAATAAAACTTGCCGGAAAGTATATCGGAAAAGGCAAAGGTGTAATGAGTTTCGGCAAACGGGATCTTGAAAGATTGCCGAAAAATTTTAAGTCAGAGCTTTCGGTACTTGCTGGTGAGCCCGGTTCGTCGGTAAGCATTTCGGATAAGCCGGCCGATATTTCCGACGGATTTATACTGAGCTATGGCGATATTTCGGAAAACTGCAGTTTTCGTGCTATACTTGAGGCTGAGTCGGATCTTGTACGTGACAAGATCGCCTCTGTTCTCTTCGGATAAGGTGGTGTGCCTATGAGTACGACCCGGTTTGCGAGTGCCGTCGGTGCCGTAAGGGCACTTGAGAGCACGCTTCTGACACAGTCGGATATTGAGCGCATGATATCGGCAGAGGATGTCGATGAGATCGCCGGAATACTCGTTTCCGGCGGCAGAAATATCCCCGATGATCATGATCTGCTTCTTGATGCTCTCGAAAATGAACTTGTGGATGTGTGGAATTATATCACAGATTTTGCTCCGGACAGCCCGGAACTCAAAATAATTCTTTACAGGAATGATTTTCACAACCTCAAAGCGGCACTGAAAACACTTATCATGAACGGCGACCCGAAAAGCTGTTTCGTAAGGCCGTCCAATATCCCGCCTGACACGTTGCCCGATATCATCGCGGCCAAAGATTTTGAAAGTCTCCCGCCCTATATGTCTGATATTGCGGCACAGGCGTATGATGTCCTTACAAGAACACTCGACGGTCAGCTTACAGACGCAATGACAGACGCGGCCACTTTGGCGGCTATGCAGCATGACGCTGAGGAAACAGGCGAGGATTTTATAATAAGATATTCCTCACTCCTCACAGTCTGTGCGGACATCAAAACAGCTTACAGGTGCAGCAGGATGAAGAAAAACCGTCAGTTCATCGAAACAGCTGTCTGTGGCAGCAGAGAGCTTGACAAAAACTCGCTTGTGAATGCCGCACTCAGAGATACTTCCGGATTTCTTAACTGGCTTGACACGACGCCGTACAGTGAAGCGGCTTCAAAACTGAGAGAATCGACGGCGTCATTTGAAAAATATTGCGATGACCTTCTTGTGTCTGCCGCGGAAGATGCCAGAATGAAGGCATTCGGGATAGAACCGCTTGCCGCATATTATATTGCCAAAGAAGCGGAGCTTAAGGACGTAAGGATCATTCTGGTCTGCAAAAAAAGCGGAATATCAAAAGAGATCATTATGGAAAGGATGCGCAGACTTTATGTATAAAGCAGCGGTGATCGGCGACAGAGAAAGCATATCGGGGTTCGCGGCTCTGGGTCTTTCCGTATTCCCTTCATCGGATCCGAAACAGACAGCCGAACTTATCAACAGACTTGCCGGAAATGATTTCGCAATCATATACATAACCGAAGCGGCTGCCGCGCAGGCAGAAGAAACTATCGCAAAATACAGAAGTTCAAAGCTGCCTGCCATCATTCTTATACCGGGAATAAGCGGAAATACGGGAGACGGAATGAAAAATCTTCACGCGGCTGTGGAAAAGGCAGTCGGCTCTGATATAATAAATTAGGAAAGAGGTGCCGTTATTCAGAATGAGCAGTACAGGTAAAATCGTAAAGATCTCGGGTCCTCTCGTAGTTGCGGAGGGTATGCGTGACGCGAATATGTTCGATGTCGTACGTGTAAGCGACCAAAGACTTATCGGCGAGATAATCGAAATGCACGGTGATCGCGCGTCGGTGCAGGTCTACGAGGAAACATCGGGTCTCGGATGCGGAGAGCTTGTCGAATCGGTCGGCGAGCCCATGAGTGCCGAACTGGGACCGGGACTTATCGGAAGTATTTTCGACGGAATACAGCGCCCGCTGGATGAAATAAGAAAGATCTCCGGAAACAACCTCAAAAGAGGAATAGAAGTTCCGTCACTCAGCCGTGAAAAGCTCTGGGAATTTACCCCGTCTGTCAAAAAGGGGGATAAACTCTCGGAAGGTGATATTATCGGCACAGTTCCCGAAACGGATATAGTCCTTCACAAAATCTTGGTTCCGAACGGAATAAGCGGAACGGTCAAAGAGATAAAAGAAGGTAAATTTCATATAACGGACACGGTCTGCGTTATCGAAACGGAAAAAGGAGAAAAAGAACTTACTCTTATGCAAAAATGGCCGGTAAGACGCGGCCGTCCGTACAAGAAAAAGCTTTCGCCGGATAAGCCTCTCATAACGGGTCAGCGTGTTATTGACTGCCTGTTCCCCATCGCAAAAGGAGGAGTTGCCGCCATTCCGGGTCCTTTCGGAAGCGGTAAGACCGTCACGCAGCATCAGCTCGCAAAATGGGCGGAAGCCGATATAATCGTTTACATCGGCTGCGGTGAGCGCGGAAATGAGATGACGGACGTACTTAACGAATTTCCGGAACTTATCGACCCTCACACGGGAAAATCCCTCATGGAACGCACGGTGCTTATCGCAAATACATCCGATATGCCTGTTGCGGCCCGTGAGGCATCGGTCTATACCGGTATTACGATCGCGGAATATTTCAGAGATATGGGCTATTCCGTCGCACTTATGGCGGACTCCACATCAAGATGGGCAGAGGCTCTGCGTGAGATGTCCGGAAGACTTGAAGAAATGCCGGGTGACGAAGGATACCCTGCATACCTCGGAAGCCGTCTCGCTCAGTTCTATGAGCGTGCCGGACGTGTCATATCAAAAGGCTCAGACGACCGTGAAGGCGCTCTTTCGGTCATCGGCGCCGTATCCCCTCCCGGAGGAGATATTTCGGAACCTGTGTCTCAGGCGACACTGCGTATCGTGAAAGTATTCTGGGGATTGGATTCGGATCTGGCTTATCAGCGCCACTTCCCTGCCATTAACTGGCTTACGAGCTACTCGCTCTACGCCGACTCGCTCGCCGACTGGTACAACAACAATGTTTCGCCCGACTGGATGGCATTAAGGGCAAGACTTATGGAGATACTCAATGACGAGGCCGAACTCAAAGAGATCGTCAAGCTTATCGGTATGGACGCTCTGTCACCGAATGACAGACTTAAAATGGAGACTGCGCGGTCGATAAGAGAAGATTTTCTGCATCAGCTTGCTTTCCACGAGATCGATACATATACAAGTCTGAAAAAACAGCTCTATATTATCAAGCTTATTCTCGCTTTCAATGATGAGGCTCTTGACGCAATAACGAAGGGTGCGGATATTGAAGTGATCTCCGAGCTTCCCGTAAGAGAAAAGATAGGAAGATTCAAATATGTCCCCGAAGAAAATACGGACAATGAATTTGACAAGCTCCTCACCGAGATTTCAGCGGAGGTAAACAATACCCTGAAAAAGGAGGATATCTGATGCCAAGAGAATACAGAACCATTGAGGAAGCCGCAGGTCCTCTGCTGCTCGTCAAAGATGTTGAAAATGTAAAATATAATGAGCTTGCCGAGATACGCCTTGCAAACGGTGAGAAAAGAAGATGCCGCGTTCTGGAGATCGACGGAACAAACGCCCTTGTACAGCTCTTTGAGAACTCGGCGGGCATAAATCTTCAGGACAGCAGCGTTGTCTTTTCCGGCCGTCAGATGGAACTCGGCGTATCCGAGGATATGCTCGGCCGTGTCTTTGACGGACTCGGACGACCTATCGATGACGGTCCCGAGATAATACCGGAAATGAGACTTGATGTAAACGGTCAGCCGATGAACCCCGTTGCGAGAAAATATCCGCAGGAGTTTATTCAGACAGGTATTTCCGCTATTGACGGTCTGAACACCCTCGTCAGAGGACAGAAGCTTCCGATATTTTCCGCCAGCGGTCTGCCACACGCCCAGCTTGCTGCCCAGATTGCGCGTCAGGCAAAGGTAAGAGGCAAAGATGAGCAGTTTGCCGTTGTTTTCGCCGCCATGGGAATCACATTCGAGGAATCTGAATATTTTATAAACAGCTTTCGCAGCACCGGAGCCCTCGACAGAACCGTGCTTTTCGTGAACCTCGCGAATGACTCGGCAATCGAGCGTCTGTCAACACCGAAAATGGCTCTAACTGCCGCAGAATACCTGGCGTTTGAAAAAAATATGCACGTCCTTGTCATACTTACGGATATAACAAACTACGCCGACGCGCTGCGTGAAGTATCGGCGGCTCGTAAAGAAGTCCCGGGAAGAAGAGGCTATCCGGGTTATATGTACACAGACCTCGCGTCTATATATGAGCGTGCCGGAAGACAGGAAGGAAAAGAAGGAAGTATCACGATGATACCGATCCTGACGATGCCCGAAGAGGACAAGACTCACCCTATCCCCGACCTCACAGGCTATATTACGGAGGGACAGATAATCCTCTCAAGAGAACTTTACCGTAAAGGAATCAATCCCCCGATAAATGTCCTGCCCTCGCTCTCACGTCTGAAAGATAAAGGCATCGGCGAAGGAAAGACCCGCGCCGACCACTCAGATACCATGAACCAGCTCTTCTCCGCTTACGCAAGAGGAAAGGACGCAAAAGAGCTTATGGTCGTACTGGGTGAGGCGGCTCTTACGCCGATCGACAAGATGTATGCCGATTTCGCGGATGAATTTGAGCGGAGATACGTTTCTCAGGGTTATGATAACGACAGAAGCATCGAGGAGACCCTGTCGATAGGCTGGGAGCTTCTCAGACTTCTCCCGAGGAGCGAGCTGAAACGTATTCGCGAGGAATACCTCGATAAATACTATGATACCGCAAAGTAAGAGAGGTGGATCACTTTGGCAAGACTGAATGTCAACCCTACCCGGATGGAACTTTCAAATCTCAAAAAAAAGCTCATCTCCGCAAGACGAGGCCACAAACTTCTCAAGGACAAGCGCGATGAGCTTATGCGGCGTTTTATGGATCTTGTAAGAGAAAATCAGAAACTGAGGGCTGAGGTTGAGCAGGCGATCCGCGAAGCGAACACACATATGGCAGTCGCGGGTTCGGTCATGCAGAAACAGCAGCTTGAGACAGCGCTTATTCTTCCAAAACAGGAGCTTGAGCTTGAGATAACAGAGCAAAATGTAATGAGTGTCAGGATACCTGTTTTCGAGACCAGATACAAAACGGATGACGCAAGTGATATTTATTCTTACGGTACCGCTTTCACATCGTCCGATCTCGATGACGCTGTCCTCTCGCTGAGCGAAGTTTTTCCGAAGATGATACGTCTTGCCGAGATAGAAAAATCATGTCAGCTTATGGCGGATGAGATCGAAAAGACAAGGCGAAGGGTAAACGCGCTTGAACATATCATGATACCGAATTACGAAGACACAATAAAATATATCACCATGAAGCTTTCGGAAAACGAAAGAAGCACCACGACAAGTCTTCTTAAAGTCAAGGATATGGTACTTAAACAGGCTCACCACAATTTTTCATAGGGCAATTTTTGGGAGTATACAGGATTTAAGACGCTGCGGGACAGTTCCCGGGCGTCTTTTTTATAAAACAAAGGAGGAATAAAAAATGTCAAAAAGTCTGATAATCTACTTCAGCCGTGCCGATGAAAATTACGCTGTGGGGTATATCACCGAAGGAAACACAGAGATCGCCGCAAAATACGTAAGTGAACTGACAGGAGCCGATCTGTTTAAAGTCGAACCTCTTGTCCCCTACGCAAAAGAGTATAACATATGCACACGGCAGGCAAAAGAAAGAATAGGCAACGCGCCTGTAAAAGATATCCCGAATGATATATCCGGTTATGATACTATATTCGTGATGACCCCCATTTACTGGGGGACGTATGCACCGGAACTTGAAACAGTACTGAAAAATCTCGATTTTACGGATAAAAAAATACGTGTGATAACGACGCACGAGGGATCCGGGATCGCCAACACAGTCAGAGATATCCAAAGGATCTGCAAAAGAGCAGATGTTGACGAAAACGCTCTTGCCATAAGGGGATCTGAAGTCAAAAACTCAAAAGACAAGATTAAAAAATGGCTTTGAAGAAAACAACCTGCTCATTTTTTCAGAGCAGGCTGTTTACAGATAAAGCCATACAAAAAATGGTGCCGCTGACCGGAATCGAACCGGTACGATCGCAATGACCGAGGGATTTTAAGTCCCTTGTGTCTACCTGTTCCACCACAGCGGCATCATTTAGATATTAACACAGATCCGATAAAATGTCAAGAAACTGCCAAACAAGGCATATCTTATTTTTTCTTCTTCATTTTCTTCAGTATCCCTGCGGTGACGACGATCGCCGCCACACCGGCAATTGCTTTCCCGGCACTTAGTTTTTCGGGAGAAGTTATACGGCTTTTGCCGGTGCTGTCAGTACATGACGAATTTACAAGCTCTATCGTTTCTTCCGGATTTACGGGATCTTTCGCACCGCTTAGTCCCACTGTCCTCGAAGAACCGATTCCAAAAGAAAATTTACCGTAATTTTTTTCTATTTCCATAATAAGCTACCTCTCGGGTTCGGCAATGAGAAACTTTATTTTCTTTCCCATATCGTCAAACATTTTCTCATGTTCCGTAATGTAATTTTCAATTCCGGTCTCGCTGTGCAGATCCCTTGTCAGAAAATCTATTTTAAAGCCACACTCGGAAAAATACTCAAGGGATTCATCAAAAAGCATATCATCATCGGTTTTGAACCAAAGATCGCCATCGAGAAATTTCTTATATTTCAAAAGCTGCCTCGTGTGAGTGAGGCGCCTTTTTTTATGTTTGTTCCTAGGCCATGGATTGCAGAAATTTATGTATATCCTGTCTACGCGGTCATTTTCATCCCAAGCCTCATCAATACGCTCGATATTCTGTATGGCGATCCTTATATTATCTGTCATAATCCCTTTTTCGGCGTAAGCTGCCTCTATTTTTCTTTTAGCGAGTACCAGCATTTCATTCTTTATGTCAAGAGCTATATAGTTATTTTCCGGGTGTGCGGGAGCAATCTGAGAAATAAAACCGCCTTTTCCGCAACCGAGTTCAAGATGAAGCGGTCTGTCACTGTCATCGAATATTTCCGCCCATCTTCCCTTTAGCTGTACGGGTTGCGGGATATAAAACGGGCACATCTCAAGTTCCGGCTTAGCCCACGGTTTATGCCTTATCCTCATAAATACCCCCCACCGAAAGTCGTGTTTTGGAATTGAAATCCGCGACTGCAGTATCATCGCGCAACTATCTTATTAAAGACTTTCTTTCCTTTCCGTACAATAATCCCGTTTTCGCCGTCAAGAGAAACCGTCGCTCTGGGATCGGTTATCTTTTTGTCATCTACGGATATTCCGCCTTGCTGCACAAGCCGACGTCCCTCCGAAACGGACGGAGCAAGACCGGCGCGCACAAGCACTGTAAGCAGACCTATGGTTCCGTCATCCGCAAGTTCCGACACGGGTATAACTGTAGTCGGCATATTCTCATCCGAACCGGTACCGCCGAAAACAGCTTTCGCCGCGGTCTTTGCTTTGTCTGCCTCCTCTTTTCCGTGTACGAGTTTTGTCAGCTCGTAAGCAAGCAGTTCCTTTGCCTTGTTGAGATCCGCGCCTTCCATGGTCTTTTCCATTTCTTCGATCTCCTCAATGGGAACAAAAGTCAGCATTTTAAGACACTTTATGACATCGGCATCGGATACGTTTCTCCAATATTGAAAAAACTCGTAGGGAGAAGTCTTATCGGGGTCGAGCCACACAGCTCCTTTTTCCGTCTTTCCCATTTTCTTTCCCTCTGAGTTGAGCAAGAGGGTTATGGTCATAGCATATGCGTCTTTGCCGAGTTTTTTCCGTATGAGTTCTGTTCCTCCGAGCATATTCGCCCATTGGTCGTCTCCGCCGAACTGCATATTACAGCCGTATTTCTGATAGAGCATATAAAAATCATAACTCTGCATTATCATATAGTTAAATTCGAGGAATGTCAGTCCTCTTTCCATACGCTGTTTGTAACACTCGAACGTCAGCATCTTGTTTACACTGAAACAAGTGCCGATGTCACGCAGAAAATCAATATAATTAAGATCAAGCAGCCAGTCGGCATTATTTACCACCAAAGCTTTTCCGTCCGAAAAATCGATAAACCTGCTCATCTGTTTCTTGAAACAGTCAACATTGTGCTGTATAGTTTCGGCGGTCAGCATCTTTCTCATATCGCTCTTTCCGGACGGGTCGCCTATCATACCCGTACCGCCTCCGATAAGCGCTATCGGTCTGTTGCCCGCCATCTGCAGTCTTTTCATCAGGCACAAAGCCATAAAATGACCGACATGAAGGCTGTCAGCCGTAGGATCAAAACCTATATAGAATGTTGCCTTCCCGTCATTGATGAGATCCCTTATCTTTTCCTCGTCGGTAAGCTGTGCCAGAAGGCCTCTTCTTTTAAGCTCATCAAATACCGTCATATCGTTTCTCCTTTACTTGAACAAAATAAATAGCCATTCTCTGACACACCGAAGTTCAGACAAGCAAATTACATCTGCTTTATGATACCATTTTTTCAA
This sequence comes from uncultured Alistipes sp., assembly GCA_964414745.1. Taxonomy (GTDB): domain Bacteria; phylum Bacillota; class Clostridia; order Oscillospirales; family Ruminococcaceae; genus Ruminococcus. Next base: position 11,261 of record CAYPXB010000004.1, on the reverse strand, counting down.
CTTTTTGTCAATACCCGCCGTTCTCTGTATGAAATACAATAAACTTTTCGCAAATCTATTGAAAAATCTCTTGTTTTTTGGTATAATTTATTTTGTATCGTTTGTACTGTTTAGTATCCTGAAATAAGATCCCCTCGAATACGGGCAGTATATCCGGATACGAATCATTGATATTCTGAAAGGATCTTCTTTATCATGAACATAAAACAAACAATCTTTATCCTGTCCGAAACACCGGGAGCCTCAGGCTCGGAAACCGAAGCCGCAAATGCTGCACTTGAGATGCTGAAAGAAACTTGCCCCGATGCCCGTATCGAAAACGGGTGTGTCATCGGAAGTCCCGCACCGCACAGAGAAGGTCTTGAACATCTTGTTATCGACGCGCATATTGACCAGATAGGTCTGATAGTGACTGCTGTCACAGAAACGGGTTTCATCAAATTTTCAGATATCGGCGGGATCGACAGGCGCATACTTCCCTGTTTGCAAGTGAAGATTCACGGAAAGTGCGATATAACGGGCGTGATCTGTTCTGTACCGCCGCATCTTTCAGACGGCGGAGAAAAAATCAAAAATATAGATGAAATGGCTATAGATGCGGGTCTGACTGCAGAAAAAGCAAAAGAAATTATCTCTCCCGGAGACAGCATAACTTTTGATACGAAATGTATGGATCTTATAGGGAACAGAATGACCGGAGGCGCGCTTGATGACAGATGCGCTGTCGCGGGTATACTTTACGCGATGGAACTTATCAGGGGCAAAAAGCTGAAATACAATGTGACCGTTCTTTTTTCCACACAGGAAGAACTCGGAGAACGCGGTGCAAAAATAAGCGCATATAATCTTGAGCCCGATGTCGCGCTTGCAGTGGATGTAAGTTTCGGATACGCCCAAGGTGAATCTGAGGTAAAGTGCGGTCATCTTTCAGAGGGACCTATGATCGGCATATCTCCGTCACTTTCGCGTGAGATCTCCGACAAACTCGTATCTGTCGCAAAAAAATCCGGTATACCGTATCAGATAGAGGTCATGAACGGTCTTACCTCTACGAATGCCGACTGTTTCTCGGTAAGTCGGAAAGGGGCGAAGACCTGCACGGTTTCGATACCGCTGAGATATATGCATACACCCGTGGAGGTCATTGATCTTCGGGATGTCGAGCTTACCGGAAAACTTCTTGCGGCATTTATTACGGAGGATAAGATATGAAAGAATTACTCGAAAAGCTTTGCCTTGCAGACGGAATATCAGGCGATGAGTGCGAGGTACGCAATCTTATAATAAATATGATCAAAGATCACTGTGAGTACAGAACAGACGCGACGGGAAATCTTATCTGTTTCAAAAAGGGGAAAAAATCTCCCCGGAAAAAACTTATGATTGCCGCTCATATGGACGAAGTGGGTTTTATTGTCACTTCCGTTAGAGAGGACGGCACGCTCACTTTTGATACCGTGGGAGGAATAGATCCCTCAGCCGCGGCCGCACAACAGGTTTATATCGGAAAACAGCGGATAAACGGGGTGATAGGATCACCTGCCGTTCATAATCTGACAGAAAGCAGGCGGAACGAACCTCAGAAGATATCTGAAATGTATATCGACATAGGCGCTTCAGGCCGTGATGAAGCTTTGCGGTATGTCTCCGTGGGTGACAGCGTTTGTTTCAGGTCTGACTTTATCTGCATGGGAGAAAACATCATTAAATCAAAAGCTGTGGATGACCGTGTGGGTTGTGCGGTGCTTATTGAAATGATACTCAGCGACCTTGAATATGATACCTGGTTCGTATTCACCGTCCGGGAGGAGATCGGTCTCAGAGGAGCGGGAGCCGCGACATTTTCCGTAGATCCCGATTACGCGATCGTTGTGGAATCCACAACGGCCGCAGATATCGACGGAGTATCGGGGAATAAGAAAGTATGCTGTCTCGGAAAAGGAGCTGTTATATCTTTTATGGACAGGCACACGGTATATGACAAGGAACTGTATTCGATCGCTTTTGAGGAAGCGGAGAAAGCAGGTATCGACTGCCAGACGAAAACGATGATAGCCGGCGGAAATGACAGCGGAATTATCCACACAACAGCCGGAGGAGTGCGGACTGTTGCCGTTTCCGTCCCCTGCAGATATCTCCACTCTCCCTCGTGTGTTGCGGATCTCAATGACATTGATTCCGTTCTGAAACTTGTGACACTCCTTGCCGGAAGGATCCTTGAAAATGATAAGACTGATTGAGAGTGAAAACGAATTTGACAAAACTATGCTGATGAGATCCCTTTACGGAAAAAAGATGCTGTCATATCTGAAAGCCTACGGAACAGGGTACAATTTCTGCAAATTTTACAAAATCGACAACGCGACCGGTACGGGATTTATGTTTATGATAAATTCAACTCTTATCATATGCAGCGAAAAAGAAATGAGATCCGACAGCGAACTCGATCTGTTCGTAAAAATGAACCTTCCGTTTCGGATCGAAGGATCGCAGAATATACTTCAGAGTCTCGATATATCTGAAATATACCAGCCGCTGAACCGAACGGTTTTTGAAATAGTTTCCGATGGCACCGGCCTCGAATTTCGTGACTGTGAAGTCGATTTCAATCCCGATCTTACGCAAGTATATGATATACTGAACGAGGGCTTCCCGAATATTGCGGATTTTTCGCTCTGGTACACCGACACTTCCCACAGATGCAGACATGGGATCAGCCGTGTCATGACATACAAAAACTGTACGACTGCCACCATATCATATGATATAAATAACGAGGTTCTGATAAGTCAGGTCGCCACAAGGGTATCGGCGCGCGGCAGCGGTTATGCAAGGGATTTTTTAAAATGGCTTGCTCTGTTTCTGGGGGATCTCGGAAAACGTGCCTATCTTTACGCTTTGGATGTACGTGTGAGTTTCTACAGAGAAATAGGTTTTATCGAGACAGATCATGAAACGGTTCTTGAGCGCAAGGATATCGAAAAGGAAAGCATGACGAAAGGAAAACTTGAAGATGAATAACAGCATTTACGAAATGTACGGGATCGACAAAAAGATCGCCTGTCTTGCCGACGCAGCCGAAGAGATATGCCGCCCCGCTTTCAGGGAGATCGATGAAATTTCCGAGTACAACGGTGCGAAAGTCCTTCGGGCGTTTTCAGAAAACAAAGTCACGGAATCTTGCTTTTATGGGTCAACAGGCTACGGATACGGTGATACGGGACGTGAGATACTTGACAGAGTATATGCGGATGTATTCGGAGCGCAGGACGCTCTTGTAAGATTCAACTTTATCTCCGGAACACACGCCCTGTCGACGGCACTTTTCGGTATACTGAGACCGGGAGACACTCTTTTGTCACTGACGGGCAGACCGTATGATACGCTTGAAGAAGTTATCGGGCTGAGCGGAAAAAGTGGCGACGGCTCCCTCAGAGATTTTGGCATAAACTATTCACAGATCGATCTTAACGACGACGGATCGGCAAAGCCTGATGAGATAACGAACGCGGTAAAAGGCGCGAAATGCGCGTATATACAGCGTTCACGAGGATACTCCCTGAGACCCGCTCTGACAGTCGGAGACATTGAGGAGATCATAAAAGCCGCACGCAAAGGAAATCCGGATATCATTGTCATGGTGGATAACTGTTACGGCGAGTTTGTCGAATCCTGTGAGCCCCTGAATGCAGGCGCCGATCTTATAGTCGGATCACTGATAAAAAATCCGGGAGGAGGTATCGCGAGAACAGGCGGATATATCGCCGGAAAAGCCAATCTTGTAGAGCTTTGTTCATACAGACTCAGCTGTGTCGGAATGGGAAAAGAAGTGGGATGTACACTCGGAATGAACCGTGAGCTTTTCATGGGACTTTTCCACGCTCCGGATGTTACTGCAAATGCCCTGAAGACCGCAACATTCGCAAGTGAGTTTTTCACTCTCATGGGTTTTGAATGTTCTCCGCGGGCAACAGAAAAGCGCGGAGATATAATAACTGCCGTGAAACTCGGAGATGAAAAGCATCTCACCGCATTCTGCAGAGGGATACAGAAAGGCTCTCCCGTTGATTCTTTCGCCGTTCCCGAACCCTGGGATATGCCGGGCTACGACAGCAAGGTTATAATGGCCGCGGGAGCTTTCACCCTCGGAGCTTCCGTTGAACTGTCGGCGGACGCTCCCATACGTGAACCGTATGCTGCATGGATGCAGGGCGGAATAACGTATACAAGCGGAAAACTCGGTGTGATCATGGCGGCTCAGGAGATGTTTGACGAAGGACTTTTGTGAAAAAGCCATCAAATCCCCGCAATTATTACAAAAAGTTTAATTTTATCTTTAAATATTACAAAAATAATACAAATTCAGATTATTTGGTTATCAGTACATTCAAAAGGTTGACTTTTTCGCTGACAACTGATAAAATAGATATGATGGAGTTTTTCCGTCTCTGACAAACTGTAAAGGAGGAGCTGCTTTGGGTGAGAGAAAATTCTGCTACAACTGCATGGAACGCTATGATGCGACAAGTGACACATGCCCATATTGCGGATATTACGAGAATACTCCGCATAACCCTATTTATATAGCTCCGGGAACAATACTGCATGAAAGATACCTTGTGGGTGTTCTTTTGGAATATAACGGCGAAGGCGCTACCTACGCCGCCTATGATAAAGTGATGAGCTGTAAAGTGCAGATAAGAGAGTATATGCCTATAAATCTCTGCACAAGAGTCAAAAACAAACCTGTAATAAGCGTAAATTATAATAATCTCGCAAAATATAAGGCCTTTATGGCTGAATTTACAGAGCTTAATAAATCTATTGCCAGACTTCGTAACAATACAAATCTTGTTCCGGTTCTTGATATGTTCGCGGAAAATAACACAACATATGCGGTCCTTGAATCTGTAAACGGAGAGAAACTGCTCACATATCTCAAAGAAAATGCCGGTGAGTTGAGCTGGGAACAGATCTCAAAGCTTTTTCCACCCCTGTTTACGACATTGGGCATACTCCATAACGCCGGCATGATACACAGAGCGGTAAGTCCCGAAACAATATATATAACCTCGAAAGGTGAGCTTCAGCTCTCCGGGCTTTGCATATCGGCTGTAAGGACAGCCAATGCGGGACTGGAGTATGAAATCTTCAAAGGCTATGCGGCGCCCGAACAGTATTCCGCGAGCAGCAGCAGCCGTCAGGGCTCATGGACAGATGTTTACAGTGTCTGCGCACTTCTCTATCGTATGCTCACGGGATGTATGCCGACGGATTCGCTCGACAGACTCGAAAAGGACGATCTTTGCGAGCCGCGTTCCCTCAATAAGAATATTCCGCCTCATGTGTCACGTGTGATAATGGAGGGTATGAACCTGTCGGGCAGAGACAGGATACAGACGATCACCGAACTTGTGACAAAGCTTTTTGAGCAACCCGCTCCTCAGCAAAATATATACCCCGCAGCCGGCAGTAATAATCACAACCACGAGAACCAGCCCGACCGTGCACAACGCAGTGACGGCGCGTCAGGACAGCGAAGTGAGGAATATAGTGATAACGGTGAATATTATGATGAGGACGATTACCGGAATTATGAGGAAGATTATCATTACGAAAAAGTAAACACCATAGACAGGCTTAAAGTTCCTTTTATAATCGC
>CAYPXB010000004.1:0-5499 GCA_964414745.1 uncultured Alistipes sp. | reverse complement strand
ATCATTACGAAAAAGTAAACACCATAGACAGGCTTAAAGTTCCTTTTATAATCGCCATACTGCTTTTTGCCATACTTATGATTTTCGCCGTATTCTTTCTTGATATTTTCTCGGACGACAGCCAGATCGGCTCAGATCTTCCGAAAGTGTCGTCTTCTCTGCCGGAAAACGTAGTAACAGGCACCACAGAGCCTTCTTCAGAAGAAGTGACAGAAGATTACGACAGCCTCATGTTTGACCTGAAAGGCAAATATTTCGAGATAACAAAAGAAAAATACAAGGAATATTTTACACTCGAAGCAGTATATGAGTTTAATGATGAATATGAGAAGGATCAGATCATCGATCAGGACATAAAATCCGGGGAGCCATTCAAAAAAGGTCAGAAGATCACCGTGAAAGTAAGCAAAGGCAAGACGATATCCGATATTCCGGATTACAGCGGACTTACGATCTCTCAATACGAAACAAAGCTGAAACAGGCGGGAATTTCAAATTATTCGCTTGTTCCGCAGCAGACATCAACATACGGATCACCGAATACGGTACTTCAGCTCGTTGTAAACGGAAAAACCGCAAAACCGGGCGATAAATTCGATAATTCCAAGAATGACGCACTTGTAGTCTATTATCTGCCCGAGGATGCCGTTATAATCACGGAACCCCCTGCGACAGAACCTCCTACCGAACCTCCGACGGAAGCTCCGGTCGTTACCGACGCACCTGTGGAAGTTCAGCCGGCGACAGAAGCGCCTCAGGAAAGTGCTCCTGTTCCGGAACAAAACGTTGATGTACAGTAAAAATTAAATACAGCGCAGAATTTACGGTGCATCGTATATTCTGCGCTTTTCTCATATATTTTTCCGTCATCCGTGGTCTGACACGGTATTTACAAGATTCATGCATGCCCGCTTTCTCTCCATGGAAGAGTGAACATACCGGTTTAAAGTGATTTCGATCGAACTGTGTCCAAGCAGTTCCGACAGAGTTTTTATGTCAAATCCGAGGATAATGCAGTTTGTCGCAAATAAATGACGAAGACTGTGAAAATGTACAGGCGATAACCCTAATTTTTTTAGTATCTTTGTAAAGCGGTGCTGCATGGTTCTTGGTTCTGTCGGCTGATAACTGCCGGATAGCACAAAAAAGTCATCAGAATCCCTCATTTTTACGAGCATATCCATAACACAATCCGGAATCGGGATCTCACGCTTTGAACTTGTGCTTTTGGGGTCTGAAATGACAAGTTTTGTTTTTTCAGTCGCATTTTCAGTCTGGATACGCTGGATCGTATGCCTTACAAAAAGTATATGCTTATCAAAATCTATATCGTTCCATTTCAATGCGCATATCTCGCCTATTCGCAAGCCCATATACAAGGAAAGGGAAATGCCGAGTGTTGTAAGATCATTGTTTTCATAGATATATTTTTCCAGAACACTCTGCTCTTTTTCAGAGAGTATTTTTACATCCGGTCTGTTTCTTTTCGGCATTATAAAACCGTCAAGGATATTTTTTATACCATACTCTCTGCCTGCGTATTTCAGTACAGATTTAAGCATTACGAGAAGATCGGAAATATACCCGGACGAAAGCCCGGATCTTTGTTTTTCCTCTATGAAATAATATATATCTTTAGTCTTTAACGCATGACATCGAATTTCCCCCAATACCGGCAAAATATGTTTTTCGGCTTTCATACGATAATTGGATAATGTGGATTCTTTGACGCGCGGTGATATCGATGACAGCCACTCATAAACAAGTTCTTTTATGGTAATATCCGGATTATTCATATCATCCCCGGAGATATGGCAACAGCCGATCACGTCAAGGCCATTTATTCTGTCAGATTTTTCTTTGCCAAAAGCACCGGTTCTGCATTCTTTTTCGTCGTTTGCCGATAATGTTTTACATTCGTTATTTATGTCTTTTTTGTTTGAATTTTGTATGTCCATAAACATATCCTCCTTAATATAATCATTTTTTTTGCTTTTTTTGTGTATTTTGACGAAAATAACTGCGCTATTTTTTTATTTATATCTTATTCATTGACTTTTAGTACGATTTTTGATATAATTTGAAAATAGTGACAACAATCCAGATACACTAATTACATATTATACACTATTGAAATTCACTATCAATGATCACTTTGTCCGACAAAAAATACGAGGTGGGAAGACAAGTCTGAGAAAAGAGAGAACGGGTGAAAATGGCGTATGAAAAAAGTATTGTACATAGCAACAGTGGCAAAAAAACATATATGCCAGTTTCACATACCGTACCTGAAGTGGTTTCATGAGCAGGGATATGAAGTAGATGTGGCCGCAAGAGATGACTTTGAAGAAGGCGATGAACACAAAATACCGTATTGCGACAGATTTTATGATATACCGTTCAGCCGAAGCCCGGTAAGTTCTGATAACGTGAAATCGTACAGACAACTGAAAAAGATCATTAAGAATAACGAGTATGAACTCATTCACTGCCACACTCCGATAGCGGCGGCGATAGGACGGATGGCAGCAAGAAAAAGCAAGGCGTCCGTGCTGTACACGACACATGGATTTCACTTTTACAAAGGATGTCCGAAAAGCGGAAAACTATATCACATGGCGGAGAGATTCCTTGTCAGATACACAGACGGTCTGATAACGATAAACGCGGAAGACTATGAAGCGGCAAAAGAAATGTGCGAAGGCAAAAAGTGTGATGTGTACTACATACACGGCGTCGGAGTCGATATCGAAAAGTATGCGAAATGTGAGAAAAGTGCTGCCGAGATAAAAAAAGAATTCGGCATACCCGGGAACGCTTTTGTACTGCTTTCGGTGTCTGAAATAAATGCAAATAAAAATCTGAAGACAACGATAGAGGCCTTTGCAAAAGCAAAACGGGAAGATATGTATTATCTGATATGCGGAAGCGGGGATCAAAAGGAAACGCTGCAGGAACTTACAAAGAATCTCGGGATAGAAGACAGAGTGATATTTGCGGGATACAGATATGATATATATGAAGTAGTGCATATTGCGGATATATTTTTGTTTCCCTCACTCAGAGAAGGGTTGGGACTGGCACCGATAGAGGCAATGGCAGCGGGAGTTCCCATAATAGCATCGGATATCAGGGGAATAAGAGAATATGCGGTCAACAGAAAGAACAGCATTTTATTGCGTCCCGAAGACACAGACGGATTTGCCGAAGCGATAAAGGAACTTTACACAGACAGAGAATTGAAAAAATCGCTCGGAGAAGCGGCCGCCGGTTCAGTTGAGCCGTTTTCGCTGGAAAATTCGATAAAAGCAATGGCAGATATATATGGGAGATATATAGAAACAAAGAAATGAAAGAAAGATACAGGAGGATATTGAAGAGCGAGCCCGACCTGATGAATGCAATCGAGGGCATAGAAATCAGTGATGAATTTGAGAAAGTAATGACCGAAGCAGCGGCACCTGTATTGATCATGTACACAAAATGGATAATCCGCCGCTCGGAGGAACTCGGAATAAAGCGACTGTATTTTCTCGCCAGAGACGGCTATGTGATGTATCATATAGCTGAAAAGATGAGAGAAAAAGGAGAACACAACATTGAGAGCAGTTATTTTTATTGTTCAAGATACGCATTGCGACTGGCAGCATACAGGTTCAGAGATGACAGTGCTTATGATAAGCTTTTTTTGCACGCATACCGTCAAAGCTTGTATCTTTTGCTTAAAAGAGCCGGAATGGATGAAGATCAGATACAAGCGGTATATGATGATATAGGTATAAAAGAAGAAAAAGCAAGAGAAAACGTCGGAAGAAAGGAATTTGACGAGATATGCGAAACCGTTAAAAAGTCGGATGTTTTTCAGAACATAGTTAAGGAAATATCCGAAAATGCATATATGGAAACAATAAAATATATCAGACAGGAAAAACTGGACCGATATGAAAAAGTCGGTATAATTGATCTGGGATGGACAGGATCTTTGCAACATACCCTCAGAAGACTGCTTGACAGCGAGGGTATCAAAACCGAACTTATCGGTTTTTATATGGGAATGCTTGAAGAACCCCCGGAAAGAGATGGCTGTCAATATAACGCATGGCTGTTCAGAGAGCGGGACAGCCGGATAAAAGCATGGTTCTGCCAGAACGTGATAGAGAGCATTTGCAGCGGCCCGCACGGAATGACGAAAGGATACAGAGAATGCGGAGAAAAAACAGAACCGATAATGGCTGAGGCGGAAAATGATCCCGGCAAGGTCGAAAAACTTAGGGCAGTCAGCATAGAGATCACAGAAAAAGAAAAAGGCGGTTCTGAAAATATCGGACGGGAAAAGACAGCGCTGAAACTTCTTAAAGCCCTCATGTTTTCTCCGACAAAACAGGAATGCGAGGCTCTGAGAAACTACAGATTCTGCGACGATGTGGGAGAAGGCTATCACCGTGAACTGGTAGAAGACGGCAACAGAGAAAAGTTTAACAGGGAGTTATTGCTTCATAAGATAAAAGACAGGGATAATACAGACGGATTCTACTGGTACTGCGGCAGTGTACAGGCAGGAGATATAAAGCCTAAAGTTTTATACCGGTATGCATATCTGGTAACGAGATATCTGATATCAAAACGGAGAAGAAGGTGAGTTCGTGCCGGAGATTTCGGTGATCATGGGAGTGTATAACTGTCCGTCGAAGGAGATGCTGACACGGGCAATAGACTCGGTTCTGAATCAGAGCTTCGAAGATTTTGAATTTTTAATATGTGACGACGGATCCACTAATGATACTCTGAAGTGGACAAAAGAAAAGGCAAAGGAAGACAGCCGCATAACAGTACTGGAAAATAAAGAAAACAAAGGGCTTGCGGAAGCGCTTAACAAATGTCTGGAAAAGGCAAGTGGCAGACTGATAGCACGGCAGGATATCGATGACTATTCGATGCAGGACAGATTTCAGACACAGGTCGATTTTCTGAATGAAAACAAAGAAATATCATTTGTCGGTTCGGCGTGTTTTTTGTATTACATAAACGAGAATGGGAAAACAGAAATAAACGGAGAATGGCACAGACCTGAATTGCCGACAAAAGAAGATTTCTTGTATAATTCTCCGTTTGTACATGGAACTTTGATGTTCAGACGGGAGGTATTTGAAAAATGCGGAGGATACAGACTGATTGGACGATGTCGAAAATATGAAGATTATGATTTTTTCATGAGAGCATATGCAAAAGGATTTCAGGGTGCGAACATAGATCGGTTACTTTACACATACTATTCGGATGAAAAGAAAAGCCGGGTTCCAGCTCGGATGAGACTGGATGAATATAAAGTAAGAAAAGAAGGCTTTCGCGAATTAGGACTGATGCCGAAAGGAATCCCTTATCTTATGAAACCGATTTTGCTGATATTCGTACCCGGAAGTCTGCAAAGCCGGGTCAAAAACCTGAAAAATAATAAATCTAAAAATAAGCGTTCGTTTTTATTGAGGATGTACAAAATTC
>CAYPXB010000003.1:79432-89156 GCA_964414745.1 uncultured Alistipes sp. | reverse complement strand
AAAAATAATAAATCTAAAAATAAGCGTTCGTTTTTATTGAGGATGTACAAAATTCTGGTAAACCGGAACAGTTACATCAAATTTAATTATGAAAGATTCACAAACACGAACAGGAAATTGCACAGACGGTTTCCGGTAGTGTCATGGTGTTACCTGATAAAACTGAATTTAGAGAGCATTTTACTACACCGTACAGAGCGTGGCCATGAAAATGCAAAGGGATTAAAAGATCAGGAATCATTTTTACTGAGTACACCTGAAGAAGTGGCAAAACAGCTGAGTGAACACGAAGTGGTTTCGTTCGATATATTTGATACACTTATATTCAGACCGTTCGCGTCACCGACGGATTTATTTTACATTGTCGGAGAAAAACTGAACTACCCGGATTTTAAAACTGTAAGAACAGAAGCAGAGAGAGCAGTAAGACAGAATAAAGGCGGAGAATCAGTTAACCTGAAAGATATATATGATTATATATCAGATCGGACAGGAATAGATTCAGAATCCGGGCGGAAAACGGAAGAGGAAACTGAGCTGACATTAAGTATTGCAAATCCATATATGAAATCGGTATTTGAAGAAGTGAAAAAAAACGGAAGACGTATTATAGTAGCATCCGATATGTACCTTTCGTCTGATTTTATGGGAAAACTTCTTAAAAAGAACGGATATGACGGATATGAGAAAATATATGTATCATGCGAAAAAGGAGCCGGGAAGCACGACGGAAGCCTATATGATCTGATAAAACAGGATCTCGGCACGAACGATATAGCTCATATCGGGGATAATTACGGCTCAGATGTGGAAAATGCCCGCAAACATGGACTTTCGTCCATAGAATATAAAAATGTTAATTCCGAAGGGAATATATACAGGCCAAAAGATATGTCTCCGATAATCGGCTCGGCATATAGCGGCATAGTGAATAGAAAACTGTATAGTGGTGTCTGCAAATACAGCCCGGCATATGAGTATGGATTCAAATACGGAGGATTGCTGATTCTGGGTTTCTGCGGATATATTCATAAAGTGGCGACAGAAAAGGCAGCCGACAGAATACTGTTTTTTTCAAGGGACGGATACATTGTCAAGGAAATATATGATCACCTATACCCGGAAGAATCGACAGAATATGTTTACTGGTCTAGGAATGCCGCAACAAAACTCGGTACGGATATGTTCCGCGACAATTATATTAAGCGTTATGTAACACAAAAAACAAATCACGGAATATCGCTATATGATATATTTAATGCGATGGGCATTGCCGACTGGGATTTTCCGTTTGGCTTAGATGATGAACTGACAATGAAAAACGCTGCTCAGACAGAGCAGTTTATATATGACAACTGGGATAAACTGCTTGAAACATACAAGGATATGGATACGGCTGCAAGGATATACTTCAGTGAGAAACTTAAAGACTGCAAAAATGTAGTCACAGTAGACTGCGGATGGGCAGGCAGCGGAAATATTATACTCGATCAGCTTGTAAATCGCAAATGGGGTATGCACTGCGGGTTTACCGGGGTTCTTGCCGGAAGCAATTCATACAATCAGCATGATTATGAATACAGTGAAACATTTTTTCTTGACGGTAAAATGCAGGCATACTGTTTTTCATCATCGTTTAACAGAGACAAATATATGTTACATCAGCCGTCGGCAAATCATAATATATATTTTGAGATGCTGTTCAGCGCGCCGGAACCGAGTTTTCGTGAGTTCAAACTGAAAGATGATGGTGGTTATGATTTTGTGTTTGATAATGCCGCGGAGAATGAGACATATATTGAAGAAATACAAAAAGGTGAACGAGAGTTCATACAGGAATATGTTGAAACGTTCCGCGAATATCCATATATGTTTAACATATCGGGAAGTGATGCATATACTCCTTTTATGGATGCAATGCAACACAGTAAGAAATATATAGACAGGATATTTGCAGAGTGTATATTTGACGAAACAACGAATGGAAATAAAGAGAAGATTAAGTGAGGGAGCAAATGGCAGAGTTAACGATAAAAGAAAAGCGGTCACAGAAAATATTTCTGTTGAAACAGTTGATATCAAGAGATTTTAAAAGCAGATACAAAAGAACTATTCTCGGAATAGCGTGGAGTATGCTGTCTCCATTGCTGTTTTTTCTGGCACAGGCGGTTGTATTTTCGTTTTTATTCAAGCGTGGTGAGCATTATATAAGCTATCTGATAATCGGTAACATCGTGTATCATTATTTTACGGACGCAACAACAAATTCAATGTTTTCACTGCAAGCAAATATGGGTATAATTTCAAAAGTCAAAGTGGACAAGGGTCTGTTTCTCCTGTCGAGAAATATTTCATGTCTTATCAACTTTGGACTCAATCTGATAATTATGTTTACCATAGTAGCAATAGACAGAACTGCATTCAGCTTTAAGTTTTTTATAATTTTAATTCCTATTGTATGTCTTTTTTTCCTTAATATGTTCCTTGGATATGTATTGTCGGTAGCATATGTATTCTTCAAAGATGTGCAATATATGTACAATCTTTTCACAAGTGTACTGATTTATTTTTCGGCAATTTTCTATCGTGTAGAGATGCTTCCGCAGACAATTCAGAAATTTCTTTACTTCAACCCGATATACTGCTATATAAACTATTTCAGGAGCATAATAATGGATAAAACAATGCCCGAGCCTATTATACAAATACTTTGTTTGCTGTTTCCTGTTTTGTTTGGAATTATGGCATTGATAATACATAAAAAATGTGATAAAAAACTTGTATATTATTTCTGATGGAGGAAATGATGGATAATAAACAGATTGAAAAAGAGGAATGCTACATTAAAGCCGAAAACATCACAGTAAATTTCAAAGTCGGGGACTTCAGAAATATAGGACTGAAGGAGTATGTTATTCAGAAGATCACCGGAAAATATACTGCAAGAGAATTCTGTGCGGTAAAAAATGTTTCATTCGAACTTGACAAAGGAGATTTCCTCGGAATAATCGGAAGAAACGGATCCGGAAAGACAACACTTTTAAAAGCGGTAAGCCAAGTAATCGAACCAAGGGAGGGAACTGTCTATATTAAAGAAAACGCCAAGATATCTTCTTTGCTTGCGCTGGGTACAGGCTTTGACATGGATTTGACTATCAAAGAAAATGTATATATGCGTGGAGCTTTATTAGGATATACAAAAGAATTTCTTGATGCCAAATACCCGGAGATAATAGAATTTTCAGAGCTTGGAGAATTTGAAAATTTCAAACTGCGTCAACTGTCATCCGGTATGAATTCACGACTTGCCTTTTCGATAGCAAGCCTGATAGAGCCTGATATACTGATTCTTGACGAGGTTCTTGCGGTGGGAGATACTGCATTCCGCAAAAAAAGTGAAGCAAAGATGATGGAAATTATCAAAGGCGGAGCTGCAACTATAATGGTATCACATTCGGTAGCACAGATACGAAGCCTTGCCACAAAAGTGATATGGCTGAACAAAGGGGTAAATATGATGCCGGATGAGACGGATCCGAAAATAGTATGTGACGAGTATATGAAATTTCTGAAAGCAGAATAAAGTTTGTGTGTATTGTGAAAAGCAACAGGCATTTTGTAATATGATATTCTCTCATTATGGGAGAATATTTTTTTGTTATTTTGCATAAAATTACCGAATTATTTATACATATCTCACAAATTTCAAAATTTTTATTGACAAAAAAATAAAACAGTTATATAATCAAAATATACCCCATAGGGGTATATTATTCCGGAAGATAAAGCAAAAGAGGGCATTTTATGGAAAATGAAAAAAATTGTTGTTGCGCAAAAAAGACTCTGCGCCCGGCCGAAGAGCGGACTAAACTCATTCATCGGCTTAACAGGATCGAAGGACAGATAAGAGGAATTAAAAAAATGGTCGAACAGGACGCATATTGCAATGATATACTTATTCAGTCCGCCGCCGTAAATGCGGCAATAAACTCTTTTAACAAAGATCTTATAGCAAGCCATATTAAAGGGTGCGTCGTCCGCGATTTACGCGAGGGTAAAGAAGAAGTTATCGATGAGCTTGTCACTACACTACAGAAACTTATGAAATGAAGAAGGTGAGATCATGGAACAATATACAGTCACGGGAATGAGCTGTGCAGCGTGCAGCACAAGAATCGAAAAGGCCGTCTCAGCCGTTCCGGGAGTAACATCATGCTCTGTGAGCCTGCTCACAAACTCTATGGGAGTGGAGGGCACAGCATCGCCGAAAAGTATAATCAAAGCGGTGGAAAAAGCCGGATACGGTGCATCCAGAAAAATTTCCGGAACTGATACCGCTGCCGACATAGATCTGACAGATCCGCTTGAAGACCGAGAGACTCCCCTGCTGAGAAACCGTCTCATCGCTTCACTGATATTTCTTCTGCCTCTTATGTACATAAGCATGGGTCATATGATGTGGGGATTTCCTCTTCCCCGCTCACTCGCTGAAAATCACATCGGCCTTGCCATTATAGAAATGCTGCTTGCGGGTATCATTATGGTGATCAATCAGAAATTTTTTATAAACGGTTTCAAAGGTATCATTCACCTGTCACCTAATATGGATACTCTTGTCGCTATGGGCTCGGGTGTTTCTTTTCTGTGGAGCGTTTACGAGATCTTCAATATGACAGCTGCTTCGATGAAGGGTGACCATGAAGCCGTTATGGACGGAATGATGAATCTCTGGTTTGAGGCATCTGCTATGATACTGACACTGATAACAGTCGGAAAACTGCTGGAATCACGCTCGAAAGGAAAAACAACAGACGCGCTCAGACAGCTCATGCGATTATCCCCGAAGACAGCTGTTTTAATCAAAGACGGTGAGGAAGTGACTGTACCGGCAGAACAGGTAAATATCGGAGATATTTTTGCCGTGCGTCCGGGAGAGAATATTCCGGTAGACGGTGTCGTCCTTGAGGGTCAAAGCGCTGTAAACGAATCGGCTCTGACAGGTGAAAGCATTCCCGTTGACAAATCATCCGGCGACAGTGTCTCGGCGGCGACAGTAAATCAGTCAGGTTATCTGAAATGCAAGGCAACACGCGTCGGAAATGACACATCTTTATCTCAGATAATAAAAATGGTCAGTGACGCCGCCGCCACAAAAGCTCCCATAGCTAAAATTGCTGACCGCGTTTCGGGAATATTCGTTCCGACGGTCATAATCATCGCCATCATAACTCTTGTAGTATGGCTGCTTGTCGGACAAAGTGTAGGTTATGCTCTCGCCCGGGCCATATCGGTACTTGTTATAAGCTGTCCTTGCGCTCTCGGTCTGGCAACTCCTGTTTCGATCATGGTCGGTAACGGTGTCGGTGCAAAAAACGGCATACTTTTCAAGACCGCGGTCTCTCTGGAGGAAACGGGAAAGACGCAGATAATAGCACTTGACAAAACAGGAACTATCACAAGGGGCGAACCTGAGGTGACCGATATTTATAAATATAAATGCAATGATGAAGAAAAACTTTTGAAAATTGCCGCATCTCTTGAGAGCAAAAGCGAACATCCGCTTGCCAAAGCGATTATAAGATATGCAGGAGAAAAAAACATTGCATTTGATGAAGTTTCGGATTTCGGGATACTCCCCGGAAACGGTCTTCACGCAATACTTGACGGCGAAGAGATCTGTGGCGGAAATTATGAGTTTATATCCGAAAAAGCGGGAGAAATACCGGAACCTGTAAAAAATGCGGCACAGGAAACGGCGGAGAACGGAAAAACACCGATTTTCTTTACAAAAGGCGGTGATCTTCTCGGCTTTATCGCTGTCGCGGATGTGATACGGGAGGATTCACCCGACGCTATAAGACAGCTTAAAAATATGGGAATACGTGTCGTAATGCTGACCGGTGACAATGAACGTACCGCAAATGCCATCGGCAATCAGGCAGGCGTTGACCGCGTGGTTGCCGGCGTTCTCCCTGACGGGAAGGAATCAGTCATACGTACTCTTCAGAAACAAGGTAAAACAGCGATGGTCGGCGACGGTATAAACGACGCTCCGGCACTGACACGTGCGGATGTCGGAATTGCAATCGGCGCGGGCACGGATGTGGCAATCGACGCGGCAGATGTCGTGCTTATGAAAAACAGCCTGAAAGACGCCGCCGCGGCGATCCGACTGAGCCGCGCGACACTCAGAAATATACACCAGAATCTTTTCTGGGCGTTTATATATAATATTATCGGCATTCCGCTTGCCGCGGGTGTTTTCGTAAGTCTTTTCAACTGGGAACTTAACCCCATGTTCGGCGCGGCGGCAATGAGTCTTTCCAGTTTCTGCGTAGTAACAAACGCTCTGAGGCTGAATCTAACCAAAATATATGACACAAAGCGTGACAGAAAGCTGAAACATCAGGCAGATATCTCAAAGGAGGTGATAAATATGAGTGCATCGGAAACATATGTACTTCACGTTGACGGTATGATGTGCGCACATTGCGAGGCTACAGTTAAAAATTGCCTTGAAAAATTTCCGGAAGTTTCAAAGGTGAAAGCTGACCATAAATCCGGCAAAGTTACACTTAAACTCAGCGGAGATCTCGAACACCTTGATGAAATGAAAAAAGCAATTGAGGATGCCGGATATTCCGTCAAAGAATGAATGTGAAACCCGCAAATCAAAAATACGGACACTCCTTCGAAAAGAGTGTCCGTATTTTTATATTTAAGCAATATTCATATATTCAGAACCCTCAGGTATAGAGTATATCAAGATCGACATCGCCGTTTATACCGGGTATCCGGCCGTAACAACTCATCTGCCACATGAAATACTCTCCCTGATAATCGGTACGATCTGTATAATGTGCGAGCCAGACAGGATATTCGTCCGGAACGTCCCAGAAATTATTCAAAAAGTTTTTACTGCTGTAAAGCATCGTATCATAATCATATTTCCCCATTTCATCCGCGAAAGCTTCAAAATAACCGTTCAGATCGTGTATGCTCATACCGTACCGCTGAAAATTTGAGAAACTCTCCCAATCGAAACCTATAGGGAAATCCAAATGCTGTCCGCCGAGATTATCCGCGATCCAGCGTGCGTTCTCTCTTATATGCTCCTCATCTGAGGCAGTTGTATAAAAATACACTCCCACATCGAGCCCGGCCTCGACAGCCTTCTCCATATTTCTCTGAAAACATACGTCCATCTCATTTTCGTCATAATAACTACCGATACGCATTATGACAAAACTGCAACCGGCATTTTTTACCTGCTGAAAATCTATGTCATCTCCCTGCCATTTGGATACATCGATGCCGAAACTAATCCCCTCGCCGGAATACAGACTTATGAGCGTATCAAAAGAAAGGCGCGGATTATCATCCTCCGGTTCAGGTATAATATCTGCGACGGTAACGGTAAAATCCCAGCTTACACTGTTGCCCGATGAATCTGTCACTGTCGCCGAAACGGGATATTTGCCGGGTGTGGAAGTATCGACCGCTCCGCTGCATTCAAGAAGCGGATCCCGATCATAATTATCGGCATATCCGACAAGAGAATCGGGATCAAAACTGTCACCTGTCCTGATGATTGCGTTTGACCCCATATTCAAAACCACCGGTTCTTTCGTATCCACAACGGAATAGTTCACAGACTTTTCATATAACTGTCCTTCATACTCAAACAGTATATCCGTACTCATATCTCCCGTCTTGTCACACCTGACAGGATCGTCACCGTTCAGGATCTCTGTATTCGTGCCGGTGACGATATCGGAAACAAGTATATCACTGTATACTTCTATATCTTCCTCCGAGATATTGAGTATGACTTTATCGGGAATATCATGTGACGGCCTTGTAACAGCCTCCGTGGTCGGAACTACGGTCGTTACGGAAATCACTTCGGGCAAAGAAATTTCACTCTGAACAGTATCCGTCCCGGAAACAGAACCGACTTTTTTTCCGCATCCTGTCAAAAGCAATAAGGCCACAGATAATGCCATATATCTTGATTTATTATTCATAATATCTTCTTGATCCCACCCCTAAAAAACTGTCACCAATAGAAAAACTCTCAAAACTTATCCTTGACGCAGCCACTCAATATTCAGTGTTCCCATTATTTTTATTATCCTTCATAGCCCGGGCTTACATAGACCGCCAATCGTCCCTCGACTTCATCATACAGTGTGTATCCTCTGTCCTTTATCAGGGGAATGGTATATTTCGTGTAAGAATCCTTATAGTTCAGTATATAGAAATCATATTTATCCGGATCTTTCAATGTTTTGTCTTTCTCATCAAACGGATTTTCCTCATAATCGTTCTTATCAAGCAGATAGACTTCATCACGATCGGCACAATGCGGCAAAACAGAACTCTGAGCCGCTATCACCGCGTCTTTCGGGACATCTGAAATACACTCCTCCATGGCGATAAACTGTTCCTCAGATTTTTTGTAATCCTCATAGTAATATGACCTCCATGTCACAATGGAAACCGTCATGATTATCGATGCCGCAGCAGCCGATGCTATGAAAACATTTCTTTTCTGCCGGTTGAAGTCGGCACAGTTGAGCAGCGTCATATATAACAGCAAAGCAGCCGGTCCGAAGATATACTGACAATTTATGCTTGTAGCGTATCCGTAGTCCGAACCGACAACAAGATTCATTATCACAAAAGGCAGGATAAGCAGAAACCGATAGAGTTTTTTACAGAGAAACGGAAGAAACAACAAAGGTAACATTACTTGCAGAAAAAACTCCAGCGAACCGTCGGTTATGAGCAGGCTGAAAAAATATGCGGGATCGGCAAGTACATTTTTAATAACACCTATGAAGCCCTCGCCCGAGTCAATCGTCAGATTTCCGAATCTCGTCGACGCCATCATGGAACCGTCCCCGTTCACGGTGAGCCAGGACGTTATGAAGAAAAAATATCCGGCTGCTATAACAGCCATAAAGATTCCGTGAACTCTCTTGGAAAAATCCTTTTCCTCAAAAAACATATATACGGCTATACATATGACATACAGAGGAGCATCCTCTTTGACGATACACACAAGAAAAGACATAATATAAAACAGCAGAGTTTTATGTGTATCTACCGCATACAAAAGCCACATCAGCAGTGTCGGGAGAAAACAGTTTTCATGAAAATCAAAGAAACAAGGTGCAACGATTCCCGCGCACGAAGTATAAAGCAATCCGGCAAAAAAAAGCGACAAGCCTTTGTAATTATGGTTTCTCGCAATAAGAAGAAACGGTACCACACCGCCCATCGCAAGTACAGCCTGGGATATCAGAAGGCAGTCGACATTTCTGAAGACCGCATAAACCGGAGCCAGCAAATAATAAATAAATGATGAGTGTACACAGAAATGAGAAAGCAACTGATCTCGTTCACATGTTGTATCAGCCGTAAAATCCGTCACCATCGAATGAAACATCTGAACAAATATCCCCAGATCAAAACAATTTGACCGGAATACCCTGTGGCGCATGATCGTACAGCCCGCGATGAACACTCCCACCGCCACGGCACAGATCACGGTCAATACTATAGGGATCCAGTCGGGAACATTTTCAATCATATCCTGATCAAGCTTTTTGACAGCATACGCAAAAAAGACCACAGTGACGGCGATTACCCCTATACAGAGGTATATGTTATCGTTTCCCCACATAAGATTCGTCGCGAATGCCATTACGCCGATGGC
>CAYPXB010000003.1:69583-79332 GCA_964414745.1 uncultured Alistipes sp. | reverse complement strand
ATATGTTATCGTTTCCCCACATAAGATTCGTCGCGAATGCCATTACGCCGATGGCGAGTATATACTGATCTGTAAAATGGTATTTTTCACCCATGATACAATATATAACGGTCATAACGACAAAACCCGCGACGATCCAGAAGATCGTCTCTGCAACAGGAACGGCTCCGATAAAATCTTTCCAACCGTCCGGAGATTCTATAGGGTCTATATTTGCTTTTACAAGATTTGTGAGGTTCAGCGAAGAAACTAGCATATAAACTCCCACAAACCTTGCAAGAAGCATATCCGGAATACCTATTGCCTTAAAAAAACCTCTGAGCGAAAATTTCTTTCTGCTCTTTTTTTGCTCAGGCTCACTTTTTTCCGGCAGTGTCGAACCCTCCTCCCCCGATATGATTTCAGCGGAAGATACTTCACCCCGGCTGCCGTTCTTATTCCCTATATCTTCTTCCATATTTATCCTCCTGTATCACGGTGTTTGTCACTCAGCCTCCGCATAATTCGGACTTACGTAAACGACCACCCAGTTTGGCACTTCATCATACATGGTGTATCCGGCTGCCTGTATTTGCGGGACAGTGTACGAAGTCAGCGGATCATTGTAACTGAGTACATAAAAATCATACTTGTCAATATCCTTCAGTGCTTTGTCGTTTTCATCGGCGGGATTTGTTATGAAATCGGAATCATCAAGAGTATAAAGTTCACTCCTGTCAGCGCAATGAGGAAGGAACCATGTGTTGGCGGCAACGGAACCATCCTTCGGAACAGAGGATATGCATTTATCCATAGCATCAAAACGCTCTTTATCTCTGTTATATCCCTCATAATGCGAGATCTCACCGGAGCAGAGGCATACCGACACGATTATCGATGCCGCCGCCGCCGAACCGACAAGCATATTTCTTCTCGAAGGTTTGAGATCGGCACAATTTATTATTACCATATAAATAAGCAGCGCGGCAGGGCCGAATATATACTGGAAGCCGATATTCGCGGCATAGCCATATCCGGCACCGATCACAAGGTTCATTATCACAAACGGCAGGATCAGCAGAAATCGGTGTATCTTTTTACATATAAACGGCAGAAAAAGAAGCGGTACCATGACCTGCAAGAAAAATATATGCGTTTCTTCTTTTACAAGAAGACTGAAAAAGTACGCCGGATCGGCAAGAACATTTCTGATAACTCCTGCAAATCCGTCCTCCGGGTCGATCGTCAGTATTCCGAATCTTGTCGCCGCCATCATCGAACCGTCACCGTTTTCATTCAGCCAGTTTATGACCATGATAAAATATCCGATTGCGAAAAATGTCATGATAATGCCATGTATTCTTTTACTTAATTCTTTTTCGTCAAAGAACATATACATTGATATACATATGACGTAAAGCGGCGCGTCTTCCTTTACAATGCACACAAGGACGGACATTATGTAAAATAAAATGATCTTTCGCTTGTCGACTGCGTAGAGAAGCCACATAAGCAGCGTTGGCAAAAAGCAGTTTTCGTGAAATTCATAAAAGCACGGTCCGATAAATCCACTGCAAAAGACATAAAGCAGACCCGCAAAAAAGAGAGGAAGTCCTTTGTAATTATGATTTTTTGCGATAAGAACAAACGGTATAACGCCTCCCATCGCGAGCACAGCCTGAGCTATCAGCAAAGTACTGCCGTTTCTGAAAAGAGCATATATCGGCGCAAGCAGATAATAAATAAATGATGTGTGTATATTGAAATGCGAGAGCAGTTCCTCCCTTTCACAAGTGGTATTTGCCGTAAAATCAGTCACCATCGAGTGAAACATCTGAACAAAAATGCCCATATCAAACGTGGAAGTTCCGAAGATCTTATAGTGATCGACCGTACATACGCCGATAAATGCTCCCACACCCACGGCACAGATGACGGTCAATCCGATGACAAGCCAGTTCGGTATCCTTGCTATCGCTCTTTGATTCAGCTTTTGTATTGCATACCCGATAAATACAACAGAAACAGCGACAACACCCATGCACAGATAAAAATTATCGTTTCTCCACATGATATTTATGGCAAACGACATTGTGCCGGCAATAAGTACGAACTGATCGATCACGCGGTACTTTTTGTCGAGCATACTATGAACGATCGTCAGCAGTACAAATCCCAGTAATATCCATAAAATCGTCCCTGCTCCGGGAACAGCCGGAACATACTCTTTCCAGTTTTCGATAGGGTCGATCGGATTTATCTCAGATCTTGCGATGTTGCTGAAATTAAACGACGAAATGAGCATATACAGCCCGATAAAACGCGCAAAGAACATTCCGGGAAAGCCTATTGCATCAAGAAAAGAGTTAAATCTGACCTTGAAAGGGATACTCTCAACTGCATCCGCAGTCTCTCCTTCCGTCGGGGATTCCTCCGACGTTTCATCTTCATCAAGCGAAACCGGCTCGTCGCTTTCACTGTCAACATCATCTGTATCTTCGCCCGGTTTCTTTTCATCGCCGCTTTCGTCAATTTTTACGGATTTTTCCTCAGGTTCCTCTATCATAAGTTCCTGTCCGCCGACGCTGATCGAATTGACCGATGAAGCATTATCCGCATATTCAAAAGTTGTTTTTTCAGGCGTGCCGTCATCTTCGTTTATTTTTTTTATCTCATCATCTTTTTTTTCTGTTTCCGGCTCTTTGTTTTTTTCGCTCATAAATTTTCCTCCTTACGATACCGCGGTTTAAATCCCCTGTTGCCACAACCGGCGATAATATTATATCTTTTTCATTTTAACTTATAGATATTCTTGAATACGGCGTAAAACTTTATGGGAATATGTTTATCGATATGACATTTTCCGAAGAACCACTTCTTAAAACTGCACATCTTTATTATATCCTCAAAGAAGGCATGAACCTCAAGTCTCTGAAAAACATCGACCCCGAGACAGTCCTTGAGTGAAGCGGGCGGTTCGTGAGTTATGATATAATCCACTTCATTTGAAACACTGTCCAGATTTTCGATTGCCTCAATTATCTCCGAATGATTCGGCTGCTCACGCTCCCACCAGTTATCACTGTCCCTCCGGAATTCAAAATCCTGACTGTGCCCTCCGCCGAAAGTAAATATCCTCTTACCTTCTATATCGAAAACCTGACCTCGCATCAGATGAATAAGATTCGACGTGATCATATGAACTTTGCCCCCGTTCCACTCACTGACCGGGTATTCCTCAAGAATATCAAAATTCTCATGACAGCCGTCGACAAATGCGACTTTATATCCTTTCTCGGAAATTTTTTTCAGGACAGACTTTTCGTGCCTGGAGCCATCCCAGATAAACCCGAAATCCCCGCAGATAATGAGTATATCCTTATTTGTGAGTTTTTTCAGGGCAGGATCCTTGAATCTTGCGTAATCGCCGTGAGTATCACCGGTAACATAGATCAATTCGATCACCTCCGTTAAAACGCAATACATATGTTATTATATCACATTTTTTCAAAAAGGTAAAGACTTTTTTGATATAAATAAAAAAAGTGCGACCGGGTCATCGCAATAGCACCCGGTCGCACACTTTTGTTCATTTTATATTTCATGCCAAATTATAGTATCAAATTATACATTATAGACTCTGTTTTTAATCAGTCTTGCCTCAAATTCATCATGAGGGAGCGGCTTATCGTACAGATATCCCTGAGCCATACAGCAGTTGATAGATTTCAGAAAATCGACCTGATCCTTTGTTTCAACGCCTTCCGCAATAACTTTCATATCAAGTTCGCGAACCATTGAAACGATGTTCTTTATTACGATCTCATCGCTTTTCTTCTTCTCATTCAATCTGTCAAGAAACGATTTGTCAAGTTTAATGACGTCGACATAGGTATCACGAAGCATATTGAGCGACGAATATCCCGTCCCGAAATCATCGATCGATGTATCAATGCCGTATCCCTCAATTTTATCGAGAAACTCCGACATCGCCTGAGTGTCATTCGAGCCGGACATCTCAGTGAGCTCTATCTCCAGATATTTGCTGTCGATATTATACTTGCGTATAACGTTTATGATATTCTCGGCAAGTTCGGCATTGTGAAGATGCACTTTGGAAAAATTCACCGAGATCTTGACAGGCTCGATACCTCTGTCAAGCCAGTCTCTTATATCGATGCAGACCTGTTCGAGTACATAAAAATCAAGCTTACAGATCGTTCCGTCACGCTCAAGTATCGGAATAAATTCCATCGGCTGGATTATCTTTCCGTCCTTATACCACCTTACAAGTGCCTCGCCGCCGCACAAAGAACTGTCATCAAGTGAAACTTTCGGCTGGTAGTACACAAGAAGCTCTTTGTTTTTCAATGCCGACGGGAAATAGAACAGAACTTCTTTGCCGTTTATCGCTTCCTCCATCATCGACATATCAAACCGTACAAAATCCTCAGAATTTCCGGAGTGTTTTGCGTTATTCAGAGCATATGCCGTGTAATTCATAACATCGTTGACGGTTTCACCGGGCTTTATTTTGTGTATACCGGCACGTACATAAATATCATACCAGTACGATTTTCCCTCATAGATCACCGAAAGACGGACTTCCTTTATCTTATCGAGAAAATCATCGACACGCTCGTCTTTTATAAGCAGGAAAAAATTATCCTCACTCGTTCTCGATATGATCTCTTCACTCAGAAGCAGACTTATGATCTTTTTGGTATAGCTTACGAGGAACAGATCTCCGACTTTCTGCCCCGCGGACTTGTTAATATAGTCAAAATTTTTTATATTAAGATACACAGCCGTGTATTTTTCAAGCATATTATTCTGAGCAAGAACATCTCCGAGTTTTCTGACACCGAAAATATTCAGAACACCCGTGAGCTGATCGGTAATGACAAGTTCATCAACGACCTTCAGAAGACGTGTCCTCTCGATAATCATAAAAGAATTTTCAACGGTAAACTCAACAGTCTTAAGCTGGTCTTCATTCCAAGTCACGCCCGCTCTGGGCCATAACTTGAATCTGATATACCCGTCATCACCTGTGGTGAGTTGCTTCTCGCAGAATACATCGGGGTTAAAACCCAAAGAGCCTTCAAATACATTGTAGTGTTCGGCCAATCCGTCTGAGGCAAGAAGTTTCTCGTTTCCCTCGATCCAGACCTCTACCTTACCCGGTTTCATAACGTCGCTCAGCTTATGAATTGCACACTCAATGCTCCGGCTGACATCGCCGGACCTGACAAGTTCAGTCTGCAAAGTATCAAAATACTCAAACAGACCGTTACTTTGCAACATAGGATCACCACTTTGCTGATAAAATCATTGTTTCTCATTTCTTCTTATTTCTATAAACATTTTTTATTGTACCACATAAGCAGAATTTAGTCAATACTATCCCTGAAAAATTATACAAAATAAACAAGTTTAAAAATATATTTTTGTAACATAAAGCAAAATTGAAAAATTTTATCATTTTTCAGTTGCTTTTTTCTGCTCTCCCATGCTTATTCACATTGATCCGGCGTCCATGTAAAATCTGTCTCTGATATGATCCTGAGAACATTCGAATATTTTCCCCGAAAGATATGAAAGAGGAGAATCCTCGTCAAAATGAAATATCAGCCTGTATGCCAAAAGCAGCTGATGTTTCTCTCCGTATTTTCTGTTTGCGGCATTATCACCGTATTTCGGATCCCCCAGTACCGGGGCGCCTATGTGCGCAAGCTGTGCCCTTATCTGGTGGTTTCTCCCGGTGTAAAGGCGCAGCAGCGTCAGGCAAAGTTCCCCTTTTCTTTCAAGAACGCAGTACCCTGTTCTTACGGGCTTTGCTCCCGGGACAGGTTCATCAGAGATCTCGGCTTTTCCCGTTTCTCTGTTTCTCATATGCCACGCCTCCAGAATATCTCTGTCTTTCGGAAGAGGATGAGCGGTCACTGCAAGATAATATTTTTCGACACGACGTTCCTTTATGGCAAGATTTACCTCTCTCAGAGCAACCGCGTTCTTAGCCGCCGTGACAATTCCCCGCGTATTGCGGTCAAGCCGGTTACACAAAGCCGGAGAAAAGCTGTTTTCGCTGTCGGGGTCATACTCCCCAGCTCGGAAAAGATGGTTTTTTATCCTGTTTATCAGCGTATCGGGATCTCCCGTTCCGTCTCCGTGGCAATCTACTCCGGCCGTTTTTTCCACCACAATAATATTGTCATCCTCATAGATTACGCCGCCGAGTTCAGATGATTGCAGAAAATCCCTTTCTTCACTCTTTCGCTCTGTCAGTCCGTCGGCTGAATAGATCCTGAGAATATCGCCTTTTTCAAGTCTGTCTGATGGCATACATCTCTTTCCGTTGAGCTTTATCTCTTTTTCTCTTATAAGCCTGTACATAAGACTGTGGGGCATATTCGGAACTGCTTTTATAATAAATTTATCGACACGCTGTCCACTGTCATTTCCGTTTATCTCAAATTCAATCACTTTTTAAGCTCCTCAGACTTTGATCTCTATCTCCTTTTTCAGCTCAAAGGAATAAATAAACAGTTTTACGACTTTTTCACCTTTCGCAATCTCCATTGCCGCTTTGTAAAGCTCAAGCTGACGGGAATATTTTGAGCGCAGATAGTCCTCACTGACATCTTTTCTCGATGAGGATTTATAGTCAACTATCACAAGTCCTTCACTGTCCCGGTAGATAAGATCCGCGATACCTTTTATCGTTCCGTCCGAATTTTTGAATCCCTCCGGAAGACCGTCAACTTTTTCGGCAATTTCTTTTTGTGAAACTATGAATTTTTCTTCTCTCATCACACAGCCCGAGTTTTTTATTCTCTCATATAACGGGCTTTTCAGAAATGCAGCTGCATTGTCGCGGTCTATAGAATCCGCCTGAACCTTTGTGAGATACCCTTTTTCGACTGTTTTTTCTATTTCGCCTTCAAGATCGGCCGCCGCTTTTTCAAAATCACAATACTGGAAAAATGTATGTATCGCCGTACCGCGCTCTGCCCCGGTAAGTTTGGCGGCGTCACCTTGCACAAACAACGGCCTTTTGAGTACCTGTTTGTACTTTTGCTTAGAATCATTCGTCTTATTCAGAAGTGAGGTAACGGAAATGCTTGCCGGAAGCTGTGAGTATGTCATATCATATTCAAAACCGATGATATTTTTCAGCTCATTGTAAAGTTCCGGGTCGGGATCTGCTTTTTCAACCGGTTTTGTCTGTACTTTCTCACTGTCACCTGATTCCCGTGACGCGCAACATATTTCAATGTCCGGACCTTTCTCGGCCGACGGGATCGGGTCACCGGTAACAAAATCAAAACCGATCGTTTCGGCAATCTCTGAAAAGCACTCATGATTTATCAGTGATGCAAGTATCCAATCTTTGAAAGATTTGGGCTCTTCGGAATTATCCCTGAGATCTCCCCCGTTTTGTACTATTCCGTAGGCTTCTTCCAAATAAGATTTTTCTTTTTTACTTCCGCTATCCGTTTCTTTCTTTTCTTTATACCCGATATTTATAAACAGCTTCTGACTCGCTCTTGTCAGGGCAACGTACAAAAGACGCATACCTTCGCCGATCTCACGTTCGTTACTCTCCTGCTTAATAAAAGAATATGCCTTTGTCTTGTATCGTCTGACATTTTCGGGATCGCACAGAACGTACCCTATCCCTCCGTCGGCACTGCAAACAACATTCTGTTCTCCGTCGCCACCGCCTTTATGCTTCTCGGTTTTTGCAAGTATTATGAACGGATACTCAAGACCCTTTGATTTATGAATCGTTTTAACACTCACATAATCGCCGGTCGATTCCGAAGATCTTCCCTTATTGAAATCATTTTTGCCCTCTTTTATTCTGTCAATAAAGCGCAAAAATCCCGATAATCCGGCTGAACAGTCAACGGAGACGGAAGATTCGTATTCCTTCGCGTATGTTATCAGGGCTCGCAGATTCGCGCGTTTCTGCTCACCGTCCGAATACTGTCGCATTACGGATGTAAAATCTGTCGTGTCGTAGATCCTTGAAATGAGTTCACTCACTGTCAGCGTAGCCGAGTAAAGTCTGAGTTCTTTGTGCTTTTCCAAAAAATCGGCACATTTTTTTATGAGAACATCATCCACGTCATCTTCACGTTCATTATTATTGCCGTCGGCGATATCTTTTATCAGAGTGTACAGCCATGGTTCAGATTCATTATTCCGGCTGTTCTCATTTTTGTGTTTTTTCCTTTTGTATATTATGCGCATTCTGACTATATCACCGAAACTGAACGGAAACATAGGAGACATCAATACCGTTGCCAGCGGTATATCCTGGCGGGGATTATCGATAACCTTCAGAAGATCGATGAGTATCATTATTTCCTGTGAATCAAGATATCCCTGTTCATCCTCACCGCGGGCATTTACGCCGAGTTTCTTCAATTCTCTTACAAAACCGCCCGATAAATTTTTTGCGCTCCTCAGAAGAATGCAGAAATCCCCGGGGCGGCAGGGTCTTGTACTCCCGCCATTTCCGTCTACAACGGGATATTCCTCGTCGATCATTTTCTTAATAAGGCGCGCCGTATATTCCTGCTCGAACTGATCGCCGGTTTCTTCCATGTTGCTGTCACTGCTGCCGCCGGTTCCGTTTTTCCCGGTTATATCGCTTTTATTTATCAGATTTATCTGTGTCCTGCAAATATCGTCATGACCGTCATACTTTGACGCGCCGTATTTGAGTTCCTGACTTTCGTCATAATCTGCTCCCCCGCAGTTTTCGCTCATCAGCTGCCTGAAAATCATATTCACTGTATCGACGACGTTCCGGGAACTTCTGAAATTCCTGTTCAAAGCGATATATTTTATCGGGTGATTATCACTGTCTTTCTTCGCCTCATCGACGGTATCGGCGAAATTGCGCGGATTCGCGTACCTAAACTCATAGATGCACTGCTTGATGTCGCCGACAATGAAAGCGTTTCCGCCGTATTTTATGATTCCGTCCTCTGTTCTGTTACCGTCTGAGAGCATACGAAAAATCATATCCTCTCTTTTGTTCGTATCCTGATACTCGTCTATCATGATAATGTCAAACCGTTTGGATATATCTTTCGCTGTCTCCGACGGTACAGTATTGCCATCGTCATCGGTCGTTGACAGCAGATCGAGAACGAGCCTTTCTCCGTCGCTGAATGACAGAGCGTTGCGGGCACATTTTTTCTCCCAAAGAAGCTCATAATATTTTTTCATAATCACGGAAAGTATCGAAGTGACTTCCCTGCAGTCGTTGAAATCATCCTCAAATCCCTTAAACAAATTGACAGCACTTGTTATGCAATCTTTATATTCATCTCTGTTTTTTTTGTAGTTTTCTTTTGCCTTTTTTACTTCCGGGTCTTTAGGACTAAGAGAGGGAAATTTATTGAAATTAAGAATATTTTCTATTTCATCATTATCGGCATCGGGGATTTTTCCCTCCCTTAATGATTTTCCGAATACTTCGTCTAATCTGTCAATCTTCCCCTTTCCATCGACCTCATTTTCCATTTCTTCTCCATAAGATTTATCAAAATTTTTTTCTGAAACTGAATCTTTTTTCAGTATGATCTTTCTTTTTAAAGATCTGCATTCTTCACACAACTTCTTTGCCCGTTCTATTTTTTGCAGCGCGATTTTTTGAAACACTTTATAAATTTTCGATTCTTCCGGTTTTTTTTCGTACTCTTTTTCCGCCTCGTCAAGCCATTTTTCCCTGTTCGGCAATGAGTCGATAA
>CAYPXB010000003.1:64494-69483 GCA_964414745.1 uncultured Alistipes sp. | reverse complement strand
TGAGCTTTTCGTAGGAAAATTCACGCAGTTCTTCAAACGAATCGGAAACGATAGCATTGATATACTTACCGGGCATATTGTTGATTTT
Source organism: uncultured Alistipes sp. (assembly GCA_964414745.1). GTDB lineage: Bacteria > Bacillota > Clostridia > Oscillospirales > Ruminococcaceae > Ruminococcus. Next base: position 69,395 of record CAYPXB010000003.1, on the reverse strand, counting down.
CGTTTTACTGTCTGTTTTGATGGCTTCTTTGTATATATCTTCTGCAGTTTCTTTATCTCCGAGCACAATACCCGATGATTTAAGGTTTTTATTTACCACCGTTTCATTTTTTTCTCTCTTATGATCATTTTCCGGTTTAATTTTGATATCAGACGGCGAATAAAAAGCTCCCGAGGGGATATAATTTTCGTACCGGGTACCTTTCTGCGTTATGGCAAACAGATAAAGCAGCGGCTGCATATTCAGCCCCGCATTGAGGTGAGCCTCATCGACATCTTTTTTACTGCTCTTGTAGTCGAACACACAGACATAGTTCTTCCCGTCTTTTTCGAGGGTGTCGACACGGTCGATCTTGCCTTTAAGTGAAAGCTCTTTTCCGCCCGCGAACTCAAGCCTTATATCACTTCCTTCATTCTCATTGAATCTAAATTCAAATTCCTTCGGTACAAATTCTGAATTTTTCAGTTCATTCTGTGAGTGTACGAAGATTTCAACGAGATTCTGTTTCATTTTTTCAAACTCAAGGCTGAACCATTCCGATTTTGCGAAATCTCCGCCCATTTTTCTGTCCAAAAAATCCTGCGCATATTTATCTATATCCTTTTTTATCTCCTCTCCGGAAAGATTGATAAATTCGTCTTTTTTTCTTGTCTTCAGTATTTCTTCAAAGCATTTATGCATGACATTTCCCAGATTGATCGGATTCAGATCACGTTTCTCCGGTTCATTGAGTTTCAGATAGTTTTTGCAAAAGAAATCAAAACTGCATTTGTTAAAATCCTCAAAACCGGTAGGCCAGATATACAAAGGGTCAAAATCAACGAGCTTTTCCATATCTGATGTAGAAATGTGAAAATCTCTTTTCTCTCCTGCTCTGAATCTTACGTTATTGACACGATCTCTGTAGATCTCATCTTCGGCGAGTATCTTTTCCACAGTGGCAGTCTCCGCTGTATTACGCTTCATATCCTGCATATATCTGTAAAAAGCGGCTTCTTTTGTGACACAGGTATAAGCTCTTCCGAGAGTGTCGGTTGTCATCTTTTGCAGTTTTCCGTCAAAGAGCCCGATTATCTCATCAATAACGGATGAAGGGTACTGAGGCTGTCCGGAAAGATCCGTAAGAGGATATGTGATAAAAAGCTTTTCGGACGCGGCAGACAGTGATTTATACACGGCAAGCCTCTCGTCTGCGACAATATCAGTCGTTTTCCTCGATATTTCAATACCTTCCTTAATAAGCTCCTGTTTCTCCGCATTAGAGATCAGCCCGTATTCTTTTGATACTTCCGGAAATTTTCCGTCAGTCGCTCCCAGAATGAAAACGACCCTCGGAGCGGGAAGTCTTACGGTAGACGCCGAAGCCACAATAACATGGTCAAGTTTCGGCGGTGTCACGGAGTATTTTATCCTGCCTATAAGTGAATGTATGATCCGGCTCAACTCTGTGGCGGAAATATCGATTTCTCCGAATGTACCGGCAATACTGTCAAGCATATCGATCATATTTGACCACAGCTTTTTCGTTTCCGAGGCAGCATAATCCATATTATTATCAATAAAATCATCTATTTTGTTTACGGTGTTTTTTTCTGCTCCGCACTCGGTTATATAATCATAAATACATTTGCACATTCTGACTGCCGGCATTTTCTTTGAAACCGACTTTCTCAGATCTTCAAGCCTTTTCAGTTTTTTAAGCGATTCAGTGAGTTTTTTATCCTCATCCGGTATTTTACCGCTGTCGTCGCTTTTATCAAGTTTATCAAACAATTTTACCCAATGATCCCCGTCTATTCCCCATTTGAAACAAAATTCCTCGATCCGGTCGATCTCATCTTCTGAAATATCCGTCAATCCGCTCTTTAAATGTCTCAGAACAGTGTCGGTACTCAACCTGCGTGAAGAGATAATATCCATAAGTGACGAGAGAAAATTCATGACCGGCGTATGTGAAACAGGCTTTTCCGCGCTGATCCAATACGGTATCGAGAATCTTTTGAAGACTGCTTCCAAAATGCCGGAATAATCCTCGATATTGTCGGATATGACTGCTATGTCACGGCATTTTAATGTATTATCGGAGTATATCAGCCTCCTTATCTCGGCGCAGATATATTCCGTCTCGATATACGGATCGGACGCTTCGAAAATACGTATGTTACCGGGGTCGGGAACGGTTTTGAATTTTCCGGACTTTCCGGGTCTCATTATATTCGCGCTCAGATACGCAACATCCGGGTTTTTGAAACGGTAGCTGTTTTCACACGCCTCCACAGAATATTCTCTTCCCAGATCACTGCATAATGACGCAAGCGTGCGATATGTATTGTTTACCGTCCTAAACAGCGAATATTTGCCCGCTTTTACGTTTTCGCTCCTGAGTGTTATATATACATTCTCCGACTGGGCAAGTATTACTTTCAGCATTTCTTTCTGACTGCCCGTAAAGCTTTCGAACTCGTCTATAAAAACATCCATATCCTTGAAAAAACCGTACATTGACGCCGTCTCGGCGGCAGTCATTATGTCATCGGACGCATCTTTAAATCCGTATTTCCCAAGCAGTCTTTCATATTCCAGAAGTATTCCGGCAATATCATTGAGTTTTGCGAAAAATTTCCAATTGTCAAAATTTTGAGATACCTGATTGAGTGAATCGGGTGATATTCCCGCTCTTTTTAATTCCTCGCTCAGTTTGAGGATTTCCTCCATGAATCCGGCAGAATCATACTGATTGTGAAAACTGCCCTTGTAATCGGTAGATCTGACAAAATTTCCGATTGCAAGGTATACTGCCGTCATCCTGACTGTATCATCCGCGTATCTCTTTCCGCTTCTGATGTCACCGTATTTCTGGAAGATACACCTTGCAAGACCCGTAAAACTTTGTGAAAGAAGCCGATTATATGCCACAGCTCCTATTTTGTTGTAGAGTGACTTGTCAAATTCCTGCGAAAACTGTTCGGGAACGATAACACAGATCTTTCTCCCTTTTTTCGACGAATCACTTATTTTTTCTGTCATCAGCGTTGATTTGCCGCTTCCCGCGGCTCCGGTTATAAATTCAGTCATAGCCTGCTCCCCTCATCTTACATAATTTTTCAGATCCGTTTATTCGCTTAAAAATAACGGCTGCCGTTGACCGGCAGCCGAAAATAATTCATATTTCAGTAAAACGTGTATCAATATCCGTTCATATGCTTCGATTTTATGAGCGCCGGATAGTCCTTATATGCGTAGTCAAGATCCACGTTACCGTTTATTCCGTTGACGCTTCCCGTACTCGAATACTGCCATATTCCGTAGGGAAGGTGAAAATTTGGTGACGCCACTCCGTAATGTGCGACCGCGACATCATATTTTTTCAGGATATTGTCATATATCTTTGTATTGAGAAAATTCGCGTAGCTGTATATAGTCACATAATATCCGCGCTCCTGCATCCTTGAGCAAAACGCGTCGACTATCGCAGAAACTGTTGCGGTACTCAGATCGGCCTGACTTCGCTCTTCTATATCAAACATCAGAGGGTACTCGAATTTATAACCCTTGATGACAGAATAGCAGACATCGGCTTCTCTGCGTGCGTCCTCGGCGGTAGTGGCATAACTGTACCAATAGACGCCTCTGGGTATGCCGGCGAGAGCGGCGTTCTTCATATTCGTATCGAATTTCGGATCCTCCTGGACAGCCATATTTCCGTAGCCCGCTCTGATAATCGCAAATTCTGTACCCGAACTTTTTACCTTTGTCCAATCGATCTCATCCTGCCACTTCGACACATCGATTCCTTTTATGCCACGTTTAAGATCCTCGGACGAATAGATCCCTCCGCTGACGGAAAGTCCGTCCTTCCCGCCGTTTCCAGTATATGCGTCGTATATATCGAAAACGTTGTAGACGTCCTTCCTGTCGGGAACATTCGTTGTCGTTGTCGTGACAGGCGGAGTCTGTTCATCGGGTACGACGGTGATCTCCGACGGGGTCTTAGTCGTATCTTCGGTGCCGGATACGGTCGTTGTTGTGACTTCGGGATCTTTCACGGCAACAGACGTTGTGACTGCGGCTTTTGTCTGAATCCCGTCATCATAGGTTACGCTGACGGAAACTACAGCATCCCTATATACGTTTCCGCTGTTTACAGTCGATTCCGCGCTTGCAGACATCGTAAACGGCGAAAAAACAAGCAATCCCGAAACAAATCCGAGAATGATTTTCTTTGCACGATCCATGAGAGTAAAACATCCTTTCAAAAAGCAAAATATCTTCCGGATTTGCTAAAATCAGGAATCCGGTTTATTATGCAACTGTGCTGTGGGTAAATTATATGATACCACAATTTAAGTTTTTTTTCAAGCCCGTTTCCGATTTTTGCACCGGTTAAAAATCATAATCTTTTAACTTATTCGATTTATTGAAATTTTTACTTTTTTAATTCAGACCGGTATCGTTTTGATCCACTTCCTTATTGTCAATAATAAATGCCGCTATATTCCGATATACCGTCACCATTCCGAAAATCAAACTTCTGTTCAGAAATCAAATATATGTTATATTATTCGGATAAACCGCCTACTGATTAACAAAAAGTTTACAAAATATTTACAATTATATTACTGTGTGGTATAATTTCAAGAGGCAATTTATGTTCTCAGTGCTTATTTATAACAAGAAGTGCGATAATTCGGCATTTTCCGGCGTTTATGTTTACAAAATAAGGCCACAGCGTTTACTTAACTCATATTTTTCTGTTGCAAAATATGTGTCAATGTGATATAATGAGTGAAGTATGTGGCTGCACACCCGGAATATACAGCCGCCCAACTTTTATGAAAAGAGGTAGTATTTATGGATCTTGAAATGATCTCGTATCTTTCAAAGCTGAGTAAACTGAGTTT
>CAYPXB010000003.1:56989-64394 GCA_964414745.1 uncultured Alistipes sp. | reverse complement strand
TATTTATGGATCTTGAAATGATCTCGTATCTTTCAAAGCTGAGTAAACTGAGTTTTACCGACGAAGAACTCCGGCAGAAAGCTGAGGAAATGACAAACATCATCGAAATAATGGATACCGTTAAGGAGATTGACATTACATATGACCCCCTCGCAGATAATCATGATGTTTATCTCAACGATCTGAGAGAAGATATCTCGGCTCCGAGTATGGAAACAGAAAAGATCCTCAGCAACGCAAAACAGAGCGACAACTGTTTTGTCGTACCGAAAGTCGTGGAATAAAAATTCCGTATGAATAAGTATTCGTGAATATTCAGGAAAGGTTACGGTCATCACAAATGGATATAACAAATAAAGATCTCGGAAAGTTACGCTCGATGCTTGACAGCAGGCAGATCTCGGTGCGTGAACTTACCGATGAATATATGGCGAGAATTAAAAAATACGATCCCACCCTTGAGAGCTATATAACCGTCACGGAAGAAAAAGCCGCAAGCGACGCCGACAAGGCGCAAAAGCTTATTGACTCGGGAAATTCGGCTCCCCTTACCGGCATACCGATGGCAATAAAAGACAATATCTGCACCGACGGGATAAAGACCACGTGCGCCTCGAAAATGCTTGAAGACTTTGTCCCTCCGTATAACGCGACGGTTATGGACAAGCTCGAGGATCAGGGCATCGTCCTGCTCGGAAAAGTGAGCATGGACGAATTTGCCATGGGCGGATCGACTCAGACATCCGCTTTTGCGAAAACAAAGAACCCGTATGACACTTCAAGAGTGCCGGGCGGCTCATCGGGAGGATCCGCAGCCGCTGTTTCGGCAAATCTGTGTGCCGCCGCCATCGGTTCGGACACGGGAGGCTCCATAAGGCAACCCTCCGCTTTTTGCGGTATCACGGGAATGAAACCGACATATGGCAGAGTTTCGAGATACGGACTTGTGGCCTTTGCTTCTTCCCTCGACCAGATCGGACCGCTTGCCAAAAGCGCGGAGGACTGCGGGACTATACTCAACGCGATAGCGGGATATGATCCTCATGACGGAACTTCCTCCGGTCTGCCGGTGCCGGACTTCAATTCCGATATAGGAAAAGGCGTCAAAGGTATAAAGATCGCGTTGCCCGCTGAATTTTACGCCGAAGGTATCGACACGGAAGTCAGGGATGCCGTGCTTGCCGCGGCCGAGGTCTATCGCTCAATGGGTGCCGAGATAATCGAGTGCAAAATGCCGAGCCTTAAGTATGCGGTCGCCGCATACTATCTTATCTCCTCGGCGGAGGCGTCCTCAAATCTCTCCCGCTATGACGGAATAAAATACGGTCACAGAAGCGAAAAAGGAGACGATTTCAATGAACTTATCTGCAATTCGAGGAGCGAGGGATTCGGCGACGAGGTAAAAAGAAGGATACTCCTCGGAAATTATGCTCTCTCAAGCGGATATTATGATGCCTATTACGGGAAAGCTCTTGCGCTGAGACAAAAAATAAGAGCAGAATACGCCGATATTTTTGAAAAATGCGACGTCATCCTCACTCCTACAACACCGACAGTCGCATACGGTGTCGATGAAAATATCTCGGATCCCGTAAAAATGTATCAGGCGGATATATGCACCGTAACGGTAAATATCGCGTCACTGCCCGCAATAACGACAACCTGCGCATATAACGAAAAAGGTCTGCCGATAGGTATGTCCATAATCGGAAAGCAGTTCGATGAATCCGCGGTAATCCGGGTCGCTGACGCTTATGAGCGCGATTTCACCGTTTCCGCGCCGGTACTTTAAGAGGAGGTGTTGAAAGTGTCATCATATATTCCCGTCATAGGTCTTGAGATCCATGCCGAACTTCTCACAAATTCAAAGGTGTTCTGCACCTGCAGCGCTCAGTTCGGCGGGAGTCAGAATACAAGGTGCTGCCCCGTATGCACAGGTATGCCCGGTACGCTTCCCGTGATAAACCGCACCGCTGTCGAATACGCTGTAAAAGCGGGTTTTGCTCTCGGATGTGACATAAACAAATTCTCGGTCTTTGACAGAAAAAATTACTTCTATCCCGATCTTCCGAAGGCATATCAGATCTCACAGCTTGAACTCCCTCTTTGTATAAACGGAGCTGTTGAGATCGAAACGTCAAAAGGCAAAAAGACAATAAGGATAAACCGTATCCACCTTGAGGAGGACGCCGGCAAGCTCGTACATGACGACTTTAACGCCGTTTCTCTTGCCGATTATAATAGGTGCGGAGTACCGCTTATAGAAATAGTCACAGAACCGGATATATCTTCTGCCGAGGAGGCAAAAGCCTTTTTTGAGAAAGTGAGTCTTCTGCTGCAGTACGCCGGTGTATGCGACTGTAAGATGGAGCAGGGTTCCCTGAGATGTGATGTAAATGTGTCGGTCATGAAACCCGGCGACAAGGAATTAGGCACACGGACCGAATGCAAAAACCTGAACTCGCTCAAATCCATAACACGCGCCATTGATTTTGAGATCAGACGTCAGTCACGCGTACTCGATATGGGCGGAAAAGTCATTCAGGAAACGCGCCGCTACAATGACAACAGAGGCGAAACGACATCAATGAGAAATAAGGAGGATGCCCAGGATTACAGATACTTCCCCGAGCCCGATATATTGCAGGTAAATTTCACCGACGAGCAGCTTGACGCCATAAAGGCGTCGCTCCCCGAACTTCCTCACAAAAGACTCAGACGATACACCGAGGAATACGGACTTTCGGCGACCGATGCCGCGATCATCGTCAATTCAAAAAGAGTTTCGGACTTTTTTGATGAGGCTCTCAAAACATATAATAATCCGAGATCAGTCGCGTCATTTATAATCGTGGAACTCCTGAGACGTGTAAACCTCGGTGAAGTCAGCATGGAAGCGCTGCCGTTTGAAGCCGCCGATTTTGCCTCGCTCGTCGAAATGGCGGACAGCGAGAAGATATCCAAAAACGACGCCAAAAAAATACTCCGTCTGATGATCTCCTCCGGAGAAACTCCCCTGCGCCTTGCCGAGGAGAACGGAATGCTTATTGTTAATGACGTTAACAAGACAGCCGAGGTCATTGACGAAGTCTTTGCGGAAAATCCGGACACAGTCGCTCAGTATCTTGCGGGTGAAAAGAAGGTTTTCGGTTACCTTATGGGACAATCCACAGCCAGATTAAAAGGTGTCAGCACTCCCAAGGTCATCAAAGAGATAATTGAGAAGAAACTCGCCTCACTTGCGGAAGAAAAAGCCACGGAGGATGTATTTATCCGGAAAGAAAATGAAAAATCCTGCGGCAGTGCATCAGGTCTTTCCGTGTATGTCAACAAAGACCGTTACTGTCCGTCTGTCAAAGATAATATCATGCAGATAGGAACGGATAAGCTCATAAAGGAATTTTCTCTTGAGGACGCACTCTCGAATATCGGCAAAGAGATAAGCATCGACTGCTGCGTCCACAAAGTACGGAGAATGAGCGGTTTCTCGTTCATAATCATCAGAACGGGAAGATATGTCCTGCAGACGGTGTGGTCGCCGGATAAATGCGAAGATTCGATCGACGGTCTTAAAGAAGGCAGTTTTATACATATTTCGGGAACGGTCGTTGAAAATGAAAGGGGCATAAACGGCATTGAGATCATACTGTCGTCAGTAAGCGTTATATCATCCGCAAAAGCGGAATATCCCCTTCACGTTTCAGGAAAGAATCTCGGTTGCGGTCTTGATGTTAATCTCAACAACCGCTCCGTTGCGCTCAGACATCCGTATGAGCGAGCTATTTTCAAAATTTCGGAAGGCGTCTGCGGCGGTTTCCGGGAATTTATGATAAAAGAAAATTTTACGGAAATACACTCGCCCAAGATCGTGGCTCAGGGTGCCGAGGGCGGAGCAAATATTTTCCACCTCGATTATTTCGGCAAACACGCTTTCCTGAACCAGTCGCCCCAGTTCTACAAGCAGACAGCCATCGCGTTTTATGACAGAGTATTCGAGATAGCCCCCGTCTACCGCGCCGAAAAACACTCTACGGCACGACACATAAACGAATATATCGGACTTGACTTTGAGATGGGATATATCGACAGTATGTACGACGTTATGGCGATGGAAACAGCGGCGCTCAAGTATATAATGGATTATCTCAGGAAGAACTACTCCTACGAAATAGGTCTGCTTGACGCGGAGATACCGGAGATAAAAGATATTCCGTGTGTCACACTTCTCGAGGCAAGGCAGATACTCGGCGAGGGAGCCTCGGGCAATAAACTCGATCTTGAGCCGGAGGATGAAGTCGCGATCTGTGAATATGCCAAAAGAGAATTTGACAGCGATTTCATTTTCGTTACACATTTTCCGTCATCAAAGCCCCCGTTCTATGCCATGAACAGCCGCGAGGATCCGCGACTAGCATATAAATTCGATCTTCTCTTCAGAGGACTTGAGATCACAAGCGGCGGTCAGAGGATACATGACTACGATGAGCAGGTCGCAAAGATGAAAGCACAAGGGCTCGACCCGGATGATTTTAAATACTACCTTGAAGCGCACAAATACGGTCTGCCTCCTCACGGCGGTCTTGGAATCGGACTTGAAAGACTTGTCATGAAACTTCTGAAACTCCCGAATATCAGACAGGCAAGTTTCTTCCCGAGGGATATCAACAGACTGCTGCCGTAATAAAACACACTCCCTGCGCAAGGTAAAACATAAAACAAAACGTCACGGTGAAAGTATTTCACTGTGACGTTTTTTGCTTTTTGTAAAAATGATATTCTCCCGAAAAACGGGAGAATATCGTGTTCATCACCCGGATGGTACAATATGCCTTATAAACGTGCCTTTCGGAAAAATATCATCGGACAGAAAAAAGAATTTCATGGCGGCATGATTTGCCGACACGATCTCGTTACCTGTTTCATCAAACAGTTTTCCGGGGCATATTTTTACGGGGAGTTTCCCGGGCGACACAGCCTCAAGCGTTTCACCGGGAAAGAACCTGTTCCGCTGTATACAGTTCACTCTGCCGTTTTCACAGCCTTCAACAACCGCAACGACCTCGTAATCCCTGATATAGCCGCCGTTTTCATAATATTGCGAGTTTTCGGGAACTCCGAAATAAAACCCCGTACAATACTTTCTGTGGCTCACCTTGCAGACTTCATCATAAAGTTCTTCAAGTTCTTCGTTAAAATCAGAATTATCGGGATTTCTCATATACATATCAACAGCCATTCTGTATGCGTTCGTCACGACGGCGACATAATACGCCGACTTGGCACGTCCCTCAATTTTGAAACTGTCGATCCCCGCTTCGCACAATCTGTCGATATGACGGATCATGCAGAGATCTTTTGAATTCAGTATATAAGTTCCCTTGTCGTCTTCATAGACGGGAAAGATCTCACCCGGACGCTTTTCCTCCACAAGCCGGTAATTCCAGCGGCAGGGCTGAGCGCACTCGCCGCGGTTGGGATCACGGTTTACAAGATACTGCGACAGCAGGCATCTTCCCGAAAAAGACACACACATAGCTCCGTGGACAAAGGCCTCGATATCGAGGTCGGAAGGAGTCTTGGCTCTTATCTCCGAGATCTCATCAAGTGAAAGCTCCCTCGCGAGCACTATCCTCTTTGCTCCCATATTATAAAGTTCACGAGCCGTGACATAGTTTACGATCCCGGTCTGTGTGGAAATATGTATCTCCATATCCGGGGCATATTTTTTTATAAGCGCAAGCAGTCCTATATCGGCGACGATAAGCGCATCGACACCGGCATCACAGGCTTCTTTCACAAACTCCTCAAATTGCGGTATCTCGTGATTTCTCGGCAGAGTATTGCACGTAAGATACACCTTGCGTTCCTTATCATGTGCCAGCTTTACCGCATCACACAGCCCGTCAAAATCAAAGTTGTCGGGCGACGCGCGCATCCCGAAATTTTTTCTTCCGAGATACACCGCGTCCGCCCCGTATTCAAGAGCCGCAACAAGCCTTTCTCTGTCACCTGCCGGCGAAAGTATCTCCGGTCTCTTATCCTGCCGCATCTGCACCATTTCCGTTAGCTTCCTGTATTTGCTGCTGATACGCATTGTGCTCCTCTATCGTCTTGGAATAGAATGTCTCGCCTGTCTGAGTATTCGCGATAAAGTAGAAATAATCGCTTGAGTAATTTTCAAGAACGGCGTCGATCGCGTCGGTTCCCGGATTACAGATAGCTCCCGGAGGAAGACCCGCACCGACATATGTATTATATGCGTCGATCATCGCCTGATCATATACCTCCATATGAGGTTTGATAACGTTCTCTGAATAAAGTCTGGTAGGATCCGACTGAAGCAGCGGGAACTTGTCTGAATTATTAAGTCTGTTCCAGAAGACCGAAGCCACCATTTTCATGGAATCCGTCGAAGAAGCTTCCTTCTGCACTATCGACGCAAATGTGACGAGCTGGTCAAGCGTCAGATTAAGCTCATTCATACGCTCATATCTCGTCGAATATGTCTTGCCCGCGATCTCTGCTTCGGAGTTCATCTTCTGGTCAAAGTTCATATAGATCTTCTGACATACCTCCTCAGGATCCATTTCCTCGTAAAAATAGTATGTATCCGGGAAGAGGTACCCCTCCATACGGTAGAATTTCAGACTAGAGGTCGAGTTCAGTCTGTCCTCAAAGTCGAATCCGAATCCGCCCGCGTTAAAGAAAAAGATAAAATCATCGGCGGTGCAGACTCCGTTTTCCTCAAGCAGGGCCGCGGCGTCATAGAGAGTCATACCCTCCGGGAAAGTTACTTCGACCGACTCTTTCTTTTCGTTTTCGACTGTCGTAAGTTTCTGAATTATCGTCTCATAAGCCATATTGGGGCTTATAAAATACTCTCCCGGCAAAAACTTTGAGTCCGCGCCGTTGAGCTGAGAGAAAATCACAAAAAACTTCGGTGATTTTATTATGCCTTTATCATTGAGTATCTGTGCGATCTCCTCGGTCGTCGCCGACTCGGGGATCTCTATGATCTGGGTATTCTCGCCCTTTCCGATACCGAGCATATCTTTTCCGTAGGCGATTATGACCATGGCAAGACTTATCGAAACGGCAAAGATGAATGTCGTAAGGATGAGCACACCCGGCAGACGGCTGCGCTTGCGTTTTTTCTTTTTGCGCTTTTCCTTTTTGGTAGCACTTGCGGCTTTGCCGCTGTTTTTATCGCTTTCTTTGCGTTTATTTGCGGTATTTTGCGCGCTTTCCCGCGGAGCTTTCCTTATCTTGACACCATCGTCCGCCGTTTTGTGATTTTCTTCTGCCAAATCGCTTTCTTCGGGATCGCCGGACGCCTGTGCCGGAATATCACCGGTTCCGTCATCAGATGGAGTTCCGGCGTTGTCCGGAACTTTTTCTTCGTAGC
>CAYPXB010000003.1:54065-56889 GCA_964414745.1 uncultured Alistipes sp. | reverse complement strand
CCGGTTCCGTCATCAGATGGAGTTCCGGCGTTGTCCGGAACTTTTTCTTCGTAGCCTTTTTTATTTTTATCCTCGATCTCGTTGAGTATATCGTTTATCAGATCATCATTGCCATTATTTTCCACTGCACATCACCAACCTTTTTTCAGTTGCAAGATATTTTACGCCGGTATCATGCGCACCGCATGGCAGACTCGGCATAATAAGCTCCTCAAAAGTAAGACCGACAGTCCTGAGTCCGCGGTTGAGGGACAGGAATCTGTCATAATATCCCCCGCCGTATCCGAGCCTGTCGCCCGAAATCGTAAACGACAGCCCCGGAACAATGCAAACCGTATCTTTGCTTATTTCGGCATACCGGCAGTTTTTATCCGGCTGAGGAATGCCGTATTTCCCTTTTTCAAGGTCATTTCGGGATCTTATCAGAAAAAATTCCATTTTCCCCTCACCGGTACATTTCGGAGCGGCGACAGGCTTGCCTGACGCGATAAGCTCATCTATCAGATACCGGGTGGATACCTCCGAACCGACCGATATATAACATAAGACAAGATCCGCCTTGCCGATGATGTCGGAAGAAAGGAGCAATTCTGACACGGCGAGACTTTTTTCTTTTCTTAAAGAAATACTGTCACGTCTGCGTTTCATTTCGGATCTCAGAGACTTCTTGTCGTCTTCAACCGTCATATAATACTGCCTTAGAGAGCTTGATTGAAGCGCTCTCCGAAATAAGCGCCTCCACAAGCTTAAGACCGAATTCCACAGCGACTCCCGCACCTCTTGCGGTGATGATATTGCCATCTCTCACGACCTTTGCTCCGCTTACGACCCGAGCACCCTCAAGCTGATCCTCAAATCCCGAGTAGCAGATGGCCTTTTTGCCACGAAGCAGACCTTTATGGCCCAGAATTGACGGAGCGGCACAGATCGCGCCGATAAACCTGCCTTTGCCGGAACAGAAATCAATCGCCGACTGCACATATCCGTCCTTTTCAAGATTCAGAGTTCCCGGCATTCCCCCGGGAAGAACTATCATCTCAAGGCTGTCGTCAAGAACGATCTCATCTGCGGTTATATCCGCAACGACCGGTATTCCGTGAGAACCGACAACAGTCTTGTCTGCAACTCCTACTGTTCTGACTTCCTTTCCGCTTCTTCTGAGAAGATCTATAGGCGTTATTGCCTCAGTCTCCTCAAATCCTTTGGCAAGAAAAACATATATCATACAAAAGACCTCCGTTCGCCGCCAAATCCCGGCGGCGTATTATTTATTTATTTTCAGGCGTAACGAAGCGTATTTCCGTACTCAGACCTTATCGGGCATCTACGGCTTTGCTGTCAGTGTTCCCGAAAAAATTTCCCGGACTTCGCTTATTTTTCCGCAGCTCATTTTTCCCTCGGGGCACCTGCCCGTCATAAAACATGAGGGTCCGGCCTTTGAAAATACACGCGGAGCAACACCGCGGCACAGCCTGAGCATCTCCGTTGCCACAGCTCTTATCTCCCACTGAGCGCGGTTGCAGCAGCGGTGACGGAAAAAATTAAAGAGAGTGCGTATATTCATTGTAACGATTATTTTCGTCTCGCAAGCGTTCGGCAGAACATATCTTGCATCCTCATTGGCAAGCTTGGCCGCTTTCGAGCGGATCTGCGGAGTGTCACAGTCGCCCCCACCCGATAATTTTTCCGTATGCGCCTGTGTAAGTATCCTTACCAACTCTTCATAGCTTTCACGGGCAGATTCCATCTGCCGCACAAAAATCTCTTTTGCCTCATCGACAGCGTCTATTTCGGGAGGAATAACATACTCAAAAGCACCTTCGTTCACATATCTCTGGCTTTTCTGCGAATATGAAGCTATCCTGTGGCGCACAAGCTGGTGAGAGCAAGCACGCGAGATCCCCTCAATTCCGAAAGTAAAGCTGACGTGTTCAAGAACGCTCTCATGACCGAGCGACATAAGCATATCGATATATTTACCTATTCCCTCATCATCAAGGCCGTCGCGCAGATCTTCGATACCGGCGGCGGAATAGCAAAGTTTTCCGGCTGTCGCAATCAGCTTTTCCGGCTCAGGCGTGAATGACAGAAGTTCGACTCTCATTTTTTCCTCCGAATGTTTTTTTCTATTATATCACTACTCCGCATAAAAGTCAAGAAAATATAAACCGGTGCCGTCACAGTCAACCGACATAATCTGCCGGCTTGCTTCTTCCTACCGTATCTCAGAAAAATCGGATTAAATTACGGATAAATTAAATTCCAAAAAGCGTTGCAGCGTTATTACTGCCGGATATGATGTGTCACTTAATAAAATAAATGATTTTACTGCTTGACAAGCGGAAAGCGATGTGATATAATATAAAAAATCCTTTAAGTCGATCCCGTGAGGTTGACAAGGTGGAATCGTACAGCTGTATTATTCTGTGTACAAATATATAGCCGGTGACGTCTGCCTGTCTGCTTAGCGGGCAGACGCTTTTTGTGTGAGGAGGCCGGGTTTGGAAAAGAAAAGGACGATAATGGATGAGACAGCCATGAAAAGAGCGATAGCACGTATCTCATACGAGATAATCGAGCATAACAAAGGAGCCGAAGATCTTTGTATCATCGGTATACTTTCAAGAGGCGCGACACTGGGAAAACGGATCGCTGACAAGATCTCCGAACTTGAAAAGACCTCCGTCAGTTTCGGAAGCCTCGATATAACGCCTTACCGTGATGATATGGATTCTCCCGCACAACGGAAATACAATGACAGAACGGATATTCCTTTCTCAGTCCGGGATAAAAAAGTCGTCATTGTTGACGACGTCATATACAC
>CAYPXB010000003.1:50492-53965 GCA_964414745.1 uncultured Alistipes sp. | reverse complement strand
CGGTCGGAAATATCGGGGGTCGCCGGGCTGAAACAGTCATTGACGGCGCCGGACTTGTTCTTATGCCTTCTCTTTTTGATATGCATGTTCATTTTCGCGACCCCGGTTATACATACAAAGAAGATATTCTCAGCGGCTGCTCCGCGGCTCTCGCGGGCGGAGTTACAGGCGTTATGTGTATGCCGAACACATCTCCGCCGTGCGACAGTCCCGATATCGTGGAATATATAAGGGGCAAAGCTGCCGGTACGGGTGTTGACGTTTACCCGGCGGGCTGTATAACAAAAGGCATGAAAGGCCTTGAACTGTGTGATTTCAAAAAGCTCAGAAGCGCGGGATGTCTCTGCGTTTCAGACGACGGCAGACCCGTGATAAACGCCGGGATCATGGAAAAAGCACTCAAAGAGTGCTATCGTGAAGGACTGCTTGTTATTTCCCACTGTGAAGATCCCGATATCATCGGCGGAGGCATCATGAATAAGGGGAAAATTTCCGAAAAACTCGGGGTCAGGGGAATGGACAGGACTTCCGAAGACTGTATGACCGCGAGGGAACTGGTCCTTGCGGCGGATACCAAGACAAGGATACATATCGCGCACGTCAGCACTGCCACAAGTGTCGGGATGATCAGAACGGCAAAAAAGTATGGGATCAATGTCACGTGTGAGACTGCGCCGCATTATTTTATGCTCACCGATAAGCTGCTTGAAAGCCGCGACGCAGATTACAGGATGAATCCCCCTCTGAGGACGCAGGAGGATGTCGACGCTGTTATCGGCGCGATAAAGGACGGTACGATCGACTGTATCATAACCGATCACGCTCCGCACACACCGGATGAAAAAGCGGATTTTGAAAGCGCCCCCAACGGAGTCATCGGTCTTGAAACATCGCTCGCGGCAACACTGACGGGACTTTACCATAAAGATCTTGTGAGCTTATCCGATATTGTGCGCCTTATGTGCGTCAATCCGAGGAAAATACTCGGTCTTGAAACGCCTTCCATAGATCCCGGAAAACCGGCTGACCTTGTTATAGCGGATTTGAACAGGGAGTGGACTGTGGATACCGGTAAATTCCGCTCAAAATCACGGAATTCGGTCTTCAAGGGAATGACACTCACAGGCAAACCGGTCATGACGATATCAAAAGGAAAGATCAGATTCGACGAAAGGTGAGATGATCATGTCATTTGACAGACTTATAGACAGGATAATCGAGCTTAAAAATCCGACTGTGGTCGGACTTGACCCGAGGCTCGAATATGTCCCGGATTTCATAAAGCGCAGATACCTCGATCAGGACGGCTGGACGATGAAAGCCGCTGCCAAGGCTGTTTTTACATTCAACAAAGCCCTGATCGACGAGATACACGATATAGTTCCGGCAATAAAGCCCCAGGCGGCATATTATGAGATGTTCGGACACTATGGTGTCAAAACGCTCGAAAAAACGATAAGGTACGCGAAACTCAACGGAATGTTCGTGATAACGGACGGAAAAAGAAATGATATAGGTGCGACGATGGAGGCATACGCGGACGCTCACCTCGGAGCGGTAACTGTCGGGGAGAATGAACTTGAGGCATTTGCCGCTGATGCGCTCACAGTCAACGGATACCTCGGCACAGACGGGATAACGCCCCTGCTCAAAGTCTGCCGCGAGCGCGATAAAGGTATCTTCGTACTTGTGAAAACGTCAAATCCCTCAAGCGGAGAGATCCAGGACAAACTCATCGGCGATACGCCGCTCTATGCCGTTATGGGGGATATGTGCGAAAAATGGGGAAGCGGCACCGAGGGCAAATACGGCTATTCAGCGGTCGGCGCTGTAGTCGGCGCGACATATCCGCAGCAGCTTGCACAGCTGAGAGAAAGGCTCCCGCACACCTTTTTCCTTGTTCCGGGTTACGGAGCGCAGGGAGGCGGAGCCGAAGGGCTGAAAGGAGCTTTTGATAAAAACGGGATAGGAGCCGTTGTAAACTCGTCAAGAGCCGTTATGTGCGCGTATCTGTCGGAAGGCTGCGATGAACGGGATTTTGCAAAAGCGGCACGCCGTGAAGTAATAAGGATGAGAGACGATATTGTTTCACATATAAATTCTTGACCGGTCTTGTTTGCCGGGATCAATCTTGTTTGAAAGGATCGAAGAAAATGTCGTTATTCAACACAGGCAAAAGAGTGTATCTGCTTCTCTCAGACGGACAGATCTTTGAGGGCTTCGGTTTTGGAGCGGAAGGGACTGTTATCGGGGAAGTTGTCTTCACCACCGGACTTACCGGTTATCAGGAAACACTCACAGACCCGAGCTATTACGGACAGTTGGTTACGCAGACATTTCCGCTTATCGGCAATTACGGCGTGAACGGCGAGGACAGCGAATCGGACGCTCCCTATCTGAGCGGCTACATCGTAAGAGAGTGGTGCAACGCGCCATCCAATTTCAGATCCGAGGGTGATATCGACAGCTATCTCAAAAAGCACGGCATCGTCGGCATTCACAGCATAGATACACGCAGACTTACGCGGATGATACGCGAGACAGGTGTAATGAACGGAGCTATAACGACGTGTGATATAAAAAATGACAATGATGCAAAACAGGATCTTTTGAAAAAGATAAACGCATATACCATCAGAGACGCCGTTAAAACCGTAACTTGCGACAAATCGCGGATATACGGCACCGGGAGCTGTAAACATAAAGTTGTGCTCTTTGATTTCGGATATAAGAGAAACATACGTCAGGAACTTGTCAGACGCGGCTGCGAAGTGACTGTTGTTCCTGCGTACACAACGGCGTCTGAAGTAAGAGCGCTCGACCCCGACGGAATAATGTTCTCGAACGGACCGGGAGATCCCACGGAAAATACCACAGTTATTGAAAATATCAGAGAGATCCAGAAACTCGGGTATCCCATATTCGGAATATGCCTCGGTCACCAGCTCATGGCCCTTGCGAACGGAGGACGCACGGAAAAACTCAAATACGGCCACAGAGGCGCAAATCAGCCGGTCATCGACCTTGAGAGCGGTCTTACCTATGTTACGAGCCAGAATCACGGATATGCCGTTGTCGGAGAGAGCATATCCGGTGATATAGGAACAGTTTCACATATCAACGCTAACGACAGAACGTGCGAGGGGATAAAATATAAAAACACCGACGCCGTCACCGTCCAGTTCCACCCCGAGGCGCACGGCGGTCCTCTGGACACAGCATATCTTTTTGATGAGTTTATTGCCAGAATGAGCCGTAAGGAGGTCAGATGAAATGCCGCTGAGAGATGATATCAAAAAAGTGCTTGTAATAGGATCCGGCCCGATAATCATCGGACAGGCAGCGGAATTTGACTACGCCGGTACGCAGGCTTGCCGCGCTCTGAAACAGGAGGGGCTTGAGGTCGTCCTGATAAATTCCAATCCCGCCACTATAATGACCGATAAGGCAATGGCCGACAAAATATATATCGA
>CAYPXB010000003.1:0-50392 GCA_964414745.1 uncultured Alistipes sp. | reverse complement strand
CAGAATGAGGAAGAACTCCGCGATATCTCGACAAACGGTCTCCGCCTTTCCCCTATAACTCAGGTACTTATCGAAAAATGCATAAGCGGATGGAAAGAAATAGAGTTCGAGGTCATCCGCGACAGAAAGGGCAACGTAATAACTGTCTGCTCCATGGAAAATTTCGACCCCGTAGGTGTTCACACAGGCGACAGCATAGTTATCGCTCCGGCTGTGACGCTCTCGGACCGCGAATATCAGATGCTGAGGACAGCCGCGATAAATATAATAAAAGAGCTCAAAGTCGAAGGAGGCTGCAACTGTCAGTTTGCCCTGCATCCGACAAGTTTTGAATATGCTGTCATCGAGGTAAATCCCCGTGTATCACGTTCATCCGCTCTCGCCTCAAAAGCCACGGGCTACCCTATCGCAAAAGTAGCCACAAAGATAGCGATCGGATATACCCTTGACGAGATCGTAAATCAGGTCACGGGAAAAACATACGCCTGTTTTGAACCGGCTCTCGATTATGTTGTCGTAAAATTCCCGAAATGGGCTTTTGATAAATTCGTATACGCAAAGAGGACGCTCGGAACGCAGATGAAGGCTACGGGCGAAGTAATGGCTATCGGAACAAGTTTTGAGCAGGCGATGATGAAAGCGGTAAGGTCGATAGAGCTCGGTCTTGATACGATGAATCTCAAAAAGCTTGAAAAGTATTCCGATGACGAGATACATGATATGCTGTACACGATAGACGATGAGCGGTCTTTTAAGGTATTCGAAGCTTTGAAAAGAGGCATCTCCGTCGACGAGATCCACCGCATAACAATGATAGACAAGTGGTTCCTCAGCAAGCTTTTAAATCTCGTTGAACTTGAGAGATCGCTTGCCGACGGTGAGCTCACGGAAGAAAAATATCTTCTTGCCAGAAAATACGGTTATCTTGACAGCACGATAGAACGAATATCGGGTCAGAAATGCCCCATTCACAAAAGTGCCGTATTCAAAATGGTCGACACGTGCGCCGGAGAGTTCAAAGCCGAGACACCGTATTTTTATTCAACACTTGATGATGAAAATGAGGCGGCGGAATTTATAGAGAACAAACACAGTGACAAGAAAAAAATAATCGTTTTCGGCTCAGGTCCTATCCGCATCGGTCAGGGTATCGAGTTTGACTACTGCTCCGTTCACTGTGTCTGGACATTGAAAGAACTCGGGTGCGAGGCAGTTATCTGCAATAACAATCCGGAGACGGTTTCGACCGACTTTGATACAGGCGACAGACTCTACTTTGACCCGCTCACAAAAGAGGATGTTGAGGCTATAATCGAGACAGAAAAACCTTACGGTGTCGTCGTTCAGTTCGGTGGCCAGACAGCGATAAAGCTTACAAGATACCTTGCCGATATGGGAGTGAGGATATTGGGGACATCTGCTGATATGACAGACGCGGCAGAGGATAGAGAACGTTTCGATGAGATCCTTGAAAAATGCAAAATACCGCGTCCCGCCGGCCATACGGTCATGACGACGGAGGAAGCCGTCGCTGCCGCGGAAGATCTCGGATATCCCGTGCTTCTGCGTCCGTCATATGTCCTCGGAGGACAGAATATGATCATCGCCCATTCCGAGGAGGATGTCGTTGAATATATGGGCATAATCACGAGCCACTCGATAGAAAATCCCGTGCTTATCGATAAATATATGATGGGAACAGAAGTTGAAGTGGACGCGATTTGCGACGGTAAGGATTTTCTGATACCCGGGATCATGGAACATATCGAACGTGCCGGTGTCCATTCGGGCGATTCAATATCTATCTATCCCGCACAGCATCTTTCGGAGAGGATCAAGAATATTATCGTCGAATACACGAGGAAACTCGCGCTTGAACTCAATGTTATAGGACTTGTGAATATCCAGTATGTCGTTTATAACAACGATGTATATGTCATAGAGGTAAACCCGAGATCCTCCAGGACTGTGCCTTATATAAGCAAGGTGACGGGAATACCGATGGTGGATATCGCAACAAGGATAATCATGGGAGCCACTCTGAAAGAGCTCGGATATGAAAGCGGATTATATCCTTCCGGAGAATATATTGCCGTTAAAGTACCAGTATTCAGTTTTGAGAAACTGACTGACGTCGATACGATGCTCGGTCCGGAGATGAAATCGACCGGCGAGTGTCTCGGTATCGGAAAGACCCTCGAGGACGCATTGCTCAAAGGCCTCGTCGCTGCCGGATATGACCTGAAAAGAGAAGGCGGTGTCCTTATTTCCGTACGCGACTCTGACAAACAGGATATAATCCCGATTGCCGATAAATTCGCGCGCATGGGATTTGAGCTTTACGCTACATCGGGAACGCAAAGTGTCCTGAACAGGAATATGATAGCGACCAATCTTGTGAGAAAGATATCGGACGGTGAGCCCAATCTTATAGACCTGCTTGAAAGCGGCAAGATCCACTATGTTATCTCGACGTCGGCAAAAGGCAGATTGCCCGAACGTGACAGCGTAAAACTGCGCAGAAAATCGATCGAGCGCTCTATCTGCAGCATCACCGCCGTTGATACGGCGCGCGCTCTCGCAAATGTCCTTGAATCGGGACGCACAATAAATGATGTTGAACTTGTCGACATCACAAAGATATAAAATAAGGATCTGTTTCTTTGCGTAAAAATGCCTCCCAAAACGGGAGGCATTTTTTGATTCCGTGAATTTCACTTCAGCATTCGGCGATAACTTCGACCTCGGCAAGAACATTCTTCGGCAGTGTCCTTACAGCGACACAACTTCTGGCGGGCCTTGTGACGAAATATTTTTCATAGACCTCGTTAAATGCCGCAAAATCATCCATATAGGCAAGGAAACAAGTTGTCTTGACAGCCTTGTCAAACGATGTGCCGGCAGCCTTCAATACCTCCCCGAGATTTTTCATGATCTGCTCGGTCTGTCCGGTTATATCGGTTGCCTCGACTGTGTTTGTTACGGGATCGATAGCTATCTGTCCGGAAGTATAAACCAATCCTCCGCTGATAACCGCCTGTGAATAAGGTCCTACCGCCTTTGGGGCTTTTTCGGTGTTTACAGTTTTCATAATTACTTCTCCTTCAGTCATTTATGATCTTAAATCCGCTTTCTTTCAGAGCGGAGTTAATCCTGTGAATATGGTCAAAATTTCTCGTTTCAAGTATTATCCTCAGATAACAGCCGTTTACGTCCGAGCCTTCATTCGCGCGTTCATGATGGATCGATGTGACGTTTCCTCCGAGCTCTGCTATTATTCTCGATACATCCATAAGCTGACCGGGCTTGTCGATAAGCTCAATATTCAGCGAGCAGGAGCGGCCGGACATTATCAGACCGCGCTTGATGACTCTCGACAGTATCGTGACATCGATATTTCCGCCCGACAGAAGGCATACTGTCTTTTTGCCCTTTATCGGAAGTTTGTTGAACATCGCGGCGGCTACCGGAACGGCTCCGGCTCCCTCCGTAACAAGCTTCTGCTGCTCCATAAGGGCAAGGATAGCGGCGGAGATCTCGTCATCATTTACAGTCACTATGTCATCAACATACTCCGAGCAGTAGCGGAAAGTATTTTCTCCCGGTGATTTTACGGCAATACCGTCCGCGATCGTCGAAACGCTCTCAAGCTGAACCGGCTTTCCTTCCCGTACAGAATTATACATACTCGGGGCTCCGAGAGCCTGCACTCCGTAAACTTTTATCCGGGGATTAAGCTGCTTTATGGCAAACGCTATCCCGGAAATGAGCCCGCCTCCGCCTATCGGTACGATAACGGCGTCCATATCCGGAAGCTGTTCCATAAGCTCAAGTCCGATCGTTCCCTGACCCGCTATGACATTCTCATCGTCAAATGGGTGAATAAACGTATATCCGTACTCATCACGCTGTCTTAGAGCCTCGGTATAGGCGTCATCGTAAACGCCTTTTACAAGGCAGACCTCAGCTCCGTAGCTTTTTGTCGCCTCAACTTTTGATATCGGCGCGTTGTCCGGCAGACAGATAACGGATTTTATGCCGTTTCTTGCAGCGGCAAGAGCGACTCCCTGCGCGTGGTTTCCGGCTGAGCAGGCGATGACTCCCCTTTCCTTCTCCTCGTCGGTAAGCTGTGACATCCTGTAATATGCTCCGCGTACTTTGAAAGAACCTGTTATCTGAAGATTTTCGGTCTTAAGATAGATCTCCGACTCGGGATTTATATTGGGAGCGTGAATAATATCCGTTTCCCTTATCACCTGTCTTAAAATATAACGTGAATGATAGATCTTGTCAAGAGTAAGCATTTTTAAATTCCCCTTCCGTTTATGATTCGTTATTTATTTTTTGTCTGCCGAACCGCAGGCATCCGTCTGTGACTTACCGGGTAATTCCGCCACACCGAGAAGATGGTCGATAAAATGCCGCGCTGTTCTGCCCGAGCGGCCGTTTGCGGCGAGCGCGTACTGCTCCGCCATGGAAAAGAGCCTCTCCTCATCTATATCGATATTATTACTGTGTGCGAGACGGCTGACGATCTCAAGATAGACTTTTTTAGAGGGCCTTATAAAACTTACAGTAAGCCCGAACCGGTCTGAAAGCGAATTTAGCTCCTGTATCGTGTCGTTGCGGTGGATATCGTCGCCGTCACGGTCGGAAAACCGTTCCCGGACAAGTTTGCGTCTGTTGCTTGTGGCATATATGGCAATATTTCCGGTCCTCGCGGAGACAGAGCCTTCGAGGGCGGCTTTCAGAGAACCGAAGCTGTCATTATCCTGCGAAAATGAGAGATCATCTATAAAAATGATGAATTTCAAGGGATTTGACGAAAGCGTTTCGATAAGATGAGGAATAAGATCTATCTGCTCTTTCTTTACCTCGACGAGCCTCAGACCTCTTTCGGAATACTCATTCACAAGCGCCTTTACCGTTGAGGATTTTCCTGTCCCCGCGTCGCCGTAGAGAAGCACATTCTGCGCCGGAGCACCGCTGAGAAGCGCAAGTGTGTTATCGATGACCTGCTGCCGCTCGCGTTCGTATTCAAAAAGTTCCGACAATCTTATCCTGTCAGGGTTTCCCACAGGAATTATACTGCCTGATCTGTCAAGAACGAACATATGATATTCCGAAAATATTCCGTAGCCATGAAGCCCTATTTCATCCATATGCCGTAAATATTCAGAAACAAAGTCAATTTCGGAGTTATCCCACCCGGGAAGGTATCCGTCCCAGTCCAAACCCTTTCTGAGATCATCGGGAGTCAGAAGCGAAATGCTTTGAAAAAGCCGAAGTTCCGCGCAAAGACATTTTTCCATATTCGTTCCCGGCTCTTTCCCCGACGCCCGCATTAGTACATAGGGATTCACATCCTTGAGCACAAGGTCAAGAAGATAGTGGCTGAGATCTTCCGAAACAGAATAAAGCTCCGAAACAAGTTCTCCGTAAAGCGAAAGTTTTTCACCTGTACTCAATTTATCGCTGCCGAGTATCTCCGATAACGAAGAAACGACTCTGTCTGACAACAGGTTTCTGAAGATCACCAGTGTTTTCAGACCATACCCTAATCTTTTAGTATCCGCTTCCATAATAAACACTTCCAATATCCATACAAAAGAAATAAAAAAAGCCTCCCATGCGCAAAACCACATGAAAGAGACGAATTTACTCATAAACCCGCGGTACCACTCTTATTGGCGTATAAAAACACGCCCGCTCGCTCACATCTTTGAATGTGACTCTCTGTAACGGGAGAACCCGTCCAAACCTAATCACCACGACAAACAAAGTCAGAACAACAAAACAAACTGTCTGCCCTTCCGAACCGATTGACAATCCTGATACGACCCCCGGCACAACCTCCTTGAGGTCTGCCGGAGCCGTCTGTCAACGCACCTTTCAGCCGACCGCTCGGGGATGATACGCCTGCCGCACGAGCCTGCTGCCTTTCACCGGAATGACAGCTCTCTGGAAAGCCCGCTGACCGGAAGCCTGTTCCCTTCACCGCGTTTACATATAGATTATAAACCAATATGAGAAACTTGTCAATAACTTTTTTTGATTTTTGCCGTAAATTTTCTCAGACAGTTGACTTTTGTGCCATATTGTGGTAAAATAACTTTCGGTATTCTGCATTACGGATCTTGGAGGTGATCCTTTGAAAAACTCATTCGGAACAAGCGTTATCGTTACAATATTCGGCGAAAGCCACGGGAAAATGATCGGCGCTGTTCTCGACGGAATGGCTCCGGGGATTGCTGTGGATGAATCATTTATAGCTCACCGTATGGATCTGAGGCGTGCTGTGGGGACTCTTTCGACCGCCCGTCGCGAGTCTGACCGCGTTGATATAGTGAGCGGTGTTGTAAACGGCAGGACGACCGGAACACCTATAACATTCATTATCGGCAACAGCGACACAAAGAGCGGAGACTATTCGATGATGAGCCATATAGCACGGCCGGGTCACGCGGATCTTACGGCATACGAAAAATATCACGGTTTTGCCGATTTCAGAGGAGGAGGACATTTTTCGGGCAGGATCACCGCGGGACTTGTCGCGGCGGGAGCTGTCGCTGCCTCGGCTCTGAGCGGAAAAGGCATTCATATAGGCACACATATAAAGTCATGCGCTGGAATTGCTGACAGGGATTTTGAAGATACGGAAAAGGATATCGTTTTTCTTGAGAACAAAGATTTTGCCGTTCTCGACCCCGAAGCGGAAAAACTTATGAAAAATGCAATCGAAGAAGCGAGAAACGACGGCGACAGTGTCGGAGGCATCCTTGAAACGGTCATAACGGGCGTCCCGGCCGGAGTCGGCGAACCTTGGTTTGATACCGTTGAGGGAGTTCTGTCACACATCATATTCGGGATACCCGCTGTAAAAGGTGTGGAATTCGGCGACGGATTTGCGCTTGCCGGCAAAAGAGGGAGTACGGCAAACGACGCGTTTTTCTCGGAAAACGGAAAAATCTACACAAAAACCAATTCCTGCGGAGGAATACTCGGAGGCATCACAAACGGTATGCCGATATTGATGAGGTGTGTTGTAAAGCCCACTCCGTCAATTTACAAGGAACAGCAGACTGTTGACTTTATTAACGGTCAGGATACAGCACTTAGCATTAAAGGCAGGCATGATCCCGCAATAATCCACAGAGCGAGAATTGTCGTCGACAGCGCGGCGGCTCTTGTTATGTGTGATCTGCTTGCTCAGAGATTCGGCACGGATTATCTATATTCGCCGGAAAAATAATATAACAGATTCAGGAGGAGTAAAAAATGTCTATGAATTTTATGAGGAAGCTCCCGCTTCCCGAGGAAATAAAAAAAGAATTTCCCCTCACCTCGGAACTTACGAAGCTAAAGAAAAAGCGCGATGACGAGATAAAAGATATCTTCAGCGGAAGATCGGATAAATTCATACTTATCATCGGTCCTTGCTCGGCGGACAACGAAGACAGCGTGATGGATTATATCTCGCGTCTGCGCAAGGTTCAGGACAAGGTAAACGATAAGATATTCATGATACCGAGGATATACACCGGAAAACCGCGTACGACCGGCGAAGGCTACAAAGGTATGCTTCATCAGCCCAACCCCACGGGAATGCCCGATCTGTACAACGGGATCGTTTCGATACGCGAGCTTCATATGCGCGCTTTGGCGGAAACGGGATTCAGCTGCGCAGACGAAATGCTTTACCCGGAAAATTATATCTATCTTGACGATCTTCTCGCATATGTCGCTGTAGGCGCGCGTTCTGTCGAGGATCAGCACCACCGTCTTACATCAAGCGGTCTTGATATCCCCGTCGGTATGAAAAATCCCACAAGCGGTGATATATCCGTAATGATGAACTCAATAACCGCTGCTCAGCATTCTCACGCCTTCATTTACAGCGGGTGGGAAGTAAAGAGTGACGGAAATCCGTATGCCCATGCCATACTGCGCGGTTATGTCAATGACAGAGGCAGATCTTTCCCGAACTACCACTATGAGGATCTTCTGAATCTCGCGGAACTTTATGCCGAGAAAGATCTCAAAAATCCCGCTCTTATCGTTGATACGAATCATTCAAACTCAGGCAAAAAATATCTTGAGCAAATCAGGATAGCAAAAGAAGTCCTTCACAGCTGCAAACACTGCGAGAGTATAAAAAAACTTGTAAAAGGTCTTATGATAGAAAGCTATATCGAGGACGGAAACCAGAAGATCGGCGAAAATATATATGGAAAATCGATCACCGACCCGTGTCTCGGATGGGAAAAGACGGAAAAGCTCATTTATGAGATAGCGGATCAGCTTTGATCATCGGCTGAAACGGCATTGTTTCAAAAATAAAAAGGCTCCCGAAAAACAGGGAGCCTTTTGTCATATCTTGTTTATTTATATTCGTGTCTGATATTACTTCATTGCCTCTTCCACAGCAACAGCGCAGGCAACCGTAGCTCCTACCATAGGATTGTTGCCCATACCGATAAGTCCCATCATCTCAACGTGCGCGGGAACCGATGAAGATCCGGCAAACTGAGCGTCCGAGTGCATTCTTCCCATAGTATCCGTCATTCCGTACGAAGCGGGTCCTGCGGCCATATTGTCGGGGTGAAGAGTACGTCCCGTGCCACCGCCCGAAGCGACAGAAAAATACTTCTTTCCGGCGTCAAGGCGTTCTTTCTTGTACGTTCCGGCAACAGGGTGCTGGAATCTTGTCGGATTTGTGGAGTTGCCCGTGATCGATACATCGACGTTTTCCTTCCACATTATCGCAACGCCTTCCGTAACGTCATTTGCACCGTAGCAGTTTACCTTCGCACGGAGTCCGTCCGAATATGCCTTGCGGAATACTTCTTTTACTTCGCCGGTGTAATAATCCATCTCGGTCTCAACATATGTAAATCCGTTCACTCTCGCGATTATCTGAGCAGCGTCCTTGCCGAGTCCGTTAAGTATGACCCTCAGCGGTTTCTGACGGACCTTGTTTGCCTTTTCGGCGATTCCTATCGCGCCCTCCGCAGCCGCGAAAGATTCATGTCCCGCAAGAAAAGCGAAACACTCTGTCTCCTCCTCAAGGAGCATTTTTCCGAGATTTCCGTGTCCGAGACCGACTTTACGCTGATCGGCAACAGAACCGGGGATACAGAATGCCTGAAGTCCTTCGCCTATAGCGGCGGCTGCGTCCGCTGCTCTTGTGCAGCCTTTTTTGATAGCGATCGCGCATCCCACGGTATATGCCCACTTCGCGTTCTCAAAGCATATAGGCTGGATGCTTTCCACAAGTTTATAGATATCAAGACCCTTTTCCTTGCAAACATCGGCACATTCTTCTATCGATCCAATACCGTACTGTCCTATCGCGGCAAGGATCTGCTTTTCTCTTCTCTCGTATGATTCAAACAATGCCATTACAGAAACCCTCCTTATTCTTTTCTCGGATCTATGATCCTGACTGCGTCAGCTACACGTCCGTACTGACCTTTAGCCTTTTCAAAAGCGGTATTCGCGTCATCTCCGGCTTTTATAAAGTCCATCATCTTGCCGAAATTAACAAACTGATAACCGATTATCTCGTCGTCCTCATTAAGAGCGAGTCCGGTAACATAGCCGTCTGTCATCTCAAGATAGCGCGGACCCTTTTTGAGAGTGCCATACATCGTGCCGACCTGTGAACGCAGACCTTTTCCGAGATCCTCAAGACCGGCTCCGACAACGAGTCCGCCCTCGGAAAAAGCACTCTGGGAACGGCCGTAGACGATCTGGAGGAAAAGCTCTCTCATAGCGGTATTGATAGCGTCACATACAAGATCCGTATTCAGCGCCTCGAGGATAGTCCTGCCGGGAAGTATCTCGGCGGCCATGGCGGCAGAATGTGTCATTCCGGAGCATCCTATCGTCTCGATAAGACATTCCTGGATAACGCCCTCTTTTACGTTGAGAGTAAGCTTGCACGTACCCTGTTCAGGCGCACACCATCCGATTCCGTGTGTAAAGCCCGAAATATCCTTGATCTCCTTGGCTTTTACCCACTTTGCCTCCTCGGGGATGGGAGCGGCACCGTGAGCTACACCCTGAGCTACCGGGCACATCGTTTCAACTTCGTGAGAATAGATCATAATATAACTCCTTTCGTATATAAGGTGCCGGACAGCACCTTAGCATATATTATTATTATACAACACTTATATTTGAAAATCAAGTATTTTTTTGTATAAAATCAATAATTTTATCATCACGTGTTTTTATCCACTTGGTGAAATTTTTTCAGATTTCCTATCTTCTCGTTGCGCTCGGCAAGCACTTTCTCAACTTCCGACCATTCGAGTCCCTGATTGGCACAGAGAACCATCAAATGGTACAGAAGATCGTTTATCTCATTCATAAGTTCATCATTATTTCTGTTCTTCGCCGCGATTATCGTCTCCGCGGCCTCTTCGCCGACTTTCTTGCAGATCTTGTCCACACCCTGCCCGAAAAGATAGCAGGTGTAAGAGTTCTCCGCGCCGCATCCGTTTTCATATTCCTCTTTCCGCTGCTTTATGACCTGAAAGATCTCCTCATAGACCGTCATTTCTGTTCCTCCGTACTGTATATCTCATTGAAAAAACAACTGTAATTTCCCGTATGGCACGCCACTCCCGTCTGCTTCACGTTTACAAGCAGCGTGTCATTATCACAATCGGCAAAGATTGAAACGACCCTCTGGACGTTGCCGGAAGTCGCTCCTTTGTTCCATAATTCCCGACGCGAACGGCTCCAAAACCATGTATACCCTGTCTCAAGTGTTTTTCTGAAGCTCTCTCTGTTCATATACGCAAGCATAAGCACTTTTTTCGTATTTACATCATAGCAGATCGCAGGGATAAGATCTCCCTTTTCAAAAAATCTTTCGATATTATCAATATCCGTCCTGACAGCTTCGCTCATCTTACGATTATTCCTTTCCCGCGGCAGTAGTCCTTTACTTCCCCGACAGTCAGCTCACCGAAGTGAAAAAGCGACGCCGCAAGTGCCGCCGTGGCTCCGGTCTTTTCAAATACCTCAGCGAAATCCTCTTTCTTCCCGGCTCCGCCGCTGGCTATAACGGGTATGTCGCAATTATCACAGACAGCTCTGAGCATATCGATATCAAACCCCGCCTTTGTACCGTCGGCATCTATTGAGTTAAGACATATTTCCCCGGCGCCGAGACTTTCAACCTCTCTCACCCACTCGATGAGATCAAGTTTCATATCGACGCGTCCTCCGTTTATATAGACCGTCCATTTTGACGGCGCCGTCTTCTTAGCGTCAATACCGACGCATATGCACTGACTTCCGAATATATCGGCGCCTTCTCTGATGAGACCGGGGTTCCGTACAGCCTGGGAATTGACGGAAACTTTGTCTGCTCCGGCACGCAAAGCTTCCCGCATATCATCAACGGTTTTTATTCCCCCGCCGACCGTCAGCGGAACGAACACTTTTTTCGCCGTTTCGCGTACCACATCGAGAAAGACTCCTCTGCCCTCAAAAGACGCGGTTATATCATAAAATACGATCTCATCGGCACACTGTCTGTTATACTCCCCGGCACATTCCACAGGATCACCGACATCACGTATCCCCTCAAAATTGACGCCCTTCACGACTTTACCGTCACGCACGTCAAGACAAGGGATGATTCTCTTCGCAAGCATACTTTTCCTCCTTCAGCAGTCTTTGTCATGTGCGTATTCAATCGCCTCACGTAGGTCAAGCGTTCCGCTGTATACAGACTTTCCGCATATGACGCCATACAGCCCCATTTTTTTGCAGACCGATATATCTTCCATCGTGCGGACACCGCCGCTTGCGATCACATTACAGTCAGAACCGAGTGATCCCGCCAACGCCTCCAGCTGCTTCGCATTTACTCCGGAGAGCATACCGTCCCGTGAAATATCAGTGAAAATAAAGTATCTGACGCCTTCCGCCGCCATTTTAACGGCAAGCTCAATATAGCTTACCTGTGATGACTCAGTCCAGCCTTCCGTCGCGACCATACCGTCAACGGCATCTATCCCCACGGCAATCTTTTCACTTCCGAACCGCTCAACCGCGGCATAGACGAGCGCGGGATCTTTCAGGGCGGCAGATCCAAGTATAACGCGTGAAATTCCCAGATCAAGATACTCCGCGACCGTGTCGATATTTCTTATACCGCCGCCAAGCTCCACTTTCAGGTCTGTCTTCAAGGCAACTTCGTGGTAGATTTCTTTGTTTACCGGACGACCCTGTTTAGCTCCGTCGAGATCGACCATATGGATCCATTCTGCGCCGCAGTCACTGAATCCGACCGCTGTTTCGAGAAAATCGCCGGCAACCGTTTCGGCAGTCGAAAAATCTCCTTTTTTCAGGCGTACGCAGTTTCCGTCCTTGATATCTATGGCAGGAAGAACGATCATATCAGCCCTCCGAAATTCCTGAGTATTCCGAGCCCCGTCTCTCCGCTTTTTTCGGGATGAAACTGCGCTCCGTAAACAAACTTTCCGTCATATACGAGTGCCGGCACTCTTCCTCCGTACTCGCAGTACGCCGAGATATACCTGTCTTCGCACTCGGCTTTGTACGAGTGGACAAAATAAACATACTCATCGCTTCCGACGCCATTGAGCAACGGGCAGTCATTCAGCTTCTCAAGCCTGTTCCAACCCATATGCGGTATTATCAGATCCTGAACCTCCATCTTTTTTACGCTGCCTTCTATAAGACCCAGTCCGTCGCACTCTCCGAATTCATATCCTTTCGAGAATATCAGCTGCATACCGAGACATATGCCGAGAAACGGCTTTCTGCGCGCCTCCTCGACTATCGTACCGACAAGTCCGGATGTTTTCAGTGCATTCATCGCGGCGGGGAAAGCCCCTACACCGGGAAGGATGACCGCATCGGCTCTTCTTACCGAATCGGCGTCGGAAACGAGAGCGCACTCAAGTCCGAGATAATCAAGGGCGTTCTTTACGCTGAATATATTTCCCGCTCCGTAATCAATAACGGCAATCATCAGAGCACTCCTTTCGTGGAAAGCGTATTACCGCCGCTTCTGACGGCAACGGCATCTTTCAGCGCGTGGGCAACGGATTTGAAGATCGCCTCGCACTTATGGTGATCATTTGTGCCGTACAAAAGCTTTATATGCAAGGTTATACCGGCATTGAACGCGAATGCGCGGAAAAACTCCTCCGTCAGACAAAGATCGTAATCGCCGCACCTTTGGTCACAAAACTGCGCGTCAAATACAAGGAACGGTCTGTTACTGATATCAAGGCTTGCCATGGCAAGGCTTTCGTCCATCGGAATAAAAGACGTCCCGTAACGCGCTATCCCGCTTTTATCTCCGAGTGCGCGCGCCAAAGCCATACCCAAAGCTATACCCGTGTCCTCCACCGTGTGGTGTCCGTCGACCTCAAGATCCCCGCGGACTCTGATATCCATGCTGATACCGCTGTGTACGGAAAGCGCAGTCAGCATATGATCGAAAAATCCTATTCCTGTGGAGATTTCCGCCTTTCCGTTGCCGTCAAGCACCGCGCTTACCGATATTTCGGTCTCTTTTGTCGAGCGTTCGACTGTGCCCTTTCTTACGATATTATCCATTGAGAATCTCCTCCAGTACAGCAAAAAACTTATTCATATCCTCATCTTTGCCTATCGTGATACGCAGATAATCGCTTATCCTCGGCTTGTCCCAATAGCGTACATATATCCCGCGGCTTCTAAGCTTTTCAAATATTTCTTTCGCGGGAACGCTCCTGTGACTAGCAAAAAGAAAGTTGCTCTTTGAATCGGTAAAAGTGAAACCGAGTTCTGCCAGCCTTTTTTCAGACCGCTCACGAGTGTTTATTATCATTTCCGTGGTTTCCCGAAAATATTCCTCATCCGCGACCGCCGCTGCACCGACTGTCTGTGACAGTGTGTTCATCGTGTACGAGTTTACCGAGTACCTGACATCATTCATATATTTTATCAATTTTTCGTTTCCGACGGCAAAACCTATTCTCAGACCGGCAAGAGAGCGCGATTTTGAGAATGTCTGAACCACAAGAAGATTATCATATTTTTCCGTGAGCGGAAGACAGCTTTGCCCGCCGAAATCGATATAGGCCTCGTCAATGATAACGACAGAGTCCGGATTTGCGGCAATGATCCTTTCGATATCGCGGACATCTTCGAGTATTCCCGTGGGAGCGTTGGGATTCGGGAAAACAATGCCTCCGTTTTCGGTCATATAATCCTCCGCGATGATCCCGAAATTTTCGTCAAGCGGAACAGTCCTGAACGGAATGCGGTAAATTCCCGCCCAGACATCATAGAAAGAATATGTCACGTCCGGAAACAGTACCGGCTTTTCCGAATTGAAAAAAGTCAGAAACGCCATTGAAAGAACGTCATCGGAACCGACTCCGACAAATACCCGCGACGGATCCACGCCGTATCCTGAGGCAATGGCTTCCGTCAGAACTTTTGAGTCGGGCGACGGATAAAGTCTCAGCGAGCCGCAGTCAAAGCCGTCAAGTATCCGTTTTACCGCCGGTGAAGGGGGATACGGATTTTCGTTCGTATTCAGTTTCAGTATATCTTTTCCCCCCGGCTGCTCACCGGGTGTGTACGGAACGGTCTTTCTGACGTTTTTCTCCCAGTTCAAATGATCACTTCCTGTTTTCATCCTCAAATCTTACCCTGACAGCGTTGGCGTGAGCGGTAAGCCCTTCTTTTTCCGCAATGGTCACGATATCGTCCTTTGCCTCCCTGAGTGCGTCCTTCGGATAATATATATAGCTTGAGCGCTTAATGAAACTCGGAACTCCGAGCGGCGAGAAAAACTTTGCCGTGCCGCTCGTGGGAAGAACATGATTCGGTCCGGCGTAGTAGTCTCCGAGAGGCTCGGAGGAATAGTGACCGAGAAAAACAGAGCCCGCATTGTCGAGAGATCCGATAAGTTCCATGGGATTTTCCATGAGCACCTCAAGATGTTCGGGCGCGATGAGATTCGCAAGCTCAACCGCCTGCCCCCTGTTTTCGGCTATGATAACGGCTCCGTACCCGTCAAGAGATTTCCCGATTATATCACGCCTTGAAAGATTTTTCATCTGGCGCTCTATCTCAGAGAGCGTTTCATCGGCGACTCTCTCGCTTGTAGTTATCATCATTGAGGACGCAAGCACATCGTGCTCCGCCTGTGACATTAGGTCAGCGGCGGCAAATTTCGGATCCGCCGTATCATCCGCAAGCACGAGCACCTCGCTCGGTCCGGCTATCATATCGATATCCACGACACCGTAAAGAAGTTTTTTCGCGGTTGCGACATATATGTTTCCCGGACCGACTATCTTGTCACACTTCGGTACCGTTTCTGTTCCGTAGGCAAGCGCGGCGACAGCCTGAGCTCCTCCCGCAAGAAATATCCTGTCAACTCCGCACACCGACGCGGCAACGAGTATATCTTCGTTCGGGTCTCCGCTCTTTCCGGGCGGTGTGACCATCACGACCTCGCGTACACCGGCAATCTTCGCGGGGATCGTATTCATAAGCACGCTCGAGGGATATGCCGCAGTGCCGCCCGGGACATAAAGCCCGACCCTGTCAAGCCCGCGGATCCTCTGTCCCATTATCACACCGTTTTCTTTGGGATATATAAAACTGTTCTCCACCTGCATCCTGTGGAAAGCGGCTATATTCTCCTGCGCGTTAAGCAGTGCGTTTACAAATTTTTCATCAGCCGAAGTAAGAGCGTCACTTATAACATCTGCCGGCACTTCCCTGTATGGCGGAAGTTTTCCGTCAAATTTCACCGTATATTTATCGACGGCCGCGTCACCGTTCAGCCTTACATCCTCGATTATCGCCGAAACTGTTTCAGTCACCTTTTTGTTTGTCTCGCTGTTTCTTCTCTTAAGCTCATCGAGAAAAAGGATCTCGTCTCTGCCGTTCGCGTAAATCTTTTTCATTGCAGTCTCTCCTCCATAAGCCTTAAAAGCGTATCGATCTCTTTACGGCGCATCTTAAGACTGACCGTGTTCGCGATAAGTCTTGCCGAAACAGGTGCCACATCCTCTATTATCTCAAGACCGTTTTCTCTCAGTGTCGTCCCCGTTTCCACAATATCAACGATACCGTCCGCCAGTTCAAGCAGCGGGGCAAGTTCGACAGAACCTTCGATTTTTATTATTTCGGTGTCCATTCCTTTTTTTTCAAAAAAATTCCGCGACACATTCGGATATTTCGTGGCAACTGTCTTTACTCCGTAACCGCTGTAAAAATCTTTTCCTTTCTTTGCCGCGAGAGCAAATCTGCACCTGCCGAATCCGAGATCCGCAAGTTCATAAAAGCTTCCGCCTATTTCCATGATAATGTCTTTTCCGACAACGCCGAGATCGCAGACACCGTGTTCGACGTATGTGATGACATCACCGGCCTTCGCGAGGACTGCCTCGATACCGGCATCCGGTATCGGAAGAATAAGTTTTCTGCCTTTATCTCTTATTGCGGCGCAGTCAAATCCTATTTTTTCAAACAGCTCAACCGTATCTTTCTCAAGTCTGCCCTTTGTCAGAGCTATCCTCACCGGCTTACTCATCGTCAGTCACCTCCGCGTCTGATTCACCGACGATAACGATCTGCGGGATCTTTTTTTCGACGGCGTATTCCCTTACGGCGTCAAGAGATGTAAACAGCGCGTTTTCGACGACAAGTCCCTGCTCACGCAGCTCCTTTGCTTTTCTGAAAGCTTCGGCGTCAAATCCGTCCTGTGCGAACACAATCGCGTCGGAATGAGGCTCCTCGGGCATATCTCCGCTTTTTTCTATAAGTTTAGCGACGGCGTTGACATCTGTGGCAAATCCGACGGCAGGTGTATCATACCCGAATTCGGATATGAGCCTGTCATATCTGCCGCCGGAGATGACCTCACTTCCGTAACCCTGAAGATAGCCTTTTATTATAAGTCCCGAGTAGTAGTCTGTTTTATTCACAAGTCCGAGATCAACGGTTATCTCTCCGCCGTCGCCGCACATATCGGATGCGTCGGCGTAAATGGCGTAAAGTTCATCGAGAAGGCCGCCTACGACGTCATCGGGCATAAGCATCTTTGCCTTGTCAAATACCTCCGCTCCTCCGAAGAGAGCGGGGAGCTTTTTCAGGGCATTCACAGTCTGACCGGAGCCGATGCTGTCAAGAAGATCGTCAAGAGCGGGGAAATTTTTCGCTTCGATGAGCTTTCTTATCTTTTCTCTTGTGTCATCGTCGGTATCGAGTCTTGAGACAAGCTCCTTGAAAATGCCGATATGACCGAGTTCAAGCGAAAATTTCATTCCGAACGAGCCGAGGACTTCCAGTGCCGTCGATATGATCTCAAGATCGGCGAGTTTCATCGATGAACCGATTAGTTCGATACCCGACTGAACGATCTCATCGCTCCTGCCGCGCAAGGCCGGCTCGGTTCTGTATATGGTCTGATTATAGCATATCCTGAGCGGCAGAGCGGTATCTCTGAGCCTTGTGGCCGTCACTCTCGCTATGGGCATGGTCGAATCGGGTCGCATGACAAGAAGCCTGCCTTTGCTGTCACTCAGCTTATACAGGTTCTCCTGCGGAAAATACCTTGAATTCAGGCTGAACACATCAAAGAACTCAAGACCGGGTGTGATCATCTCGCAGTATCCCCGGCTTCTGAAGATATCAAGCAGTGTGTTTTCTATGTTTCTCCTGAGCACACATTCTCCGAACAGAAGATCTTTTGTCCCCTCGGGAGTGATAAGATCATAGTTTTTCATAAAAACTCCTTTATGTTTCTCCGTCCGTTATGCTGCTATAATAACACATAGCGGGGAAAAAGTCAAGTCAGAAGAACGACATCTGAGACGAATCGGGAAGGCTTCCGAAAGCGCCTATCGATTTCAGTGTCTCGATCGTTGTCTTTGATGCTCCGCTCATTGTCTGAAATTCCTCCACCGAGATAAACCCTCCGTTCCGGGCCGTTTCGTATATTCCCGTAGCGGCGGATATGCCGATTCCGCTTACCGCGGAAAACGGTATCCTGATCTTTCCGTCCTCTATAAGATACCTGACAGCGTGTGATTTATATATATCTATCGGCAGAAAATCATATCCACGCGAGATCATCTCATTTATTATGAGCAGTATATCATAAAGATCGTCTTCCTTTTTGCTCCGTTTGTTTCCGAGCTCCTTCAGATTTTCTATTTTTGTCCGGACCGCAGTTTTTCCCTTTACAGCCGTCTCCGCGTCAAAATCCTCACCGCGCACCGTAAAATATGTCGAGTAATACTCAAGAGGCTTGTAGAGCTTGAACCATCCCAGTTTGATGGCGGCGATAACATAAGCCGCTGCATGAGCTTTCGGAAACATATATTTTATCTTAAGACAGCTCTCGATATACCACTCCGGAACATCATGACTTCTGAGCATTTCGATCCTTTCCGGAGTAAATGTCTCGGGAGCCTTGCCTTTACGCGTATCCTCCATTATCTGAAACGCTTCTTTCGGCTCCACTCCCTTGTAGATAAGATACGTCATAATGCTGTCACGTGTACCGATGACCTCGGATATGGTACAGACGTTCTGTTCAATGAGATCCTTTGCGTTGCCGAGCCAGACATCGGTACCGTGCGACAGACCGGATATCTGCAAAAAATCACTGAATTTCGAGGGCTTTGCGTCAAGAAGCATCTGTATCGTAAAATTTGTACCCATTTCCGGTATGCCGAGACTGCCTGTTTTGCAGTATATTTCCTCCGGGGTCACATCGAGTACGGTGCAGTCCGTGCACATCTTTATCACACGAGGGTCGGTCGTCGGAACATCTTTTATGTTTATACCCGTCATATCCTCAAGGTATTTGTACATAGTCGGAACATCATGACCGAGTTCATCAAGTTTCAATATCGTGTCATGCATTGAATTGAAGTCAAAATGCGTTGTTATTATATCTTTCCCGGTCCTGTCGGCGGGGTGCTGTACCGGCGTAAAATCATAGATATCATACCCCGACGGCAAAACGACCATTCCTCCGGGATGCTGACCTGTCGTCCTCTTGACACCGGTGCAGCCGAGGGCGAGTCTGTTCATTTCCGCGTTATTTACAGTCATTCCGTTTTTCTCGCAGTACTCTTTTACATACATATGCGCCAGCTTGTCGGCTGTCGCGGAGATGGTGCCCGCCTTAAAAACGTTTGATTTTCCGAAAAGCTCCTCGGTGTACCTGTGAGCACTCGCCTGAAACTCCCCGGAAAAATTCAGGTCTATATCGGGCGCTTTGTCACCGTCAAACCCGAGAAACGTCTCAAACGGTATGTCATGACCGTCACGTCTCATATCCGTACCGCATTCGGGACAGTTTTTCTGCGGAAGGTCGAATCCCGAACCGTATACTCCGTCTGTCATAAACTCGCTGTGTTTACACTTCGGGCAGACATAGTGCGGAGGGAGCGGATTGACTTCGGATATACCGGCCATCGAGGCGACGAAAGATGATCCGACCGAGCCTCTCGAACCGACATGGTAACCGTTTTCCTCTGAATTTTTCACAAGCTTCTGGGCAATAATATAAAGTACGGAAAATCCGTGCTTTATTATCGAATCAAGTTCGCGTTCAAGCCGCTTTCCGACAAGCTCCGGCAGTGGATCGCCATATATTTCCCTTGCTCTCCTGTTGGTTATTTCTTTGAGTTCTTCCTCCGAGCCTTCTATCTTGGGAGTAAAAGTACCCTTCGGTATCGGCCTTATGATTTCCGTCATATCGGCAATAAGATTCGTGTTTGTTATGACTACCTCTTTTGCTTTCTCCTCACCGAGATATGAAAACTCTTCAAGCATTTCTTCTGTCGTGCGCAGATACAGATCCGGCTGGTATTCCGTGTCTTTAAAACCCATTCCGGAAAGAAGTATCTTTCTGTAAACAGCGTCTTTTCTGTCCATAAAATGCACGTCGCAAGTTGCGCAGACCGGTATGTTAAGCCTTTCGCCCGTTCTCACCACTTTCCTGTTAAACTCACGGAGCTGCTCCGTATTTTCAGCTATGCCTTCGCGAATGAGATTTTCGTTGTTGCAGACCGGCTGGATCTCAAGATAATCATAAAAAGAGGCTATCCTGTCGATCTCATCTTCCGGTCTGTCTTCGACAATGGCGGTAAAAAGCTCTCCGGCCTCACACGCGCTTCCGAAAATAAGTCCCTCTCTGTGAGTTTCAAGGAGCGATCTCGGTATCAGCGGTTTCTTGTAAAAATAGTCTATATGGCTGTATGACACAAGCTTATAGAGATTTTTAAGTCCTTCCTGATTACGGACAAGTATTATCTGGTGATATGCTTTCAGTTTTTTCACATCGATACTGCCCGCTTTTGTATTGATATCCTCAAGCTTTTCAAGGCCGTTACTGTCAACAAGCCTGTTTATCAGTTCGACATAGATCTTCGACAGCATAAGCGCGTCGTCGGAGGCTCTGTGGTGCTCAAATTTTCCGAGTTTCAGCGCCTTCGCGACCTGATCGAGCCTGTGTCTTGAGATCTCCGGGAGCATACACTGACAGAGTATAAGCGTATCGAGCCAATTGTAATCAAATTCTGTCCCGCTGCGTCTGCACGCCTCATTTATGAACGATGTGTCAAATTTCGCGTTATGTGCCGCGAGGACCGGATCTTTTCCGCAAAAGGCGATAAATTTTTCCAAGGCCTCTTTTTCGTCGGGAGCGTCTTTGACCGTTTCATCACTTATCCCGGTAAGTTCCGTGATCGAGTCGGGAATATGTATCCCCGGGTTGACCATAGTGCTGAAACTGTCGACGACCCGGAGATTTTTCAGCTTTACAGCGCCTATTTCCGTAATTCTGTCATTTTTGGAGCTGAGTCCGGTCGTCTCGACGTCGAAAATGATTATCTCGTCCTTTATGCTGCGCTCATCGGGCTTTTTTAATATTTTCTCACGGTTCGTATCATTTACGACATAAGCTTCGCACCCGTAGATCACCTTAAAGTCATCCGGTGCGTGATACATGGCGTCCGGAAATGCCTGAACGACCCCGTGATCGGTGACAGCAATAGCGGTATGGCCCCATGAAGCCGCCCTTTCTATCAATGACCTGACATCCGTGACCGCGTCCATCATTGACATAGTCGTATGGCAGTGAAGCTCGACTCTTTTCCGGGGAGAATCATCTGTTCTTTCTGTCCTCTTTACTTTGACAACAGAATCGGCGATAATATTGATCTCATCCGAAAACGGATCACTGTCAAGCTTTCCCGAAACAAGCAGTGTCGCTCCGTTCAAGACAGAACCGACACCCATTTTTTCAAGATCCTTTGTCGCAAGGAATAATTTTACTTCGACTGATCCGCTGTAATCCGTTATCTCAAACTTAACGACAGACTTATTCCCCCGCAGTTCTTTCACTTCGGAACTGAAAACATCTCCCGCGACAACAACTTTTTCCCCGATCTTTTCCAGTGCCTGAGAAACAGGTATCGCTTTTTTTCTTATACGCTTTCCCGCTATGACCTCGGCAGAAGAAGTGTCATAACCGAAATCCGGCGAAAAACCGTCGTCCTGTTCCGCAGGAACTGACGTCTCATTCTTTTCCTGCCTTGTCGGTTCCGGGATCTGCCCGCTGCGGTCAGGAATGTCGGTCCCGGTTTTTTTTTCAATATCCTCAGGTTTTTCCCTGCCGGTCTCATCGTTACCGGTAAGTTCAACTGTGATCTTTTTATCAAACTGCCCGGAAACAAGTTCAGTCAGTCTGCGGCTGAATCCGGATTCTTCAATGAGTTTCAGACCTCCGTGTTTGAGCTCTATCCGAAGCTTTCCGCTGCCGTCATATGTATATTCTGCCCCGTTCAGAAAACCGTTCAATGTATGCACATCGCGTTTCAGAAGTGCAATAAGTTCATCCATACAGGAAACTCCGAAAAGCTCGGGAGGGTATTTGCAGCATAGCTTTACGGAATTTATTTTAAGCGCGTCCCTTACCGAATTTTCAAAAGTTATCAGATCTTCAGCCGGAATCTGTCCGGAAAATTTCGCGCAAACGGTTATATGGCTGTAATCCTCGGTATATCTTATCTCCGTAATATCTCCCGGGCATATCGAAGCGGGAATATCCGTTACAAACTCCTCAAAAAAATCCTTAATATTCACACTCATTTTTCAGATTCTATCAATTTCCTCAAGAAGTTCGGAAACGATATCCTCCTCTCTTATCTTTCTGAGTATCTCGCCTTTGCGGAAGATTATCGCACAGCCGTCACCGCCTGCTATCCCGATGTCCGCCTCCCTGGCTTCTCCCGGACCGTTGACGGCAC
Source organism: uncultured Alistipes sp. (assembly GCA_964414745.1). Lineage (GTDB taxonomy): Bacteria > Bacillota > Clostridia > Oscillospirales > Ruminococcaceae > Ruminococcus. The sequence goes on along the minus strand of CAYPXB010000003.1, from coordinate 28,067 downwards.
ATCCCATGACAGCCACGGTGATATCCTTGTCGATATTGCTTACAGCCGATTCGACTTCTTTTGCGACTTTCACAAGGTCTATCCTCGTTCTTCCGCAAGTGGGGCACGAAACAAGTTTCACCCCGCCTCTTTTCCCGATACATTTCAGGATATCGACGGCGGCCGCAACTTCTTTTACGGGATCATCGGTCAGCGACACACGTATCGTTTCGCCGATACCGTCGCAGAGAAGAGAGCCTATACCGATCGACGACTTTATTATGCCCATACGTTCTGTTCCGGCCTCGGTAACTCCGAGATGGAGAGGATAATCGCACCTCTCGGCGGCAAGTCTGTATGACGCTATCATTTTTGATACATCGGAGGATTTTATAGATATGACGATATTGTCAAAATCAAAACGTTCGAGAAGTTTCGCATGGTTCATCGCACTTTCCACAAGAGCTTCCGGAGTCGGAGAACCGTATTTTGCAAGGATCTCTTTCTCCAGAGAGCCCGAATTCACGCCTATCCTTATGGGAATATTTTTCATGCGGCAAGTATCCGCGACCTGCTTCACCCTGTCCATGTCTCCTATATTTCCGGGATTTATCCTTATCTTGTCGACACCGGCGGCGGCCGATTCAAGCGCCAGCCGGTAGTCAAAATGTATATCGGCGACAAGCGGCACGGAAACAGCGGATTTTATGACGGGGATAAGCTTTACGGCCTCCATATCGGGTATAGCCGCGCGGATTATCTCACATCCCGCTTTCTCAAGTTCTGCCGCCTGCCTTACGCTTCCCTCAATATCGTCCGAGCGTGTATTGAGCATAGACTGAACGTATATGTGACTTCCGTCAAGAGTATAATCTCCGACCTTTACAGGTTTTACCTTTCTCATAAAAAATCCTCCCCGGATGAATATTATCTTTTTATCCGCCCTTGATAAGGCGCACGATGTCATTGTATGTCGCGAATATCATAATGCCGAAAAGAAGTATCATTCCCGCAAAATGAACATAGCCCTCATGTTCCGGTTTCACCGGCTTGCGCCGTATTATCTCGATAAAGCAGAAAAGCAACCGTCCCCCGTCAAGCCCCGGAATAGGAAGCAGATTGAAAAGACCTATGTTTATCGAAATGAGAGCGGTAAGGTAGAGCAGCGAGAGTATTTTTTCCTTGATATTCTCACCCATCTGAGCCGTCTGGCCGATCGTGCTAACCACTCCGACCGGGCCTGAGAGATCCTGAGCTTTGTATTTTCCGGTGATAAGATCCCTCGTGGCTATCCAGACAAGGCGTCCCAGCGAAAAGCAGTCTTTCGCCGAGTAGGCTATGACGTTTCCTATATTTTTATCTTTGTAGACAAGGGCAAAATCCACCGTGCCGCCGTCAAGCGTATTCCCGAACTTTACATCATCGATATGCACTCTTTCTCCGTCGCGCATGACTTCCACATCGTGCACCGGAGCGCTTCCGAGCATATAGCTGAGATCGGTCGTCGTAAATATATGCATATCATCCATCTCGACGATTATATCATTGTGTCTCAGACCGCTTTTATAGCTTTCGGCGTAGTATTCCACACTTCCGTTTTCTCTCTTTCCGGCGAATCCCTTTATCTGCATCGTCGGTACGGAGTCCTCCGTTGCCGTCATCGCTATGACAGCGACGAATCCGAGCACAAAATTCATGAACGCACCCGCAAAAAGCACGATAATGCGTTTCCAGACGCTCTGTTTCCTGAAACTGCGTGATGAGCCCGAATCATCATCCTCACCCTCCATGGAGCAGTATCCTCCGAACGGTATGAGCCGGAGTGAATATTCCGTCTCGCCCTTTCCGAGTTTAAGCAGTCTGGGTCCCATGCCGACAGAAAACTCAAGCACTTTGATACCGCTCAGTTTCGCGCAGATAAAGTGACCGAACTCATGAACGGTAATTATAAGACCGAGGATAAGAATAGCGATAACATAACCCATAGATTAAATATCCTTTCAAAATCTTTACCCGGCTATCAGCCCGTCGGCATATTCCCGCGCCGCCTTGTCGGCTTTTACAACGTCTTCATAGCAGGTGATATCCGAATACCTGAAATAAGTCAGAACCGAAGAAACTATCTCACCGATGCGTGTGAATCCTATGTCCCCGGACAGAAACGCCTTGACGGCCTCTTCATTCGCTCCGTTCACAAGACACGGATAAGCGCCGCCTTTCTTTATCGCCTCTATAGCTGCTCCGAGGCACCTGAATGTCTTTATATCGGGCTTTTCAAACGTAAGTGTTCCGTAATCCGTAAGAGACAGGTGTCTTGTGGGACACTCGACCCTCTCGGGGTAAAGAAGCGCGTACTGTATCGGTATCTTCATATCCGGTACACCGAGCTGGGCGATAACGGAGTTATCCATATACTCGACAGCGGAATGAACGACGCTCTGCCTGTGAACGACGATCTCTATCTGTTCGGGCTCCAGGTCAAACAGCCACTTTGCCTCGATGAACTCAAGGCCTTTGTTCATAAGTGTCGCAGAATCGATCGTGATCTTGTTTCCCATCTCCCAGTTCGGGTGTTTCAGAGCCTGCTCCCTCGTGACAGACCGGAGCTGATCCTCTGTCATTCCGAAAAAAGGTCCTCCGGACGCGGTGAGTATCATCCCTTTTACCTGGGATCTCCTGTTGCCCCGAAGGCACTGAAAGACTGCCGAGTGTTCACTGTCGACCGGGTAAATATTCACACCTTTCTCCCTTGCGAGAGACATCACAAGATTCCCTCCGGCGACAAGCGTCTCTTTGTTCGCGAGAGCGATATCCTTTCCGGCGTTTATTGCCGTAAGCGTCGGAAGAAGTCCGACCATTCCGACAACGGAGTTCAGGATGATATCGGCGCTTTTTTCGCAGGCGACCTCACAAAGTCCCTCCATTCCCGACAGGACTTTTACATCTGTATCCGCCAGACGGTCCTTCATATCCGTGTAAGCCGCAGCGGAGAAAACGCAAACCGATACAGGTGAAAACTCCCTTGCCTGCTCCTCAAGCATCTTCGTATTGCTGTTAGCGGCGAGAGCGCATACTCTCAGCCCGTGCTTGCGGCACACTTCGAGAGACTGCGTTCCGATCGACCCGGTTGAGCCGAGTACCGATACTGTTTTATTCATCCTTTTCCTCCTTTATCCGCGACACTCTGCGGTATACTCCGCGAAATTCACGTAAAATGGCTCCACAGATTAAATTCTGATATACAAAAATGCGGCAGGCATAAATGCCTGCGTGCATAACTCACAAAAACTGCTCATAAAGAGAGATCAGATAATAGAAAGTCGGCAGTACGAAAAGCACACTGTCGAATCTGTCCATAAGGCCGCCGTGACCCGGCATTATCCTGCCGTAATCCTTGATACCGATCTGACGCTTTACCATGGACGCGGACAGATCGCCGACGGTTCCGACACCGGCGCATACCATACCGATAACAGCGAATATGGCGACATCCGCAACAGCCTCAATGCCTCCCGCAGACTCTCTGCCAAATGAAAAATATCCTATCACGGCAAATACCACAGCCGTTGTGACGATGCCTCCGACAAGACCTTCCACCGTTTTCTTCGGGCTTATTTCGGGACATAATTTATGCCTGCCGAGAAAGACTCCCGTAAAATAGGCTCCCGAATCGGCGACCCAGGCGCCGCACAGCCCGAGTATCAGAAGCAAAACATCACCGGTCTCCCTGTCGAGGCGCACCATCGTCGTCATAGCCGAAGGAATGAGCAGCATTACCGCGAGGACGAAAAACACCTGCTCGTAGCGGATCTCCTTGTGCTTTTTCAGCCACGTCATAAACACGACAAAAACAGCCAGCAGAGTGACACATCCCGAAACAGTCGCCCACCGGCCGTCAGGCACCGCGATGCCCTGCGTTTCGTCAAAGACCGGATCGCCTATAAATTCATATATAAGCGGCCCGGATATTCCGCATGCAAGCGCGGAAATAAGTACGGGAACACATTTATGCATATTCACCGCTCTCAGCAGTTCATAAAGCATTATCGCTATTATCGCGGAAACGGCGACCGGGAGAATAAACGTCTTGTGAAAAAAAAGCACTGCCGCCATTATCACAATGCCGACCGCAGCGGAAATTATCCGTGTAAGCATCACACACCTCCGAACCTGCGCTGACGGCTGTTGTAATCAAGCAATGCCTTATCGAGATCAGCGGGGGAAAAGTCGGGCCAGAGAACATCGGTAAAATAATACTCCGCGTACGCGCACTGCCAGATAAGATAATTTGAAAGTCTGAGTTCTCCGCTCGGACGTATCACAAGGTCTACATCCGGAAATCCCGCCGTATACAGATTACCGGAAACATCCGCCTCGGTTATCTTATCCGGGTCTATCTCACCGGCAACGGCTTTGCGCGCAAGTTCCCTCGCGGCGTGTGTTATCTCATCTCTTCCGCCGTAGTTTACCGCCATCATAAGATTCATCTCGGTATATCCGGCAGTGTCTTCCTCAAGCTTTACCATCTTCTCACGCAGATCGTCATCGAACGCGCTCTTGTCACCGAGGAATATCATTCTCGTATTTTCGGACAGAAAATTTCTTACATCGACGATATATTCACGGAAAAGCTCCATTATCGTGTCGACTTCATCGGAAGGCCGCTGCCAGTTTTCGGTTGAAAAAGCGTAAAAAGATATATTCTTCAGACCTATATCCTTACAGTATCTGACGATCTTCTTGAAGTTTTTTGCTCCCTCGCGATGGCCGAACGAGCGCGGCAGTCCTCTTTTTTTCGCCCATCTTCCGTTTCCGTCCATAATAAAGCCGACGTGCTGCGGAAAATTTTCGATACTGCTTATATCCGTGCCTTTCAGATCTTCCTGTTGTTTCTTTTTCTCAAAAATTGCCATAGCCGCTCCGATCAGATACTCATGATCTCTTTTTCTTTTTCCGAAACTGTCCTGTCGACATCCGCGCAGAACCTGTCTGTCAATTCCTGTACTTTTTTCTCGCAGTCTTTGAGATCGTCCTCGGTGATCTCACTGCTTTTCTTCATCGCTTTGAATTTTTCGATACTGTCGCGCCTTGCCGAACGTATGGTGACTTTGCACTCCTCGCCGTATTTCTTTATCGTCTTGCAGAGCTCTTTACGCCGGTCTTCGGTAAGCTGCGGAAAAACGAGGCGAATGACTTTTCCGTCGCTTGTGGGAGTGATTCCGATATCCGAAGCGAGCAGCGCTTTTTCAATGGATTTAAGCGTCGACATATCCCACGGCTGGATAACGAGTATCCTTGCCTCGGCGACGGAAACGGCCGCCATCTGGTTTACGGGCGTGGGCGTGCCGTAATAATCGACCGTGACTTTGTCAAGTACGCCCGGATTCGCTCTTCCCGCCCTGATACCTGAAAATTCCTTGTTCAGAGCGTCAAGGCTTTTCTTCATTTTTTCCTTTGTAAGGTCAAGCAGTTCTTTCATTATCAACATTCCTTTCAGTATGATCACGGGAAAGCAATGTTTCCCTTTTCAGTCCTCGGAAACGATAGTTCCCACGTCAAGTCCCATCACGGCGTCATATATATTATCCGGCCTGTTGAGGTCGAAAACAAGCATTTTCATATTGTTGTCGCGGCACATGGTAGCCGCTGTGCTGTCCATAACGGCAAGCTCATCGTTGATGATCTGGCTGAACGTGAGAGTATCATATCTCACGGCATCGTCGAATTTATGCGGGTCTTTGTTATACACCCCGTCCACAAGAGTGGCTTTCAGAAAAATATCCGCCTCGATCTCGACTGCTCTCAGGGAAGCAGCCGTGTCGGTCGAAAAGAACGGATTTCCCGTTCCGCAGCCGAAAATAACGACCCTGCCTTTATTCAGGTGGTTGACGGCTTTGTTGCGGATATACGGCTCGGCGACCTGCTGCATGGTGATCGCGGTCTGTACCCTTACGACACAACCGAGGGATTCAAGGACATCGGCAACGGCAAGGGCATTCATAGCGGTCGCGAGCATACCGATGTGATCGGCTCTCGTCCTGTCCATCGCTCCGCTTGACCTTCCCCGCCAGAAGTTCCCGCCCCCGACAACTACGGCCATCTGGACGCCGGACTCCACGCATCTCACTATACTTTTGCAGATATTTCTCATAACATCGTAATCAAGCCCTGTCTTCTTTTCACCGGCAAGCGCCTCGCCGCTGACTTTCAGAAGCACTCTCTTATATTTCGGTTCCATAATTCACCTCGTGACAAATTAACATCTATATGATTATTTTACACTAAAACGGGCGGGTTGTAAAGATGTTTTTTGAAATTTAGGATTTTATTCATATTTTTCGGGTAAATCCCGGCGCATCTGCGCTATTTAGCGTCATATGGAAGGAATCCGGCAAGACTTATCTGTTTTGTACAAATTTGATTGAGAAAAATTGTGCAAAAATTTTTTCTTTTCTCTTGACACTCAGAATGTTGTGTGATATAATAAATAAGCTATACGGTCGGTTGTACAGACCATTGGAGAGGTGTCCGAGTGGTTTAAGGAGCTGGTCTTGAAAACCAGTGATACGTCTTGCGTACCGTGGGTTCGAATCCCACCCTCTCCGCCATATCATCTGAGCGGATTTACCCAAGTGGTGAAGGGGCTCCCCTGCTAAGGGAGTAGGTCGGGAAACCGGCGCGAGAGTTCAAATCTCTCAATCCGCGCCATCATAACGCCTGGTCTGATTCACTTCGGCAAAGAATCAGGTCAGGCGCAGGTCTGATTTTTAACCGACAAATTTGACAACAGAATGATTAAGGGGCGGTACCGGTTTTTTTATTAAGATCTCATTCGGAAGGTGCCGGCTCTGAAAGCATGGGAGCTTGTGGACAGGCTGAGAGGAAGGTGTGACCTTCGACCATTGACCTGCGGAAGACGTCAGAAAGTTTTTACAGCTTTTTGAAAGTCGGCCGGAATGGATAATGCCTGCGTAGGGAGCTTTTCTGAAAGATCACGGAAGGAAGTCGCTTACAAACGGCGGACTTCCTTTTTTGTTATATGCATATTTCCCGAAAGGAGGATCTGAATTGGTAAAGATAAACGGAAAAGATGCGGATTGCGACGAGATGACAGTTTCTTCGTATCTTGCCGAAAACGGCTATGACAAGAGCAAAGTCGCCGTTGAAATAAACGGCGGTATCGTTCCCAGACCGCAATACGACACAACTTTGTTCTCCGACGGAGATACAGTCGAGATCGTAAGCTTTGTGGGCGGAGGCTGATATAAGATATGCAGACTGCCGCTGAATATTACTCAAAAAGGATATGATACACATGAATGATAACGAAGATAAACTTGTCATAGGCGGACACGAATTCGACTCGAGATTCATCCTCGGATCGGGAAAATATTCCCTCGATCTGATAGAATCCGCCGTAAAATATGCCGGCGCACAGATCATAACGCTTGCCGTGCGTCGCGCGAACACAAAAGAAAAAGAGAATATTCTCGATTATATACCGGAAGGCGTCACACTGCTTCCCAACACTTCGGGAGCGAGAAACGCCGAAGAAGCTGTGCGTATCGCCCGGCTCGCGAGGGAACTCGGCTGCGGTGATTTTATAAAAATCGAGATCATGCGCGATACAAAATATCTGCTGCCCGATAATCCGGAGACTGTCAGGGCAACCGGGATACTCGCGGAGGAAGGCTTTATCGTAATGCCATATATGTACCCCGATCTGAATACTGCCCGGGATCTTGTGAACGCCGGAGCGGCCGCCGTTATGCCCCTTGCGGCGCCTATCGGCTCAAACAGGGGTCTTGCCACAAAAGATTTTATACGGATACTCATAGATGAGATCGATCTGCCGATAATCGTTGACGCCGGTATCGGCAGCCCGTCGCAGGCGTGTGAGGCAATGGAGATGGGAGCCGCGGCAATAATGGCAAACACGGCTCTCGCGACAGCCGGAGACATTCCGCTGATGGCATCGGCATTCAGGCTTGCGATAGAAGCGGGCAGAAAAGCATATATATCAGGTCTTGGCAGGGTACTTACAAGAGGCGCTTCGGCATCGGATCCTCTTACGGGATTTCTGCGCGACTGATTTCTGAGGAGGAACAGACAAGATGGATGACCGTTTTTTTGTGGATTCGGAAAATCTTTCCGAAAAAGCTCTTGACAGAAAACATTCTCTCGAAAGCGACCCGTCCTCAAGAACAGACCATATGGCATATATGAACGGTATGGAGCGGATAAACTCGGACATAATGGAAAAAGTCATGTCACACGTAAACGGATATGATCCCGCCCGATATACCGCGAAAGACGTCAATGCGGCCCTTTCGCACGAAAACTGCACCGTTGAGGATCTGAAAGCGCTTCTCTCACCCGCCGCCGGACCTTTTCTTGAAAAAATGGCTCAGAGGGCGGCTGCCGAGACGAGAAAGCACTTCGGCAACACCGTTTATATGTTCACACCGCTCTATATAGCGAACTACTGTGACAATTACTGTGTGTACTGCGGGTTCAACTGCTACAACAATATAAGGCGCATGAAACTTGATGAGCGGCAGATAGAACATGAAATGAAAATAATTGCCGACAGCGGTATGGAGGAGATCCTCATCCTGACAGGAGAGAGCCGCGCCAAAAGCAGTCTTGAGTACATCGGCGACGCCTGCCGCCTCGCGCGCAGGTATTTCAGGATGGTCGGCCTTGAAGTGTATCCGGTAAATGTCGATGAATACCGCTATCTTCACGAATGCGGCGCCGATTATGTGACGGTATTTCAGGAAACATACGATCCCGTACGGTATGAACAGCTTCACCTTCTCGGCCACAAAAGAGTCTATCCGTACCGTTTCGATTCCCAGGAGCGCGCCCTTATGGGCGGCATGAGAGGAGTCGCGTTTTCTGCTCTGCTCGGACTTTCCGACTTTCGCAAAGACGCTCTCGCGACCGCACTTCACCTTTATTTTCTTCAGAGAAAATACCCGTACGCGGAAATGTCCCTGTCATGCCCGAGACTGAGACCGATAATAAACAACGAAAAAATAGATCCCCTTGACGTACACGAGAAACAGCTCTGCCAGATACTTTGCGCATACAGGATATTCCTCCCCTATGCGGGCATAACCGTTTCTTCAAGGGAGAGCAGCAGTTTCCGCAACGGTATCGTAAAGATCGCCGCCACGAAGATCTCCGCCGGCGTTTCGACGGGTATCGGCGACCATGAAAGCAAGTACACGGGGAAAAAGCAGGAATGTGAGGGCGGTGACGAGCAGTTTGAGATAAACGACGACCGCAGTCTTGAAAAGATGTACAGCGATATGGCAGAAGAAGGGCTGCAACCCGTGCTTAATGATTATCTCTATGTGTGATGTGTAAGATAATTTGTGTGACAAACAGAAAACTTTGCCGCGAAAACTTTATTGACAGACTGGAAAAGACAGCGGCTGCCCGTCCCGATGCCATACTGCTGCGTGAAAAGGATCTTTCCGTGGAAGAGTACACGGAACTTGCCGAAAAAGTGATGAAAATATGCGAAGACTACGGCGTCGGGTGCATACTTCACAATTTTCCCGATGTCGCGAAAAAACTCGGTTGCCCCGGTTTTCACGGCTCTGTGGATATTATAAGAAAAGTCTCGACGGACAGAAATCTTTCCCGCTCTTTCAGAAATCTCGGTGCCTCGTGCCACTGTGCGGAAGACGCCGCGGAAGCGGAAAAGCTTGGCTGCACGTACATTTTCGCAGGTCATATTTTCGCGACCGAATGTAAAAAGGGCCTTGCTCCGAGGGGTACAGATTTTCTTGCGGATATATGTCTTGCGTCAGATATCCCCGTTTACGCGATAGGCGGTATCGGTCCGTCAAACGCGGCGCAAGCGGTAAAGGCAGGCGCCTCGGGAGTCTGCATTATGAGCGGTCTTATGACGTGTGACGATCCGGCGGTGTATATGACTGATCTCAGGAGGAAAATGAATGAAATTTGACCCCGGCTTATTGACTCTTTACGCGGTAACGGACGGACTTGACAACAGTACGGAACAGCTTCTGTCAAAGGCGGAAAAGGCTCTCGCCGGAGGCGTGACGATGCTTCAGCTGAGAGACAAGAAAGAAGATACGGAATATCGCGTGAAAAAGGCAAAGGAGCTCGTCAGGCTCTGCCACAGGTACGGAGTGCCTCTCATAATAGACGATGACCCCGAGGCTGCAATACAGAGCGGGGCGGACGGTGTTCATGTCGGCGCACACGATATGACTGTCCCGGAGATACGCCGAAGATACGGAAACGACCTTATTGTCGGCGCTACAGCAAAAACCGTTGAGCAGGCGAAAAAAGCGTGCCTTGACGGTGCCGATTATCTCGGTGTCGGGGCGGTGTTCCCGTCGCCGACTAAAACAGACGCCATACGTGTCACAAAAGACCTTCTCGCCTTGATATGCCGTACTTCGGATATCCCCTGTGTGGCGATCGGCGGCATAACAGAGGAAAATATGTCGGAGCTTCGCGGCGCGGGAATGAAAGGCTTTGCCGTGGTGTCGGCGATATTCGGACAGGAGGATATTTTTAATGCCGCACGACGACTTCGGGAAAAAGCCGATATTATCTTATCCCCTGTCTGAGCGGAGGTGACTTTCTTGAAAACAGCACTTGCGATTGCCGGAAGCGACAGCAGCGGAGGCGCGGGAATACAGGCAGATATCAAGACCATGACCGCGCACGGGGTGTACTCTATGACGGTGATCACGGCTCTGACGGCGCAAAACACTTTGGGAATAGACGATATTTTGCCTGTCGGCGCGGATTTTGTCGCAAAACAGACAGATGCCGTTTTTTCCGATATTTTCCCCGACGCGGTGAAGACGGGTATGATACCGGATAAGGAAACCGCCCGTACGATATGCGAAAGACTGAAATACTATGGTGCTGTGAATATCGTCGTTGATCCGGTGATGGTTTCAGGCACGGGAACGGCTTTGGCGGAAAACAGCGTTATCGGGGTAATCGAGCGGGAACTTTTCCCTATGGCAAAGATCATCACGCCGAATATTCCCGAATGTGAGCTGCTCTCGGAAATCAAGATAAAATGCGAAGAAGATATGCACAGAGCCGCGGAAAAACTGTGGCGTCGGTACGGATGCGCCGTTGTCTGCAAAGGCGGTCACAGCATTGACAATGCCGATGATGTGCTTGTCTGCGGCGGCAAACATTATGTTTTCCCCTCAGAAAGGATAGATAACCCGAACAGCCACGGAACAGGCTGCACGCTCTCAAGCGCGATAGCGTCAAATCTCGCGAAAGGATATGACGTGCCGGAAGCGCTGAGGCTTGCGAAAGAATATGTTTACTGCGCTCTCGCGGCAAAGCTTGATATCGGAAAAGGCTGCGGGCCGCTTGATCATATGTCACAGCTGCACTCGGAATTTACAGACGGAAAAGGCGAAAAACAGATTTTCCGGCAAATTGACAACATAAATTCTGTACGAAAGGATAAATTACAATGAGAGAGTATAAAACACAGATGGAAGCGGCGAAAAAGGGGATAATAACCCCGGAGATGGATATCGTCGCGAAAAAAGAATATGATGAGCCGGAAAAATTGCGCGAGCGTATCGCTAAAGGAGAAGTGGTCATTCCGTGCAATATAGAACATGAAAGCATATCTCCTGAAGGCATAGGATCGGGTCTTCGCACGAAAATAAACGTAAATCTCGGTATCTCGGGCGACTGCAAAGATTATTCGGTCGAGATGGAAAAGGTTGATATGGCTCTGAAATTCGGCGCGGATGCCATAATGGATCTCAGCAACTACGGAAAAACGAACACTTTCAGACGTGAGCTTATAAAAAAATCGCCTGCCATGATCGGCACTGTACCGATGTATGACGCAATCGGCTACCTTGACAAAGATCTGCTTGATATAAAGGCAAAAGACTTTCTTGAGGTGGTAAGAGCCCATGCTGAGGACGGCGTTGATTTCATGACGATACACGCCGGAATAAACAAACGCGCTGTCGAGGCTTTTATGCGTGACAAACGAAAAATGAATATCGTCTCAAGAGGCGGTTCGCTTCTGTTCGCGTGGATGATGATGACGGGAAACGAGAATCCGTTCTACGAATATTACGATGATGTCCTCGATATCCTTAATGAATACGACGTCACGATAAGCCTCGGCGACGCTCTCAGACCGGGATGTATCGATGACGCGACAGACGCGGGACAGATCTCGGAACTTGTGGAACTCGGAGCACTCACGGAGCGCGCATGGGACAAAAATGTACAGGTCATGGTCGAGGGACCCGGTCATATGGCAATGAATGAGATTGCCGCGAATATGAAACTTCAGAAACGGATCTGCCACAATGCGCCGTTCTATGTTCTCGGTCCTCTTGTAACGGATATCGCCCCCGGATACGATCATATCACATCGGCTATCGGCGGAGCCATCGCTGCGGCAAGCGGTGCTGATTTTCTGTGTTATGTGACTCCTGCCGAACACCTCAGACTGCCCGACGCCGACGATGTGAAAGAAGGAATAATCGCGAGCCGTATCGCCGCCCATGCCGCCGATATAGCGAAAGGTGTGCCGCACGCCACAGACTGGGATAATAAGATGGCCGAGGCAAGACATAAAGTGGACTGGGACGAAATATTCGACATAGCCATCGACAAGGAAAAAGCCGTCAGATATTTTGAGAGTACTCCTCCGGCTGACCGCCACACCTGCTCGATGTGCGGTAAAATGTGCGCCGTCAGAACGACGAATATGATACTTGAGGGTAAAAAAGTCGAGTTTTGCACCGAGAAATAACAAGAACAGAAAACGCCCCTCCGAACTGCGGAGAGGCGTTTATAACACCGGACACAATAAAATCTGGCGTGCCTGAAGGGATTCGAACCCCCGACCTACTGGTTCGTAGCCAGTCACTCTATCCAGCTGAGCTACAGGCACATCGTTTTATCACTCAAATATTATACCACTTTTTCGATAATGTGTCAACAGCAAAATAATAATATTGAGAAGAAAAATTCACAAATTTATATGTTAAAATTGTTACATAATGTTCAATAACATAAAATCGATAAATTTTTTCAAAACTTATTGACATACGTTTTTTTTTGTGCTAAAATAAGAAAATGTGAGAGACATTAGCTCAGTCGGTAGAGCATACGCCTTTTAAGCGTAGGGTCGAGGGTTCAAATCCCTCATGTCTCACCAATATGATCACGTATAAGATGGCTGGTTTTCGTATTTTTCCGAATTACAGCCGTTTTTGTTTTATATTGATCCGGTCAGAACCGGCTCTTTGAAGAAAGAAGGTCTGAAAAATATGAAAGTTTTAATGATCAACGGAAGCCCGCACCAAAACGGAAATACCGCTGTAGCTCTGAGAGAGATGGAAACGGTTTTTGAGCGGGAGGGAATAAATGTAAAGACGATGCATATCGGAAATCAGCCGATAAGAGGATGCATTGCCTGCGGAAGCTGTGCAAAAAACGGAAAGTGCGCCTTTGATGACGCAGTCAATACGGCGGCTCCCGAGTTTGAGACAGCTGACGGGCTCGTGGTGGCGACGCCTGTTTATTACGCCTCGGCAAACGCGACTCTGATCGCGTTCCTTGACAGGCTGTTCTACAGCACTTCTTTCGACAAATCGATGAAAGTCGGGGCAAGCGTTGTCTGTGCGAGAAGAGGCGGATGTTCGGCTACATTTGACGAACTGAACAAATATTTTACGATTGCGAATATGCCGATAGCGTCAAGTCAGTACTGGAACAGCATACACGGACGCAGTCAGGGCGAGGCCGAGATGGACGAAGAAGGCAGACAGACAATGAGAGTCCTCGCGGGAAATATGGCTTTTCTGATGAAGAGCATAGCTCTCGGCAAGGAGAAATACGGACTTCCCGAAAAAGAGGAACATATTTATACGCACTTTATAAGATAAACCGAAACTCCCTCACGATATATCCGTGAGGGAATTTTTGTTATACTATGCTAATTCGGCTGTCCTATGCGTTTTCTGAGGTTGTCTTCTTTCAGGAGCGTGCCCTCTCTGATAAGCCTGTTCATCTTCTCGACATCATGCCTTTTCAGGGCGTCACTGTACTCCTCAAGGTTTTCGATGAGATTGTCAAGTTCGAAGACAAGATTTTTTCTGTTCTGCATAAAAAGATCTGTCCACATTTTTTCATTCATTGTGGCGATACGCGTCATATCCTGAAAGCTGCCCCCGCTGAAACCGCACTCAAGATCAAGCACGGGGCTTTTCACATAGGCACTTGAGACGATATGCGCAAGCTGTGATGTATACGCGATCATTTTATCATGCTCTTCCGGCAGGGTCATGACGATCTTTCCCGCTCCGAGTTCGAGAGCGAGTTCTCCGAGCAGACTTGTGTTTTCCTCGGAGCTGTCCTCAAACGGCGTTATTATGATATTCGCTCCGTGAAACAGATCATCTGTGCTGTTTTCGTATCCGCCGAATTCCTTTCCCGCCATCGGGTGCATTCCAATATACTCAACACCGATGTTTTCAGCGAGAATTTTCATCCTCCGGGCAAATTCTCCTTTTATTCCGCATACGTCGGTCACAAGCTTTACTCTGTCTTTCATGGCAGGAATCGTGTCGCTCATATATCTTTCAGCAGCTTCGGGGTACAGGCAGATCATAACAAGATCATACACGTTATCCGTTTCACTGTCAAAGACGCTGTCAATACAGCCGTCCTCAAGAGCCGTCTTTTCAGTCTCTTTATTCAGATCGCACCCCGTTATACTGTGCTTTCCGCTTTTTGTCAAGGCTTTGCATAAAGAGCCGCCGATAAGTCCCAGTCCGACAACAAGAATATTCATATGATCAACCCATTCAGATAATTTTATGCTCAAGTTCGCACAGAACTTTAACATCTTCCATTATTTCCGAAAAAACCTGCGGAGTAACAGACTGGGCTCCGTCACAAAGAGCTTTTTCCGGTTCGGGATGCACTTCTATCATAAGTCCGTCGGCTCCGGCGGAAACAGCCGCCTTTGAAAGCGGACGGATAAGCGATGATCTTCCCGTCGCGTGACTCGGATCCATAATAACCGGAAGATGTGTCTTTTCGTGCAGAACGGGAGCCGCCGAAATATCGAACGTATTTCTCGTGGCATTCTCAAAAGTCCTTATTCCCCTCTCGCAGAGGATCACGTTCTGATTGCCTCCGGACATAATATACTCGGCACTCATAAGCCATTCCTCTATCGTATTTGCAAGACCTCTTTTGAGCAGTATCGGCTTGTCACAATGGCCGAGTTCGGTAAGCATCTCGAAATTTTGCATATTTCTCGCACCGATCTGTATCACGTCCACATCATTGAAAAGATCAAGATGGTCAAGGCTCATAAGCTCGGTAACCACGGGAAGTCCCGTTTCTTTTTTCGCAAGTAGCAGAAGCTCCAGACCTCTTTTTTTCAGACCCCTGAACGCATACGGCGATGTTCTCGGCTTAAACGCGCCTCCTCTGAGAAAATTTGCTCCCGCCGCCTTTACCGCCTTCGCACAGCCCACGATCTGCTCCTCCGACTCGATGGAACACGGTCCTGCGATAACGCCGAAATATCCTCCGCCGATCTTAGAGCCGTTTACGTCAACGACCGTGTCATCATTGTGGAATTTTCTGCTCGCAAGTTTGTACGGCTCCGACACACGCTGTACTTTTTCAGCTATATCGAATGCTTCGATCGCTTCGATATCAACTTTGGATGTATCTCCTATCAGACCGATCACTGTGGACTGCTGGCCGACGCTGCAATGAGTTTCAAGTCCCATTCCTTTAAGATGATCGATAAGCGCCTCTATTTTTTCCTCAGGCGCGTCATTTTTGCACACGATAATCATTTTTACCTCCTGTCGCATACTTAAAAAACTGTACATCATAGATTATAACACTTTAACGCGAAAAAGTCAAATAAAATATTTTATTTGTTAAAAAACAATGACCGTCCACTTTCGAAAATTCGGTGAACGGTCATCAGAAATACTGTCTTTAGCTTATTTTATGATAAGCGACTTGCCTGTCATCTCTTTCGGCTGAGGCAGGTCAAGTATCGTCAGCATAGTGGGCGCAAGATCGGCAAGCACTCCTCCGTCACGAAGTTTGCAATCATAACCCGCGATCATGAGCGGAACGGGGTTCGTTGTATGTGCCGTGAACGGTGAGCCGTCCGCTTCATACATCTTGTCGGCGTTTCCGTGGTCGGCCGTTATAAGTGCCGCACCGCCTTTCGCAAGTATTGCCTCAACCATTCTTCCGACACACGTATCGACTGCCTCAACGGCTTTTTTCGCCGCCTCAAACACGCCCGTATGTCCCACCATGTCACAGTTTGCGTAATTGAGGATTATAACGTCGTATTTATCCGAGTTTATCGCGTCCACTACGGCGTCACACACCTCATAAGCGCTCATCTCGGGCTTCATATCGAACGTCTCAACATCCGGCGATTTTATCAGTATCCTGTCCTCGCCCTCAAACTGCTTTTCCTCTCCTCCGTTAAAGAAGAAAGTAACATGGGCGTATTTCTGCGTTTCGGCGATCCTGAGCTGTTTCTTTCCCATTTTGCTGAGGTACTCACCCATCGTCATCTCAAGCTGTTCCGGCGGATAAGCAACAGACACATTAGGCATTGTCGCGTCATACTGCGCCATACATACATAGTGAACCGGGAAAAATCCGTTCTTCCTTTCAAATCCCTTGAAGTCGGGATCAACAAAAGCCCTTGTAAGCTGCCTTGCGCGATCCGGGCGGAAATTAAAGAAAATAATACTGTCATCCGCCTTGACTTTGGCATTTTTGTCAACAACGGCAGGTATCATAAACTCGTCCGTAACACCGTTTTCGTACGAATTTTTTATTGCCTGAACAGGATCGTTCTCCTGAATGCCCTCTCCGAGAACGAGTGCGTCATAAGCCTTTTCGACACGATCCCACGCGTTGTCACGATCCATCGCGTAGAAACGTCCGCTTATGACTCCGACAGAGCCGATTCCGATTTTTTTCATCTCCTCAACGGTCTCTTCCATATATTCCGCCGCCGATGATGGCGGAACATCTCTTCCGTCAAGAAAAGCGTGAACATATACTTTTTCAAGGCCGTTTTCCTTTGCCATCTTCAGCAAACCGAACAGATGCTCCATATGGCTGTGCACTCCGCCCGGCGACAGAAGTCCCATGAGATGCAGAGCCGAATTTTTCTGCTTGCAGTTCTCCATAGCGTCAAGAAGAACTTTATTTTTGAAAAAAACACCGCTCTCGATATCTTTCGATATCTTGACAAGCATCTGATAAACAATACGTCCGGCGCCGATATTCGTATGACCGACTTCGGAATTTCCCATCTGTCCGTCGGGCAGACCGACATTGAGACCGCTTGCGCCTATGATCGTGTTCGGTCCCTGCATATATTTGTCTATGTTAGGAGTATTTGCCGCCTTTATAGCATTTCCGTAATCATCGGGATTATAGCCGAATCCATCCATGATAATAAGTGCGACCGGTTTTTTGCCCATAATAAATCTTCCCCTTCAAAAAAGATCACCGCCGGCATATCCGACTGTTTATCCAAAAATATTTTTATTTCAAGACCGGCGTTTTCAGCCGTTTACCGCTGCCTGAACGATAGTGTTGAAATCCTGGGCTTTCAGCGACGCTCCGCCGATAAGACCGCCGTCAATATCGGGCTTTGCAAGCAGCTCAGCGGCGTTCTTGGCGTTCATGGATCCGCCGTACTGAATCGTCACCGCGTCGGCAGTTTCCTTGTCGTAGAGTTTCGCAAGCTGCTGTCTTATAAAGGCGCAGACCTCCTCCGCCTGATCCGGAGTTGCGGTAAGTCCCGTTCCGATCGCCCATACAGGCTCATACGCGATAACGACATTTTTTACCTGCTCCGCCGTAAGTGACCAGAGATCAAGCTTTATCTGGCGTGCGATAACTTCCTCGGTGATATTGCATTCGCGCTCCCATTTAAGTTCGCCCACGCATACGATCGGCTTAAGTCCTGCTCCGAGAGCGGCGACAGTCCTCTTGTTCACAGTTTCATCTGTCTCTCCGAAATACTGCCTTCTCTCACTGTGACCGATAACGACATACTCCACTCCGAGCTCAACGAGCATCGGTGCCGAGATCTCGCCTGTGAAAGCTCCGCTCTGCTCAAAATGGACATTTTCGGCGCCTATTTTCACATTCGAGCCGGCTGTCGTGTTTATAGCTGTCTCAAGGTTTGTAAACGGCACGCAAGCAACAACTTCTATCTTTCCCTCGGCGTTTGCCACAAGAGGCTTTATCTCCTCAAGAAGCTCTTTTGCCTGCGGGCGTGTCTTGTTCATCTTCCAGTTTCCCGCGATTATCGCTTTTCTGACTGATTTGTTCATTTCAGATCAACTCCTTAATTTTAAGATACGCGTCCGGCAACCGCGCAGATCCGGATTGCACGTTATGCCGGCATTATCCCGCTTTTTCGGTATCATCGCGCGAAACCGTTCACACTCTCCGCGACCAGCGAATATCCGGTCACAAAATCCCGCGCGATGTACCCGCAATTCATCGTAAGATCACTTCTCGGCTATAGCCGCTACACCGGGAAGGACTTTTCCCTCGAGGTATTCGAGCGAAGCTCCGCCGCCTGTTGAGATATGGCTCATCTTGTCGGCGAATCCTAGCTGCATAACGGCTGCTGCCGAATCTCCGCCGCCTATGATCGTTGTGGCGTCTGTATCAGCGAGTGCCTGAGCTACGGCAATCGTTCCCTTTGCCAGAACGGGATTTTCGAACACGCCCATAGGTCCGTTCCATACGACGGTCTTTGCCGTCTTTACGGCGTCGGCAAAGATCTCCTGTGTCTTTACGCCTATATCAAGGCCGAGCATACCGTCGGGGATCTTGTCGGCGTCGACATTCTCAACGGTTATCTCTGCGTCGATAGGATCGGGGAATGCCGAAGCGATCTCCGTATCAACGGGAAGAAGTATCTTCTTGCCGAGCTGCTGCGCTTTCGCCAGCATATCCCTGCAGTAGTCGAGTTTTTCGTCATCAACGAGCGAGCTTCCGATCGAGCCGCCGTTTGCCTTGATGAATGTGTAAGCCATGCCGCCGCCTATTACCAGAGTATCGCATTTTTCGAGAAGATTTGAGATAACATTGAGCTTATCTGCAACTTTCGCTCCTCCGAGTATCGCAACAAACGGACGGACAGGATCTTCAACGGCGTTTCCGAGATACTTGATCTCTTTCTGCATAAGATATCCGACAGCGGTCTCTTTTACATATTTTGTAACTCCCACCGTTGAGGCGTGTGCGCGGTGAGCCGAACCGAAAGCGTCCATAACGAATATCTCGTTGTCAACGAGATCCGCAAGCTCTTTTGAAAACTCCTCGCCGTTCTTTGTTTCTTCCGCACCGCGGAATCTTGTGTTCTCCAAAACAACTATCTCGCCGTCTTTCATCTCGGCAACGGCTTTCTTCGCATTTTCACCTACTACTGTATCGTCTTTCGCGAAAACGACATTTGTATCAACAAGTTCTGCAAGCCTTTTTGCCGCGGGAGCAAGAGAAAATTTGTCCTCGGGACCGTTCTTCGGCTTTCCGAGATGTGAGCAGAGAACGATCTTTGCTCCGCCCTCAATGAGCTTATTTATTGTCGGAAGAGCCGCCTGGATCCTGTTATCGTTGGTGATGACTCCGTCTTTCAGCGGAACATTGAAATCAACTCTTACGAGAACTTTTCTGCCCTTTACATTGATATCCTCTACGGTTACTTTGTTTAATCCTGCCATTTTTATGACACCCTTTCATTTTAATTTAGACGACCTTTACATTCTGCGCACGATCGTCCCAACAGCTGATAATAATATTTTACACTATTTCGCTAAACTTTTCAAGTAGTTATGAAAATATTTTCTAAATGTTCACAAAAAAACATCTCCGGATAAGAATATCTCTCTTATCCGAAGATGTATATCCTCTTATATTATTCCTAATCTGTCCGGATCACAGCGGCGCATCGACCGCTCTTCCCTCCCGCAGGCTTTCCCGGCAGTCAAGATATCTCTGATTCCGGCTTCCGCGAAATTTCGTCTCATACGATTTCTGCTCCAGAATAAACTTTCCGTCGACAAGGATATCGGTCACCTCAAGAAGTTCCCCCCATCCGTTCTTGTCGCGTTTTTCGTAAAGTTCCTCAAAATCATAGCCTGTGTATGTGACGATATCAAGACCCTCTGCTCTGAGCTTACGCCCGAGATCGGCCAGCGCCTCCGCCTGGCAGAAAGGCTCCCCTCCGCTGAACGTAACCCCGTCAAGAAGCGGATTTGATTTCACTTTTTCAAGAAGGCTCTCCGTATCGACGATCTCGCCGCCATCAAAATCATGAGTCTGCGGATTATGACAGCCCTTGCAGTTATGCGGACAGCCCTGTGTAAATATGGTAAATCTCAGACCCGGCCCGTCAACGATCGAATCATTTACCGTTCCGGCGATCCTCAGTTTCATTGTCATCACCTTAGATATTATGCTTTACGCGGTCATTTACCTCGGCACGCTTCGCATTGTTGAAACGGTCAAGCGTTCCGACAAGATAGCCTGTTATCCTGCGTATACGGTCAAATGCGACATCATCGGCGTTCTCGTGACGTCCGCACTGCGGGCAGCAGTCACCGATTATTCCCGTATATCCGCACACGGGGTCGCGGTCGACAGGATGGTTTATCGCACCGTATCCGATACCGGATTCTTTCATGCAACGCACGACTTTTTCAAAAGCCGGAAGATTTTCCAGCGGATCGCCGTCAAGTTCCACATAGCTTATGTGTCCGGCGTTTGTAAGGGCGTGATACGGAGCCTCTATCTTTATCTTCTCAAACGCGCTGATCGGGTAATAAACGGGAACATGGAAAGAATTTGTATAATATTCACGGTCGGTAACACCCTCGATAACACCGTATCTCTCCGCATCCATACGGACGAACCTGCCCGACAGACCCTCGGCCGGAGTGGCAAGCAGCGAAAAGTTAAGGCCGGTTCTTTTTGACTCCTCATCGATCCTGTGGCGCATTGCCGTGACGATCTCAAGTCCCAGTTCACGCGCCTCTTCACTTTCACCGTGGTGTGCACCGATGAGTGCCTTGAGCGTTTCGGCAAGGCCTATGAAACCTACGGAAAGCGTTCCGTGTTTAAGAACTTCTCCTACAGTATCGTCGGGACCCAGTTTATCGGATCCGAGCCAGACACCCTGTCCCATAAGGAACGGGAAATTTCTGACTTTCTTCTGCGACTGTATCCGGAATCTGTGCAAAAGCTGATCTATGGCGAGATCCATCATCTCATCGAGCATATCAAAGAACGCTCCCACGTTATGATCCGCTTTTATGGCGAGCCTCGGAAGATTGATAGAAGTAAAACTGAGATTTCCCCGTCCCGTTACGACCTCATTCGATGCATCGTAATTATTGCCTATGACACGCGTACGGCAACCCATATATGCTATCTCCGTGTCCGGCTGTCCCTCTTTGTAGTACTGAAGATTGTACGGAGCGTCTATAAACGAGAAATTCGGGAAAAGTCTCTTCGCCGATACGCGGCAGGCAAGTTTGAAAAGGTCATAATTCGGGTCTTCAGGGTTATAATTTATGCCTTCCTTTATCTTGAAAATATGTATCGGGAATATAGGTGTTTCCCCGTTTCCGAGCCCTGCCTCCTGAGCGAGAAGAACATTCTTTATGACCATCCGTCCTTCCGGAGACGTGTCTGTTCCGTAATTTATGGAACTGAACGGAGTCTGGGCACCGGCACGGCTGTTCATCGTATTGAGGTTGTGTATAAGCGCCTCCATGGCCTGATATGTGGCGCGATCCGTCTCTTTTTCGGCGTTTTTTTCGGCAAAATCCTGTATCTTTTTCACCGTTTCCGCATCGGTGTACTCAAGCAGCATCTCCGCCTCTTTTTCACGGTATCCGTTGTCCGCCGCCAGAACAGGCTTTAAATTGTATTTTTCGGCTATCTCGCCGCTTATCCTATCGGCGACTTCCGAACCGTTTTCCACTCCGCCTATGAGCGAGAGCGCTCTTGCGACATTCTGAACATATCTGCTTCTGTAAGTCTTCTTCACTCCGTCAGCCATGGCGTAATCGAATGTGGGTACGCTCTGTCCGCCGTGCTGATCATTCTGATTCGACTGGATAGCTATGCACGCAAGAGCCGAATAGCTTGAAATATCATTCGGTTCACGCAGAAAACCGTGACCTGTCGAAAATCCGTTTGTGAAAAGTTTTTTAAGATCGATCTGCGTACACGTAGTCGTGAGAGTATAGAAATCCAGGTCATGAATATGAATATCGCCCTCACGGTGAGCCTTGGCGTGCTTCGGCTCAAGGACGTACATCTCATAGTATTCTTTCGCCGATACGGAGCCGTACTTGAGCATCGTTCCCATCGCCGTATCACCGTCGATATTGGCGTTTTCCCGCTTTATATCGCTGTCTTTCGCAGGGCTGAAAGTCAATTCATTCAAAACACGCATAAGGTTTGTTTTCATCTCTCTCGACCTCGTGCGCTCATATCTGTACAGGATATATGCCTTGGCTGTCCTTGCGTGTCCTTTTTCGATCAGTATCTTCTCGACTATGTCCTGGATCTCTTCCACGGCAGGTGTTCTGCCCGGAAAATTCTCCTCATAGTAATTGCACACTTCCTCAGCTATATCCATAGATTCGTTAAAGTCACTGCCTCCGCACGACTGGGCGGCCTTAAAAACAGCGTTCGCGATCTTCTCGATATTGAAAGGCACTTTTCTTCCGTCTCTTTTTATAATATGGATTATCATTTTCTTACCTCCGGTATAACCACAATATATTGTATCTTGCTGCATATGTCACTATATAAGTATAAACCAAATCGCCCGTCTTGTCAATTATATTTTTTTCAACATCTGCCAAAAAAATGCTCTGTTTTTTGTTTACTTTGACATATACTTGCAGTATAATCACACTTTTTTGGCTTAAAACAGCCTCAAAACAGCTTTATTTCAAAACAGCAAAAAAAATTGCCCAACACAATATATAGTGCTCGGCGATATACCTTCGTTATGCTGTATGTGTCAGTATAAAACTGCAAATATCTTCATAAAATCCGTCATTCAGAGATATATTGTCCTCTGCCAGATATTCTTCTCTGAGACCGCCCGAATTATCTTTGAAGTCCGTGTTTGTATCCAGACAGTATACTCCGCATTCCTTTGCCATTTTAAGCAATTTTGAATTATACTCGTCTATGAGCGAGTTCGTCACGTTTCCGCTTTCACTGTATACAGGCGGTATCTGCATTACATAGATCTTAGCCTCCGGAAGTGAAGCGCTGAGATCCGAAACAAACGCTTTGTAACCCGATACCATATCATCAACTGCGGAAACGCCGATATCGCTCCCGAGCATGATATAGATATTCGCCGGTTTCTTCAGTTTCAACGCCTCATACACGGTAACCTCTCCGAAATCTCCCGAAACCGCTTTTGTATTGACAGAGGCCGCGCCGAGATCCGGACTTCCCATTACATCGCCAAACTTTGCCTTCTCCCTGATTCCCGGCAGAGTGCCGTCCGTTACCAGACAGCAGTTTTCGATATATGAACTTTCGACTGCCTCCGACTGAGGAACGGGGTATATAATGTTATTCGCCGTCTGCTGCCCGGCTCCGTTTCCGGATCCGGCTGTCGCGTCCTGTCCGCTGCCCGTTGTACCGGTATCCGGCTCCGTTTCACCCTGACTTGACGAAGATGATGTATCATCATCAAAAAAGTTATCATCGACGTTTGCGGCGATCATATATAAAATAAAACAGCAGGCAAATGAAACGGCGAAAATAATTATCATCATCCATATGCTGAACCTTATTTTCGGCCTGTTCTTCTTTTTGTCGGAAATTTTTCTTTTATTTTTTTTCATAAACACTCTCCTCATTTTTTATTCGGAAACAAGACCCTTTGCGGGAGGGTTTTATCAGAAGCGGCTTGATTACAGGCGAAAATCATGTTATAATTAAACCTGTAAAAACACCGTAAAAGCAGACGGTATTTCATCGCGCATTTTCACGGAATATATCACGGAGGTACAATTATGACTTACAAGGAAAACTTTATAAAATTTATGGTTGACTGCGGCGTGCTGACATTCGGGGATTTTACACTCAAAA
Organism: uncultured Alistipes sp.; assembly: GCA_964414745.1. Lineage (GTDB taxonomy): Bacteria > Bacillota > Clostridia > Oscillospirales > Ruminococcaceae > Ruminococcus. The sequence goes on along the minus strand of CAYPXB010000003.1, from coordinate 3,869 downwards.
GCGGCAGAAAAGCCCCCTATTTCATCAACTGCGGAAATTACAGGACAGGTTCCCAGCTCGCGAAACTCGGCGGATTTTACGCCGACTGCATACATGAAAACAAGATATGCGCCGATACTCTTTTCGGCCCCGCGTACAAAGGCATTCCGCTCGCTGTCTCGGCAGCTGTTGCGCTCAGTGAAAAATACGGCGTCGATACAGCGTACTGCTTTGACAGAAAAGAGGCAAAAGACCACGGAGAGGGCGGTATGTTCGTGGGAAAAAAACTCACCGACGGAGAAAAAGTTATCATAATCGATGATGTTATGACCTCCGGCAAGGCTCTGAGAGAATCGCTTCCGAAACTGAAAGCTGCCGCCGATATAGACATAACCGGTATGGTCATCACCGTGGACCGCATGGAAAAAGGCACAGGGGATCTTTCGGCTGTACAGGAAGCAAAGCGCGACTTTAATATCGACGTTTACTCCATAGTCAATATAAAAGATATTATTGACGCCATCGAAAGCGGAATAGTCCCCGGAAAAGAATATCTCGGCAAAATGAAGCGTTATCTTGAGGAATACGGCGTGTGACCGGCGCTTGCGCGTATTTTTTCAGATATGTCTTCTCTCGTCGCAGTATTCGCAGACAAGCGATTTTCCGTCGCGACTCAATATAAAGCTCTTGGGCAGATACGGTTCACTGTTCGTTATACATTTCGGATTCCCGCAGGCAACGTTCTCATAGGTCTTTCCTCTGAGCAGTTCTGCGGGATCTTCATTTTTAAGCATTGTCATTATCAGAGCCATCCTTACATACACTCCGTATCTTGCCTGAGTAAAATAAAGCGCACGGCTGTCTTCGTCTACGTCGATATCGATCTCATCTACCCTCGGCAGAGGATGCATAACTATCATATCTTCTTTTGCCATCCGCATTTTCGCGCGGTCAAGTATATACGTGTCCTTCTGGGCAAGATATTCCTCCCGGCTCGCAAATCTCTCCTGCTGGATCCTTGTCATATAAAGAACATCAAGATACCCCACGGCTTCCTCAAGCGTATCCACTTCGGTGAAACTGCTTCCCTGCGAGGTTATAACATCCTTTATATACGCGGGCATCCTCAGCTGCGGTGTGGATATGAACACGAATCTGTTGCCTTTGAAACAGCTGAGCGCTTTGCAGAGCGAATGCACCGTCCTGCCGTTTACAAGATCGCCGCACAGTCCTATGGTAAGGCCGGAAAATGTCTTTTTCTCGATATGAAGCGTGAGAAGATCCGTGAGCGTCTGCGTCGGATGAAGGTGTCCCCCGTCGCCGGCGTTGATAACCGGACAGTCGGCTGTAAGAGCGGCTGCTTTCGCGGATCCCGCCTCGGGGTGACGCATAACGAGAATATCCGAATAACCGCTTACGATCTTTGTGGTGTCTTTAAGATTTTCTCCTTTTGAAACGGATGAATTTGCCGGATTGTCAAATCCTATTATCTTTCCTCCGAGCTTCAGCATGGCCGTCTGGAACGACATCTGCGTCCTTGTGGAGGGTTCGTAAAAAAGCGTCGCCATGATCTTTCCGTCGCATTCGTGAGCATATGCCGACGGATCGTTTTTTATTTTTTCACCAAGTTCAACCACACTTTCCCACCATTGCGCCGGGTAATCGTTAAGGTCAATAAGATGCTGAATTTTTGTTTTCATAAGATCCCTCCGATCGGATTATATAAATATCCGTCAATATTTCAACAGATCCGCGCTGTCTGTTTCAAAATAGATCTTGTACCATACAAGGAAAATGAAGACAGTCCATATCTTCCGGCTGTTATCGGCTTTGCCGTCCCTATGGTCATCGAGCAGACGTATAAGCCGGGATGTGTCAAAAAATCTCTTTCCTGCGTCGCTCTCGAACGCTGATCTCACTATATTATAATATTTATCCTCTCTGAGCCACACTCTTATCGGTACGGGAAAACCGAGTTTCTTCTTGGCGGCCGTTTTTGATGTCCCCTCCGGAGTATCTTTCTTCGCCGCGACACGCATTGCGTATTTTGTTATATATTTTGTATTTTCATCTGTTATCTCATCATGTGTCACCCTGTACTTTACGGGTATCCGCCGGGCAAGCGCCATGACTTTTTTGTCAAGGAAAGGAACTCTCAGTTCAAGGGAATTTGCCATGCTCATCTTGTCCGCCTTGAGAAGAATATCCCCCGCCATCCAAAGATGAAGGTCGAGATACTGCATCTTGGTGACATCATCCATTCCCTCCACATTCGCGTAAAATGGAGCTGTTATCACGGTGGGATCCGGCGCGTCTGTCTTTATCCTGAGAAGGGATCTTCTCTCCTCGGGGGTGAACATATAGGCGTTGCCGATAAATCGTTCTTCGATATCCTTTCCCTTGCGGACAAAGAAATTCACTCCCCTTTTTGCCGGCAGTTTCTGCGCGACCTTTCCGATACCCCTCTTCAGCCCTCTCGGCAGTCTGTCGTAAAAAGTTCCTCCCGGCTCGCTGTATACATTATAGCCGCCGAAGATCTCATCAGCTCCCTCTCCCGAAAGTACGACTTTGAGTTTCTCGGAAGCTATGTTACACACAAAATAAAGCGCAACGGCAGACGGATCCGCAAGCGGCTCATCCATATGATACTGTATCTTTTCCAGACTTCCCCAGTATTCGTCATCGGTTATCACTTTGCTGAAATTTTCCTTTCCGATTGCCTTTGAAAAATTCTCTGCCCAGCTTATCTCGTTGTACTTCTCGTTGCTTCCGAATCCGACGGTAAAAGTCTTGTCAACATCGGCGACAGCCGCGACATAGCTTGAATCCACTCCGCTTGAGAGGAAAGAGCCGACTTCGACATCGGCGATCTTGTGAGCCTGCACCGAGTCATGGAACACATCCGATATTTTTTCCGCCCACTTGTCAAGGTCGTACCGGTCATCGGGATCGAATTTTACATCCCAGTATTTTTCTATGACAAGCTTCCCGTCTTTGTATTTAAAATAGTGAGCGGGCGGCAGTTTATACACATTTTTGAAAAAAGTCTCATTCGTCGGGGAATACTGGAATGTCAGATAATTTTCAAGAGCGGTCGTATTGAGCTCTTTATTGAAATCGGGATGCGGCAGAAAGGCTTTTATCTCCGAACCGAACATAAATGTTCCGTTCATAATGGCGTAGTACATAGGCTTTATGCCAAAAAAATCCCTCGCACCGAATATTTCTTTTCTGTTTTTATCCCATATGATAAACGCAAACATTCCCCTGAGCATATTCAGAAGGTCGCTGCCGTATTCCTCATAACCGTGAATAAGCACTTCGGAATCGGTATTTGTCCTGAATTTATGACCGCACGCGACAAGCTTTTCCCTTATTTCCATATAATTATATATCTCGCCGTTGAAAACAAGGACCATTGACCCGTCTTCATTGAAGATAGGCTGATCCCCCTGGGAACTTACATCTATTATGCTCAGCCGGCGATGACCCAAAGCTATATCATCATCGATATATTTACCCTCCGCGTCGGGACCGCGATGTTTTATCCTGTCCATCATCTGCCCGATGATCTTGTCGGGATCGTCCGTTTTGTTGGTAAAGCCGACTATTCCACACATAATAAAAGCTCCTCCTGAATTTACTCGGTATGTTCTCAAAATAAGATCTCAAAGAAATCCGCCTGACGTTCTTGTTATATTATACTACTTGTGCCCGCTTTTTGCAATATTTTACGAAAAGATTTCTCCGCATTCCCGTTTAGGACTTTCATAATATAAAAATATCCGGTTCAAACTCTGTCACTGCGCGGCTCTCAGCCTTTTCTCAAGTTCCGCATCGGGCTTTACGAAAGCTGTCGAATAGTTTGAAAATATAACTTTTCCGGGTTT
>CAYPXB010000002.1:199355-202860 GCA_964414745.1 uncultured Alistipes sp. | reverse complement strand
TACTATAAATGAAACAAAAATGCAAGTGAAAAAAAGAACAATCACACATATTCAGAACCGACAGGAGAAAATGCCTGTATACGGGAAATTTTTTTATTGTCTGAAGATAATATTACCCAGGAAAGAGATTTATAAGTTAAATCTTTATTTTTTATTAAGATATGTTTACAATTTATAAATATTATGATAATATATAATTATGAAACAGTTTGTCGGTCTGACGAGAAACTTTACATTTTTCCGGTATTATGTTAGAATGTTTTTATAAAATAAATTATCCTGCTTTTGACCTGACAAGGAGGGTCTGATATGGTAGAAAAGATAAGATCTGAAAATATGGACCGGCTTTTTGAGGCAGTGCTTTCTCTCAGGACGGTAGAGGAATGCTACAAGTTTTTTGACGATCTCTGCACCGCAAACGAACTTGAGACGTTTGCACGGCGGCTTCAGGTCGCCGAACTGCTTGAAAGCCACGGCGTTTACAGCGATATCGTATATAAAACAGGTGCGAGCACCGCTACGATAAGCCGTGTAAAACGCTCCATGAAAGACGGAAATGACGGATTCAAACTGGTGTTTGACAGGCTGAAAGGGGAACAGATCCCGCAAAACAGGAAAGGTGTTCAGGATGAGGAAAAATAAATTATCGAAAAAATTGATCTCCGCCTGCGTGGGGACGGTCTTTGCTGCCGAGTCTGTGCTTTTCGGAATATCCGGTGTTTTTGCTGCGGACAAAACAGAGGACGATGAAGCCATGCAACCGCTGTATCCCGAGTCGGTGACGGATTCTGAGATAAATTTCGCGAAAGCTCTGCAGATGTCGATGTATTTCTATGACGCGAACAAGTGCGGCTATGGTATCACCGGGGGAAACCTCGAGTGGAGAGGCGACTGCCACACAGAAGACGCGAAAGTGCCGCTTATACCGATGACGGAGGAGAAAAAAGGCACAAATCTGTCTCAGGAGTTTATCGACAGTCATCGTGACATCCTCGATCCGGACGGTGACGGGACGATCGATGTTTCGGGAGGTATGCACGATGCCGGGGACTGCGTGCAGTTCTGTCTCCCCGGAAGTTATGCCGCTTCCACTCTCGGATGGGGATATTACGAGTTCCGTGACGCTTACGAGGATCTTGACCTCAGGTGGCATATCGAGGATATCCTCCACTGGTTCAACGATTATTACCTGAAGTGTCTGTATTATGACGAAAACGGCGATGTTCTCGCATTCTGCTATCAGACAGGCGAGGGAAATATAGACCATAACTACTGGCTGACGCCGGAACTTCAGGGAGAGCATCTTCTTGATTACGCAAGACCCGCTTACTTTGCCACAGAGGAAACGCCCGCGTCGGATATGTGTGCGGGAGTGGCAGCTTCACTTGCCGTAAATTACCTCAATTTTAAAGATACGGAGCCGGAATACGCGCAAAAGTCTCTGAATGCCGCCATCAAGCTTTATGAGTTTGCCGTCCGGACGCACTCCGAGGGAGTAAAAACGCAGACAGGCGGCGATAACGGCAGTACAGAAGAAGACCCGGACTCGATAAATGACGGAGTCGGAGCGGACGACCTGACAGTTACGTCACTCGGCTATGACGGCGGTTTTTACACGTCAAGCTATGATTACGACGAGCTCTCATGGGCGGCTGTCTGGCTTTATGAATGTACGGACGAGTGGGATTATATAGATGACATTATTCATGTGGATGAATCGGTCACCGGCGAGATGGGCGCCCATCCGTACACGGGATATCTCAGGAGAATAATCAAGGATACGGGGAACTGCTGGCAGAATATATGGGTTCACTGCTGGGATACCGTGTGGGGAGGAGTTTTCGCAAAACTCGCACCGATAACGAACTGTTCGCGCGACTGGTATATATTCCGCTGGAATCTCGAGTTCTGGTCGGGGATGAGCCCCGAGGATGCGGCGGCAGCAACGGGACTTCCGCCCGCTGTGACAGCGCATAAGGACTTCGGCCCCGACGACATATTGTGGAACACAACGATAACAGCGGACGAGATAAAAGATCTTCCGGAATGCGACGGCGCATGGCTCAAGAAGACACCTGCAGGGTTCGGTATGCTCAATGACTACGGATCGGCGCGCTATGACACGGCGTTTCAGCTTGAGGCGCTTGTCTACGCCAAAGAGACGGGGGATCTTACTTTTGCCGACTGGGCGAAAGGCCAGATGGAGTATATCATGGGAAACAACCCCATGGGAAGGTCATACATAGTCGGATACGATATTGAGAATGGCGCAAGTCATCCGCACCACAGAGCTTCTCACGGTTCGATGACTCAGAATATGGATGAGCCTGCCGATCAGGTCCATGTTCTCTGGGGGGCTCTTGTCGGCGGCCCGGACGCGAATGATTATCATCGCGATATAACGAAGGATTATATCTACAACGAAGTCGCCGTTGACTACAATGCCGGATTTGTCGGCGCGTGCGCGGGACTTTACAAATATTACGGAAAAGCCGCCGGCGACAAAACGCTCAGCGATTTTCCGCCGTCCGAGGAGAGCATGAAAGGGGAGATAAGAGAGTATTCACTGAAGGCCGCTGTCGGTCAGGAAGATAATATGGCGACACAGATCCTTATCGAGATCACCAACGAAACTTTTCTTCCGCCGAGATACCTTGACAACATAAAGGCACGCTATTATTTCAACATATCCGAGCTTATCGGGAATAAGCAGTCTATCGACAACATAGAAGTGCGTGTCGACTATGATTCAATAAAATCAAACTCAGACGGTGAATACGAAGTCCGGTACGATCTTGTCCAATATAACGACGAGGGTGACTGCTATCTTGAAATGTTCTGGGAGGGATACAAGTTTTACGGTACCGAGTCATTCCAGTTCGCTCTTATGGATACGACGCAGAACGATGAATTTACGTTTGTATGGGATCCGTCAAATGACTACAGCAGAAAAAATCTTCCGGTGGCGGATGAACTCGGAGTGCCTCTGAATGAGGCTCCCGCGGAGAATCATGATATACCGATGTATGTCGATGATAAGCTTGTCTGGGGAAGCGAGCCCTCCGGCGCGTCGACAGAAAACAGAACATTCTGGGGAGATGCCGATTGTGACGGTGAAATACAGGTGAGCGATGTTGTGATGATACTGTCATATACGGTTGATTCGGGCAACTGTGACATAACGGAACAGGGGCTGATAAACTCCGATGTATACCAGAACGGTGACGGTATAAACTCGTCGGACGCAGCGTCCGTGGCGAAATATATCGCCAAAGTGCTCCCGAAGCTTCCGGAATCGTAAAAAATAACAAAGCGCTCAGGCGATCTTCAGACCCGCCTGAGCGCTTTTTTTATAAGACCGCAATTCAGACGCCTTTGTCCGGGCTGTCTGTCATCCTGCGTTTATAAAATGTTTCATCAAGGTGTATCCTTTTTCCACAAAAACGCCCGTCTGTTTTGCGGTGTTCTCGCTGAATCCGTCCTTTACACCTGTTTTCGGAGCGGT
>CAYPXB010000002.1:185735-199255 GCA_964414745.1 uncultured Alistipes sp. | reverse complement strand
CCGTCAACGTTCACAACATTCATTCCGGCAAACTTGCCGATTCCTTTTAACAGATCGACAGCGGATATTATCGAGCCGGAGAGTCCGTATTTTTCCTTGAAATCATCAAGTTCGGCACGTCTGCCTTCCCCCCACAGCCACATACTGTTCGCGGGTCTGAGTCCGTTTTCAATACGCTGTCTGTTGAGAGGATGATCTTTCAGTAGTTCATAAGATTTTTTCATCAGGTCATACAGCTTTGCCGCATTTTTGTGTTTCGGTATAAAATCTCTGACAGGTTTTCCCGTAATATCGTGCGGGGGAGTAAGCGTTCCGATATCGAGTGTTCCGTTATCCCATATGAGACAGTGGCGGTAGCTCACACCGCTGTAGAGCCGGAATTCGTCGCCGTTCAGGTTATCCCCAAGATAGTCGATAAGAATTTTCGCGTCGGCTGTCGGTATATCCCCTGCGCAATAGTCGACCATTGTTTTGTCCTCGTATACAGGTTCATCGGACAAGGTGACAAGATTGCACCTCAGGGCGACATCGGTGTTTTTCATATCGATACCGATACTTCCCGCTTCGAGCGGCGAGCGCCCCGTATAATAGATCCCGGGATCATATCCGAGGACTGAAAGATTGGCGACATCACTTCCCGGTTTCATTCCGTCGGTGACTGTTTTCACAAGCCCTACTTCGGCATTTTCCGCGAGCCTGTCCATCACCGGAGTCTTCGCGGTTTCAAGCGGAGTCTTTCCTCCGAGTTCATCGACCGGGTAGTCTGCCATTCCGTCACAGAGCATTACAAAATATTTCATAGAACTTTCTCCTTGATTCAAAAATAATTCCGATACCCGTTTTATTCTATCATATTTCTGAAAATAAATCAAGTCTCTATAAATTTATGCTATAATAAAATTTTTAGTAAAATGTGACAAAATGACAATATAAATAATGTGCAAAATATCGAAATTTAGTTAAATTGCTTATAATACTTTTATTTTTTCGAAAAAAGTGGTAAAATATATACATAATAAAGTGACCGGGATACAATTACCGAGAATTGAAAAAATAAAAAGCAGGGAGAAAAATGTATGGAAAAAGTATATAATATTGCCGTTATTGTTGCGGGTATCGATGAAGAATACCAGAATAACATCATTAACGGCATAAACGATTTTACAAGAGAGCATTCGCTTAACACGTCGTATTTTTCCGCGTTCGGCGGTATTCTCGCGAGCAAAAAATATGATATAGGCGAGTATAATATCTATGACCTTATAAACTTCGCGCTTTTTGACGGCGCGATACTTATGACAAACACCATTTCCGACGCCGAACAGAAGAAAAAGGTCATCGAGAGGGTCGAGAGATCAGGCATTCCGGCAGTTGTCTTTGATTGCGGAGAATATCCGGAGTTTTATAATGTCACGATAAACAATTTCAATGCGATGACCGATATGATACGTCACGTCATAAACAGGCATGACGCGCGTGTCATCAATTATATTTCGGGACCGATGAGCAACCCCGAGGCTCTTGCGAGATACAACGCGTTTATGAGTGTCATGGGCGAATACGGGCTTACTGTAGAGAACGAGAGGATCTATTTCGGTGAGTTCAGGCCGCAGGACGGAAGGGATGCGATCGAAAAGTTTCTAAAATCGGGTCTTGAGCTTCCCGACGCTTTTGTATGCGCGAATGACGCAATGGCACTCTCGGCGATAACGGCTTTGGAAAAGGCGGGATACAAGGTTCCCGATGACGTTATCGTCACGGGATTTGACTATACATACAGCGCGAGAAATTTCAGTCCGGCTCTGTCATCGGTCAGCCGCCCGCTTTATGACGCCGGCCGCAAGGCGTGTGAGATAATCTGCGACGTTCTCAGCGGCAAACAGCCCGAAAAGAACGTTCCCCTTGAATCATCTTCCGTATTCTCGGAAAGCTGCGGATGTATGGTAGAGAACGCGAGCGAATTTTCCGCGTTCAAAAAGGATACGTTCAACAGACTAGAAAAGACCCATTCCGACATCTATCTTCTGAACAGGATCACGGCCAGTCTTGCCGAAACAGAGACTACAGACGAGAATATGGCGGCTATCAGCAATTTTATAGGAGCGCTTGAGTGCGAAAAGTTCTGTCTGTGTCTTTGTTCCGAATGGGAAGGCTCATTTATGACGACCGACACTTCCGATGCGGGAGGCAGTATGCAGAGCGGTTATTCGAAGATAATGACCGCCCCTCTCATCTGGCAAAACGGCGAGTGTCACCAGGTCTCATCGTTCCGCAGTGAGGCAATGTTCCCCGAACAGGTCGAAGGCGGCGGAAATATATTCTACTTTTCTCCTCTGCATTTCCGTGAGAGATGCCTCGGTTATTATATCATACAGAACAGCGATTTTCCGATAAACAGTCCTCTTTGTCACACCCTTCTGATGAACATAAGCAACTCCATCGAAAATATCAGAAAGCTTCACCATCTCAACAGTGCCATCAACGAGCTCAACAGACTTTATGTTATCGACCCGCTGTGCAATATTTACAACAGGAACGGATTCATCAAGATCGCCGACGATATGTTCAAGGACTGTGTCGCCAACAAAAGCAGTGTGATGCTTGCGTTTATCGATATGGACGGGCTGAAATTCATAAATGACAACTACGGTCATAATGAGGGAGATTTTGCGATACAGAGGCTTGCGAGCATAATCAGCGAGTGTTGTGACGTAAACAGCATATGCGCGCGTTTCGGAGGCGACGAATTCGTGGTGTTCGGCGCCAACAAGGACGAGAAGGATGTTGAGGAGCTTGAGGCTAAAGTCGAGGCAAAACTTGTGTCCATAAACAATATTGTCAGAAAGCCGTACAAGATCTCGGCGAGCATAGGCGCCCATGTGTGTGTGGTTGACGAGACATCGACACTTTACGGTATCATACATACGGCAGACGAGAAAATGTATGAGATAAAAAAGCAGAAAAAAAGCTCCAGAAGCTATCAGGGCATATAAAAACGATCTCCGCCGGCGACGGCGGAGATTTTTTGGTTTTTTCCTTGTCCCATAAACCTGATAAAACGCTTTATGACGCGGAATATCTTAACTTTTTTATAAATCGGACATTATTTCTTGACAAACAGTATGATTTTATTGTAAAATTAAATGTGGTCGGGTCCCGGCAGAATTTGAGCAAACGGTTGTTTGCTTTCATAATATCGGATATTCCGGCTCAGATGTATTGAAAGGAATGATCTCAATGGGTTTAACACTGACGGAAAAAATACTTGAGGCGCATCTTGTCGACGGAGAAATGGTAAAGGGCAGCGAGATAGGTATCAGAATAGACCAGACTCTCACACAGGACGCTACAGGAACTATGGCATATCTTGAATTTGAGGCGATAGGGGTGCCCCGTGTAAAGACAGAGCGCTCCGTCGCATACATAGACCATAACACACTTCAGAACGGATTTGAGAACGCGGATGACCACAGATTTATCGGAAGTGTCGCGAAAAAACACGGTATTTATTTTTCACGCCCAGGAAACGGAATATGTCATCAGGTTCACCTTGAAAGATTCGGCATACCGGGAAAAACGCTCATAGGCTCCGACAGCCACACACCGACGGGCGGCGGTATCGGTATGCTTGCGATAGGAGCGGGCGGACTTGATGTTGCGGTCGCCATGGGAGGCGGAGCGTATTATATCACGTGTCCGAAGGTGGTAAAAGTCTGCCTTACCGGAAAACTACGTCCTTGGGTGGCGGCAAAGGATGTGATACTTGAAGTCCTCAGAAGAATGTCCGTCAAGGGCGGTGTCGGCAAAGTCATAGAATACTGCGGCGAGGGCGTGAAGACGCTCTCCGTTCCCGAAAGAGCGACTATCACGAATATGGGAGCCGAACTCGGAGCGACGACGTCGATCTTTCCCTCGGACGAAGTCACGAAACAATTTTTGAAAGCTCAGAGGCGCGAAGAAGTCTGGGTGCCTCTCTGCGCGGATGACGATGCCGTATATGACGAGGAGATAGACATCGACCTCAGCGAACTTGTGCCGCTTGCCGCGTGCCCTCATTCGCCGGACAACGTTAAAAGTGTCGAGGAGATCGGCAGGCTGAAGATCGACCAGGTCTGCATAGGCTCCTGTACGAACTCGTCGCTTCTCGATATGCTTAAGGTAGCGTATATTCTCAAAGGAAAAACTGTTCATCCCGATGTTTCTCTGGCGATAGCCCCCGGTTCCAAACAGGTCCTGAATATGCTCGCACAGAACGGCGCGCTCTCCACGCTCATTGACGCGGGAGCAAGGATTCTGGAGAGTGCCTGCGGTCCTTGTATAGGAATGGGACAGTCGCCCAACTCAAAGGGAATATCACTTCGTACATTCAACAGGAATTTTGAGGGACGTTCGGGGACCAAAGACGGACAGATATATCTTGTTTCTCCCGAAATGGCGGCCGCGTCGGCGATCACCGGCTATCTTACCGATCCGAGGGAGCTCGGTGAAATGCCCGAGTTCAGACTTCCCGAGGTGTTTACAATAAACGACAATATGATCGTTGCGCCCGCCCGGGAAGATGAAATGGACAGTGTTGAGATACTCAGAGGTCCGAATATACAGCCCTATCCCGAGACATCACCGCTTTCCGAGAGCATTGATGCGGCTGTTTCGCTGAAAGTCGGGGACAATATCACCACTGACCATATCATGCCCGCCGGAGCGAAAATACTTCCTCTGCGCTCAAATATCCCGAAGATCTCGCAGTTCTGTTTCGCGGTGTGTGACGAGAGCTTTCCCGAGAGGGCAAAACAACTTGGAAAGAGCATAATTGTGGGCGGATCCAACTACGGTCAGGGCTCATCGAGGGAGCACGCCGCACTCGCGCCGCTGTATCTGGGCGTAAAGGCTGTTCTTGTAAAGTCTTTTGCGAGAATACACCGCGCAAATCTGATAAACGCCGGTATTTTGCCGCTTACGTTCGTAAATGAGGATGATTATGACAAAATTGCCCAAGGTGACGAGCTTGTCATCGAAAATGTAAGAAAATGCGTTGAGGATGGCAAGACAGAACTTATCGTCCGGGACAGGACAAACGGCTGTGAGATCCCCGTTCTCTGCGAACTTACAGGCAGGACGAAAGACATAATGCTCGCCGGAGGACTCCTTGATTACACAAGAGAACAGCTCGGCAAATAAAAGGTCTTGCGTGCGGTCACAGACCGTAAACAGACCACGGAAAAATTGAAACGATCAGTCAGGAGGAATATCTCAGATGTCGAAAATCACCATGAAAACGCCCGTTGTCGAGATGGACGGCGACGAAATGACGAGGATACTTTGGAAGTGGATAAAAGAAATACTTATCGAGCCATACGTTGAGCTTAACACGGAATATTACGACCTTGGTCTTGAGCAGCGTGAAAAGACAAAGGACCGGGTGACACTCGACGCGGCAGAAGCCACAAAAAAATACGGAGTCGCAGTCAAGTGTGCCACGATAACTCCGAATGCCGCGAGGATGCCGGAATACAATCTTACGCAGATGTGGAAATCACCCAACGGAACGATACGTGCCGCACTTGACGGAACGGTATTCCGTACGCCGATAATAGTAAAAGGTATCGAGCCTTACATACCGACATGGACAAAGCCGATAACGATAGCTCGTCACGCTTACGGCGATGTTTACAGAAATACCGAGATGCGTGTGCCGAAGGGAAGCAAAGCGGAACTTGTTGTCACCGACGAAAACGGAAACGAATCGCGGGAGCTCATACACGAATTCACGGAATCGGACGGTATAATACAGGGTATCCATAATCTTGACGCGAGTATCGCGGGCTTTGCGAGGGCTTGTTTCAATTACGGCCTTGACGTCAGACAGGATGTGTGGTTTGCGACAAAGGACACGATTTCCAAAAAATACGACCACAGGTTCAAGGATATATTCCGCGAGGTATTTGACAGCGAGTACAAGGACAGATTTGAGGAAGCCGGCATCGAATTTTTCTATACGCTTATCGATGACGCAGTGGCGCGTGTCGTGCGTTCAGACGGGGGATATATCTGGGCTTGTAAGAATTATGACGGCGACGTTATGTCGGATATGGTGTCAACGGCGTACGGAAGCCTTGCCATGATGACGTCCGTGCTTGTTTCTCCCGACGGAAAGTATGAGTACGAAGCCGCTCACGGAACGGTACAGCGTCATTATTACAAATATCTCAATGGCGAGGAAACATCTACAAACTCTGTCGCGACAATATTCGCCTGGAGCGGAGCGTTGCGCAAAAGAGGCGAGCTTGACGGGACCGATGAACTTTGCGACTTCGCGGATAAGCTTGAAAAAGCGACAGTGGAAACGATCGAGGACGGCGTTATGACAGGTGATCTTTTCCTGATATCAGGACTCGAAAACAAAAGAAAAGTAAATTCAAAGGAATTTCTCGAAGAGATAAGATCAAGACTTGATTCACTGATGAAATAAACTATTGCGCTTTTGCGGCATTGAACCGGAGGAGATTATGGAATATCGCACAGAGCATGACTCAATGGGTGAGGTGAAAGTGCCTTCCGACAAATACTGGGCGGCTCAGACAGAAAGAAGCCGCAGAAATTTTCCCATAGGTGTTGACAGAGAGAGAATGCCGCAGGAGATAATAAGAGCTTTCGGAATACTCAAAAAAGCGGCGGCAACAGCCAATCACTCCCTCAGACCGGAGAAGATGACCGAAAGAAAACTGAACGCGATCGTTCTTGCTTGCGATGAAGTTATCAGTGGCGCTCTCGATGAGCATTTTCCTCTTGTTGTATGGCAGACAGGCAGCGGGACCCAGTCGAATATGAACGCCAATGAGGTGATCGCGAACCGCGGCAACGAAATAGCCGGAGAAGTTATCCTCCATCCCAACGATGATATAAATATGAGTCAGTCCTCAAACGACACATTCCCGACAGCTATGCATATAGCCGCGGTGATTGCCGTGGAGGACAGCCTCGAGGGCGCTGTCGAGGGTCTTACTGCTACATTCAGGCGCCTTGAGGAGGAAAATTCCGGCGTCGTCAAGAGCGGTAGGACGCATCTTCAGGACGCGACGCCCATTAGTTTTTCACAGGAGATAAGCGGCTGGAGGGCATCACTTGAAAAAGATCTTAAGATGATCCGAAGTGCCTGCGATGAACTGAAAGAACTTGCGATCGGCGGAACAGCTGTCGGAACGGGTCTGAACGCACCCGACGGATTCGGCGAAAGGACCGCCGGGGAGATAAGCAGGATGACCGGCAAGGATTTCATTTCCGCTCCGAACAAATTTCACTCGCTTACGTCAAAGGACGAGATCGTTTTTGCACACGGAGCAATAAAAGCTCTTGCCGCCGATATGATGAAGATCGCGAATGATGTCCGCTGGCTCGCCTCAGGTCCGCGCAACGGTCTCGGTGAGATATTTATCCCCGAAAACGAGCCCGGTTCGTCGATAATGCCCGGAAAGGTCAATCCCACGCAGTGCGAGCAGGTCACGATGGTCGCCGCGCAGGTAATGGGAAATGACACAACTATAGGCATTGCGGCGTCACAGGGGAATTTTGAACTCAATGTGTTTATGCCGGTCTGCGCGTATAATTTTTTGCAGTCCGTAAGACTTCTCTCGGAGTCGATAGAGTCATTTGACCGGAGATGTGCCTCAGGTATCAGAGCCGACAGAGAAAAGATGCGCCGCAATCTTTATGATTCACTTATGCTCGTGACGGCTCTTAATCCGTATATAGGCTATGAAAACGCCGCAAAAACGGCTCAGAAAGCGTATAAAGAGAATATATCCCTGAAGGAAGCCTGCGTAAAACTCGGATTTCTGACAGAGGAGCGTTTTGATGAAGTCTTTCATCCCGAAGAGATGATTTAAAATACCTGCGTAAAAATTAAAGCCTGCTTTGTGTTGTACACGCGAGCAGGCTTTATTATTTATTATCTTTTTACTGGAACACCGCAAGCAGGAATCCGGCGGCGATCGCCGAGCCGATAACTCCAGCGACATTCGGTCCCATGGCATGCATGAGCAGGAAGTTTGACGGATTTGCTTTCTGACCTTCTATCTGAGAAACACGAGCCGCCATCGGTACGGCTGAAACGCCGGCGGATCCGATAAGGGGATTTATCTTTCCGCCCGAGAGTTTGCACATTACTTTTCCGATAAGCAGTCCGCCGACTGTCGAGAAACAGAATGCCGCAAGTCCGAGAGCAACGATCTTTATCGTTTCAAGCGTAAGGAATCTTGAAGCAACCGTCGTCGCGCCGACTGAAATTCCGAGGAAAACAGTTACTATGTTCATAAGAGCGTTCTGAACCGTATCGGAAAGCCTTGACGTAACGCCGCATTCTCTCCAGAGATTTCCGAGCATAAGGCATCCGACAAGTGGAGCTGTCGACGGAAGAAGGAGAATTACGAAAAGTGAAACGATGATAGGGAAGATTATCTTTTCTGTCTTTGAAACTTCTCTTGCCTGTTCCATTTTTATGGAGCGCTCCTTTTCCGTTGTGAGCAGTCGCATTATAGGCGGCTGTATCATCGGTATCAGAGCCATATACGAATATGCCGCTATAGCTATAGGTCCCAGAAGTTCGGGTGCGAGTTTTGTCGTCAGAAAGATCGCCGTAGGGCCGTCTGCACCACCGATAATGCCTATCGAAGCCGCCTGCGGTCCGGTAAATCCGAGGCAAACGGCACCGAAGAACGCGAGGAAAACTCCCATCTGGGCGGCAGCACCGAGCATAAGGCTTTTAGGGTTTGCGATAAGAGGACCGAAGTCTGTCATAGCGCCGACACCGAGAAATATGAGCGATGGATAAATTCCCGTCTTTACGCCGATATACAGTATATCCAGAAAGCCGCCGTTCGACATTATATGCCCGTAACTGTGAAAATACGGACTGCTCTCATCAAGAAATGCGTCCCATAGCTCCGGGTGATACAGAGCCTCCGAGGAACTTACGCCCCCCGTGAAAAAATTCGATACATTTACAAGCAGACATCCGAACGCGATGCCGACAAGAAGGAGAGGTTCAAATTTTTTTACTATGCCTAAATACAAGAGCAAACAGGCAACGCCGATCATGATAAGGTTCTTCCAGCCGCCGTCGACGAAAAAACTTGAAAAGCCGGAATCGTTCCATAACTTGATAAGGGTCTCGATAATATTCATAAGCACGCCCTCCTCAAGACAGAACGATGAGTGGCGAGCCGGTTTCCACAACGGCACCCTTGCTTGTTACGACCTGTACGACAGTCGCGTCTTTCGGAGCCACTATCTCATTTTCCATTTTCATAGCCTCAAGTATCAGGAGTATCTGTCCCGATTTGACAGTGTCGCCTTCTTTGACGTCGATTCTCAGGATATTTCCCGGCATCGGCGAGTTTACCGTCTCACCGGCGGCAAGACTTACGGGCGCCTGAGCCTGAGGCTGTGCAGGTGCAGCAGCGGGAGCAGGTTCCGCCGCAGGAGCGGCTGCAGGAGCGAGAGCCTCATATTCGTCCAGAAGGACAGCCCTGCCGGTCTCGACCTCGACTTCGTATGTCTTATTGTTCAGAGTTACTTTGTACTTCATCTTCTTTTACCTCCCTTATCGAAATGAAACGCAGTTCATTGAGCGGTTTTTTCATTTTATCTGCCACGATAGCCATTATCATCGCCGCTTCTCTGTCGGGTACGTCATAGAGTTTTACGTGCCCCGCAGATCCCGGAGCGAGTGTATAATCCGATACGGCGGCAGGTTCCGCGGACACTTCTGCGGCGCTGTTTTCCTCTTTTGCCGCATTTGTTTTTTTCGTATCCCGGGCTTTGAAGATCGCGGCAACGAGGTACAGGACTCCCATCAGTATAAACAGTCCGAAGAACACGACCAGATAACCGAATATGGCAGTTATCGCAGCGTCGCCGATACTCATCTTTCCGCCAGACTGAGCCGCGGCTGTGACCAATGTTGAAAATTCAGACATTTCCGGCAGCCTCCTTACATTTCCTCGATAGTGTAAACAGCTTCATTTTCTCTTCTTTCCTTGCGGGCTTTCAAAAACTTGAGCGCCTGATCCGGGAAGCAGATATAGCTCATGAGATCTTCTTCCGACTCCGCGAGATCGCCGAGCGCCTGTTTCGCGTTTTCAAAATCATCGCCCGTCCTCTTTGAATCCTCCACACGGCAGTCAACGGGCTTACCGTCGGTTCCGAGAACTTTTTCGACAAGTTCCTTGCTGATCGGCGCCGCGGCTATGCCGTATTCTCCCTTGATGTAATTTTTTATTTCCTTGGAGATATTCCTGTAACGCTCTCCGACAAGCACATTTGTGACAGCCTGATTTCCCACCATCTGCGAAAGCGGCGTAACGAGCGGAGGATATCCGAGATCGGCTCTTACTTTCGGTATTTCAATAAGAGCGTCCTCAAATTTGTCCATGGCTTTCATATCGGTGAGATTGGCTATCATATTCGAAAGCATTCCGCCGGGGACTTTATATTCGAGTGCCTGCGCGTCCGTTGAGAGACTTTTCGGATTGAGTGTTCCGTTGTCGATATATTTCTGTTTTATCGGTTTGAAAAAGTCATTGACCTTGTTTATTTCTTCCTCGTTGATACCTGTTTCTATACCGAACTGGCGCAAAGCGTAAAATACCGTTTCGGTCGAAGGCTGTGACGCTCCTCCGGAAAAACATGATGTGGCGGTGTCCACGACGTCGATACCGGACTCGATCGCTTTTGTTATCGTCATGTAGGCCATTCCCGTCGTGCAGTGAGTATGCAGGATAAGCGGCATATCACCGATAGCGTCTTTTATTCCCTTTACAAGGCCTTCCGCCTCATAAGGTGTCATCGTCCCCGCCATATCCTTGAGACAGATCGTCTGGAATCCCATTTTTTTGAGCTCTTTGCACATTTCGATATATTTGTCGACGGTATGAACGGGGCTTTGCGTGTACGATATACATCCCGAGGCGATCGTCTTCGGTGTGGCATATTTCATTGTGGCCTCAAGAGCCGTTTCTATATTCCTGAAATCATTCAGCGCGTCGAACATTCTGATGACATCGATACCGTTCTTGATGGAGAGCTCGATAAACTTTTCGACAACATCGTCATGATAGTGTTTGTATCCGAGGAGATTCTGTCCTCTCAGCAGCATCTGCAATCTGCTGTTCGGAAGATTTTTTCTGAGATTTCTCAGACGTTCCCACGGGTCTTCGCCGAGGTATCTCAGACAGGAATCGAAAGTGGCGCCTCCCCAGCACTCGATGGAGTAATAGCCCGCTTTATCCATATCGGGAAGTATTGCCTCATAGTCCTTGTAAGGAAGGCGGGTAGCCATCAGTGACTGATTGGCGTCACGCAGTATCGTTTCGGTTAACTGGACCTTTCTCATAATTTATGACCATTCCTTTCATAAGCCGGACAGGTTTCGGATGTCCGGTCAGGGTTCAGAAGGCGGAGCTTTTCGGGGTGCCGCCGCAAACTGAATCTTATCGTATCAGCGGTGAATATTTCACCGGAACACACCTACAAAGTTAATTATAACACACCTGAGGAAAAAAATCTACTGTTTTTTAAAATTTGTCTGAAATTTGTTTTTTTGTATAATTTGTTTCGTATTTTAAGGAAATACGAAAAGATCCGGATTTTCAGAAGAAGATCCGGATTATTACATAATATTACAAAGTTCTATTTTTGTGATGCGTATAATTTTTTTATATCTTCAGGCGTAAAGATATATTCTTTGCCGCAGAAGTGGCATTTCACGCTTATATCCCTGTTTTCCGAAATAATATCCTCAAGTTCTCCGTTGCCGAGGCCGAGGAGTATTTTTTCCGTCCTTTCACGGCTGCAGTCGCACTTATAGACGGGTGACGCGGTATCAAGCATTTCCGGTTCGAGCCCTTTCAGCAGAATATCCGCTATCCGGCCGGGAGTTTTTCCGCCGTCAAGCATCGCCGAAACAGGGGGAAGATCCGAAATATTTTTTTCGATGATATCAATACATTTTTCATCCGCAAAAGGCAGAAGCTGTATGAGAAATCCGCCCGCCGCGCGAACTGTGAGATCGGGGTTTACGAGTACTCCCAGACTGCATACCGTGGGGATCTGCTCGCTTGAGGCATAGTAATTTGCGACATCTTCGGCTATTTCGCCGGACACAAGAGGTATCACTCCGACATACGGCTCTTTGAGCCCGAGATCTTTCATGACCGAAAGGGTTCCGTTTTTTCCGACAGCGCCTCCGACATCAAGCTTTCCCGCACCGTTGAGCGGTATTTCCACGACGGGGTTTGTCACACTGCTCTTTACGTTCCCCGAACTGTCGGATACCGCCACGAGCATACCGGCGGGGCCGTCCGAATCGATCCGCAGGGTTATGCTGTCCTTTTCGCCCTTCAGCGTATATCCCATGAGTGACGCGGCTATGGTCAGCCGTCCGAGCGCGGCTGTCACGACAGCGGATGAGCGGTTTATTTTTTCTATCTCGGCGACTATATCCTTTGCGTCGAGTACACAGGCAAATGCCGAGCCGTCTTTCGTAATGGCTCTGTAAAGTTCTCCCATAAGTATCACATCTCCTTTATGGCTCTCGTCACGTAGACGACCCGCTGTGTGTCCTTTTCGGGCGGGTCAAATGTATCCCCCCGGTATTTGGCGAGTATCTCAAATCCGCATTTCAGCAGAGCCTGTTCGATTTTTTCGCCGCTGTACGATCTTTCGCAGAACGACTCGCCGGTTCGCGCGTAAAGACCGTTTTCGAGCAGTTCGAAGAACTGAAGCTCGATTCTGATTTTGTTATCTTCATCATTATCGGCACTATTATCGGCATTGCCGTTTCCGGCGGAAAAGTAGTTTTCCCACACACAGTAGACATTTTCCGTATCGTATGTAAAAGTATTGTTTGCGAGGATATTTCTGTGTTTATACGGAGTATTCATATCAAAGACAAACAGGCCGTCAGGCTCTGAGAACAAATGGACGGAATCAAAAGTTTCGATGACTTCGTCAAAAGAGCCGAGGTGATTCAGACTGTCAAGGGCGCACAGCGTGACATCGACGGTTCCGAACATATCGAGAGATCTCATATCCTGGAGCAGAAACTGGACGGAAAGACCGGTGCTGATTTTTTTTTCAACCGCTCTGCTCAGCATTTCGGCGGAGTTGTCAACGCCGATCACGTCATATCCGAGTTTAGCCTCCTCTATCGACAGCGAGCCCGTTCCGCACGCAAGATCAAGCAGTATATTTCCCCTCGTCTTTTTGAATTTTCTTATTATTTCATCGAAATACGCGGCTCTTTCCGCATAATCTATATTAGCTGTCAGGTCATCATAGTACTTTGCAAAAATATTGTATCCCGGCATAATACATCGCCTCCGATATGAATAAAACGCAAGAAATATTATAATACAGCGGCCGCTTTTTGTCAATACAGCCGTATATCCGTAACTTGCGGTAAATGTTTCATGATTGACTTTGCCCGGTATTTATAGTATAATGACAGGCGGAGCAGATAACGG
>CAYPXB010000002.1:174875-185635 GCA_964414745.1 uncultured Alistipes sp. | reverse complement strand
GGTTTATGCACAAGTTTTGAATACAGTTATTTTCGGGTGAGATATATGCGGTTTGAAAACGGTGAATTTTTTATGCAGGGTCTTTCGTGGAACGACCCGTACAGGATACGCTCGTATAAGGAACTTATAAACTGGGTGAATGAAGTGGGATTTCTGCCGTTTTTCTCAAACAAAGTAGAGGGATTCTCCGCAGAGGAACACGTCGCGCCCGACTTCTGGTGGACGGGCGACGCGGAGCAGGATCCTTGGGAGTGGCGCGAGCTTATCGCGCGTACCCATAAAATCGCATACGGAAAATTCTTTTGCGGAAAAGCGGGATTCATAAGCATGAAATGGCTGCCGTATTTTGCCAATTTCAGGCGAAACGGCTATGATTTCGATACTCTGTACGAGGAAGGTTTTGCGGACAGGCGAGAAAAAGCCGTAATGGACTTTTTTGTCGGCGAAGGTGACGACGGGGAGCTGTTGTGGAAACAGGACATGATACTCTCGACCGATCTCAGAAAAATGGCGGGATTCGGAAAGGGAGGATATAAAAACTATCAGGGGATTCTCACACAGCTTCAGATGAAGTTATATCTTGTGATCTCCGATTTCAGGAGGAGAGTCAACAAGAGCGGAGCCGAATACGGCATGAGCGTTTCGATACCGCTTCCCCCGGAAACATTGTGGGGTTATGATCTTGTCACCGGCGCGTATGACGAAGAACCGGCAGTGTCTCGGCAGAGGATATCCGGCCGTATAAAAGAGCTTTACCCGGAGGCGGAGGACGGCGATATAGACGAGCTTGTCGGAAAGATACCGGAATAAAAAATAAAAAAAGGATCCCGAAATCAACAGGGATCCGTCTGTTTACGGAAACAGAATTCCGTTTCCGGCGACCCGCCGAATCGGCAACAGGCGCCGGAAGACAAAAGAAATGGTTGGGGTGGAAGGATTTGAACCCTCGGAATAACGGAGTCAGAGTCCGCTGCCTTACCACTTGGCGACACCCCAGCAAATACACCTTTTATATTATATATTCAATGTCTGTGATTGTCAATACCCGAATAATTATTTTTATTTTTTAATTTAATATCCAATCACTTGAAATATTGTGATTATTGCTGTATAATATTCTAACAGCAGTCTTATCCGCGTTTGGTTCAGGATCTGAAATATAATGCCACAGCTGTCGCTTTAAAGTTGTCGCAAAAATTATTACGGAGATGGAATATGAAAAAATTGTTTTTTATTTTTAATCTGAATTCCGGCAAAGCCGTTATCGGCGATATGCTCGGAGATGTACTGAATGAATTTACAAAAGACGGATATGAAGTGACGACTCACCCGACACAGGGGTTCGGAGATACGGCAAACGCCGCGGAATATGCCTGCAAGAGCGGATTTGATGTACTTGTCTGTGCCGGCGGAGACGGAACGCTGAGTGAGTGTATAAACGGTCTTATGCGCTGTGAAGAGAAGATACCGGTCGGCTATATACCGACAGGATCAACGAATGATTTTGCGAGAACGCTTGGCATACCGAAAAGTGTGCTCGGTGCCGTCCAGTGGATAATCGAGGGAACGCCCACGCTCTGTGACGTCGGAAAATTCAACGATCAGTATTTTACGTATATAACCGCGTTCGGTGCGTTTGCGAATGTCGCCTATGAAACGCCCCAGCAGATAAAAAATATATTCGGCTATGCCGCATACCTGATGAACGGCCTGACACAGCTTACAAGCATCAGATCGAAGAGAATGAGAGTCGAATATGACGATAATGTCATAGAGGATGATTTCGTATTCGGCATGATAACAAATTCCGCCTCTGTGGCGGGACTTCTGTCATTCAAAGATTTTGCGCTTGATGACGGTGTTTTCGAGGTCACGCTCATCAAACGCCCGGCAAATCTGATACAGCTAAACAAGATAATGGCTTCTTTGCTGAACATAAATGAGGATATAAACAGGGAGTATATAAGATTTTTCCGGACGAGCAGCATAAAGTTCACTTCTCTCAACGATGAGGCGATATCATGGACAAGAGACGGCGAGTACGGCGGCGATTCCGCTGTCAATATCATAGAAAGCTGTCCTCTGGCTGTGCCGTTTATACTCGGAAGCCGCGAACACGCCGATATGTTCACTTTCGAGCAGCTTGAGGACGCTGAATGACACGCTTAAATTCTCTTGCAATTGTGTAAAACCGGTCTTTCCATGGAGGCATCGAATGGATAAAAAAAAGATCTTCACCGCTTTTTCTGTTTCTCTCCTTGCGGCGGCGTTTGTATGCGGGTGCGGACCTAAGTCGGATATAGAAAGTTCGGACGACGGGGATCCCTCCGGTTATTCCGGTATGTCCGATATAGGTGAAAATGTAATAAATGCGAATATATCCGAAAGTGTTGAGGCAAATAACACAACGTATGTCCTGAACGGCGTTATTGATTCCGGCAGGGTCAAGGACGGTCTGAAGTATCTGTATCTTGATGTGACGGTAAAAAACGATTCGGATAAAGATTATCCGATGAGCGGTCTGAATAACTTCTATCTTATACTTCCGGACGCAAGCGAGCTTTACCCCGACGTGCGCGCCGAGATCTACGCAAGGCAGTCGCTGTCGGGTTACGAGGAAAGTAATACAGTCCCCGCCGGGGGAGAACTCCATACATATATCGGGTTCACGCCTGAAGAAGAAATCGATTCATTCACAGCGTGCTTTTTCCCGACAGCCGATTCAAACGACAAGACGAGTGTAATAAAATGTCCGGTCGGTCCGTATGATATAAAGCCCGCGCCTGCGGAGATGTTCGGAGATACGGAAAAATCCTCATAAAACCTGTGAATAATATATCACAGCAAAAGCGGACGCCCTGCGGCATCCGCTTTTATCATTTATGCCGGATTATCCGATACCTGTTATTTTACCTCAACGGTCCAGCCGAACTTGTCCTCGATCTTTCCCCACTGAATACCCGTCAGGGTATCATAGAGCTTCTGCGAGATCTTTCCGATCTTGTTGTCGTTTATGAGCATGATCTTATCTCCCCACTTGAGGTGACCTACAGGCGAAACGACGGCTGCCGTGCCCGTTCCGAAAACTTCGTCAAGCTTTCCGGCGTCGTACGCGTCGGCGACTTCCTGAATCGTTATCCTTCTCTCCGTCACTTTCATACCCCAGCTGTCACAGACTTCGATTGCGGATTTTCTTGTTATTCCGGGAAGTATCGAGCCCTGAAGCATCGGTGTTATTATCTCGCCGTCGATGACGAAGAAGATGTTCATCGCGCCGACTTCCTCGACATATTTCTGCTCTACGCCGTCAAGCCACAGGACCTGTGAATAGTTCTGCTTGTGAGCCTCGTCCTGGCCGATAAGCGACGCAGCGTAATTGCCGCCGGTCTTGGCGAATCCCATACCGCCTCTGACGGCACGCACATATTTGCTCTCAACGTAAATATTGACGGGATCCAGACCGCTTTCGTAATACGCGCCGGAGGGTGAGAGGATTATCATGAACAGATAATGCTCACCCGGTCTTACTCCGAGGTACGGATCTGTCGTAATGATATACGGTCTTATGTAGAGCGACTCTCCTTCATCGGACGGAACCCAGTCTTTTTCGACACGCAGCAGTTCCATGAGACAGTCCATCGCAAGATTTTCGTCAAGTTCAGGTATTACAAGACGCCTGTTTGAGTTGTTCAGTCTTTTGAAGTTTTCCATAGGCCGGAAGAGCTGGATCCTGTTGTCCGCCGTTCTGTATGCCTTAAGTCCCTCAAAAACCGTCTGACCATAATGCAGACACATGGCCGCGGGGCTGAGACTTATCGAATCAAAAGGTCTTATCTCGGGATCATGCCATCCCTGACCTTCATCATACGGCAGCACCAGCATATAATCGGTGAAGATAGTGCCGAATCCCAGCTTTTCACCGGGAGCGGGTTTTGTTTTAAGCTTCGGAGCTTCGATAAATTTGATATCCATATTCATTCATCAACCTTTTCTTTATATTGAGAATGCGCGTAGGGCATACTCTTGATATTTTGGTATTAAAATTACGGTCTTGCAACCGCTACAATATAATTATACCACTTTTTTCATATGATTTCTATAGGATTCACTAATTTATCGATAAAAACTACCACAAAATAAAATCCCCAACAGGCTAATATCTTGTATATTTTCAACAATACAGGTGCCCGCTGACGGCTCATTGCGCACAAGAGTGTAAAAATCAAAAAAAGTGTTGACTAATCCTCAGGTTTGGTATATTATTATATTAGGGCGGTGTCCGGCGATAGCGAAGATCCCGCCCGGATACTCGGTTTCAGACCGGGTTTTGTACAGAATGAAGATAAAGACAGGGATATGATCCCGATTTTTTGAATATATATTTGGTGTGTAGGATAAAAAGAGCGGCACGTTATTTTTGCCACAAAATTCCGATAATATTTCCGGTGCCGCTCCTCAGAGAACGGAGAGAAAATGCTCAATGCATAAAAATATAATGAAAAGGCTGCTGTTTGCCGCTGTGGGAACGGTAATGCTCCTTGTGACTGCCGCGGTCTGCATATTTTTCTCGACAGCCGTCGTGAACAGCGGTAAATATCCGGTCATGGGCGTTGATGTTTCACGCTATCAGGGAAAGATAGACTGGGATGAATTTGAGTCACAGAATGTGTCGTTTGCTTTTATAAAAGCCACCGAGGGCAGCAGCCATGTAGACGAATTTGCCGCACAGAATCTTGAAAACGCGGCAAAGACTGATATTATGATATCGGCGTATCATTTTTTCAGTTTTGACAGTCCCGGCAGGACACAGGCGGAAAATTACATATCCGTCGTCGGAAGTGACAGGATTGATATGCCTCCGGTCGTGGATATAGAATATTACGGCGATAAAAAGCACAGCAAGCCGGACAGGGAAGATGTGAAAGATATACTTTGCCCGCTCCTTGACAGGCTTGAGGAATACTACGGGGCGAAACCTATCATTTATTCCACTCTGCCGGTATATAACAGGTATCTTCGCGACGGTTTTTCGGAATATCCCCTTTGGATCAGGAATGTCAACTGCGAGCCGGAGTTTACGGACTGGGATTTCTGGCAGTACAGCGACAAAGGCTGTCTTTCGGGCTTTGAGGGGAAAGAAAAATATATCGACCTGAATGTTTTCAGAGGTTCGGTTTTTGAGATACGGGAAAAATTCGGTATTTTCAGATGAAAACCGGCGGGCAGGTTCCGGCGGACAGCGGCGGTTTTATAAAATAACATAACGGAAATTATGCGGTTTCCGGGGATCATTCGGCAGGATCCCGGGAAGCTGACGAAAATAATAAAATATGGAGGTTGTTTTTATGAAATATTATGTAGGCATTGACCTTGGCGGAACGAACATCGTCGCCGGCGTTGTGGATGAGGATTACAACATTGTCGCGAAAGCGAGCACAAAAACAAACTGTCCGCGCCCCGAAAAGGAGATAGCGGACGATATGTCGAAGATGGCCGCCCTCGCCGTAAAGAACGCGGGACTTGAGATGTCCGATATTGAGTGGATAGGCGTCGGAACACCCGGTATCGCCAACAGCAAAACGGGAATAATCGAGTATTCCAACAATCTCGGTTTCAGAAACACACCGATGGTCAGGTATATCAGCGAGAATACAAAAAAACCCGTATTCATCGAAAATGACGCGAACGCCGCCGCGTACGGAGAATATGTCGCAGGTGCCGCGAGAGGATCGAAAAACGCCGTATGTATAACCCTCGGAACAGGTGTAGGAGGAGGCATAATCATAGACGGCAAGATATATGCCGGCTCGAATTTCGGCGGTGCCGAGATCGGTCATACGGTCGTCGAAGTTGACGGCGCCCAGTGTTCATGCGGAAGAAAGGGTTGCTTTGAGGCATATTCATCGGCAACGGGGCTTATCAGGATGACGAAAGAGGCAATGGCGGAACATCCCGAGAGCATCATGAACAAGATGAGCGAGGAAAAGGGAAAAGTTACGGCAAGGACATCTTTTGACGCTATGCGTGCGGGCGACAAGACAGCGAAAGAAGTCGTTGACAAGTATATAAAATACCTTGCTGCCGGCATAACGAACACGATAAACATCTTCCAGCCCGATGTTCTCTGCATTGGCGGCGGAGTATGCAACGAGGGAGATCCTCTGCTCCTTCCCGTGAAAGCGCTTGTCAAAGATGAGGTCTACACGAGAAATTCCGAGAAAAACACCGAGATCGTCATCGCAAAGCTCGGAAATGACGCCGGTATCATAGGAGCGGCTTTCCTCGGACAGGCAAATCAGTAAAGATAATTTTCTTAAGACAGAATTTTTGGCGATAGCAAAGGCTCTGCCGTTACTCATTATACGGCAGAGCCTTGTTGTATTTTTATACAGCCCGTGAAAGCAATACCCGCGAATCCCGGCTATACTTCAAGCAAAGCCTCGGCGAGGCGTATATCCTCGGGGGTCGTTATCTTGATATTGGCATAATCCCCGACAGTCATGCAGACCTTTGTGCCGACCGCCTCCGCAAGCTGGCAGTCATCCGTAAAATCAAGCCCATGTTCGAGCGCGAAGTCAATTCCCTCAAAATAGATACGTCTTCTGAAGACCTGCGGTGTCTGGGTTATATAAAGCGAACTTCTCGGCGGCGTATCCGTTACAAGCCCTCCGTCGACGACTTTTATCGTGTCCTTTACAGGTACGCCGAGCACCGCTCCTCCGAAAACGCGCGCGTCTTTTATCGTTTTTTCTATCTGCTCCGGTCTGACAAGCGGTCTTGCTCCGTCATGTATGGCTATGACCGAGTTTTCGGAAGAAGTGAGCCTCACGCCGTTAAAAACGCTTTCCTGGCGCGTTGAGCCGCCCCTTGTAAGGCTTTTCAGCTTTGTGATCCCGCACCGGTGCGCTTCTTTTTCTATTTCCGGTATATCCGCCTCTCTCGCGACGATTATGATCTCGCTCACGCTTTCGCAGTTCTGGAAAGCCGTCATGGAGTGACCGATCACAAGCCTGTCGCCGAGGGGCAGCAGTATCTTGTTTTTTCCGTTCATTCTCGTTGAATTGCCCGCGCAGACTATAACAGCCGATGTATCCATTATCTATCAACCCCGTTTCTGACCGTCGTCGCTGTATACAACGGCGACAACGGTTATATTGTCCTGACAGTTTCTCTCAAGTGCCTTCGCCACAAGCATTTCCAGCCTTTTGGGGAGGCTTTTCGGAAGCTCAAGTATCTCCTCGATATCCAGCTGTGAAAGATAGTCCGAAAGTCCGTCTGTGCACAAAAGCAGAATATCGCCGTACTGCATACCTCCTTTGAGGTTCTGCACTTCTATCCGCGGCCTTGAGTGCAGGTTGCCGATCACCGGATTGATAATATTTCTGTGGATATGAGTCTTGCGCTCCTCCCTCGTTATCGATCCCTCCTCGTAGAGAAGCTGGACGAGAGACTGGTCGCGCGAGAGCTGACGGAGTTTTCCGCCGCGGAAACGGTAGAGGCGGGAATCACCCACGTTTATAAATTTTATCCTGTTCTTTTCATCGACGGCAATACCGCATACAGTCGCCTGCATATTCCTTGTTTCCTCGTGTTCGCTGCCGTATTGGGCGATCCGTATATGTATCTCCTCGAGTTTGTCGCTCAGATTCGTCTTGTGGTTGTATTTGATTTCTTTCAGAAGCTCAAGGCACATCTTCGACGCGACTTCTCCCGAAAGTTCGCCGGATACTCCGTCGGAAACAGCGGCGATGAACGGCGCCTTTAGAGACATTTCCGCCGATCCGCTGTCGGTGAGATCCTGACCTATGAGCATGGCGTCCTCGTTGTGTGACATTTTTCCCTTTTCCGTGATCCCGCAGCAGTAGTACATAAGAAACGATCTCACCTCGCCTTTGATAAAAATGAATGTTGACTATATCTTTATTCCGTAAAATTTCATTCCGTTTTCGCAGGTGATGTCAAGCAGTTTTTGTGTCGGCATTTTTTTGATCTCCGCGGCCTTTTCGGCAGTGTAACATATCATGGTGCTGTCGCATCTTTTTCCCCTGAACGGCACCGGAGCCATATACGGGCAGTCCGTTTCAAGCAGAAGTCTTTCGGCCGGTACGGCTTCAAGCGCACGGACGGCTTTTTTGGCGTTCCTGAATGTTATTACGCCGGTGAAACCGATATACATTCCGAGTCTGACATACTCAAGAGCCGTTTCCGCAGAACCGCTGAAGCAGTGTATCACACCTTCTGGTCTGTGTTTTTTCACTATGGAAAGAGTATCCTCACAGGCGTCACGACTGTGTATTATGACGGGCAGATCAAGTTCTTTGGCAAGTTCAAGCTGCTCCTCAAAAAGACGTATCTGCTTTTCGCGGTCGAAACCGTCATAGTGATAGTCAAGACCGATCTCTCCGACAGCTCTTATCTTACTGTTTGATCTTACCGTGTCGCGTATTATATCAAGGTAGTTTCCGGGATTGTTTTCAACGTTTTCGGGGTGCACACCCGCGGCAGCGTAAATAAAACCGTATTTTTCCGAAAGTTCTGAATTTGCGCGCGTATCCTCCGCCGAGGATGACGCCAGTGTGACAAATCTTACTCCTTCGGAGGGCAGAGAGTTCAGAAGAGCGTCGCGGCAGTCGTCAAACGCGTTGTCGGCGTAGTGCGCGTGTGTATCAAAAATATTGCTGTACATTGTCTTTTCTCCCGATGATCAGGCTGCCGTCATCAGGACCCGGCTGTGGTAGGTTCGGGCCGGGTAAAATACTCTTTCTTTATCTCATCGCCGAAAGATCTGTCTATAACAAAATACCCCGTGGAGGATGTGCCCGTTATCACCCTGAATCTCGCTATCGTCGAGCCGTTGCTGAGCATATATTTTATTCCTGTCTTTTTGTCTTTGTAATCGACCGATGTGATGTTCGTATCTGTCATATTGACGATCGTGTTGAAGTTGTTGTCAAAGTTGGTCGCGAGCCGCTTTCCGTCAGCCTGATTCACCATTGACGAGATGAGAGAACTTGTCACATAAGCGCGCTGCTCCTCGCCGTCCTCAAACAGGGGATATGTCAGTATTTTCAGTATCTTGTCCCCGGTAAAATACTGATCGTCTTTTGTCATTTCAATGCCCGGTATATCGACTTCAACGCCGTATGTCACCCCTCCGGCTATGTCGCACAGTTTCAGAAAAGCCGCTTCGTCGAACACCATGTACCGATCGATCCCGATACCGAGTTCCTGCTCGGTGAACTGCTTTGCCATATCGACACCGCCCCGCTCGTAGCATTGCTGAAGGCTTGTCTGCCTGTCATCGATCACAGCGATGGAGTTTGCCGGAAGTCCGACAAAAAGTATCTTTTTTTCCTTGGGTACGGAGCGCATGAGCAGAAACGTCGAGGAGCATTTTTCTTTCGGCATATCAAGAACGAACAGTATCGTGTGACTGTCCTCATATGTGGCAGACATTGATGTCCTTGCGATCGGCTCTTTCAGTTCGTCCTCTTTTCCGAGTTCAAAATAGTGGTAGATAAATATTGCCGCTCCGCCCACGATGATGAGTCCTATGAATATGGTCACAAGGAACGGTATGGCGATCCTCCCGGATTTTTTCTTACTCATTGTTTTCTCCTTTCACTGTCAAAAAGACAAAACGGAATTTTTTATATATAACTTTCCGTATAAGTTATCTATGGATAAAAAATTTTTTCAAATCACGATGTTAAAAACTTTTACGCGAAAAAAGAGTATTCCACAAAGTTTTCCACATTTTCAACATTCGTTTCTGCCGCGGAATGTTGATTACCGGAATTCAACTCTCCGTTTAAGCGTATAAACTGTCACAAAAATATTGCAAAAAAATTTTTTTATGGTATAATATAATACAATGTGGTGTGATGATACGCCGGGCGGTGTATTCATGCCGTCAGATATATACGATATACGCGGTGTGATGCGTGCCTGTACGCGGAAACGGTCATATTTCCTTTATCTCGATGCTTTTTATATGATCCTGAAGTGCCGGTATGGTGAGCGGTACGGAGTCCATGACTTCAAAAACATCGTCCATACCGAATCCGTAGACCCGTTTTCCGCAGCGTTTCGCGTAGTTCACCGTCTGAGCCGTTCCCGAGCGGTTCAGACTGCTGTTGTAAAAGGCGATGACAGCCGATGACGAGTCGACCATAAAATAATTTCTTTTCTTATACAGATCCGGCGAGCAGACCCCGGGTATCACCGAATGGCCGTAAACCATATCCGGATCTGAATTTGTCGTGGCAAGTATATCGGCGTTTTCTTCCGCATGGCGAAGGACACGCTTGTAATATCCCGTAAAGTTCTGCGAGTGCTTGAGAAACGGCATAACACCGATAAGCTGCGGATATGGCGGAGTGTTTTTCTTTTTGCATATGTAATCCGCCGCCCAAAGATCTGTTCCCATGGCGAGGCCGTTTATGAAAATTCCGTAGCCTTCATCCATCGCCGCGTCGATATATCTTGAGAGCATCATTCTCACCGTTGCCACGGTGATCTCACGCATTTCGGGATCGTCGCGGTAATTGAACACCCCGTTTTCTCTGTGCCCCGTAACGCAGACGGCCGCAGCGGTGTTTATTTTGAGCCGTTTTGCCGGTTTTACCGGCATTCCAGAGTCAAATGAACAAAGCATCTGCGCTCCTCCTGTTGTTTTTGTTTCTCACATTCTTGATTATATCATATAAAAAAATACATTTCAAGGATTTTTGAAACCTGTAATTAAATTTTAACACATA
>CAYPXB010000002.1:118851-174775 GCA_964414745.1 uncultured Alistipes sp. | reverse complement strand
ATAAAAAAATACATTTCAAGGATTTTTGAAACCTGTAATTAAATTTTAACACATATTTTAACATATATTTTAACATATACCGCCGCTTTTATACGGCATCCGGGCAGGATCCGGAAAATTCCCGAAAGGAAGCTGTCTTTTATGGAACCTTATCTTAAACGGGCTTGGGCGGAAGTGTCCCTTGCCCGGCTTGAAAAAAACGCGGAAGTGATAAAAAGCCTCTGTCCGGGCAGCACCGAGGTCATGGCTGTCGTCAAAGCCGACGCCTACGGTCACGGGGACAGGCGCGTCTGCGAGTGTCTTTATGAAAAATGCGGCATAAAAAACTTTGCCGTATCGAATCTTGACGAGGCGGTCGCTGTCCGGGAGTTCTGTCCCGCCGCGGAAATACTGATACTCGGATATACGCCTCCGGAGTACGCCGGCGAGATCGCGGCTCACAATATAATACAGGGCATCGTTTCGGAGGAATACGCGCGGGAACTCGCCGCGGCTTCGCGCGAAAAGATAAGGTGCCATGTCAAGATCGACACCGGCATGGGGCGGATAGGCCTGAAATATGACACCCCCGCCGAATGCGCCGACGCCGTCCTGAAGCTCTGCGGTTTTGAAAAACTGCGGGTCGAAGGTATTTTTACGCATTTCGCGGCGGCAGACAGCAGCGATCCCGACGATATTGCGTATACGGACGCGCAGGAAAAGTTTATACTCGACACATACAGGTGCCTTGCGGAAAGGGGAGTAAAACTCCGCCATGCGCACTATCTCAACAGCGCGGCTCTTTGCACAAGGAGCACCGTCAACAGCACTCTGGCGAGGGCGGGAATAATATTATACGGTCTGCTTCCCGATATTTCGATGACTTTGCCGGACGGTACAGAACACGTTATGGAGCTTAAGGCCGTCGTTTCACACGTCAAAAGCATAAAAAAGGGAGACTGCGTAAGCTACGGGAGGACATTCAGGGCGGAGCGGCCTATGAAGATCGCCACGGTTGCGATAGGATACGCCGACGGATATTCAAGACTTCTGTCGTCAAGGGGGGAGATACTCGTGCGCGGCCGGAGGTGTGCCGTTGTCGGGCGTGTCTGTATGGATCAGCTGATGATCGACGTCACGGGAAAGGATGCCTGCCCCGGCGACATCGCTACTCTTATCGGCAGAGACGGAGACGAGATCGTCACGGCCGATGAACTTGCGTCACTGTATGGCACAATAGGTTATGAAGTCGTGTGCGGCATCACAAAGAGAGTGCCGAGGATATATCTTGACTGAAAGGGAGAATAACAATGGAAAGATCGATGACAATATCATACATGATTGGGACGAAGCTCTATATGAACATAACGAACAAATGCCCATGCAACTGCACATTCTGCATAAGAAACAACGGAGACGGGGCGTACGGTTCCGATACGCTCTGGCTTGAACACGAGCCGTCCGTGCGGGAAATAAAAAACAATATCGACACAAGGGAGCTTGAAAGATATGAAGAGATCGTGTTCTGCGGATATGGCGAGCCGACGATGCGTCTTGATACTCTCACCGAAGTCGCGGAATATGTCAGGTCAAAAGACGGATGTCCTCCTCTGAGACTCAACACAAACGGACTTTCCGACCTTATCAACGGCAGACCGACAGCGTCACGGCTTTGCGATCTGTTTGACGTCATCTCGATAAGTCTCAACGCCGGAACCGCCGGAGAATATTATAAAGTCACCAGACCGTCGTTTGACAACGCTTTTGAGGCAATGCAGAAATTCACATCCGACTGCGTCAGAACTCATCGTGCGGATGTCGTAATGACCGTCGTCGATGTCATATCCGAAAGCGAAACAGAAGCAGCGCGGAAAATGTGCGAAAGCCTCGGCGCAAGGCTGCGTATAAGAAAATACGAGGGATAAGGGGGCTCGCGATATGATGAGGATAGGTCACGGTTATGATGTCCACAGATTCGCGGACGGCAGAAAGCTTATACTCGGGGGGACAGAGATCCCGTATTCACGGGGACTGCTCGGCCATTCCGACGCCGATGTCCTTGCCCACTCGGTAATGGACGCCCTTCTCGGAGCCGCGGCGCTCGGTGATATCGGCCATCTGTTTCCCGACAGCGACGAACGTTTTCTCGGAGCGGACAGCATGAAGCTGCTGGAGGAGGTCTGCCGCGTTCTCGCGGAAAACGGCTGGAAGATCGGAAATATCGATGCCACAGTAATTGCCCAGGAGCCGAAGCTTGCGCCGTATATCACACGGATGCGCGAAAACATCGCCTCGGTCTGCAAATGCGACGTCTCCTGTATCAGCGTAAAGGCGACGACAGAGGAAAAACTCGGATTCACGGGAGAAAAGCTCGGAATATCGTCTCACGCCGTCGCGCTGATATACAGTGTCGCCGATACGTCCGGTGACCGGTAATTGCGCGCGGCTTGAGGCTGATATCGGGTGTAAATCGTTTTTGTACAGAATATACATTATCAAATGGTGATATTTGTATGAAACGGTAAATATATTTTTTTAATTTAATTACTTCTTTACTTGAATTTTCGCTTATGATATAATACTATAGAATATTCAGGACTCGTGAAAGGCGGGTCTGTTCATATGAAAGCGGGTAAAACAAAATGTTTCAGAAAGATATCGAAACGATGCCGAGAAAAAAGATCGAGGAGCTTCAGCTTGAGCGCCTCAGGTGGCTCGTAAAATACTGCTCGGATAATATTCCGTTCTACAACAAAAGACTCAGCGAAGCCGGTGTCACCGCAGACAAGATAAAGACACTCAGTGACATTGAGTACATACCGTACACGAACAAGTCCGATATACGCGACAATTATCCTTTCGGGCTTTTCGGACAGCCCATGAAAAACATAGTCCGTATCCACGCATCAAGCGGAACGACCGGAAAACCGACTGTGGTGGGCTACACAAGAAACGATCTTGAGAACTGGAGCGACTGCATGGCGAGGATCTGCTGCGCCGCGGGAGCCACAGATGAGGATATAGTGCAGATCTCATTCGGCTACGGCCTTTTTACGGGAGCGCTCGGACTTCATTACGGTCTTGAAAAACTCGGCGCGACAGTCGTTCCCACATCAAGCGGAAACACGGAAAAGCAGATAATGCTTATGCAGGATTTCGGAACGACCGCTCTTGTCGCCACACCGTCTTATGCCGAGTATATCGGCGAAAAAGCAAGGGAACTCGGAGTGCTTGACAACCTTAAGCTGCGGCTCGGACTGTTCGGATCCGAGGGATGCACGCCGGAAATGCGTGACCAGATAGAAAAGACGCTGAATATTTTTGTTACGGATAACTACGGTATGAGCGAACTTATGGGTCCGGGCATCGCCGGTGACTGCACCGAAAGGTGTGGTATGCACATAAACGAGGATCATTTCCTCTGCGAGATAATCGACCCGGACACCGCGGAAGTCCTGCCGAAAGGAAGCCAGGGCGAACTTGTCGTAACGACCCTGACGAAAGAGGGAATACCGATGCTGCGTTACCGCACGAAGGATATCACGCAGATCGAATACGAACCGTGCCGCTGCGGAAGGACGTTTGCGCGTATGGCAAAGATAAAGGGCAGGAGCGACGATATGCTTAAGATAAGGGGAGTCAATGTCTTCCCGTCGCAGATCGAGAGCGTGCTCATGGGATTTGACGAGATCGCCCCGCATTATCAGCTTGTCATCACACGAGAGGATTTTTCGGATCGCCTTGAAGTCCGCATAGAACTTGCCGACGGAAGTCTGCTTGAGGATTACGGAGCGCTTGAGAAACTGCGCGGCAGTATCCGCCACAGTCTCAGGACGGTCCTCGGAATAGACACAAAAGTTTCTCTTGTGGAACATAAATCGCTCGAGCGCTTTCAGGGCAAGGCGAAGAGAGTAATAGACCTCAGGGGAAACAAGTGAGGAGAAATTTCCGGAAAGCTGTGCTTTTTTATATCTGAAGATGTATCTTGAAAGGAATAAACTGCAATGAAGAAACTTATGTTGGGAAATGAGGCTTTCGCGAGGGGGCTTTACGAGGCAGGGTGCCGTATCGTCTCAAGCTATCCCGGTACTCCCTCAACGGAGATAACGGAAGCCGCGGCAAAATATGACGAGATCTACGCGGAGTGGGCGCCGAATGAAAAAGTCGCTCTTGAAACGGCGCTCGGCGGTTCAGTCGCGGGAGTCAGGACGTTCTGCGGTATGAAACACGTCGGGCTCAATGTCGCCGCCGATCCCCTTTATACGGCTTCATACACAGGTGTCGGAGGAGGGCTTGTGATCGCCGTCGCCGATGACCCGGGTATGCACTCGTCCCAGAACGAGCAGGACAGCCGCCATCACGCCATAGCGGCAAAAGTGCCGATGCTCGAGCCGTCCGATTCCTCCGAGTGCAAGGAGTTCGCAAAAACTGCGTATGAGATATCCGAGCGGTTTGACACTCCTGTTATCGTCAGGCTGTCAACGAGAGTCTCGCATTCTCAGAGTATCGTCGGACTTTGCGACAGAGAGGAAAGGGAAACGGTAAAATATGCCAAAGACCCGAAAAAGTACGTAATGATGCCGGCATTCGCGAAAGGAAGGCACGTATTTGTCGAGGAGAGGGCAAAGCTTCTTGAGCAATACGCCGAGACATCACCGCTGAACAGGACAGAGATCTGTGAGAACGCCGAATTCGGTGTCATTACGAGCGGAGCGGCATATGAATACACCATGGAGGCTCTCGGTGACCGGGCAAGCGTTCTTAAACTCGGTATCGTAAATCCTCTCCCCGTAAAGCTGATAAAAGACTTCGCGTCGCAATTTGAAAAGGTTTATGTCATCGAGGAACTTGACGGGATAATCGAGCAGCACTGCCGCGCCATAGGCATTACGAATATCGCCGGGAAAGAGATCTTCGGATACATCGGCGAACTTTCGCAGTCGGTAATATCCGAAAAGATACTCGGAAAAAAAGCGGAGTCTGTTTCTGTTAACGCGGAAATACCGGTAAGACCTCCCGTAATGTGTGCGGGATGTCCCCACAGAGGACTTTTCTACTGCCTTAAAAAGCTCGGAGTCACAGTCTCCGGCGATATAGGATGTTATACGCTCGGAGCGGCAGCGCCGCTTTCCGCAATTGACACGACAGTGTGCATGGGAGCGTCTGTTTCGATGCTTCACGGGTTCAATAAAGCCGCCGGGGAGCAGGCGGAGCACAACACCGTTGCCGTTATCGGCGACTCGACGTTTATGCACTCCGGGATCACGGGACTTGTCAACATCGCGTACAACGACTCGAACTCGACCGTGATAATACTTGACAATTCCATCACGGGAATGACGGGGCACCAGGACAATCCTACGACGGGAAAAAATCTCAAAGGCGATCCGGCGCTCGCGGTAGATCTCGAAAGTCTTTGCAAAGCGGTCGGGATAAAGAGAGTGCGCGTCACCGATCCGTATGATCTTGCGGAGACCGAAAAAGTGATAAAAGAGGAACTCGCGGCGGATGAGGCGTCCGTCATCATTTCAAGGCGCCCGTGCGCTCTGCTGAAATACGTGAAGCACTCACCTCCGCTTTCCGTCGACTGTGAAAAATGCAGAAGCTGTAAGATGTGCATGAAACTCGGATGTCCCGCGATCTCGATGAAAGACGGAAAGGCGTGCATAGACCGCACGCAGTGTGTCGGATGCGGTATCTGCACGGAGATGTGCGGATTCGGGGCAATATGCTGACAGGTCACTGAAGGAGGCAGTTTTATAATATGGATATTTTTGATGAATTTTTTGCGTGGCTCGACGGTCTTTTTGAGGAGAACGAAATGCCGGCGGAGACAAAAGCGTATAATTTCAATCTCTATGATGAGAGCGATGATGAAAATGGAAATATCTACAGCGTACAGCTCATAGCAGCGGATGAATTTGATGAGTCGGATGACGAATGGCCATGCTGTGAGGTATGGAGCTCAGAGGAGGATATTTTCTGTATCGATACATCAGATGAGCCTGATACGGGGCGCGACCGGGCAGAAGATTTTATATCGGAGCTTGTCAAAGAATATCTTGCCAGCGGACGGTACAGAGAGATCCTGACTTCGGCG
Organism: uncultured Alistipes sp.; assembly: GCA_964414745.1. Lineage (GTDB taxonomy): Bacteria > Bacillota > Clostridia > Oscillospirales > Ruminococcaceae > Ruminococcus. Next base: position 168,696 of record CAYPXB010000002.1, on the reverse strand, counting down.
GAAGCTGTTGGAATAGGCTTTGTCGACGGAGATCTGACTCTCCTTTACACAGCCGAAGAATAAGCCTTAAAAATATGAACGGAGTATCTGATATATGAAAACCAAATCGATTATGATAGTGGGCGTCGGAGGTCAGGGTTCCCTGCTTGCCTCAAGGCTGCTCGGAAATGTGCTTCTGGCGCAGGGATATGATGTTAAAGTGAGCGAAGTGCACGGAATGTCCCAGAGGGGAGGTTCTGTCGTAACATACGTGAAATACGGTGATAAGGTCTACTCACCCGTCATCTGTGAGGGCGAGGCAGACGCCGTCATCTCTTTTGAACTGCTTGAGGCGGCAAGATGGCTGCCGTATCTGAAAAAGGGCGGACATCTCATAACTTCCACACAGAAGATAGACCCTATGCCGGTGATAACGGGCGCGGCGGAATACCCCGAGGATCTTGAGGATAAGATAAGATCCGCGGGTGTGGAACTTGTCGCTGTCGATGCGCTCTCTATAGCCGAAAAAGCGGGGAGCCCGAAAGCGTCCAATGTCGCACTCATGGGAGCGCTCGCCAAAAGGCTGGATTTTGACGACAAATACTGGGAACAGGCGATTGAGGAGTGTGTTCCGCCCAAATTCACGGAGCTTAACAAAAAGGCTTTCTCTCTCGGGAAAAACGCCTGAGAGGTCTGTATTATAATGATATTTTCGGGAGGATGAAATGGAAAGATACTGGAATCGCGAGATCGAAAAGATGCCGTTTGAGAAAATGAGGGAACTTCAGAACAGGCGGCTTGTTGCGCAGGTAAAGCGTGTGTATGAAAATATGCCGTACTACAGGAAACTTATGGTTGAAAAGGGAGTGGAACCGGGCGATATAAACTCTGTCGACGATCTTTATAAACTGCCTTTTCTCACAAAAGACGATCTTAAACAGGCGTATCCCGACGGTATGCTCGCCGTGCCGAAAAGCGAGTGTGTCAGGATACAGTCAACGAGCGGAACGACGGGAAAGCGCGTCGTCGCGTTTTATACGCAAAACGATATCGATATGTGGAGCGACTGCTGCGCGAGGGCGATAACAGCCGCCGGCGGAACAAAAGACGATGTCTGTCAGGTCTGCTACGGGTACGGCCTTTTTACCGGGGGCCCGGGTCTTGACGGCGGATCGCACAAGGTCGGATGTCTGACGCTTCCGATGTCGTCAGGCAATACGGAAAGGCAGATTCGGTTTATGATGGATCTGGGCTCGACGATACTCTGCTGTACGCCGTCGTACGCCGCGTATATAGGCGAGACACTTCACGATATGGGATACGGGCCCGACGATATTAAACTCAGAGCCGGTATTTTCGGCGCCGAGCCCTGGACGGACGAGATGCGCCGTGAGATAGAAAGACTGCTTGGCATAAAGGCGTATGATATATACGGCCTTACCGAGATAAGCGGTCCGGGAGTCTCGTTTGAATGCTCCGAGCAGACGGGTATGCACATAAATGAGGATAACTTTATTCCCGAGATCATCAATCCGGACACCGGAGAAGTCCTCCCGGAAGGAAGCGAGGGCGAGCTTGTCTTTACGTGCATAACGAAAGAGGCGTTTCCGCTTATCCGTTACAGGACACGTGATATTTGCGTCCTCACGAGAAAAGAATGTTCATGCGGCAGAACGCTTGTGAAAATGTGCAAGCCGAGGGGCAGAAGCGATGATATGCTGATAATCAGGGGCGTGAATGTTTTCCCGTCCCAGATAGAAACTGTTCTCATTGCCCACGGCTACCCGCCCAACTACAGGATAGAACTTGACCGTGTGAACAATACGGATACGTTCGACGTATATGTCGAGATGAACGCGCAGCAGTTTTCCGACAAGATAATGGATATACAGGACAAGGAGAAAGAGCTCGTTGAGGCGATAAGGGGCATACTCGGCATAAATCCGAAAGTCCACCTTGTTTCTCCGAAGTCGATACAGCGCAGCGAGGGCAAGGCAGTCCGGGTCATCGACAAGAGAAAGCTCCACTGAGCCGGCAGTGTGAAAATACAAGTACAGAGGGGATACGATTTGAAAAAATTTGCGATATCAGCGGCTGTTGCGGCTTTTGCGCTGTCTGCCGTCCTGTGCGGCTGCGGAGATAAAAATGCCGCGGAAGAAGTTCCCGTCGTCTACAGCTCCGATAATGTTGAGGTATTTGACATTACGAGATATGACTGTCCGCAGTATCAGTGGTTCATCAAAGACAAGAGCGGCAATGTAATAGGAAGCGGCGTGTCCGAGAAGATAATGCCGGTCATCGAGACTGTCGGCGACAAGATAAGCGTTTTTGTTTCCGAGGACGGAAACAGCGGCAAATACAGGGAGTTTGACATTGCGGACGGAAGTACTTCAGAATGGCTTGACTGCCGCAGACAATCCGACGGCAGCAAAATTTGCTTTGACTATGAGATCCGGGAATTTAATTTTGCCGAGGTAATAGAAGAAAGCTGGGACAGAAAAGACGGGGTGAACAAAAACAGCTTTGTAAACTATGAGGAATCGCCTGTGTCGGATGAAAATTCGGCGTATGAGAGAGCAAAGAACGAAGTGGCGAAAAAATACGGAAAAGTGTCGTTCGGTTATGACCGCGGCAACGATATGTGGGCAGTATACTTCAAAGAGCTTGAAGATGGCGGTGAAATATCGGTATATCTTGATATAACCGGAGTGACAAGGCTTATTGTGACAGATAAACAGGAAGCGGCAACAGAGGCTACAGCCGATAAAACATAAGGAGGAAAAAATATGAGCGGAATAAGACAGATCTCTGTTTTCGTCGAGAATAAGCCCGGACGGCTCGGTTCTGTGACGAAGATCTTCAGGGACAGCAGCATAAACATACGCGCGCTTTCGATAGCCGACACAAAAGATTTCGGGATACTCAGGATAATCGTGAATGATCCCGACAAGGCTTATGAAAAGCTCAGGGAGGCGTCATATACGGTCACGGTGACCGAAGTCATGGCTATTTCGATATCAGACGAGCCCGGAAAGCTCTGCGATGTTACGGATCTTCTTGATGACGCGGGAGTGAATATCGAGTATCTTTACGCGTTTCTCACCAAATCCGAAAATAAGGCGTCGATAATCCTGCGTGTTGATGACAACGCGAAGGCAGATGAGGCTTTTGCGAGAGGCGGGGTCATCCAACTTACCGAAAAAGACATAAGTGATATGTAAATTATGCACAAATCGTCTTACAGATATTAAAAATTTTTTGAAACCCCTTGACAATTTTAATAAATGATGTATAATAAAATCAGGCTATGGTGTGCGTGCTTATACACACCTTTGCAGATGGTATTGAAAACACGTTGCGGTGTGTGATGTGTTTTTGAAGAAATTTTCGGGATAATTTTCAACAGGAGTGATAAGTATGGGCATTCTCGATAAGATCAATGACGCAAGCCACGGTGTTTCGGACAAGGCCAAAAATATCTCTGAGATAAACAACCTCAAGAGAAAGATACTCTACGAAGAAGAGAGGATCAGCGAGGTCTTCACCGATATCGGCAAGAAGTATTACAAGAACCCCGACGAAGACCCGAAGGTACTGAAGGCGATGTGCGATGACATCGACACAAGACGCAGAAGGATCAAAAAGATGAGGTATGAGCTTAACCAGATGAGAGGTTATAAGATCTGCCCGAAGTGTGATGCCGAGGTAAACGAAAAGTTCCAGTTCTGCGGCCGTTGCGGAGCAAGGCTTCCGGATCCCGAGGACGAAGACTTTACTTCACTTGAGCCGAATGATTATTACACAGAGAGCAGCGGTAACTTCTTCAACGCCGACTCAAATAATTTTTAAGCGGTACCGTTAAGCCCGACAGGCACGATAACAGACATTATGCGGTATGGTTTTTTGTCGGAGCGTATTGAAATCGTGATGAGCGTGTTTCTGTATGTTCCGGTGAGAGATCATGCCGCCTGTTATGTATAACAGTTCATGTAATCTTTGTCCGGGCAGATGCCCGGCGGGCATAAAGAGGCTGTTCTTCTTACGGAACAGCTTTTTTTAAGGTAAGGATCTTTCGCTTGCGTGATATTATATTGAAACAGATTTGAATCTATCATCAAGGAGTGAATAATATGCGAAAAAGTTGCATACTTATGCACATTTCCAGTCTGCCGTCCGAGTACGGTATCGGCAAAATGGGCAGACACGCTTTTGAATTTGTCGATTTTCTGAAGGAAAGCCGCACAAAGTGCTGGCAGATACTTCCGCTTTCTCCCACAAGTTACGGTGACTCGCCGTATCAGTCGTTTTCCGTGAACGCGGGGAATCCGTATTTCATAGATTTTGAGATACTCGAGAGCGAGGGACTGCTTGAACACGAGGAGTTTGCCCGCATAAACTGGGAAGTTGACGGAAAACACGTCGATTACAGCATAATATACGACCATTGTTATGATGTCCTCAGGGTGGCGTATTCGCGCTTCAGGTCATCAAAATACCCGGACTATAAAAAATATTGCACCAAAAACAAAGACTGGCTCGACGAATACGCGCTTTTCATGGCAATTAAATTCAAGAATGACGGAAAACCATGGTATGACTGGGGAAAAGACCTCGCCATGCACCGGCCGAAAGCCATAACGGAAGCGAAGAAAGAGCTGAAAAAAGACATCGGATTTTATAAATTCGTTCAGTTCGAGTTTGACAGACAGTGGACGGCGCTCAAATCATACGCAAACGAGAACGGTATCGAGATAATAGGAGATATACCGATATACTGCGCTTTGGACAGTGTCGAGGTCTGGTCGGAGCCGAAGCTTTTTCAGCTTGATAAGAATAAGATGCCCATATCCGTCGCGGGCTGTCCTCCCGATAAATTTTCACCCACAGGCCAGCTCTGGGGCAATCCGCTCTACGACTGGGACTACCACAAAGAAACGGGATACGTGTGGTGGATCGGGCGCATAAAACGCGCGTCCGAAACATATGACACGGTAAGGATCGACCACTTCAGAGGATTTGAGAGCTACTACACTGTTCCGTACGGAAATGAGGACGCGACTGTCGGCGAGTGGAAAAAAGGCCCCGATTACGAGCTTTTCAGGCTTTGCGAGGAAAAACTCGGCCGACTCAATATCATTGCCGAGGATCTCGGATTTATCACTCCCGAGGTCAGAGAAATGCTTGACAAATGCGGATATCCCGGAATGAAAGTGCTTCAGTTCGGTTTTGACAACAGCAAGAACGAGCATCTTCCGCATAATTATAAAACAACGAACTGCTACGCCTATACCGGGACACATGACAACGAAACGCTTATCGGATGGGTCGGTTCGATGTCCCCGAAGACACTTAAATTTGTCAAAAAATATCTTAACGTCAGGAAAAAGAGCGAGATACCCGCCGCCGTGATAAGAGCGACGTGGGGAAGTGTGGCGGGGACAGCCGCGGCTCAGATACAGGACTTTCTCGGAAGCGGCAGTGACGCGAGGATGAACAAACCGTCCACGATCGGCACGAACTGGCAGTTCAGGACATCTTCCTCGGATTTTACACCCGAACTTGCGAAAAAAATAAAAAAGCTGAATAAACTCTATAACAGATTAGGAGACTGATATGACTGAAATGAACAAAGACGCGTTTATAAAGAGTTTTACCGCGCGTCTGCCGAAAGATATAAAAAGCGCGTCGCCGCAGCAGGTACATAACGCTCTCGGAAGCACGATCATGGAGATGTATTCCGGAAACTGGGAAAGATCCCGCCACGATCATTTTTCAAAGAGGCGCGCGTGCTACCTTTCTATGGAGTTTCTCGTCGGACGGCTTGTTTTCAATAATCTTGTCTGCCTTGGCATATATGATGAGGTCGATGAGATCTTTTCGGACCTCGGGCTTTGCCTTTCGGATCTTGAGGAGATAGAGGACGCCGCACTCGGAAACGGCGGACTCGGACGTCTTGCGGCGTGTTTTCTCGACAGCGCCGCTACGATGGATCTTCCGCTTGACGGCTACGGAATACGCTATAAATACGGACTTTTCAGACAGTCGATCGTTGACGGATACCAGCGCGAGGATATCGACGACTGGACAAAATACGGTGATTGCTGGTCGAAAAGATGCGAGGATGATACCGTTCTTGTGCGCTACAGCGATCAGACGGTAAAAGCGGTGCCTTATGATATGCCTGTTTTCGGGTGCAGGACAGAAAATGTCGGAACACTCAGATTGTGGCAGGCGGAGCCGGTGAAGGAATTTGATTTCGGTCTGTTCAACAAACAGGAATATCTTGAGGCGTCAAAAGAGAAAATATATGCCGAAGATATATCGCGCGTGCTTTATCCCAACGATGACACACCCGAGGGAAAGAAACTGCGCCTCAGACAGCAGTACTTTTTCAGTTGCGCCTCCCTTACGGATATGATAAAAAAGCATAAGTCCGTATTCGGCAGCTGCGATGGCTTTGCCGACCATATTACCGTACAGCTCAACGACACACATCCCGTTATTTCGATACCCGAACTTATAAGACAGCTTGTCGACAACGAGGGGTATACATTCGAAAGCGCTTTTGAAACGGCACGGAAAGTCTTTAACTACACGAATCACACCATAATGCAGGAAGCGCTTGAAAAATGGGACTGCGCTCTTGTCGGAAGCCTGCTCCCGAGAGTTTACGAGATAATCATAATGATAAACGAAAAGCTCATTTCGGATATGTATGCATCCGGTGCCGACAGGGATAAGATAAACAGGATAAAGATAATCAGAAACGGTCAGGTGAATATGGCGGATATGGCTGTATATACCTGCTCTCATACAAACGGTGTCGCCGAGATCCACACGCAGATACTCAAAGATTCCGTCCTTGCCGACTGGTATTCCGTTTATCCCGGACGTTTTCAGAACAAGACAAACGGAATAACCCAGCGCAGATGGCTCGCGCTCTGCAATCGTGAGCTGTCGGGTCTTATCACGGAGCTTCTGGGCGGCGATGACTGGATTACAGATCTTGACAGGCTCAGAGAGCTTGAAAAATACGCGGATGACGAAAATATTCTGCGACGGTTCATCGATATAAAACAGGAGAAGAAAAAGCAGCTTTCTCTCTTTGTCGAAAAGCGTGAGGGCGTTTGCATATCGCCCGACCTGATATATGACATACAGATAAAAAGGCTTCACGAGTACAAAAGACAGCTTCTGAACGCGTTTTCCGTACTTTGGATATATTACGGGATAAAAGACGGTTCCATACAAAATTTCAGGCCTACCGCGTTTATTTTCGGCGCAAAGGCGGCTCCCGGCTACAGACGCGCCAAAGCGATCATAAAATACATAAACGAGATAGGCAGGATAGTTTCATTGGACCCCGAGACCGAAGATCTGCTCAAAGTCGTGTTCGTTTCAAACTATAACGTGTCATATGCCGAAAAACTTGTTGCGGCGGCGGATATATCCGAACAGATAAGCACGGCGGGAACCGAGGCATCGGGAACGGGAAATATGAAACTTATGCTGAACGGAGCCGTTACGCTCGGAACGTACGACGGCGCCAACATCGAGATAGTCCGTGAAGCGGGCGAGGAGAATAACTATATCTTCGGAGCGAGAGTCGAAGAGCTGAAAGAGATCTTACCGGCGTATGACAGCCGCAGGCTTTTTTCCGAGGATCCGATGATAAGAAAAGTCGTATCTTCGCTTATCGACGGGACTGTCTCCGACAGCGGAAGCGGTGATTTCCGCGAGCTTTATACATCGCTCCTTGACGGCGCGAGCTGGCACGCCCCGGACAATTATTATCTGCTCGGCGACCTGAAAAGCTATATGGAAGCGAAACTGCGCGCAAACAGTGATTACGCGGCCGACAGAACCGCGTTTGCGAAGAAGCAGTGGCTCAATATGTGCAACGCGGGCAAGTTCAGTTCCGACAGGACGATAGCCGACTATGCCGAAAATATCTGGAATATAAAATAAGAAAAGCACTCCCGGTAAAGGGAGTGCTTTTTGCTTGTCAATATCATCAATATCAATATTCTGACAGGGAAATGCCGTTTTCCCCGAGAGGTATCTTGTGGTCAAGACCGACGAATTTGCCGTCTTTCTGCCAGAGGACCTCTTTTACGAAATTATATTTTTCCTCGTCCCATGTTGTGAAATCATCGAGAACAAGTCCGCCCGTATCGCCGGAGTTCGCGTTAAAGCACCAGAATGTGTGGTTTATCCTGTTTTCTTTGATATACTTTCTGAGATACGTCATCCACGTAAGATTCGGCTCCGTCATGAATCCGCCCCACTCGCCGATAAGCAGAGGCGCGATCTTTTTATCCTGAATATAGAACCAGTTGTCGTACCAGCAGTCTTTCTGGAGGGATTCGTAATCATAACTGCCCTCAAACCACGGCTGACGGAACACAGCCGGACCGTAGTCATGCGGAGAGTAGACAAGCTTATTCTGGTACTTGCCGAGATTCACGGGATTATCGGCGACTCCGCGGAGATTTCCGCCCCACCAGTTGAAGAAATAGTCATCTTCGTCCTGCGATGAGAAATCACCGTTTTTCTTCGTGTCTTTCGGATAGATCTCAATACCCTCAACCATCACGAGCAGATTCGGGTTTTTCTTAAGGACTTTTCCCGCAGCCTGCTCAGCGACATATTTCCAGTTGTCCTCATCTTTTGAATCGTCCCATTTTGCCCTCGGAGATTCATTCTGTTTTCCGTGCGGTTCATTTTCAAGGTCTATCGCCACAATGGTGTCGTCTTTCTTATAGCGGTCCGCTATCCATTCAAGCGCTCTGTAATAGTCGTCCGTCGTCACATCGCCCTCATACCACATAGGTTTCATGTGTCCCATTGAGTCTGTCAGGGCGCAGTGGAAGTCGACCATGATCTTGATCCCGTTCGCCCTGCACTGACCGATGACGTGGTCGAATATCTCAAGGCTGTTCATTCCGTTAAGATACGAGTTCGTTGCGTTGTTGTAATTGGCGTCGGGGTACTGCCCGTCCTCCCAGTTGTTTACAAGTTCCGTCGAGATCGGTATCCTGAGAAGATTAAACCCGTGATCCGCTATGCTTGCGAGCGATGAGTCGAGATCGCACGCCCAGAGCCCGTCAAAGCAGTTCGTGCCCGTGTTATACCCGAACCAGTTGCATCCCGTCAGCCACACTTTGTTTCCCTCTGAATCCACGATCGATGAACCGTCTGTCGAGAGCCAGTCGTCTGTTGACGGCTCCGGAACTTTTTTTGAACCTGTATTGATGATCTTGTCACCTCCGCTGCCCGAATCATTGTTCTGATTATTGTTGTTGTTATTATTATTATTATTCTGCTGACCGCCTGTGTTTACCGACACACCACCCGTGACATCCTCCGAGGCAGAAACTTCTATCACATCCGAACTCAGCCGGTCATCTCCGGAAAGCTGTACGCCGAACTCAACCGAATTTTTCGGAGCTATCTCCGAATTATACGTTTCCGGTGTAAACACGATACTGTTATTCTCCTTTTTTTCGTATGAGCAGCTCCATGCGCTCACGACCTCGCAATCGGTGTTTGTTATCTCGACTTTCCAGCCGGATACGGTTTCATCGGTATTGTTTCTGATGTTTACGGTATAATCACAGACTGTCTTGCCGTCTGATTCCCAGCTGCTGTTAAGACTGATACTTGTTTCAAGGCCGACGTCACTTTTGTTATCCGGATCATCATCTGTATCATCATCATCGGCTGATGTTTCGCTCTGAGACTGAGTCAGATCCTCACTTGTTTCTTCCGTACCGGATGATGTTGACTCAGACAGAGAGCCGGAGCTTTTGGGCTTTCCGTTTTCGTCACTGCAGGAAACAGCCGAAAAACATATTGCCGCGCACAAGAGTGCTGAAATGATCCTTTTGTGTTTCATATTATTCCCCCCGAAAGCTTGAATATCATATCACACAAGAGCGTTGTCCCCGTGACTGTCGCGTACTATTATTATATAACACAGTCCGGCTTATGTCAATCAGATTTACATATGGCGAAAAAATGTAAGTAAATTGTAATATTTGCTTAAATGCGGATATTGCGTCAAAAAACCGGCGCCGGTAAAATTTTTTCGGATCTGCGGAAAAAAATTTTGAAAAAAGTGTTGACATTAAGAAAAATATAAAGTATAATATCAAGTGTACCAAATTAAATAGTACATCTAATATATTTGGCCGCCCGTCATGACAGCGCGAACGCGAATAATATGAATAATATGAAAGGAAGATGATGAATGAAAAAATGGTATAAGAAAGTAAACCGCGGACTGATACTCGGCGCCGTACTTGTCGTCGGTCTGACTGCCTTTATACTTGTCGACAACTATAATTTCAGAAAAGAAGAGCCCGACATCGAAAAAACGGTCTCCGATTTTGTCTCCGAGCTGTGGAAGTATAACATAACGCCCGAGAAATACCGGGAGAAAGGCGCTGTCTACTCCGACGGGGATAAGCAGAAGATGAAAGACGAGTTTTCTGAATTTTCGAATAAATACTGGGTGGAGACAGATGAAGATTACGACGTCATACCGGGATTTTCCAACGTAAAAAGCGGTTTCAGCGGCAGTATCAACAATATTGTCAATGATGAAAACAGCGGTTATGTGACAAAATTCGCGGCAGCTGTCTTTGAAGATGTAACAATAACCAAAGAGGCTCCCAAAATGGCGAAGGCGTCCTGCACGGTAAAGCTGGATTTTACCGGAACACCGGGATGTACGATAATATGCCCCGGCGGTTATGACAACTCATACAGGTGGGATGAAAACGGGAACGAAGAGGATGAACCCGAGCTTGTCGAGACCACCTTGGAGCAGACCTGCTATTTTAATCTTCTGAGGACATCGGACGGGTGGAAGATAACAAGATGCGAATTTTATGACGGTGATTTCGGCGAAACTGCCATTGAGGACACAGACGCCGAAGATCAGGGCGGCAACACCGCTGAAGAAGAAAATCAAGGGGGCGGCTTGAATGAATGAAATGATAAAAAACGAAGCGGTTTCGGAAAAGAAAGTCGCTCTCGCGGTGAAGAACGTCAACAAGACCATAGGCAAACGTCAGATACTTCACGATATAAGCTTTGAGGCTTACGAAGGCGAAGTCTTCGGATTTCTCGGACCGAACGGAGCAGGCAAGACGACGACGATAAAGATGATAGTCGGGCTGCTGTCTGTCGACGACGGAGAAATAGAGGTCGACGGCCATGATGTGGGAAAGGATTTTGAGAAAGCGCTCGCGAATGTCGGAGGTATCGTGGAAAATCCGGAGCTTTACAAATATCTCACGGGGCGCGAAAATCTCGAGCAGTACGCCCGTATGAGGGACGGAGTGAAAAAAGAGCGTATCGATGAGGTAGCCGCGATCGTCGGCCTTTCAAAGCGCATAGACGAAAAGGTAAAACAGTATTCGCTCGGTATGAGACAGCGTCTCGGCGTGGCGCAGGCGATACTTCATCATCCCAAAGTCCTGATACTCGATGAGCCGACAAACGGCCTCGATCCCGCGGGAATAAAGGAGCTGCGCGATATATTCAAAAAGCTTGCGCATGAGGAAAAGATCTGTATCATGGTCTCAAGCCATCTTATGTCTGAGATGGAGCTTATGTGTGACAGAGTGGGGATAATAAGCGGCGGAAAGATGGTCGGGGAATATACGGTAGAAGAGATGGTAAACGCAAACCAGTCCGGAAAGCGCGAGATGATCTATGAAGTCTCGGATATCGGAAAAGCGACCGGACTGATAAACAGTCTGAATCTGAGATCCGAAGTCCGGGACAGCGAACATATCGACGTTGTCTTTGACGAGGAAAACGCGAAAGAGAATATCGCGAATCTGACAAAAGTACTTATCGAGGGCGGAGTTTCGGTATATTCCGTATCTTATAAGGAAAACAAGAAGCTTGAGGACGCGTTTATCGAACTTACCAATTCGGGAGGTGTTCAGATTGATTAAAATGATGCGCCTCGTTCAGAACGAGTATATCAAAACATTGAAAAAAATCTCGACGAAGATAATAATCATACTTCTGCTCATCTGCCCTGTCGGTATTGCAGGTTTAGCCAAATTCTTCGACTATCAGCAAAGCATAAATCAAATGGATTTTACGGGAAATATTGATGATTACATATCGAACGCGGAAACGATAAAATATCCCGGTTACGAACATGATATAGAAAAATATACACTGATGAAAGAATGCGGACTTGAGTACGGCGGATGGCGGATGGATGCTGTCCGGGAAGCTTTCAATTACGACATCGATCAGCAGTATACAATGCCGGAAGAAGACAGACAGAAGGTAATCGAATGTGTAAAGAACGATGACTGGAAACAATATTGCGAGTATCAGATTGAAAATATGAAGGCAAACGGATCCGATGAAGACGGATACTGGGAGTATTCATACCGGCTCGGGAATGATATTCCGCTTCCGGATAATTACGACGAAGAAGAAAACTGGCAGAATGATGTTATCACACAGGTAAGCGATGCAAAGCAGACAATATCGGGTTCCAACGGTCTGACAGCCAAAGATAAGGAGAAATACGAAAATATCATAACCATTGGACTTTACCGCCTTGATAACAATATATCCGTGAATGTCGCCGACTGCAAAAATATGTTTGAAGACGGAAAAATCAATTTCTGGTCGATAATGTGGGGGTCGGTATGGCTCATACTTGTGATCGGCCTTATGATAATCGTCATAACGGGCGGCAGTGTAGCGGATGAATTTTCTCAGGGAACGATCAAATTTCTGCTTATAAATCCCGTAAAGCGCTGGAAGATACTTATATCGAAATACATAATGAGCATATCGTTCGGATATATCCTGCTGTTTCTGCTCTATATCCTGACAATGCTCTTCTCGGCCATATTCTTCGGCACAGCGGATCTCGGCGCCCAATACTATGAGGTAGTAAACGGCGCTGTCGTCGGAAAAAGCGGAGCGCTCTACATACTTGAGCAGTATCTGCTCAGCAGTGTGGAGGTAGTCATGATGTCCACGCTCGCGTTCGCGATCTCCTCGCTTGTAAGGAGTTCATCGCTTGCGATAGGCATATCGATGTTCGCGATGTTTTCGGGAACGACTCTTACGAATCTTCTCAAGAGATTATTTGACCAGGACTGGGCGAGGTATCTTCTCTTTGCGAATATGGATCTCGGTGCTGTAGTTAGCGGAGATTCACCATTTCCTCATCAGACGCTTTCGTTCGCCGTCGCGATCGTGCTGATACACTGGTTTGTGTTCATGCTTATCGCGTGGGACGGTTTCACAAGACGTGAAGTATAAGTATAACAAAAGACACCTCAACAAACTCCAAAACATAAATATTATTTGTTTTTGCCGGCGCGATGCCGGCATTTTTTTGCGGTAAAGAAAAGTTAAAACGATTAAATATCCCAAAAAAGCGCTTGACAGAATCGAACAAATGTTTTATAATATAATTATAAGAACAAATGTTCCGCAGCATTGAATTCGTAAAAAATTCATTAAAAAACGGAGGTAATATCATGCGAAAAATGATAAAAGAGTACGAAAAAGGGTGCGAGATGCTTGCCGTGAGGATCGATGAACTTACCGGTGAGAGAAGGAAGATACTTGCGGAGAAAAACGGTAACTGCGTTGAGATCGGTCTGCTCGACAGGAGGATAGATCTGCTTAAACTGGAATACCGTCAGACAAGGGAAATAATCGACTATCTTTCGTCTTACGTCAGGAGGGTCGAAGAGCGTGTCAAAAAGAATGACATATCATGATTCGGTTACGGGACGACCCGACAAGGCGCTGGAAGAACTGCTCGGCGAAGAAGAAAAAGATAACAGCGAATACATTGACAGGGTCAAAAAAATTATGTTAAATATAATAAAAAATGAGCTTACCGCAAGACAAAATGAAATAATTATGTTATACTATTTCAGGGGACTTGATACCGTTCAGATCGCAGACCGTCTGAATGTCACTCCGCAGGCCGTCTCGGCGGTACTCAGACGCGCGAGACAGAAATTATTCCGTTTCCTGCGGTATTACCTGAAATGAGGAAGATATGAAAACACCGATCTATGATTTTATCTCGGATTATTGCGCGCGTGATATTTTACGGGCGCATATGCCGGGACACAAGGGTAAAGCTTTTGACGACCGTATTTTTATGAAAGATATTTATTGTGCCGATATAACCGAAGTTTACGGTGCCGACAGTCTTTTTGAGGCAGACGGGATAATCAGAGAGAGCGAAGAAAATATGTCGCTGCTTTACAACACCGCCGGCACGGCATATTCCGCCTCGGGCTCAACGCTCTGTATCCAGGCCATGCTTGCCGTAATGAAAGAGGAAAGCCGCCGTATCGTCGCCGTAAGGAATGTTCACAGATCTTTTCTGAATGCCGCGGCTCTTCTGGATCTTGACGTAAAGTGGATTTTACCTGAGTATGACGGAGGTATATTGTCCGGTAGCGTCAGCCTGCGTGAGATCGACAAAGCGCTCGCAGAGTGCGAGGGGAGGGGCTGTCTTTATATCACTTCACCCGACTACACCGGCAGGATAGCCGATATAAGGAGCATTTCCGAAATCTGCAGAAAAAGAGGAGCAAGACTTCTTGTCGACAACGCGCACGGTGCACATCTTGCTTTCTTTGAAAAAAATATGCATCCCATGGCTCTCGGAGCCGATCTTTGCTGTGATTCCGCGCATAAGATGCTTCCGGCGCTCACCGGAGCGGCGATGCTTCATACTTCCCGCGCGGAGTATGCCGGAAAGCTTAAATATTATATGGGCCTTTTCGCGTCGACAAGTCCGTCATATCCCGTTCTTGCGTCACTCGATCTTTGTACGGATTATATAGAAAATCACATAAGAGCGGATATTTCGGATAATCTGCGTTTTATAGATACTTTCAGAAAGGCTTTTTCCGGCAGATTTTCGTTCGGTGAAGGCGATCCGTTTCATATTCTGATAAAAGCCGGGGAGAGCGGTATCGACGGCAGAGAACTTGACGGTAAACTCAGAGCCGCCGGAGTCGTGAGCGAATATTCCGACAGCTTTCTCGTGTTGCTGCTGATGTCCCCGATAAACCGTGAGGCGGATTACAGAAGGCTCGCGGACTCGCTTGACAAGGCGTACCGTTCGTGTAAAAAAGGGAATATAATAAAACAGACCGTGTGTCCCGAAAAACTTCCCGAAAAAGTTATGAGCATACGCGAGGCTGTCTTTTCACCGTCGGAGTATATTCCGGTCGATGACGCGCTCGGCAGGATATGCGCGGCGCCGTCCGTACCGTGTCCTCCTGCGGTTCCTGTAGTGGCAAGCGGTGAGCGGATATCCGGTGAGTGCATAAATATTTTCAGAAATTATGGCATTCTGAGAGTAAATGTGGTAAAATAAAAATGTGTAATATTTATGCTATAAAAATAAATACGGAAAAGGTTTGCTTATGAAGAAAATATACGGAAATTCAGAACTTATAAAAGATCTTGCCATAATGTCGGAAAAAGACCGTATGGCACACACGGTCTTGTTTTACGGTGAGAAGGGGAGCGGCAGAAAGCTGATGGCGCAGTATTATACACAGCTTCTGCTCTGCGAGTCGCCCGAGAACGGCAGACCGTGCGGAAAGTGCAGAACGTGCGAAAATATCGAAAACGGATTTCATCCCGATGTCATTTTCGCGAAGACGGCGGGAAAGCTGGAGGGATATTCTGTATCGGAGGCGCGCGCCGTATGTGCCGACGCCTTTGTTATGCCAAACAACGAAAGCGGCCGCAAAGTCTATATCTTCCGCGACTGCCACAATATGGATCCGCGCACCCAGAATACACTGCTCAAGATCATCGAGGAGCCTCCGGAGTATGCTTATTTTATATTCACTTCCGAGTCGCGCTCCGATTTTCTGCAGACTGTGATTTCGAGATGTGTCTGTTTCGGCGTTTCGGTATGTACGGACGAGGAGTCGGCGAAAGCTCTTGCCGACGAGGGTTTCAATGCCGACGAGATAAAAACGGCCGTGGAGTGTTTTCACGGAAATATAGGTATGTGTATCGATTATCTCCGTGACGGAAAAATGCGTGAAAGTGTAGATTTGACAAAACGTCTTGCCGATAGTATAATAGAGAGAGACGAATATAATATGAATAAAGAAGCAAATTCTGTCGGCACGCAGAGAAATGACGTAAGAAATATGCTGATGATGCTTGACAGGATCATAAGGGATGCCGCCGTGCTTATCGGGGATAAAGACGCAAGGCTTACAGGCTGTTACGGTGACGGAGCGCGCAGACTGGCCGAAACCGTCACCGCGGACGGAGCGGTCAGGATACACGAGCAAATCGAGAAGGCATGGTCGGCTGTCGAAAGCAATGTGAATATTCCGCTTGTGCTTTCCGCTTTGTGCGGAGAGATCGCCGGGATACTCAGGATGTAGATTCGGAACGGAGTTTTTGTGATGAAAGAAATTGTCGGAGTACGCTTTAAGAGCGGCGGAAAAGTATATTATTTTTCTCCCGGCCGGATAAAGACCGGGAAGGGCGATATGGTGATAGTCGAGACTGCCCGCGGCATAGAATGCGGAGAAGTGGTGATGGAAAACCGTATGCTTGAGGATGAAGATGTTGTATCTCCTCTTAAGCCCATCCTGAGGCTCGCGACGGAAAGCGACCTCAGAACGGTTGAAAAAAACAAGAAGAAAGAGAAGGAAGCCTTCGTGATTTGCGAGGAAAAGATCGCCGCGAGAGGGCTTAAAATGAAACTTGTGGATGTCGAATGTACATTTGACAACAGCAAGATACTGTTCTATTTCACAGCCGAAAACCGTGTTGACTTCCGTGAACTTGTAAAAGACCTTGCCGCTGTGTTCAGGACAAGGATCGAGCTTCGTCAGATAGGCGTAAGGGATGAGGCAAAGATACTCGGAGGACTCGGTATATGCGGACGTGAGTTCTGCTGCAAGAGCTATATCGGCGAGTTTCAGCCTGTGTCGATAAAAATGGCGAAGGAGCAGGGCTTGTCCCTGAATCCGACAAAAATATCGGGAACGTGCGGGCGGCTTATGTGCTGCCTCAAGAATGAGCAGAGCGCCTATGAAGAACTTCTGAAGATCACGCCGAAAGTAGGCGCCGTCGTCGTTACTGCCGATGGTGACAGGGGAAGGGTTGTGGATGTAAACCTTATAACCGGAAAACTCAGCGTAAAGACCGACCGTTCCGAGATACCTGTTGTCGTGGACCGCAAGGATGTAAAGATCATGAAAGACGGAGAGATAAAGATCGACAAATCCGAGCTGAAAGCGCTCAAAGGCCTTGAGGGCGATTAAAAGTGCAGACGGTAAATTACGGCTTGCTGCTTGACAGAAAGCTTGAAGAGATCCGCTTGAGCGGTGAACGGCCGAAGCTGCTCCTTCACGCGTGCTGTGCTCCGTGCAGCAGTTATGTTCTGGAGTATCTTAACGATTTTTTTGATATATCGCTGTATTTCTTCAATCCGAATATTTCTCCGGAAAGCGAGTACGATCACAGAAAAAGCGAACTTGTAAGACTTGCGGACAGAATGTGCCCGGATGTGAGGATATTTGACGAGCCGTATGACCCGGAGCCTTTTTTCGGACTTGCGAAAGGGCTTGAGGATCTGCCGGAAAGAGGTCTCAGATGCCAAAAGTGCATTGCCTTGCGCCTCAGCGCGGCGGGAAGGATGGCAGCCGCTACGAATTCGGATTATTTCACGACGACATTGACGGTCAGTCCTCACAAAGACAGCCGGTTTATCAACGAGTGCGGAGGCGCGGTATCCGAAAAATGCGGTGTGCCGTATCTTTTCTCGGATTTCAAAAAACATGACGGATACAAAAGGTCGATAGAACTTTCCCGCGAATACGGTCTTTACAGACAGAACTACTGCGGCTGTGTATACAGCGAAAAAATCGCGGCAAAAGTGTGAAAAGCCTGTTTTGAGCGATATATCAGGCAGGCAGAGTCCTGCCGGAGATCGGATTTTTGACAGACAAACAGTAAAAAAATGGAAAAGCAAGGAGGGCTTTTATGAAGAAACTTGTTTCAGTATTGGCGGCTGTGGCGCTCGGAGCGGTATCACTTTGTTCGGGAGTCGTCGTTTCAGGCGCCGAAACCGCGAAAGAAAGCACTGAAAGCGGCAGCATAATTGTGCTCGGTGACAGTATCGCGGCAGGGTACAGTATGCATGATACCGTAAAATACGATTTTGCGCAGCTGTGCGGTGATTATCTCGGCAAAGAGGTCAAAAATCACGCCAGATCAGGCAACAAGATATCCGATCTGACCGCATCGCTCTCAGACGAGCAGGTAAGAAACGACGCCGCGTCATCTGATATCGTGATCATCTCGATCGGAGGAAGCGACCTTATCGGCGAGGCGAGGGATTATACATCAGATTTCCTTTCTTCGAGGAATATACTCAATGACGGATATACGGCAGACGACGTCAATAACGCCTTTGACACATACGGCATAAGCTCAGCTCTTCTTGGAGAGCTTAAACCGATGATAAATATGGACAGGTTCGAGAACAGCTACGGAACTTTCAACGTCGATCTTCAGACAGATCTTGTCGGACCGAATGTCGAGCCGGGGGGACTTACCTATGATGTCATAATGCCGGAGCTGAAAAAGAATATCCGTGATATACACAGCCTGAATCCGGACGCGAAGATCGTTGTTGCCTCGGTCTATCAGCCTTTTCAGATGTCTCAGCAGTTCTGGAACGAAAATTTCGGAGCGGGCGGAAAGTATGAAAGTTACGGAAATTACGCAAATTCCTTCAGATTCACGATTATGGAGAAGATCGTGAGATATTACACAGACTATCTTTATATAACCCAGAGGGATATGTTGTACGAAGAAGGGCTGAATTTCTATATTGCGAATATTTATGAGGCTTTCACTTCCTTGCCTCTTGTGTCGGGAAGGCTTCACTGGAATATCGAAAATGACATCGTTCCGAATCCAAACACGGGATTTGAGGGGATAGGACCGGAAAACCAAGGAAATACACACTATTTCACAGATATGCAGACCGGCGATTTCTACCCGAATCAGAAAGGTCATATCGCCATTGCCGCGGAGATTCTGAAAGAACTCGGAAACACCCACAGTGCCGGCAGCGACTGCCTGTTAAAGACCGTTTTCGACTCGCTTGAGGATAAAGCGGACTACCCGTCGGTCGCGAAAAAGACTTATGACGCTGTTGTGGGAAATGCCGATCCGGGCACAGAACCGACCGAACCGCCGACGCCAGCCGTCACCACGACTGCTCCGGCGACGGCGGATAATGGAGATTTACCGTTGGGCGATGTCGATGAGGACGGAAGCGCGGATTCGACCGACGCGTCACTCGTACTTGCGGAATACGCGTTGATATCCACGGGACACGGCGGCGAATTTACCGAAAGACAGGTAAAGATCGCCGATGTCAACTATGACGGGAGCATTGACTCCTCGGACGCGTCGGATATACTGAGTTTCTACGCATTCACGGCGACAGGCGGAACGGATACACTGCCGGAGTTTTTGGAAAAGCGAAAACAGGCGGTATGACACGGATATCGCATAATAAAAAACCTCCCGGATCAGAACCGGGAGGTTTTTTGTCAGTTAGATGCTCTTTCTACTGAGATCACACCTTTGACACGTCTTATTTTCTCAAACAGCACCCTCAACTGTTCCGCGCTGACTATGATTATCGTCGCGTCGAAAACGGCGTTTCCGTTTTTGAGGTTGCGTGAGGACGAGTGAACTATCGGTATCCTTGCGTCTGTCAGAATGGCAGTGATATCGAATACAAGTCCCACTCTGTCAACGGCGGTCACCTCAATGCTTGTCTGCAGTTTATCCTCGCTGTTTTCAGACCACCGTATCTCGCACCATCGTTTCATCTCCTCGGGGTCGTTGCGGCTCAGGACAGCCTTGTAGTTTGAGCATTTTGTCGTATGGACCGATATTCCGTGACCCCTCGTGATAAATCCGACGATCTCGTCACCGGGGATAGGATTGCAGCACTGGGCGAATTTTATGACGCAGTCGTCTATCTTGTCAAGCACTATGCTGCTGCGGCCCGATGAATTCTCTTTCGGCTGCACGATCGGAGCGGGCATGAGATCCGCTTCCTCGGGAGCATACTGTTTTATGTATTTGTCTTTAAGACGCGGGATTATTTTGGAGAGCAGTATCCCGCCGTATCCGATAGACGCGTAGAAATCGTTTATATCCCTGCAGTTATGGCGTTTGAAGTCATCCGAGAGAAATGTTTCGAGTTCATCTTCCGGGACGTTTATCCTGAAGCGTTTGAATTCCCGCTCAAGTTCGGCTTTTCCCTGTACGATATTTTCCTCACGGCATTCTTTTTTGAACCACGAGCGGATCTTTGCCTTAGCCTCGTTCGTCTTTACAATATCGAGCCATGTGCGGTTGGGTCCTTTGTCCGGGTCTTTGCTCGTTATGATCTGGCATATCTGTCCCGTCTGAAGCTTATAATCGAGCGGAACTATCTTTCCGTCAACTTTGGCGCCGACCGTCCTGTGTCCTATCTGAGTGTGTATCTTATAGGCAAAATCGATGACCGTCGAACCGACAGGCAGCGAAATGGAGGCTCCCTTCGGTGTCATGACGACGATATCCTCCGTCGAAAGATCGTTTTTTATGATCCTGACGATCTCCTCGACATCATCCGATGTCTGCTGGGCTTCGATAAGCTGCCGCACCCACGCGAGACGCTGATCCATCTTGTCTTTTCCCTGTATGCCCTCTTTGTACTTCCAGTGTGCCGCGATACCGTATTCGGCGGTCTCGTGCATATCCCACGTGCGTATCTGCACCTCAAAAGGTATGCCTTCCTTGCCGAGGACCGTCGTGTGGAGCGACTGATACATATTTTCTTTCGGTGTCGATATATAATCCTTGAACCTGTTCGGGAGCGGTCTGAACATATCGTGTATCAGTCCCAGAACGTTATAGCATTCGGATACAGTCGTGACGATTATCCTTACGGCGTATTTGTCATATATCTCATCAATGCTCTTATGGTTCACGAAGACCTTTTTGTAAATGCTGTATATGCTCTTGACTCTGCCTTCTATCTGCGGAGGCTCTGCAAAATCCTCTTCTCTGAAACGCTGGGCGATACGTTTTTTTATGCTGTCGATAAAAGCCTCGCGCTCTTCCTTCTTGTTTTCGAGAATGTGTTCAAGCTCCGAGTAGGCGTACGGGTCAAGATAATGAAACGACAGATCCTCAAGCTCTTCTTTTATTTTGCGTATTCCTATCCTGTGGGCAATAGGCGCGTAAATGTTCATCGTTTCGAGAGCGGTCGCCCTCTGTTTTTCGACAGGTCTGTATTTCAGCGTTCTCATATTGTGAAGCCGGTCGCACAGTTTTATGATCATCACGCGTATATCCTGAGACATGGCGAGCAGGATCTTTCTGACGTTCTCCGCCTGCTGCTCCTCGCGGTTGAATATCGGTATCTTATTGAGTTTCGTGACACCGTCGACGAGCATCGCCACATCCTGACCGAAACGCTTGCGTACCTCCTCAAGTGTGACGGGTGTGTCCTCGACGACATCATGAAGCAGGGCGGCGCATATCGTATCCGTGTCCATTCCGAGTTCAAGAAGGATATATGCCACGGCGAGGGGGTGTATTATATAATCCTGTCCCGAGGAACGCTTCTGACCCTTGTGGGCTTTCGCGGCAAATTCATAAGCGGTGATGATCTTGCTCAGATCATACTGCTTGTCATCTGTCAGTATCTTCTGAACAAGAGTGTCGATCGTAAAATTATCGTCATAGTCGGGAATATCCTTCAGATATTCAAACGTCATCTCCGTGTCGGCTGTTTCGGGTATCGGCACGGAAATCTCCGGACGGTTTTTACCGGAAAGATCTTTTTCTCCACTCATACAGTTCTCCGTATACCGCATTCGCGGCAACCGCTTTTACGGCAGCGGACGCCAAGTTTATCTATTACAAAGCCACACGGTCTTAAATTTGTTCCGGTTATCCGGATCTGCAGCTATTTTCCCATAAGTTTTCTGAGCCTTACAAGTATCTCCGCCGAGTCAAGATCCGCTTTTTTCGTTACGGGTATCTTGTGCAGCATATTGTCATCGGCGCTGTGTCCGATAAGTCCGAGCCCGGTCAGGGCGTCGACCGCGACCGCGAAACGACAGAAATTAAGCTCCGGCGTGCAGACAGTGAAAAACAGCGTTTCATAGTCGATCCCGTCTGCGGGTATTCCCTTGTATACTGTCACACAGTGACTGCGGTCGGGGTACATCCTCTCATAATATTTTTTCGGGAGCGGTTCATTGCGCAGAAAAGCCTCATATGCGTCCAGAGCGGAAAATACTCTGCTCTGGTCAATACCGCTCCTTCTGTAGTCTTTTATGATGATCTCCACCGAGGGCTCATCTCTGTACATATTCAATCCGAGGGAAACTATGAAGTCATATGATTCGCCCGTTTTTATACCGCATTTCTGCGGAGATACGCGAAAGAGCAAAGCCTCCGCTTCCGTATACCCGAATTTTAAAACAAGTTTCGTATGCGCTCCGTTTTTCAGAGGTATCAATTCTCTGACCCTGCAGTTTTGCATGAGAAAAAGCGGTTTTTCATTATCCTGTCCGTACGGTTCCAGTCGGCTCAGACTTTCTATCGCTTCCACAGTCAGGTCGGACGGTGATACTGCCGAATCGACGGTAACGGTGAAAACCGGCATGACCTTGAAATTATCCGCGGCATATTTCTGCAAAAGTCTGTCAAATTCATCGGTCATTCCGCTTTTTATCGTAAATCCTCCGGCGCCGGGGTGACCGCCGAATTTTTCAAGCGCTCCGGAGCAGGCGCTCAGCGCCTCGAACACGGAAAAACTTCCGAACGAGCGGGCCGAGCCTCTCATTTCGTTATTTTCCTCCGACGCTATAAAACAGGGCTTTCCGTATTTTTCGGTGATCCTTGCCGCGACGATTCCGATCGTTCCGTGGTGCCAGCCCTTTCCGGCTATGAAGATAACGCGCTTATGCACGATTACCGGATCCTCTGAGATCATCTTATATATTTCGTCGAGGATACGTTTTTCGGTATCCTGCCTCTCCGCGTTCAGGCGGCTTAGCGTTTCCGCGAGGGCGGCAGCGTCAGAGGGATCTTCCGAAAGAAAAAGTTTTACGGCCGTGTCTGCCGATCCCAGTCTTCCGGCGGCGTTGATACGCGGTGTGAGACCGAACGCGACAGAGCCCGAATCGATTTTTTTATTCGAATATCCGGCTGCGGTTTTAAGTGCTGCCAGAGAAATACGGTCTGTGTTATTGATAAGTTTCAACCCGTATGTAACGATATACCTGTTTTCACCGGTAAGGCTCACAACATCGGCAACCGTGGCAATAGCCGCAAGATCGCCGAACTGTTCGAGAGCCATCGTATAATCTCCCTCGTTCAGCGCGGCTATGAGTTTCAGCACAAGCCCCGCTCCGCAGAGATTTTTATACGGTGAAAAGCAGTCGGCTCTGTGCGGATCGACGACTGCCTCCGCTTTCGGGAGATCTCCGCCCGGTTGATGATGGTCGGTGATTATAAGTTTCATACCGAGTTCGTATATAAGATCCGCCTCGTCAAAAGCGGAAATGCCGTTGTCAACCGTTATGATAAGATCGACCCCGGAATCAGCGAGTTTCCGGACGGCACCGGAATTCATACCGAATCCGTCCTCCCTCTCCGGTATATAGTACAGCACATCGGCTCCTGTTTCGAGAAGGTAGGAGTAGAGCATCACAACGGACATTACGCCGTCGCAGTCATAGTCGCCGTAGATACAGATTTTGTCCCCGTTATCGACAGCGCTGTTTATTATATCCACGGCAGTCTGCATATCCCTGAGGAGAAACGGATCGGAAAGTTCGGAGATGTTCAGTCTCTCCGCCACCTCATCGGCGGTATTGTAACCCCTCGAAACGAGGACAGACGCTGTGAGCGCGGAAATATCAGCATATTTGGCGGCAAGATCATCGATGACCGATCTGTCGGCTTTTTTAACGGACCATTTTTTCATGATATTACGATCTCCATTCGGCGATTTCCGTAAAATACGTTCTGAATCATTGATGCGTATTTTTGTTATAAATCATATTATAACATTATTCCGACGTTTTTTCAAGAGCGGAAGTCAAGATTTTATTTATTTAAATTATTTTAACTTCTGTGCGCGCGGTAAACGGCGGAAACCGCAATATATATCCTGTAACTTAAAAGAAAATCCCGTAAAACAAAATTATCTCCGCCCGCTCTCTTGACTTGAAAAAGAATATGTGTTATTATATTTACCGAAGGCGGAGAAGATTCCCGGGAGGATTTTTTCCGTGAGAAAATCAGGAAAAAGGGCGGGGTGATCATATTGAGCGGAAAAAATAAAAAAGCAGACAGCACGAAAGGATCTCATTCGGGCAAAAAAAGCGGAGGCAAAAAGGACAAGAGCCTTGCTCTAAGGATAGGAATAATCGTCGTGACAGTCATCATTATCCTCGGAATAATCATACTCCCGTTTTTTTGATGCACACAGTATTACGTGCGGGAAAAGGCGGGATGAAAGTAAATACCGGTAATAACTGAAAGGAGCTACCCGAATGGGACTTATAAAAGCGGTTTTGGGTTCGGCGGGCGGAACGCTTGCCGACCAGTGGAAAGAGTTTTTCTATTGTGATTCGCTTCCTCCGGAGGTACTTGTGACGAAAGGACGGAAAAAGACATCAAGGCGTTCGTCGAACAGCCGCGGAAACGAGAACATCATAACGAACGGCAGCGGTATCGCTGTCGCCGACGGTCAGTGCATGATCATTGTCGATCAGGGTCAGATCGTCGAGATATGCGCCGTGCCGGGCGAGTACACATATGATATGTCATCGGAGCCGAGTATTTTCGCGGGAAGCCTCGGCGACGGTATAAAAGATTCGTTCAGGACATTCGGAAAGCGTGTCGGATTCGGCGGTGACACAGGAAAAGACCAGAGGATCTACTTTTTTAACACGAAGGAGATAATCGGCAATAAATTCGGCACCCAGAACCCTGTTCCGTTCAGGGTCGTCGACAGAAACATCGGTCTTGACGTGGATATAACCGTCCGCTGCAACGGCGTTTATTCCTACAGGATCACTGATCCTCTCCTGTTTTACACGAATGTCTGCGGAAACGTATCCGATTCGTACACAAGGGAAGAGATCGACGG
The DNA here is from genome assembly GCA_964414745.1 of uncultured Alistipes sp. Lineage (GTDB taxonomy): Bacteria > Bacillota > Clostridia > Oscillospirales > Ruminococcaceae > Ruminococcus. The sequence continues at coordinate 143,462 of CAYPXB010000002.1, read as the reverse complement.
GCAGCTTAAGAGCGAGTTCCTGAGCGCTCTGCAGCCGGCATTCGCGAAAATATCCGAGATGGGCATAAGATACAGTTCTCTGCCCGGCCATACGGTGGAACTTTCCGACGCCATGAATGACGCGCTTTCGGGCAAATGGGCCCGGCACAGGGGAATATCCATCGTTTCTGTCGCGATAAACTCAATAACGGCGCCCAAAGAAGACGAGGATATGATAAAGCAGCTCCAGAAGTCAGCCGTACTGAGAGATCCCACAATGGCGGCCGCGAATCTCGTCGAGGCTCAGTCGGGCGCGATGAAGACAGCTGCCGGAAACAATGCCGGTGCCATGATGGGATTTATGGGAATGAATATGGCTCAACAGAACGGAGGATTCAATACTCAGAGCCTTTATGCCATGGGACAGAAACAGGCAGCCGATGTCCGGGACGCGGCAACGTGGAAGTGCAGCTGCGGAAAGACAAATACGGGCAGATTTTGTGACGAGTGCGGAAAACCCAAGCCGGAAGCTCCCGGAGAGTGGAAGTGCAAATGCGGAAAGGTGAATACGGGAAAATTCTGCGATGAATGCGGAAGTCCGAGATCAGAGAGAGTGGACGGCTGGAAGTGTGAGAAGTGCGGCGCGCTCAACAAGGGAAAGTTCTGCGCGGAGTGCGGCAGCCGCAGACCCGCGGGCGCTCCTTTGTACCGGTGTGACAAGTGCGGATGGGAGCCGGATGATCCTTATCATCCTCCGAAATTCTGCGCTGAGTGCGGCGACCCGTTCGATGACGCCGATATTGCGAAGTAGATATTATTTTTTAAAAACCGTTCTCTTCCGAGGACGGTTTTTTATATCCGGAAATAAGATTACAGTATGATTACAAAAAGATATATAAAAATTTACAATTTTTTTCAAAATATCCTTGACAAAATATAGCGGGGATTATATAATAAATATAACATGGGTTTTTGTCCCTTTTTTCGTAAAATGACCCTGCAAGGACATTTGCCGGAGGAGTTTTATGAAAACGGGACACAGGATATTTTCAGTATGTCAGAGGCTGATCTTATCCGCCCGCTCGGTATTTATTTCTGTGATTTCACAGGTCGGGGCGCAAAGATATATAAGGCACGGGATGTGCCTTATACCGGACAGGCGGATCTTTGCGACGACGCTTTCGGGTACGCGGCGGCACAGTACGCGCGTATCTGCCTTGATTCAGGTTCCGCGAAAAGAGAAAAAAGGCGGAACCGATAAAAATGTGGAACAAAAAACGGACGGCAGATTACAGGGAGGTAATTGTTGGAAATGAAGCGTTTAATTTCGTTTCTGTCCGTGATCGCTATGAGTTTTGTTCTGTTTTTCCCGACGTTTACGATTGACGCGGGAGCATCCGGCACTTCATACAAGGAATGGAAGCAGAGCGATTCCCGCTGGGGTTCGCTCAGTCTCGGCAACGGAGGCACGATGAGATCATGGGGTTGTAAAGTGACCTCGATCGCCATGCTCATGGTTCACTCCGGCGCGGAGCCTGCCGACGATGCTCTTTTCAATCCGGGTATTCTGAGGAACAGATTCGTAAGCAAGGGGTATATTGCCTGTACGAACGATTACAGTGACGGAAATCTTTCAGCCGCCGCTCTGACAAAAAAGGGTTCACCGAATTTCTATCTTTCCGAGAAGATCGATGTGATCCCGTCGCCGTTTGGCGAGATCTACGATATAATAAACACCAAGCTCTCTCAGGGCTGTTATATCGAAGTGCGTGTCAACTATAACGGGCACTCCGTTGCGGTCGACAGATGTTCAGACGGCAAAGTATACATAATGGATCCGGCGGCGAACGGAAAGGCCACGCTGAACGAATACGATGGCACGATCCATTATGTGATATGCTATAAAGCGAAAAAAGTGTATGAAAACGCAGATACACCTGATTATAAGATCGAAAAAAGCCTTTTTGACAAAGATTTTTATATTGCGAGATATCCCGAACTTGCGGAAAAATACGGCGATGACGAAAAAGCACTGTATGATTACTGGATAAAGACCGGAATATCGCAGGGTCAGATGGCAAGCCCGTTTTTCGATCCGGTGTATTATGTGGAAAACAATTCTGACATAAAGGCCGATTACGGTGATGACTACAAGGCAGCCTATGACCAGTTTGTGAAATACGGCTGCAACGAGCAGGGAAGAAAACTTTCGGCAGTGTACGACTCCGGATATTATTCCTCGCACAGTGATCTTGAGGGACTTTCGCCCATAGAGCTTCTCCGTGATTTCATATCATCCGGTATCGACAGCGGCAGACGCGCGAGCGATGAGTTCGATCCGGCCTTTTACAGGAGCAAAAACCCCGAACTTGAAGAAAAGTTCGGTGACGAGTACAAGTATTATTACTGGGATTACCTGAACGCGGGCAAGGATTCCGGAAAACAGGGAGCTGAAACGTCGTTCGGCGACATTGACGGCGACGGTGTTGTCGATTCTTCCGATGCGTCGCTCGTACTGGGCGATTACGCGCAGAAGTCATCCGGCAAGGAAACGCTGCTCAGTGACAGCCAGCAGGCGGCCGCCGATATTGATATTGACGGAGCCGTGGATTCGTCGGACGCTTCCATGATACTTGGCTTTTACACCTATGTTGCGACAGGCGGAACTTCGAGCATACGTATGTTTTACAGTAAGAAATGACAAATAAATCATAATCCGAACTTGCGATATATGGAGCTGAGATCAAATGTCTGTCAGAAGGGGCAACGGCGGCAGAGTCGAAAATAATATTATTATCACAGAGGATGAGATAAGAAAGAAAGTTGCCACTGCGGGGCATCTGATAAGTATGGAGTACAAAGATAAACCGCTGCTGATACTGGGCATACTCAACGGTTCGTTTGTTTTCGTTTCCGATCTCTGCCGCAACATCACCATCCCCTGTGAAATAGAGTTTATGAGGGTACGAAGTTATTTTGACAGCACCGTGTCTTCCGGCAGCGTCGAGATAATATCCGGGCTGAACGTCGATGTCAGCAAATACAACGTGATAATCGCCGAGGATATCATCGATACCGGAAGGACACTGAAAGAGGTCGTGCGGATACTTCTTGACAGGGCTCCGCAGTCACTGAAGATAATAACGCTTCTTGACAAGCCTGCCCGGCGCAAGATCGATCTGAAACCCGATATAGCTCTGTTCACCATTCCCGATATGTTTGTAGTCGGCTACGGTCTGGATTACAACGGGCTTTACAGAAATCTTCCGTATATCTCGAAATTTGAGAAGAAATGAGGATGAAAGAGAGAAATTTGCGGATATTGCTTGACAAATCAGATAAAATATGATAGAATAACAGTTGTTTTGCAGAGGAGACTCACGTTTTCTTATAAGCAGGATTTTGACCACTCTTTCAAGAGTCAAGGCCATACGGACAGCCGGGTCAGATGCCGGGTCGCTGAGTATATATTCAGCTGGCAACTTCTGTTGCCTTATTGATTCGATATGTGTCGATGATCATTTTATAAGTTTTCTGATAGTTTTTGCGGCTTGCCGTGCATCAACTTGTGAAAGGTCAATAAGAGCAGTAAAAGGTAAACTTGCTTGTACAGACTCTGAAAACCCGTAATGAAACCATTGCGGGAGCAACTGCGGGATCATGTCACACGCATGGGTTGATGTACTTATGCGTGTTTTTTTATTTCGGAGGTGCGTTATGGAACAGAAGTTAAAGCTTTACGGCTTCAATAATCTCACAAAATCCCTGAGCTTTAATATCTATGACGTTTGCTACGCCAAGAGACCGAAGGCCCAGCTTGATTATATAGCGTATATCGACGGGCAGTACAACTCCGAGCGTATCACGGATATAATAACGCATCTTGCGAAGATGATCGGAGCAAAAGTGCTCAGTATCTCCAAGCAGGATTATGATCCTCAGGGAGCCTCGGCGACGTTTCTGATCGCCGATGAATCGATGGTTCCGGCGGGAAGCACGGAAACGATAGCCCACCTTGACAAGAGCCACGTGACCGTTCATACATACCCGGAGTATCACCCGGACACCAGTATAGCGACATTCCGCGTCGATATCGATGTGGCGACCTGCGGAAAGATAACGCCTCTTACCGCGCTTGATTATCTTATCGGCAGCTTTGATTCGGATATAATAACAATGGACTACCGTGTCCGCGGGTTCACAAGAAATCTTGACGGAGAGAAGATTTTTATAGACCATGATATAACCTCGATACAGGATTATATCGACAAAAAGACGCTTCTCAGATACGACGCCGTCGACATCAACGTTTATCAGGCAAATATTTTTCACACAAAACTGCTTATAAAAGAGATAGAACTGCAGAATTATCTGTTCAACACCGATGCCAATAAACTCGATCCGAAGATAAGGAATGATATAAAAGGGGCGCTTAAAAGGGAAATGGTGGAAATATTCAGCGGAAGGAATGTTTACGGAAATGGCACTTTCACAGGTTGACGCGCCTATTTACGAGGCACTTCGGAAATTCAAGAGGATGAGAGTGGTGCCTTTTGACGTGCCCGGTCACAAAAGAGGGCGCGGAAATATGGAACTTACCGAGTTTCTCGGCGAAAACTGCATGAGTGTCGATGTAAACTCCATGAAACCGCTCGATAACCTCTGCCATCCCGTTTCTGTCATCAGGGACGCGGAAATACTCGCGGCGCAGGCATTCGGAGCAAAGAACGCGTTTTTCATGGTCGGCGGTACAACTTCCGCCGTGCAGAGCATGATAATGTACGCGTGCCACGATGGCGACAAGATAATAATGCCGAGAAATGTGCACCGCAGTGCCATAAATGCGCTTATCCTCTGTGACGCCGTGCCCGTGTACGTCGATCCCGGCGTTAACAAGGAACTCGGCATATCGCTCGGTATGTCGGTGAGCGGGGTTGAAAAAGCGATAATCGAGAATCCGGACGCCAAAGCGGTTCTGGTGAATAATCCCACATATTACGGCATATGTTCCGATCTGAGGCGTATAACGGAGATAGCGCACGCCCATGGTATGCTCGTTCTCGTCGATGAGGCGCACGGGACGCATTTTTATTTCGGCGACGATTTTCCGGTCACCGCTATGGGGGCGGGTGCGGACATATCGGCGGTGAGTATGCACAAATCCGGAGGCAGTCTGACGCAAAGCTCGTTTCTTTTCATGAACGGCGGTGTGAACGCCGATTATATGCGCCAGATAATAAACCTCACACAGACGACGAGCGCTTCATACCTTCTGCTGTCAAGTCTTGACATATCAAGAAGAAGACTTGCGCTCAGCGGACGGGAGATCTTTGCGGGAATGGTCGATATGGCGGAATACGCCCGCAAAGAACTGAACGAGATCGGCGGATACTACGCCTACTCAAGAGAACTTATAAACGGCGACAGCATATACGATTTCGATGTGTCCAAACTGTCGGTCTACACGTTGCCGATAGGTCTTGCCGGTATTGAGGTCTATGATCTGCTCCGCGACGAGTATGATATACAGATAGAATTCGGCGATCTCGGAAATATCCTCGCTTATATATCCGTCGGCGACAGAAAGAGGGACATTGAGAGGCTTATAAGCGCTCTCGCGGAGATAAAGAGAAGATTTTCGAAAGAGCCTGCCGGAATGCTTTCACAGGAGTACATTGCTCCCATTGTATCCGAAACGCCGAGAAAGGCTTTTTACTCGGAAAAGATCTCGCTTCCCCTGAAAGACGCCGCGGGTCACATATGCAGCGAGTTTGTGATGTGCTACCCACCCGGCATACCTGTTCTCGCCCCCGGAGAAAAAGTCACAAGGGAGATAACGGAGTATATCGGGTACGCGAAAGAAAAAGGCTGCCAGATGACGGGAACAGAGGATATAAACGTAGAGAGACTGAACGTTCTTGCCTGACCCGGTATTTTTTGCGGAAAGAAATCGGAAACTTTTCGGAAAGGTTGTAAAAAATGGAATTATGGTTTACGGAGCGTCATACTCCGACAGTCGAGTTTTCCATAAAAGTCGACAGACAGATCTACACGGCACAGAGCGAGTTTCAGCGGATCGATATTTTCGATTCAAAGGAATTCGGCCGTTTTCTCACACTTGACGGTTATATGATGCTCACGGAAAAAGATGAGTTCATATATCATGAAATGATAACGCACGTTCCGATGGCTGTTCATCCACACCCCGAAAACATCCTTGTAATAGGAGCGGGGGACGGCGGAGTGGTGCGCGAACTCACGGCGTACGGCAGCGTCAAAAATATCGACCTTGTCGAGATAGACAAGCTTGTTGTCGAGGTCTGCAAGAAATATCTTCCGAAGACCGCCTGCCGTTTTGACGATCCGAGAGTTCACGTCCACTATGAGGACGGCGTAAAATTCGTACGAAGGTGTGAGGACGAGTATGATGTTATCATAGTTGACTCGACTGATCCTTTCGGTCCCGGAGAAGGGCTTTTCACAAAAGAATTTTACGGAAGCTGTTTCAAGGCGCTGCATGATGACGGGATAATGGTAAATCAGCACGAGAGCCCGTTTTACGCCGAGGACGCGGCGGCGATGCAGCGCTCGCACAAAAGGATCGTCGAGAGTTTCCCGATAAGCAAAGTGTATCAGGCACATATCCCGACTTATCCGTCGGGTCACTGGCTTTTCGGGTTCGCGTCGAAAAAATACCATCCCACAAGGGACTATGACGGCACAAAATGGAATATGCTCGGAATAAAAACGCACTACTACAATACACAGCTTCATGTCGGATCGTTCGCGCTTCCGGGCTATGTGGAGGAGCTGCTGAAAGATGTTGAGTAAAAACGTGAGCGCATTCATCGCCTGTGACGGTGAATACGCCGATTCTGAAATAGTTCTTTTCGGAGCGCCTTTTGACAGTACGACAAGTTTTCGTCCGGGGGCACGTTTCGCTCCCTCGGCAATAAGGACCGAGAGTTTCGGTATCGAGACCTACAGTCCTTATCAGGATAAGGATCTTGCCGATCACAGCTACTTTGACAGCGGAGACCTTGAGCTTCCTTTCGGCAGTGTCAACCGTTCCGTCGCCGATATAGCCATGCGCGCGGACGAGATACTCACAGACGGAAAGCTGCCGTTTCTCATCGGAGGGGAGCATCTTGTCACACTCGGCTCCGTAATGGCTGTAAGTGAGAAATTCAGCGATTTTTATATCATTCAGTTTGACGCTCACGCCGATCTCAGGGATGATTATCTCGGTCAGAAGCTTTCGCACGCCTGCGTAATGAGAAGATGTCATGATATCGTCGGTGACGGGCATATTTTCCAGTTCGGCATACGGAGCGGAGAAAGGGAAGAATTTGCTTTTGCGAAAGAGCATACGTCAATGACGCGCTTTGATTTTGACGGGCTTGCGGAAACCGTCGGGGATCTGGCGGGCAAAAACGTCTATCTGTCTGTGGATCTTGACGTTCTTGATCCGTCGGTATTTCCGGGAACGGGAACGCCGGAGGCCGGAGGCGTCACTTTTGACGAGCTGAGAAAGGCGGTGACTCTGGTGTGTGAAAAGCTGAATGTCGTCGCCTGTGATGTAAACGAGCTCAGCCCGCACTATGACGGAAGCGGTGTGTCCACGGCCGTGGCGTGCAAGATAATAAGGGAAATGCTGCTTGCGCTGTCACGCGGATAAAATAAGATTCAGGAGGAAGAAGATGGGAAAATGTATGATAATCGGCTGCGGAGGGGTAGCCTCCGTCGCGATCCATAAATGCTGCCAGAACAGCGATGTGTTTGAGGGTATAATGATAGCGAGCCGCACAAAATCAAAATGCGACGCTCTCAGGGAAAAGCTCCTGCCGACGACAAAGACCGTCATCGAAACGGCTCAGGTCGACGCGAATAATGTCAATGAACTTGTCGCGCTTATTGAATCATACAGACCCGATGTCGTACTCAACCTCGCTCTGCCGTATCAGGATCTCACGATTATGGATGCCTGCCTTGCCACGAAAACGAATTACGTCGACACCGCGAACTATGAACCGGAAGATACGGCGAAATATGAGTATAAATGGCAGTGGGCGTACCGTGATAGGTTTGAAAAGGCCGGCATAACGGCGCTGCTCGGGAGCGGTTTCGACCCCGGAGTGACGGGTGTTTTCAGCGCGTATGCCATGAAACATGAGTTTGACGAGATAAATTATATCGATATACTTGACTGTAACGGCGGCGATCACGGATACCCGTTCGCGACAAACTTCAACCCGGAGATAAATATCCGTGAAGTTTCCGCGAAAGGAAGTTACATAGAGAACGGAAAATGGGTCGAGACAGAGCCGATGGAGATAAAGCGCGTCTATAACTTCAGGGGCGTAGGTGAGCGGGATATGTATCTTATGCATCACGAGGAACTTGAGTCTCTGGCGCTGAACATAAAAGGAATAAAGAGGATACGTTTTTTCATGACTTTCGGCGAGAGCTATCTGAACCACCTGAAATGCCTTGAGGATGTCGGAATGACCTCTATCGAGCCGATAATGTACGAAGGCAGGGAGATCGTGCCGCTTCAGTTTCTCAAAGCCGTGCTTCCAGATCCAGCCACTCTCGGTCCGAGAACGGTGGGCAAAACGAATATCGGGTGTATTTTCCGCGGCAAAAAAGACGGTGCCGACAAAAATTATTACCTTTACAACATATGCGACCATCAGGAATGTTATAAAGAAGTCGGCTCTCAGGCTGTTTCGTACACAACGGGCGTGCCTGCGATGATAGGCGCCATGATGATAATGACAGGCCGCTGGAAAGGTCCCGGCGTTTTCAATATCGAGCAGTTTGATCCCGACCCTTTTATGGATGAGCTCGGAAAATGGGGACTTCCTTGGGAGGAAGACCGCGACCCCGTACTTGTCGACTGATATCTGATTTTTTGGGAAGACACCGTATGAGAGATATTTTGGGATCCTATGATATGACGGATGAGATAATAAACTCGCTCCCCACGCCGTGCTTTGTCATAGATGAGAAAAGGCTTATCGGAAACCTTGAGATACTCAGGGGGATACAGCAGCGGACCGGGTGCAGGATACTGCTTGCGCAAAAAGCATTTTCGTGCTACCGTCTGTATCCCCTTATAGGCAGTTATCTTTGCGGAACGTCATGCAGCGGACTGTACGAGGCAAGGCTCGGATATGAGGAAATGGGGCTTGAAAATCATATTTTTTCCGCTGCTTACCGCGATGATGAGATAGACAGGATAATCGGGTACTGCGACCATATAATATTCAATTCCTTTTCCCAGCTTGTCAGATACCGCGACCGTGTGCTGTCACGCGGCAGGAAGGCAGGGCTCAGAGTCAATCCCGAATTTTCGACGCAGAAAGGGCACGAGATCTATGATCCCTGTTCTGAAACGTCAAGGCTCGGAATAACGCTCAGAAATTTCCGGAAAGACGATCTTTCCGGCGTCACGGGACTTCATTTTCACACACTGTGCGAGCAGGATTCGGACGCTCTCGAAGCGACGCTTGATGTTGTTGAGGAAAAGTTCGGCGATGTTCTGGAAAAAACGGAGTGGATAAATTTCGGCGGAGGCCACCATATAACGCGCGACGGTTACGATATTCCGCGCCTTGAAAGGTGTATCACGCGCATGAGGGATAAATACGGTCTGACGGTCTATCTTGAGCCGGGCGAGGCGGTGGCTCTCGACGCCGGCTATCTTGTGACACAGGTGCTCGATATCACCGAAAACGATATGACGGCAGCTATACTCGATACATCCGCCGCGTGCCATATGCCCGATGTTCTTGAGATGCCGTACCGGCCTCCGCTCTACGGTTCCGGTAAGAAGAACGAAAAGAGATTTTCGTACCGCCTCGGGGCGCAGACCTGTCTTGCGGGTGACATCATAGGAGAGTACTCGTTCGATGAGCCTCTCAAAACCGGAGACAGGCTTGTTTTCGGCGATATGGCGATATACTCCATGGTAAAGACAAACACGTTCAACGGAATGCCGCTTCCGGGCGAATATCTTCTGACTGCGGACGGACGGCTTGAAAAATTAAACAGTTTCGGGTATAATGATTTTAAGTCAAGGCTTTAGTCCTTGCGAGGCATTTCTGTGAAAGAGGGATTGAAATGGAAAGTGAAATAACCGGAAAATATGAGATAGCAGACGCCCATGCTCATATTTTCCCCGATAAGATAGCGGAAAAGGCGACAGAAAATACGGGGCAGTTTTACGACCTTCCCATGAGTGACTGCGGTATGGGGAGCAGGCTTATCGAAAGTGGGAAGAAATCGGGCGTCAGCAGGTATCTTGTCTGTTCTCCCGCCACTAAGGCAAACCAGGCGAGATCAATAAACAGGTTCATAGCGTCCGAGTGCAAAAAACATCCGGAATTTATCGGGTTCGGAACGACTCACCCCGATTCAGAGAATATCGAGGAAGAGATCGGGCAGATAATATCGCTCGGGCTTCACGGTGTAAAACTTCATCCCGATTTCCAGCAGTTTGACGCCGATGACAGGAAAGCGTACAAGATATATGAGATGATAGAGGGGCGTCTGCCGCTGCTTATGCATTGCGGAGACCCGAGATATGATTATTCCGCTCCGCGAAAAGTCAGAAAAGTGCACGACGATTTTCCGAAACTCCGGATAATAGCCGCTCATCTCGGCGGATACGGGCGCTGGGACGAGGCGGAGGAGTGCCTTACGGGACTTGAGAATATAAAAGTGGATATATGCAGCTCTATGGCTTTTATGAGTAAAGAGCGTGCGGCGCAGCTCATAAGAGAATACGGAGTCGAAAACTGCTTTTTCGGCACGGATTTTCCGATGTGGTCGCATGAGGAGGAACTGGCGCGGTTTTTCTCTCTGGGATTTTCCGAGGAGGAAAACAGACTGATACTCGCGGAAAATTTCAAAAATTTTATGGGAATATAAATAAAGCACATCGGACGCCAGTCGGCATTTCCGATGTGCTTTTTCATTTATCCGCGCTTATTTGTTCTTTCTGTTTGCCTCGATGTCGGCAAGAGCGTCTTTTCTTGACAGGTTGATCCTGCCTTGTCTGTCGATCTCCGTGACTTTCACGACGATCTCGTCGCCGACTGAAACGACGTCCTCGACTCTGTTGACCCTTGACTTGTCAAGCTTTGATATATGCACAAGCCCGTCCTTTCCGGGAGCGATCTCGACAAAAGCCCCGAAATCCATGATCCTTACGACTTTTCCTTTGTAGATCGCTCCGACTTCGGGATCGTTCGCGATGGTGAGTACTATCTGGAGGGCATTGTTCACATTGTCAGCGTCAATACCGCTGATGAACACGTTTCCGTCATCGTTGATATCGATCTTGACGTCACAGTCAGCCGAGATCTTCTGGATGACTTTTCCGCCCTGACCGATAACATCGCGTATCTTGTCGACAGGTATCTTTGTCTGAACCATTTTGGGCGCGTACTCATTTACCGAGGGCCTCGGTTCGGGTATTGCCTTGAGGATTATCTCATCGAGTATATAAAGACGCGCTTTTCTTGTTTTCTCAAAAGCCTCTTTTATAATCGCCGGAGTGAGTCCGTCGACTTTGATATCGACCTGTATCGCCGTAATTCCTTTTTTCGTACCGCCGACCTTAAAGTCCATATCGCCGAAAAAGTCTTCAAGTCCCTGTATATCGACCATTGTCATAAAATCGTCGCTGTCCGGAAGCGTTATAAGTCCGCACGATATTCCGGCAACAGGCGCTTTTATCGGAACGCCGGCATCCATCAGCGCGAGCGTGGAGCCGCATATCGACGCCTGCGACGTTGAGCCGTTGGATGAAAGCACTTCCGACACAAGTCTCATTGCGTACGGAAATTCCTCAACGGACGGCAGAACCGGCACAAGAGCTCTTTCCGCGAGGGCGCCGTGCCCGATCTCACGCCTTCCCGGACCCCTGCTCGGTTTAGTTTCACCGACAGAGTAGGACGGGAAATTATACTGGTGCATATAGCGCTTTGAATCTTCTTCATCAAGTCCGTCTATCTTCTGCGAGTCGCTGACAGGTCCGAGAGTCGCGACCGTCAGCACCTGAGTCTGACCTCTCGTGAAAAGACCGGAGCCGTGTACCCTCGGGAGAACTCCGACTTCCGCCGCCAACGGTCTTATCTCGTCGATCTTCCTTCCGTCAACACGTTTTCCCTCATAGAGCCATGCCCTCACGATCTTCTTCTGCAGCTTGTAGATACATTCGTCGAGCATAGCTTCCTGTTCGGGGTAGACTTCGTCGAATTTGGCGTGTATATCTTCGATTATAGGAGCAAGATTTGCGTCGCGCACATTTTTGTCGTTCGTGTCAAGAGCTTCTTTGACTCTGTCCGAGGCGAAAGCCTCAACGGCGTCAAACATCTCGTGATCCACTTCCTGCGATTCAAACGCGAACTTCGGCTTGCCGATCTTGTCGCGTATATCGCTGATGAATGCGACCATCTTTTTTATTTCTTCGTGACCTTTGAGTATCGCCTCGAGCATCGTGTCCTCGGGCACTTCGTTCGCTCCTGCCTCGATCATAACGATCTTCTCGGCTGTTCCGGCGACTGTAAGATTCAGATCTGTCTTCGCCCTCTGCTCAAGCGTGGGATTGAGAACGATCTCGCCGTCCACAAGTCCGACGTTTATTCCGGCAATAGGGCCGTTCCACGGTATATCTGAAATGGATATCGCAATGGATGTGGCGATCATTCCGGTTATTTCGGGTGAGTTGTCCGGCTCTACCGAGAGAACGGTCATAACGACCGAAACATCATTTCTCATATCTTTCGGGAAAAGCGGTCTTATAGGTCTGTCAACGCAGCGTGAAGTGAGTATTGCCTTTTCCGAAGGTTTTCCCTCGCGCTTTGTGAACGAGCCGGGTATCTTTCCGACCGAGTAAAGTTTTTCCTCATAGTCGACCGAGAGCGGGAAGAAATCGATGCCCTCTCTCGGCTTCGGGCTTGCCGTCACGTTCGCCATAACGACGGTATCGCCGTAGCGCACCCAGCACGATCCGTTCGCCAGACCGCACGTCTTGCCGGTCTCCACAACAAGTTTTCTTCCTGCGTAGACCGTTTCGAATGTTCTGTAATTCTCAAACATAAAAAGCCTCCTGTTTTTTTCTTTGCGGCGGCTTTAGCAATAAACTCTGGCACATCTTTGAATACGGACGATGAGTCACAGTTTAATGCTAAAAGCCGCACACCGCAAATTTTCCTTTTCATAGACTTAAAGGCAGGAGGGCACAGAACCCCGCTGCCTTTGATTGTGTGTTTACTTGCGGATACCGAGTTTTTCGATCACCGCGCGGTATCTGTTGACGTCCTTGTTCTTGAGATAGTTGAGAAGATTACGTCTGTGTCCGACCATTTTGAGAAGTCCTCTCCTTGAATGATGGTCATTCTTGTGAACTTTAAGATGTTCGGTAAGATCGTTTATCCTTTTTGTGAGGATAGCGATCTGGACCTCGGGAGAACCCGTGTCGTTCTCATGAGTTCTGTTGGCTTCGATGATAGCAGCCTTTTCTTCCTTAAGCAGCATAAAAAGCACCTCGTTAAAATAAATATTCCGGCAACATAGAAAGGGGTGAGCACAGACAGGACCGAGGACTAGCCCCTTTCCAAGTAAACGGTGTAACACATTATAACATATAAAAAACCGTTTGTAAAGTGTTTTTTTTTAATTTCCGGATAATTTTTCGGACATACGCCTGCGCAGCGGCGTATTTACGCGATATTCAAAAAAACTTGAAAAAAATTGCCGTTATCATATTGACGCACCAAAATAAATATTATATAATATTATACGGGAAAATCCTGAACCGCGTCGGGATATGCGGTGTCAGATGACAAGAAGAAGTGATAAAGGCTTGAATTATACAGTATCGGCGTCAATACTCAGCGCGGATCTCGCGTATCTGGGCACTGAGATAAAAAGAGCCGAAAAAAGCGGCGTGGATATGCTGCATTTTGATGTGATGGACGGTATTTTTGTTGACAATATAACATACGGACTGCCTGTATTGTCCGCTGTCCGCAAGATCACAGATATGACGATAGATGTTCATCTTATGATAACCGACCCTCTGAGATATGCCGGACGTTTTGCCGAGGCGGGCGCGGATATCATATCTTTTCACCTTGAAAGCGGAAGCGATCCCGTACGGACTCTGGATTCCGTGAGATCCTCGGGGGCAAGACCGGCGATCGCGATAAAACCGGGTACTCCGGTTGAGAGCGTTTATGAGTATATACCGCTTGCGGATATGATCCTTGTCATGACCGTAGAGCCCGGATTCGGCGGACAGAGCTTTCTTCCCGGATCGGCGGAACGGATAAGAAAAGTGCGGAATGAGATAAGGCGCCTCGGACTTGATACGGATGTCCAGGTAGACGGCGGCATTGATTCGGAAACGGCGGATATCGTCCGCGGAGCCGGCGCGAATGTGCTCGTGTCGGGAAGTTTTCTTTTCGGTTCGGAGAATATGGCAGAGGCGGTCTCAAAGCTGAAGGGTAGTATCTGATGCAGAAGAAAAAAAGGACAGACCGTTTCATCTGGCTTGACATAATGATAACGCTTATCGCGCTCGAAGTGATGGCGGATTTTTATTACGGTGCGAGAGCCGTAGTACTTGCCCTTGTGTGCGTTACTGTTTCGCTCGTCGCGGAGATCATATCAAAAAGGCTTATGCGCCGCAGGTTTTCACCCGACGATCTGACGTGCGTATCGGACGCGATGATCACAGCCCTCATGATGCCCGCGATGATCGAATACAGGATACCGGGAATGGCGTGTCTGTTTGCCGTCATAGCGGCAAAAAATATTTTCGGCGGCAGAAAAAATATGATATTTTCCCCGGCGGCGGCGGCATATGTTTTCATTCTCGTATCTTGGAAGACCGAACTTCTCTCGTATCCTATGCCGTATGACAGGGTGGGCATTTTCGAAAAAGCCGGCGAGCTTGTAAATTCTGCGTCGTATGAGTTCAATCATACGGGAACTCTCGGATACACTGATTTTGAGCTGATGCTCGGTGATTTCTGCGGACCTGCGGGAGCTGCGTGTCTGCTGCTTCTTATCGTTTCCGCGGTCGTGCTTTTTTTAAGGCGTGATATATCACGCGGAGCATTTGCAGGTTCGGTCATCGGTATGGCTTTTCTTGCGTATTTCTGTCCTGTCGGTTCAGACAGGCTTGACTCCCTGAAATATATGTTTGCGACGAATATGACCCTGTTTGCTTCGATATACATCATATCCGACCGCAGGATCGCTCCCGGCAAAGACTATTTTGCTTTTTTCTACGGACTCTTCGTTTCGATGGCGTCATATGTCGTGACGATAACGACGGGTACGGAAAATGTAATAGTCATAATGTCCCTGCTGTTCACTCCGCTTTCGCTGGCGCTCAGAAATCTCGAAAACAGGATCGACGCGCAGAAACTTCTTGAAGCTCAGCCGGGGTTACAAACCGGATCTCGGGACGAGGATACGACAAATACCGATAACGGTAGGATTGCCGGAAACGGAGAGACAGATATCGCGGACGGTGTGGATTTTCCCGAAAATGCCGGAGATAAAGAAAATGCGGAAAACGGAGAGAATGAGGAAAACACCGATACCGCAGAAATTACAGATGGTGTCACGGACTCCGGCGAAGAAACAGTCACGGAAGGGGATGTGAGTGATGAACAGGCAGGATAACAGGCTCACCGCGGGACTTCTGAGTGATAACACGGTTCTGTCCTCGCTCATGGTCATATCTCCCGTGATAATGTGCGGAGATACAGTCAGAAATGCGCTCGCGCTCGTCTATGCCTTTTCGCTCATCACATTTTTTTCGGTGCTGATCTCCTCATTCGTACCGAAAAAACTTCCCTACGCGATCAGGATAATATCATATGCGGTGATAGCTTCGCTCGTGTATGTGCCGATAAGAGCGGTGACCGGTTATATTTATCCCGACGCCGCCGGGAGGATCGGCATATATTTTCCTCTGCTCGCGGTAAACTCCCTCATAGTCTACCAGACCGAGGCGAAGTTTTTCCGTATGAAACGACTGAGGATGACCGTATCTCTGATATTTTATATACTCGGGTTTGACGCCATAATGCTTCTCACGGGACTTATACGGGAACTTTTCGCGTACGGGACGGTAAACAATATGGTAGTCGATATGAACACAACGATAAGCGGTCTTGCAAAACCGTTCGGCGGATTTATCCTGCTCGGTCTTATGTGCGGTCTGTACAGGAAAATACGGTCGTTTGCCGAAGAAATGAGGAGTGACGCAGATGTTTCTGGTAAATGAGATAATCGCGCTTCTCGGAACGAATCTGATACTCACTCAGGCGCTTGGGACGAGCACGCTTTTTATCGCCGCAGAAAATCGCGGAAATCTTGTCCGGACCGCTTGTATAATAACGATCTTCACGACGGCGGGTTCATCTGCCGTTTACCTGATAAACCGCTATACGCGGCTTGAGGACACGAGATTCGATCTTCTGTTTTACGTTCTCGCTGTCGGGGTGCTTTACATATTGCTTCTTACGCTGTCTTATTTCATAAACAGAAAGAGCTTTGAAAAAACGAAAAAATACATACACATATCCGCTTTCAACTGTGCCGTTCTGGGAACGCTTTTCACGATCACGGAAAGTGAGAAGATCTCAGGCGAAAAATTCGCTTTTTCGGATTATATCTTTCGCGGTCTGGAAGCGGGGATCGGTTTTATTATCGCGGCATTTATTCTGACAGCCGCGTATGACAGGCTCAATTCGTCGAAAGTGCCGTCTTCATTCAGAGGATTTCCGGCGATGCTTGTTTATCTCGGGATCATTTCAATGGCCGTTTATTCCCTTACATAGAAAAAAAGACGTTCGGGAGTTTTGGCCGGTTTAGGAGAGAAAGGACAAAATGAAGTCTAAGAACAAAGGAAGGAAAATCTACAAGACAAAAGAAAAAAACTACTACGGAAAAACACCTTTCGGAAAATTTATGTCGGTGGCGCTCACCGTCCTGCTGATCGGCGGAATAGGGGTGCTCGGCTACAGTGTCGCAGGGCCGCTCATAGATTTTTCCAAAAGGAAAGGTGACGACAATATCTCCGCGACTGACGAAGGCAGCAGCCTTCCCCCGGAGGCGACGCAGGCAGTGACCGCGGCGACGGTCGATATGCCGGAGAACATAAGCGCCGATGAATATAAGATCTACTCCCTCGGTACGGATGACATATCCGGCGAGGACGCGCTTGTGTCCGCGCTTGCCGCTGTCGATAAAAGCAAGGGCTACGAATATATATGCGTGCCGCTCAAGACGGCGGGAGGCGATATTCAGTATGCCAGTGAGGTGAAAGAGGCGCAGCTTTCCGGTGCCGTCCGTTCGGGTCTCACTCTTTCCGCCATAACCGCGGAGATACGTGAATGCGGATTCAAGTCCGTCGCGGAAATAAACCTTCTCAACGATTATGTGGCTCCGGCGACGTATCCCGATATGTCATATCTGACACAGGACGACGGATCGAGATGGATCGACAGGAACGGCAAATACTGGCTCTCGCCTTTTTCCGACAAGACAGTGGAATATCTGGGAAATATCGCCGATGAGGTGGCGTCAGGCGGTTTTGATGCGGCGATATGCTGCGGAGTCGTCTTTCCTCCGTTCAGCGACAACGACAAGGCTCTTCTCGGCGACAGCGTCACAGATCCCGGGAGATATATGGCTCTTACGTCGCTGACGAACCTGATATACAGCAAGCTCATCGCTCAGAAGACATCGGTCATGGTCGAGATATCCGCGCTTGACATAATTGAGGGAAACGCCGATATTCTGCAGCCGATGCTGCTTGATCCGAATACTGTCGTGCTTGATATAAACTTTGATGAATACGGCGACTCGGTCATATTCAAAGAAGCGGCGTATACCCTGCCCGCGGACGCTCCCGGCAAGGCTGTCAGGATACTGGAGCTTGTAAAGCCGGAGCTTGAGCAATTTAATGTCGTAGTCCGCCTCAGCGGAAGATCGTTTACGCCGGAGGAGATACTTGAGGCGAAAGACGCCGTAGCGGAGCAAGGGTACGGCTCATTTATGATCGGCTGAAGATAAAAGGCGCTTTTGCCGTTTTAATATACCGTTTATCGGAGACTGGAGAAAAAATATGGCTGATAAATTCAGAGTATCATTACAGAAGATAATCGACGAATTCAAACTGGAGACCATCTATATCCACAAGGACGCGAGTGAGATAATGATCGGACAGAACGATGTCAACAGACCCGGACTCCAGCTTATGGGTTTTTATGAATATTTTGACCCGGATCGTATACAGATAATAGGCAAGATGGAGTTTGCTTATCTTTCGACGATCGATGAAGCGACGAGGCGCGAGCGGCTGCAGATGCTTTTTTCTCAGAGGCTTCCCGCCATTATCATAACGAGGGAGCTTCCGTATTTTGCCGAGATGCTGGAACTTGCAAAAGAATACGAAGTCCCGCTTCTGAGGAGCAAAGAGAGCACATCGAATTTTATGTCGGGTATAATTTCATTCCTTAATCTGAATCTTGCCCCGAGGATAACGCGCCACGGCGTCCTGATAGAGATATACGGCGAGGGCGTATTTATAACGGGTGAGAGCGGTGTCGGAAAGAGCGAAACGGCGATCGAGCTTGTAAAGAGGGGACATCGTCTTGTTGCGGACGACGCTGTCGAGATAAGGAAAGTGTCGAATATAAGCCTTGTGGGAAGCTCTCCCGATAACATACGTCATTTTCTGGAGCTCAGGGGTATCGGCATAATAAACGCGAGAAGGCTGTTCGGTATCGGGGCTGTAAAAATGACGGAAAAGATAGATCTTGTCATAGAACTGGAATTATGGAATCCGGAAAAGATATACGACAGGATGGGTGTCGACACGGAGTATGTGACGATACTCGGCGTCAAAGTTCCGTCGCTCACCATACCGGTAAAGCCCGGCCGTAACCTCGCGGTAATACTCGAAGTAGCCGCGATGAACAACAGACAGAAAAAGATGGGTTACAACGCCGCGCAGGAACTTCTCAACAAACTCGGAATGGAATCAGATTCAAAAGAAGTCATAAAAGATTACGAGACATTTTGACTTTTAGGGGGAGACAATGCCATATATTGATGAACTTACGGGGCTTTGCGGAAGGCTCGGCTGCCGTATAATTCCGAACTGTTCGCTGAGCGAGTACGTCACTTTCAAATTCGGAGGACCGTGCAGGGCGCTGATAAGTGTCAACAGCGTCTATTCCATAACGGAGCTGCTCAGATTTTTCCGTGCTAAGAATATAAAATACGGTGTGATAGGCAGAGGCAGCAATATCATAGCGCTTGACCGCGGTTTTGACGGTGTGATACTTATGTTCGGCGGAGACTTTTCCTCAATAACCACGGAGGGCACACGCATAAAGTGCGATGCCGGCGCCTTGCTCGCGGCGGCGTGCGTCAATGCCCAGCAGTATTCTCTTTCCGGCATGGAAGGTCTTTTCGGCATACCGGGGACGATGGGCGGCGCTCTGTACATGAACGCGGGAGCGTACGGGTGCGAGATGTCGGATGTTGTCGTGTCGGCGGAATATATTGACGGTGACTGCAATCTGCGCAGTATGCCGAAAGATGAGATGGATCTTTCGTACCGCCACAGTATCTTTTCCGAAACGGACGCCGTTATCGTCAGTGTGACGATAGAGCTGAAAGAGGGCGACGGCGAGGCGATAAGGGCGAAAATGAGCGACTGCATGAAAAAGAGGAGCGAAAAACAGCCTCTTGAATATCCGAGCGCCGGAAGCATATTCAAGCGCCCCGAGGGCTGTTACGCCTCTCAGCTCGTGGATGAGTGCGGACTCAAGGGAATGACCTGCGGCGGCGCGATGGTGAGCGAAAAGCACAGCGGATTCATCATCAACCGCGGCTATGCCACAAGCAGCGATGTCCTTGAACTTTGCGACAAAGTCCGGAAGATAGTAAAAGAAAAAACGGGGTACGAGCTTGAGCTTGAGCCCGTGATACTTGAATAGAGCAGAAATACTGTTTCAGGGAGGTGTTTTTATGCAGCTTTTGATCGTCACGGGTATGTCCGGAGCCGGAAAGTCCTGTATCATGGATGTGATGGAGGATATAGGCTATTACTGCATAGACAATATGCCTCCCAAACTTATTTCAAGGTTTGTCGATCTCTGCCTCCATTCCGAGATCGGCATGGAGAATATAGCTATCGCCGTCGATATAAGATCCGGTGACAGATTCGACGAGATAATCTCATCGTGGTCCTTGCTCAGAGAAGAGCATGATATTGATATAAAAGTCATCTATGTTGAGGCAAGCACGGAGATACTCATAAAGCGCTATAAGGAAACACGCCGCAAGCACCCGCTTTACGACCGCTTCAACGGAGATATGCACCGCGCGATAAGATATGAATGGAATCAGCTTTCACAGCTTCGCGAGATAGCGGATTATTATATCGACACCTCGGAGCTTACGTCAAATCAGCTCAAGGAACAGGTAAAGGAACTTTTTCTCGAAAAGCGATCCGATTCCCTCACGATAAAAGTGATGTCATTCGGCTATAAATACGGTGTGTCCACGGAGTCGGATCTCGTCTTTGATGTCAGATGCCTTCCCAATCCGTTCTACATCGAGAGTCTGCGTCCGTTTACGGGATGTGACGAGTGTGTCCGCGATTATGTAATGGGTTTTGAGCAGTCGGTCGTTCTTTTCTCAAAACTTAAAGACCTGCTTGATTTTCTGATACCTCTTTATATAAATGAGGGAAAGAGCCAGCTCGTCATCGCTTTCGGCTGCACGGGAGGGAAGCACAGATCCGTGACTTTTGCCGAACTTACCGCCGATTATCTTGCCGGGAAAGATTACAGGATACAGAAATTTCACAGGGATATTGCGAAGGACAGAAAAATATAGCGGGAGGTCTTGGCCGTGTCCTTTTCCGAAAAAGTAAGAGCCGAGATATGCTCTACGATCAATGACAATGACAGGCGGTTCGCGTGCCTTTACGGTATGATATTATTCAGCCGCGGAGTTTCCGGGGAAAGTATCTGCTTTCAGACAGAGAGCGTTACATCCTCGGAATTTTTTGAAGATCTTGTCCGAAAAGTCTTTCATAACAGGATCGCCGTGCGCAGCGGAAAACGCCGCTGGAAAAACTCCGCGGATCTTTATACTCACGAGATAACCCGCAGTGAGGATGTTTCCCGTATACTCGGAACATATCATATCCGTCCCGGTGAGCGTGCGATCGACAGCGAGATCGTCGTGAACAACAGCGTCGGAGCTTTTTCGGCCGGTGTGTTTCTTGCCTGCGGCAGCGTGAACGACCCGTCAAAAGAATATCATCTTGAGTTTACCGTCCCGTCGCAGAGCCTTTCCGATGAACTTATAAAACTTCTTTCGGGCATAGGCGTAAGCGCGGGATCCATTCTGCGCCGCGGTCAGCGTATCGTTTACATAAAGGGCAGTGAATATATCGAGGATACGCTCACTTTCATCGGAGCCCAGCAGTGCACGCTTGAGCTCATGAACGTGAAAATATACAAGGACGTGCGGAACAAAGCCAACAGGATCGCGAATTGCGACTCCGCGAATATTGACAAGATACTCAACGCGTCGCTGCGTCAGGTGCGTGATATAGAGCTGATAGAAAAGACATCGGGACTCGGCTCACTGCCCGAAGATCTGCGTGAGATAGCGAAATTAAGGCTTGATAACACAGATATGAGCCTTCAGGAGATCGGTCAGTCGCTCTCGCCTCCGATAAGCCGGTCTGGCGTAAGTCACCGCTTCAGGAGGATAGCCGAGATCGCGGACAGGATAAGGATGAGGGAAGGCGGACATGAGAACTGACGAATTTGTAAATCTGCACGTACACACCGAATACAGCCTGCTCGACGGGGCGTGCCGTATTGACAGACTGACTGATAAGATCACGCGGCTCGGCCAGACCGCTGTGGCGATAACGGACCGTGGCTTTATGTACGGCGTCGTGGAATTCTGGAAAGCGGCGAAAGAGCGCGGCATAAATCCGATCATAGGATGCGAGGTTCTTGTCAGGCCGGAAGAAATACCGGAGATCCCGGTCAACACCGGAGCTGACCGCTTTTATCATCTTGTGCTGCTTTGCGAAAACAATACCGGCTACCGCAATCTTGTGAAGATAGTATCATCGGCAGCCACCGGAGATATTCCCGGAATTCCTGCCACCGACCCGGAACTTATCGAAAAATACCACGAGGGGCTTATCTGCCTTTTTGTCTGTGTGTCGGGCGGGATGTTTCTTCTGCTCTCCGGCGGGCAGTATGAGAAAGCCGAAAGCGCCGCAGAAAAATACCGCGGAATATTCGGAAGCGATAATTTTTTCCTTGAGATACAAAACCATGGCGTGAAAGAGGAACTTTCCGTACTCCCGTCGATATACAGACTGTCGGAGAAAACGGGGATACCTCTCATCGCGTCGAATGACTGTCATTATATCGAAAAAAAGGACGCCGCGCTGCAGAATATCCTGTACTGTATCCGAGTGAACAAGACCGAGGGCGAAAAAGGAAGCAGATGTTTTCAGACCGATGAATATTATGTGAAATCCGCCGATGAGATGCTTGCTCTTTTTCCCGGCCACGAGGACGCCGTAAAAAATACGTCGCTTGTCGCGCGACGGTGCGGCGTTGAGTTTGAGTTCGGCAGGATAAGACTGCCGAGATTCGTTGCTCCCGGAGTGGATGACAACCGTGCTTTTCTGCGTGACCTCGCATATAACGGAATGTATGAGCGATACGGGAAAGACTGCTCCGGCACGGTCACGGAGCGGATGGAATATGAACTTAAAGTCATAACGGAGATGGGGTATACCGATTACTTCCTGATCGTATGGGATTTTGTGAATTTTGCGAAAAAGAAGAATATCCCCGTAGGTCCCGGAAGAGGTTCGGGAGCCGGAAGCCTTTGCGCGTACTGTATAGGGATAACCGGCATAGACCCGCTCAGATACGATCTGCTTTTTGAAAGATTTCTCAATCCCGAAAGAGTGAGTATGCCCGATTTCGATATTGATTTCTGTGTCGAGGGAAGACAGCAGGTCAAGGATTATGTCGTAGAGCGCTACGGCAGTGAGTATGTCGCGGAGATAATCGCTTTCGACACGCTCAAGGCGAGAGCCGCCGTGCGTGATGTCGGCAGAGTGCTCGGTGTCCCGTACCATATCTGCGACACGATCGCGAAACTTGCAGATCCGAGGCTCACGCTCAGGGAGTCCCTGAAAAATTCCGCCGATCTTGCGCGGATATACAGATCGGACAGCACGGTCGCGCGCGTCATTGATACTGCCGCGGAGATCGAAGGTCTTCCGCGCCATGTGACAGTTCACGCCGCGGGCGTCGTGATCTCCGCCGTTCCGCTTACCGATATCGTCCCGGTGCAGAAGAACGGACCGACGGTGATGACGCAGTATACGATGACGGTCCTTGAGTCGCTCGGTCTGCTGAAAATGGACTTTCTGGGGCTGCGGAACCTGACGGTCATCCGTGACTGTGTCAGCGCCGTCCGGAAATACCGTCCGGATTTTGATATAGAATCCATATCTGTCGATGACCCGGGCGTTTACGATATGATTTCACGCGGCGACACAAGCGGTGTTTTTCAGTTTGAGAGCGGGGGAATGACGCAGTGTCTTACCGAACTTAAGCCGGTCTGCATGAAAGATCTCATTGCCGCTCTCGCTCTGTACAGACCGGGTCCCATGCGGTCGATACCCGTCTATATGGAAAACCGTAAAAATCCCGGAAATATCCGCTATAAACATCCTCTGCTGAAAGAGATACTTGCTGAAACGTACGGAGTCATCGTCTATCAGGAACAGGTCATGGAGATCTGCCGCAGACTTGCGGGCTATTCATACGGGCACGCCGATATAGTCCGCAGGGCGATGGCGAAGAAAAAGCCGCAGGTAATGATGCGTGAGCGCGAAAGTTTTGTGAGCGGCGCCGTGAAAAACGGAACAGACGAAAAAGTCGCGAACGAAATATTTGACGAAATGTCGGGTTTTGCGTCATATGCTTTCAACAAATCCCATGCCGCGGCGTATGCGTATCTCGCGTACCGGACGGCGTACCTGAAATATCATTTCACAGGCGAATATATGGCGGCGCTTATGTCGAGCGTAATGCAGAATACCGATAAGCTTTCGGAATATATATCCGATTGCGCGGGCCACGGAATACAGGTCGTAAAGCCGGATATAAACCGCAGCCGCGCAGGTTTCTTTTACGACGGGGGAAGTATATATTTCGCTCTTGCCGCCGTAAAAAACATGGGCAGCAACCTCGCGGAGAAGATAGTCTCCGAGCGCGAGGCAAGCGGACCGTATAAGGATCTTTACGATTTCTGCGACAGGACCGTCGGAAGGGATCTTAACAAAAGATCACTTGAGAATCTGGTAAAGTCGGGAGCATTTGACGGACTTGGTATGAGCCGCAGGCAGATGGTCGAAAATTATGAGGAGATACTGAGCCGGACCGAACTGCAGAAGAAGCATTCTTTTGAAGGTCAGCTCAATATGTTCGATGAAACTGAATCTTCCGGTGAGGATCTGCGACTGA
>CAYPXB010000002.1:0-118751 GCA_964414745.1 uncultured Alistipes sp. | reverse complement strand
GGTCAGCTCAATATGTTCGATGAAACTGAATCTTCCGGTGAGGATCTGCGACTGAAACTCCGGGACAGACCCGAGTACGACAGAAAAACACTGATACAGCTTGAAAAAGAGTCGATCGGGTTTTGTCTGGTCGATGATCTGCTCTCCGATTTCCGATATATTTCCCGCCTTATGCGACTGCCGCGGATAGGTGAGCTGAAAAAACGCGGAGAGCAGGACGGCGGGAAAGACGTCACACTGCTTTGCGCCGTCGGAAGTGTGAAACGCCATATTACGAAAAAAGGCGACGATATGTGCTTTATGACTCTGTATGACGGCACGGGCGAAATTGACGCCGTTGTCTTTCCTGACCTTTGGAACAGCGTTTACGGAAAACTCGCAGTAAATGGCATTCTGCTGGCAGAAGGCAGGATTTCCCTGAGAAACGGTGATATATCCCTTATATGTTCTTCGGTAAGGCCGGAGGACGAGATAGCGGATATTGCCGGTGAGTGTCGGCTCTGCGTAAAGATAAAGTCATCGGAACTCAGCGATATAACACGGATAAGACAGCTTTGCGGGCATTATCCGGGAAACACTCCCGTGTGCTTTTATCTTACGGATCTGAAAAAGACTGTCTCGCCGAAAAAGTCTCTTTCGGTGTCTGTCGGCAGTGAAATGTACCGGGAACTTCTGGAGATATATACAGCCGAAAATGTCGGACTTATAAAAAAATGAACGGATTTGTCGGAAAATATTGTTAAATTATCAAAATTCACTTGACACTGCTTTCAAAAAGTGATAGAATACAATGTAGATGTCATGAAATTGTGTACTCTTCCGCCCGCAGGTCTTTTCACGGCAGTCGCGGGGGCTGAGTATATGCTGAAATATATGCACATGTGCGGAATGGAGAATTGCTATGATCAAAAAGATTGGCGTATTGACAAGCGGCGGAGATGCTCCCGGCATGAATGCCGCCGTGAGGGCTGTTGTCAGGACGGCTCTCAGCAAGGGGATGGAGGTCTACGGTATCAGAAGAGGATATGTCGGCCTCATTAACGGGGATATAATCCCCATGGACGCCGGAAGCGTTTCAAACATCATCCACAGAGGCGGAACGATCCTTTATACGGCGAGATGTCCCGAGTTCAGGACAGAGGAAGGACTTGAAACGGCAAGGCGCAAGTGCGAGGAGCTCGGACTTGAGGGAATCGTCGTCATAGGTGGCGACGGTTCATTCAGAGGCGCGGCCGATCTTTCCGCCAGAGGGATCCTGTGCGTCGGACTTCCCGGAACGATCGACAATGACATCGGCTGTACGGAATACACCATCGGTTACGATACCGCTATGAACACCGCTGTCGAGCTTGTCGACAAGCTCAGGGACACGTCACAGTCACACGACAGGTGTACCGTTGTCGAGGTAATGGGCAGAAACGCGGGATTCATCGCCGTCAATACGGGCGTAAGCTGCGGTGCCATCGAGATAATAACGAAAGAGATGCCGTACGACCTTGACGCGATCGCGAAGAAGATGCTTGAGAAAAAGGCTGAGGGCGCTCAGAACTTCGTCCTTGTCGTTTCCGAAGGTGTCGGAAACGCGAACGAGATCGCGAAGGTGATCGAGGAAAAGACTCATATCGAGACGAGAGCCACTGTTCTCGGTCATGTACAGAGAGGTGGTTCTCCGACGGTCAGGGACAGAGTCGTTGCCACCGAGATGGCGTATTACGCCGTAGAGCTCCTTGAGCAGGGTATCGGCAACAGGGTCGTAGGTATGCAGAACAACCAGATCGTTGACTTTGATATCCAGGAAGCGCTTGAGATGAAGAAACCGTATGACGAAAGGCTCCACAGGATCGCCGAGGAGATAGCGTTCTGAGGATCTTCACAAAGTGATTGCTCATTTTCGGGCAGTCCGTGTTGTTATTTGTTGTTATCGTATTCACAGGGCAGACCGGCGAAACATCATCCGTTCACCTGTCCGGCGGACGGAGTGTTTTGGCCGGGATCCCGTGAAAATAAAATTTACAGTCAGAGTAGGAAACTGTGCGTGAAGTGCCGGCGGACGGGGAGTTGCCGCCGGACGAAAAGCCTCTGTGCTTGCGGTACGGTTTCCGCATCCCGCTGAGTGTATAATTGAAGCTCTGATATAATGCTCCGATTATGCATTAAGCACAGCTCGCATAATTAAGGAGGTTATATTTATGAAGAGCTTTTTTTTGTTATTTTCCGACTCCGCGAGATCGCTCAGAGATCTCAGGACCCTGACGACGACGGGAATGCTGCTTGCGCTCGCCGTGGCGATACGGTCGCTTGCCATCCAGATAACGCTGGATGTAAGGATCGTGTTCACTTTTCTTCCGATATGCGTCATAGCAATGCTTTACGGGCCTGTCGTCTGCGGGATATCGACATTCGCGCTTGACATCATAGGATTTCTGCTTGACAACAGATCGGCGCGCGGCTACAGTATCGAACTTGCGCTCATCGTTGCCCTCTCCGGGGTGCTCTACGGTATTTTCCTCTACAAGAGCGATATAAGGAAGATCGATCTGAAAAGTGTTCTTAGAATACTGCTTGCCCGCGGTTCCGTCGTGCTGATATGCAATATCCTGCTGAACTCGTATTTTCTCTACACACTGTATACAAATAAAGATTTCAGTATCGTCGCGTTTTTCACCGACCGCTATATGGCGACGGAATTTCTGACGTGGTGGCTGCCGAGGGTCCTGAAAAATCTTGTTCAGTTTCCGATAGACGCCCTGCTTCTGACGGTGGTGCTGCCGGCGGCCGGAACAGCGTACAGAGCCGTCGTGAAACACACGCCCGGCAGGACGCAGGACTGACGCTTTCGGCGCGGATTGCGGTCGGTGACTGACGGGGGCTTGACATCCTGACACAAAACGGTTATAATAGACATTGCCGGGTATCAGTGCCCGCAATTGAAACGGAAAGATTCCATGATATCTTTTCATGAAGCAAAATTAAAAACGGCGTTTAAGAAAGGGGAAGTCATTATGAAAAGATTTTTCAAGGCAGCGGCGGTATCGGCCGCGGCGATCGCCACGTTGATGTTTTCATCGTCAATTGCCTCATTTGCGGCGACTGTTGACGATGTAGCCGCCACAGCGAGAAGTTACGGCATACCCGAGAATTTCATACAGCAGGGATATAATGAATATTACAAAGATCCGAGTGCCTATACGTCCGAGGATTTTGCATATGCCATAGACTATCTGAACCAGTATCACGACGAGGTCCTGCAAAAGCTACTTGAATCGGTTCCGTCCTCCGGATCGCAGGGCTCTGCCGCCGGAAGCGGTGACGGCAATACGGAAACGACCGACTGGAGGATACCCGAGGAGGAGTTCAGCGGAATGACGCTTGACGAAAAGCGTAATTATCTTGCGGGATTAAATGATCAGCAGAGGGAGGAGTTTCTCAATTCTCTTTCTCCCGAGGAGCTTAAAAGCGTGGTAAAGCAGCTCTCGACCGGAGCCAAGGCGGATATCCTCGATAAATTCGTCCAGGCGGGCGACAAGCTCGGAATAAACGTCACCGTTGATGAAGTGACCGATGATGATGTGTCCATCACGATGAGGGATGACAACGGCGAGGTGCTCGACAAATCGTCCTTCGGAATCGTTGTAGAGGACACGGGATATGACTACCGCCTGATACTTTCTGTCTGCGGCCTGCTCCTTCTCGGAGCCGGAGCGTGCTTGTCCGTAGTGATAAAAAAATGTTTCGGAGGAAAAGGATCCGGTGAAAGCCATGAATGATAAGTCAGACGGTAATAATCTGCTTCTGATGATACTGACGCCTTTCATACTGCTGCTTTTTTGTGTGTCGGTCCTTATTGTATGCTCGATAAAACCGTATAACAAGATCTCGACGCTTCTGAATCTTGTTTTTATGGATGAATTCCGCGCAAGTCCCGATGAGGGTCTTATAATCAGGGACAACGATATCGTCTTTGATTACAGCGGAGAAACAAGTCCCGAGGGAGACGTCATAAGGCCGTCATTCGGCGAACAGTTCGCGTCCCTCAGGGCCGATGCCCTCGGGCAGAGCGTTCCGGTCTACTGGGGAAGCAGCCGCGAGATCTTCAAGAGAGGCGCCTGTCAGGCGTCATACTCAAAACTGCCCGGTGAGAAAGGACGCGCAGTCATAAGCGCCCATGAGGATACGTTCTTTTCGGGACTTGCCGATATGAACGTCGGGGATACTGTCACCCTGTACACGAATTACGGTGAATTTGTCTATACTGTCCGTGAGAAGATATCGTTTGAAAGTTCCGACAACACTTATGTAAACACATCCGAAAATGAAGAGATGGTTCTGTATACGTGCAAGAAAGATGTCCTCGGACCGACGGATACGAGGGTCGGAGTCATATGCGATGTGACCGAAAAGAAGTTTTATGTTGAAACATCGGAGGATCGGGGAAATTGAGAAAACTGAAAACATATCTGCCGAGCATTATTTGCGCGGCGTTGCTGGTATTTTCGTTTATTGCCGTTTCGCTGGTCATATCTTTCCGGAATACGGTGAATGAAGCAAATTTTGTCAGAATATACGATGAAAATAATCTGTCGGACACTGTCAGAAAAGATCTTTCGGGCAAGTTTGAGGATAATTACAACACGACCGGCATACCGGCGGATATCTTCAACAAGGCGCTCACGGGAAGTTATATAGACGAATGTGCGAAATTATATATCAGATCCGCGTTCGATACCCTTTCGGGGGGAGCCGCGGCGGAAGTCACACTCCCGGAAAACAGCGCTCTCGAAAAGGATCTTACCGATTTTCTGAACAGTTATGCCGACAGCATAGGTTATGAAAAGAACGACCGGTATTATGAGAGGCTCGACGCGACGATATCGTCCGCTTACGGCACTATAGGCAATTCCTGTGATGTGTACAAGACAAAGCTGTTGTCCGGGGAAGGGCTTCTGACGTCCGCGTCAAGGATATACGGGCGGATGAATCTTCTGACGATCGCGACCGTATGCCTGTGTCTGCTTATAGTCCTCATTATTGCCGTGATAAACAGAAAGAATATCTCGGAGAGTCTGTACTGGTACGCCTCATCCATGCTTGTCAGCGGTCTGATAAGTCTTATACCGTGTATGATCCTGAGATCCTCAAGATATTTTGACCGGTTCACGATAAAGCTTCCGCAGGTATACACCGCGATAACCGGTGTGCTTTATGATTTTGTCGACAGAATGCTTGTGTTCCAGCTGTTTCTGATAGCGGGGTCCGTCGCGGCACTTGCAATCTATTTTGTCATTGACAGAATGCTCAGACGCAAGTCGCAGACCGATGTTAAAGCAGACGGCGGCGAAGAAAAATAATGATCATCTTATCTGAAAGACTTCTGCAATTACTTTTGCGGAAGTCTTTTCATATTGCAAAAAACAGCGATTTACAGGCGCTTATCCGGACAATAGACAGAAATCTATGGCAAAATGCACAAAAAACAGTGTTGAAAACATACTATATTCATACTTGAAATTGAAAATTAGTGAAAATTACGTTAAATTGGCAAAAAATGCTTGCAGTTTTTTGGTAAATATGATAAAATATGATAGTAGCAGATCCCCGATATTGCAAAAGGAGAATTGATATGGCGAAAATAAAAGCTGCTGTGATCTTCGGCGGTGTATCAGATGACTATAAGCTTTCATGCGAATCCGCTGCCGATGTGATAGAGAGCATACCGTCCGACAAATACGAGACTGTCTGCATCGGTATCACCAGAAAGGGCAGATGGCTTTATTATCCGGGCGATCCGGAGGGTATCAGAAACGGAAGCTGGGAATATGACACCGACTGCACGTCCGCGTTTATTTCTCCGGATCCTATCTACAAGGGGATCGTAACAATAGAGAACGGAATTACTTCTTTCAAGCGTCTTGATGTCGTTTTCCCGCTTGTCATGGGAAAGACCGGCTCTGACGGTACCATTCAGGGACTTCTCGATATGTCCGGGATAACCTATGTCGGCAGCGGACTGCTTTCTTCGGCAGTCTGCATGGACAAATCGCAGACTCACATGATCCTCGATAAATACAACATCAGGACGGCCGACTGGAGCCTAATAACCCAAAGAGAGATAAATTATCTTGACCGCAGGTGCGAGGATATTGCCGGCGAGATCGGATTTCCTCTTGCGGTAAAGCCCGCGAGCAGCGCGGGGGCGAGAGGGCTGAGAAAAGTCGATACGATAGCGGAACTTATGACTGCCGTCAAAAACGCATTTTCTTTCGACAGCAAGGTCGTTGTTGAAAAATATATAGGCGGGCGGGAACTTGAAGTCGCCGTATTCGGTTACGACACACCGTTTTCATCGTTTATCGGCGAGATCGTCTCAGATGACTGTGATGAAAAGTCGGGAGAGCATTTTGTTTCTGAAAGCGGAAATATGGTGATAGCCGATGATCTTGACAATAATGTGATAAACAAGATAAGAGAGACCGCTGTTTCGGCGTATAAGGCTCTCGGCTGCAAGGGTCTCGCGAGAGTTGACTTTTTTATGGACGTCGACGAGGGACTTTACCTGAACAAAGTAAATACGATGCCGGGAATGAAGAAAGACTGCATTTATCCGCTGCTCATGAAACACCTCGGCATGGAGATGCCGTATCTTGTCGATAAACTGCTGGAGCAGGCGATCGACAATTCGGAAAAAGAATATTGATCATACGGTCGTTGTCCGGTAAAAGGAGAATATTTTGGAAAGAGAAGATAATATATATTTGTCGCTTCACAGCATTCAGTGGAAGAATGACGATAAAAGCGAGACTGAGCTGATAACAAAGGCGAGAATGTCAAAAAGCGGGAGCAGATATGTCATCACTTACGATGAAACAAAGGCGACCGGATTTGAAGGCTCCGTGACGACAATAGAAGTGAATAAAGAAAAAAGCGTGTCCATAACGCGCGCGGGTACGGCAAATTCCGTTCTGGCACTTGAGATCGGGAAGAAACATTTCTGCCAGTACGATCTTCCGTACGGGAATCTGCAGATCGGCGTTTACACGCATGACATTGTGAATACGCTTGACAAGGACGGAAAGCTCTATATGAAATATACGCTCGATCTCAATTCATCTTATCTTTCGGATAATGAGATTTTTCTCACAGTCAAAGAAAGCAACAGAGACGATGCGGAGAGGAAGGGAAACTGAAAAGCGATGTCTGATCTTATAAAAGAAGCGTCTGCGCAGCTTCGTGAGATCATCATGGACGCGCTCGGTGTACTTGTGGCCGAGGAGATGATACCGCCTGTGCCGCTTCCTTATTTCAATATAGAGATACCGGCCGATAAATCCCATGGCGATTTTGCGTCGAATGTATCGTTGGTATGCGCGAAAAGCTTCAGGCTTGCCCCGCGGAAGATCGCCGAAATGATAAACGGTAAGATATGCCTTGAGGGGACTGTATTTGAACGCTCCGAGATAGCGGGTCCGGGATTTCTGAATTTTTTTCTCGGCAAAAGATGGTTCTCCTCGGTAGTGAAGGATATACTTGACGAGGGAGAAAATTACGGCAGGACCGGTTCCGGAGGCGGCAGACGCGTTCTCGTCGAGTTTGTCTCCGCGAATCCCACGGGTCCGATGCATATAGGAAACGCCAGAGGAGGAGCTATCGGGGACTGCCTCGCGAGTGTGCTCAGTTGGGCGGGATATGATGTCAGCCGTGAGTTCTATGTAAACGACGCCGGTAACCAGATAGAGAAATTCGCGAGATCCCTGTCGCTTCGCTATATGCAGATCTGCTCCGGAAAGGGCAGAGATATAATCTGCGAATGCGGCGGCGATACGGACGCGGTCTGTGAAAAGATCTACGGCAGTGACGGAAATTCCGATGATTTTCCGATGCCGGAGGATACATACAGGGGCAGGGATATAATAGAGCACGCGAAAAATTTTTATGACGAAAACGGTGACAGCCTCGCAGATACCGACGAGGAGACAAGAGGCAGGACTCTTTCCGGGTATGCGCTTCCGAAAAATATCGCCGGGCTTGAGAGTGATCTTAAAAAATACCGCATAACTTATGATAACTGGTTCCGTGAGAGTACTCTTCACGAGAGCGGGGAAACGAAGCGCATCATCGAGAAACTTCGTGAGACAGGCCACACGTATGAGCTCGACGGAGCGCTGTGGTTCAGGGCGACCGATTTCGGTCTTGACAAGGATTTTGTCCTTGTCCGCGCAAACGGCATTCCCACCTATATAGTTCCCGATATAGCGTATCATTACAATAAACTCGTGACAAGAGGCTACGACAAGGCGATAGATGTCCTCGGTGCCGATCATCACGGCTACGTTCCGAGATTAAAGGCCGCGCTTGACGCCCTCGGCGTGGATTCGGAAAAACTTGACGCCGTCATAATGCAGATGGTGCGGCTTGTCCGCAACGGCGAGACGGTAAAAGTATCAAAGCGAAGCGGCAAAGCGATCACGCTCGTGACTCTGCTTGATGAAATACCGGTTGACGCGGCGCGGTTTTACTTCAATCTGCGTGAGGCTGATTCGCAGTTTGAATTCGATCTCGACCTCGCGATAGAAAAGTCCTCGCAAAATCCCGTTTACTACGTCCAGTACGCGCACGCGAGACTTTGCAGTATTGTCAGAAATCTTGAGGCGGAGGGGATAAAGCTTCCCGAAAAAGCGGATCCCGGCCTGCTCACGGACAGCCGCGAAATTGAACTTATCCGTCATCTGGCGTCTTTGCCGGGTGAGATAGATGCCGCCGCGAAAAGCTATGATCCGTCGAAGATAACGAAATATGCGATCGACACGGCAACGCTTTTCCATAAGTTTTACGACGGTTGCAGTGTCATGAACGCAGGTTCGGCAGAACTCATGAACGCGAGAATAATGCTTTGTCTTGCGGTCCGGCAGACGCTCAGAAATGTTCTGGGCATTCTGAAGATCGACTGTCCGGAGAGGATGTAAAACGTCGTTTTCCGTATGGCGTTATTACAAATCGGTTACATCGAAACGATTTTTACCGTCATTTTAGACAATACGGAAATTGTAAAAATGTATAAAATGTAGATTTTCAAGCGAGAATTAACAGTTTATTAACAAATTCAGGCCAAAAATATGTTACAATTTGTAATATGTTAAGAGTGAAATACAACTTTGATGCTCCTTGAAAATATACTTAAATACTTAACAGAAGGAAAGGTTAGTAACTATGTCCAACAGATTATTTCAGGGTTTGGTTCATCAGATGCGTGACGCGATAGACGCCACGATCGGTGTTGTCGATGAGACAGCAACGATAATTGCCTGCAGTGATTTGACCAAAGTAGGCACGACGAACGAGTTTGTGTCTCTCGATCTCGGCGACTCTCATGACATATTCATAAGAGACGGATACACATACAAGCCGTTCGGCGCGCGTGTAAAACCGGATTACGCCGTCTTTGTTGAAGGAGTCGATGATTCCGCCGCGAAATACGCAAGCATCCTTGCGATCACTCTTTCCAATATCAAGCAGTATTACGATGAAAAATACGACAGGAACAACTTTATCAAGAACGTCATTCTCGATAACGTCCTTCCGGGTGATATAGTCATCAAGGCGCGGGAACTGCATTTCAATTCCGAAGTCAGCCGTGCGGTATTCCTCATCAGGATCGTTTCCGCCAACGATATTTCGGCGTATGATGTTATACAGAATCTGTTCCCCGACAAAAACAAAGACTTTGTGTTCAATATATCCGAATCCGATATCGTCCTTGTAAAAGAGCTTAAGAGCACAGTCGACTCGAAAGATCTCGAAAAGCTCGCAAGATCCATCGCCGACACGCTCAGCGGAGAATTCTACACGAGAGTAAATGTCGGAATCGGAACGGCAGTCACCGGGATCAAGGAACTTGCAAGATCATTCAAAGAGGCTCAGATGGCTCTTGAAGTCGGAAAAGTGTTCGATACGGACAAGGCGATAGTAAGCTATGACAATCTCGGAATTGCCCGCCTTATCTATCATCTTCCCACATCTCTCTGCGAAACTTTCCTCCATGAGGTGTTCAAGATGGGCAGTATCGAATCGCTCGATCACGAAACGCTTTTCACCATTCAGAAATTTTTTGAGAACAACCTCAATGTTTCCGAGACTTCCAGAAAGCTTTTCGTTCACAGAAACACGCTTGTGTACAGGCTTGAGAAGATAAAGAAACTCACCGGTCTTGACCTTCGTGAGTTCGACCACGCGATAATCTTCAAGATCGCTCTTATGGTCAAAAAGTATCTTTCGGCAAACCCCGTCAAATTCTGATACGATCGGCTGAAAAACTGTTTTGTGCCGGTTGCCTGCCGAAAATCCGGATCCGGCCGGGATACGGGATATATGTTTATTTCTTGATAAAGAAGGTGTGATCCTTGGTAGAACTTCAGAACGTATCTGTTACATACTCGTCGAGCGGAGTCGATGCCCTGAACAATGTAAGCCTGAAGATAAATGACGGTGATTTCGCATTTGTTGTCGGATCGTCAGGTGCGGGAAAAAGTACCATGATAAAGCTTCTGCTTAAGGAAATAGATGCTACCAGCGGGGTAGTTACGGTAAACGGATACAATCTCAATAAACTGAAAAAGAGAGAGATACCCGCTTTCAGAAGGACACTCGGCTTTGTTTTCCAGGATTTCAGACTTATACCGTCAATGACGGTATATGAAAATGTCGCTTTTGTGCTGCGAGTCATCGACGCGCCGATAAAGTACATAAGAAAAAGAGTTCCCTATGTGATAAGCCTTGTGGGACTGCAGAACAAGACACAGTCATATCCCGATGAGCTTTCGGGCGGCGAAGGACAGCGTGTCGCCATAGCGCGCGCTCTCGTAAACGATCCGCAGCTGATCATTGCCGACGAGCCCACCGGAAACATCGACCCCGAGCTTTCATACGAGATAACGGAACTTCTGAAGGGGATCAACGATCAGGGAACGACGATCCTTATGGTTACTCATGAACATGACCTCGTAAGGCATTTCGGCGGGCGGATAATAAATATCATGGACGGCGAAGTTGTCTTTGACGAGGTGATTGGAGGAGTAAATGAAGCTTAGCGGAATAAAGTATCTTACCAATCAGGGCATAGAGAATATATGGAAAAACAAGATGATGACTTTCGCGACATTTTGTGTTCTGCTTATATCGCTCCTGCTTGTGGGGATCTCGGTCCTTTTCTACATAAATATCAATTCGATGATAAACGGCATAGGCAGCAAGAACGAAGTTGCCGTGTTCGTCAATAAGGGAATGACTCCGGAGCGTGTGCAGGAGTTCGGTGACGAGCTGATGGCTCTTGACAACGTCGATTCGGTCGAGTTCAAGTCAAAAGACCGGGCGCT
This sequence comes from uncultured Alistipes sp., assembly GCA_964414745.1. Taxonomy (GTDB): domain Bacteria; phylum Bacillota; class Clostridia; order Oscillospirales; family Ruminococcaceae; genus Ruminococcus. Next base: position 107,385 of record CAYPXB010000002.1, on the reverse strand, counting down.
TGACGATATGGTTTCGAAGATGCCGAATTACGAGATCCTCTTTGATTCTCTCAACGGTGATAACCCGCTACCGGACGGATTCAGCGTCACGGTAAAAGATCTCGACAGGATCTCCGAGACAGTCGACACGATCTCCGCGATGAGCGATGTGTACTACGTCAGGGCGTCATATGATTTTGTTGAGTTTCTCCGTGAACTCAGGCGTATCGTCTCGCTCGTCTCAAGTGCCATCATAGTAGCGCTTGTCATAGTGTCGATGATAATGATATCGAACACGACAAAGGCAAGTGTTTTCTCAAGACGCGAAGAGATACAGATAATGAAGTATGTGGGAGCGACAAACGCGTTCATACGTATGCCCTTCTTTGTCGAGGGAATGGTCATCGGTCTGTTTTCGGGAATCGGAGCGTTCATCATCACGTGGATCTGTTACAGGGCGATCTACAATGTGATGAGCGACGAGAGCCGCTTTATGGCGGTCATCGGAACAGGCACGATCATACCGTTCGAGGAGATAAGGATACCACTCATAATTTCTTATATACTTGCGGGAGCTCTTGTCGGAGCGATCGGAAGTGTGATATGCACCAGAAAGCATATTGATGTCTGAATACTTTCTTTGCCGTAAAACACCGGTTGCAGCACGGCAAAGTTTGGTATATAAGTGATACAGGGGATAAAACTGTCAGAAAGGAGCTGCGTCTCGGAAACAAGACGCGGAGCAGGTGTATGTTTAGATTATCCGGAACCAAGAAGTTTTGCGCGACTGTGCTTTGTGCCGCGGTCACACTGAATATGGCGTTATATTATGCGGGAGAGGATGCTGAACAGAACTTCGGCGCGGAGGCTAAAACTCTGGCTGAAATACAGGAAGAAAGAAAAAGCAATGAAGCTCAGATAGCGGAGCTTGAGGAAAAAATAAGTTCTCTCGAGGGACAGAAGGAGAATGAAAAAGCGTATCAGGAAACGCTCTCTCAGCAGATCGAAAAGATTCAGGAGAACATACAGCTCCTTGATACGGAGCTTGCGCAGATCGATACCGATATAGCGACGGCGCAGACAAATATCGAAAATCTGAACGGCGAAATAGCCGGTCAGCAGACGGAAGTCGATAACAACATCGAGCTGTTCAAAGAGCGTCTTTGCGCAATGTATGTCACCGGTAACGACAGTCTTGCCCTCGCGGTTTTCGGTTCCGATGATTTTTACGATATGCTCTCGAGAGTCGAGATGATAAATTCGATCGCGGAACACGACGAAGAACTCGTAAACGGTCTTCTCGACGAGATAAATACGCTTGAGAAATCAAAATCCGATCTTGAAGCGGAAAAGCTCACCCTCGAGGCAAAACAGGAAGAGCAGACTCTCAAGAAGAAAGAAAAAGAGGATGAGATCACCCAGCTCGGTGACAAAATGAAGAAATCGAAAGATGAGATAGATCGTTTGCAGCGTGAGGAGGATATCGCCAACTCATCGAAAGCCGATCTTGAGGCGCTAAATGACGATCTTGAAAAGCAGTCGGACGAGATCGAGGCGCAGATCAGAGCCGCAGAGGAAGCAAAGAAACTTGCCGCGCAGAAAGCCGCTGAAGAGGCGGCGAGCAAAAACCGGCCGAGTAGCAGCGGAAGTTCCGGTTCGGGCGGCGGTCAGAGTCAGAGCGGTCAGAGTCAGCAGGTGGCGGATCTTCCGCAGACTTCGGCGGGCGCGGGAGGATTTGCGTGGCCGGTTCCCGGATATTATTATACATCGAGCGGATTCGGTTCAAGATGGGGCAGCCATCATAACGGTATAGATATTTCCGGCGGAGGAATTTCCGGGGCTGCCGTGTGTGCGTCAAAATCCGGCGTTGTTATCTCTGTTGTTTCAAGCTGCTCTCATAACTACCCCAAGTCCGGAAACTGTTGCGGAAACGGGTACGGCAATTATGTGACTATAGCTCACGACGGAACATATTCGACAGTTTACGCTCATCTGGCGTCCGCGGCTGTGTCTGTCGGCGAATACGTATCACAGGGACAGGTGATCGGATATGTCGGAAGCACAGGATTTTCAACGGGCTATCACCTTCACTTTGAGGTGCGTGTAAACGGAGCTCCCCAGAATCCGAGAAATTACGTTTGATATTCCGGAACATAAGGTGTGCAGATCTTTCTGCACACCTTTCGGCACATAGCGGGAAATAAACGCTTTTGTAACGGAATATCGGCGAAAACTTGTTGTTAAGGAAGAAATACGATATGAATAAAAAAATAAGTCTCGGACTTGCGGTCAGTCTTATTGCGATAACGGCGGCGGTCACATTTATTCTGACTTCTTTTTTTTCACTGAAAAGTTTCAATGAAAAAGTCGTAGACGTGAATGAAAAGGCTGAAAGATACAGTGATCTCCAGACTGTCGACAGTTATGTAAGGGAAAATTACTACGGTACCATCGATGAGGAGACACTCAATGACGGTATACTGAAAGGCTATGTAAACGGTCTCGGCGACAAGTATTCGAGATTTCTCACGGCGCAGGAGTATCAGGATGAGCTGTCGGACAATTCCGGTCAGATCGTCGGCCTCGGTCTGACGCTTACCGAGGATGAGAGCGGGTATATCAGGATCGTCGAGATAATGTCCGGCTCTCCTGTTGAGGGTTCCGGCATCGTTGAAGGGGATATAATTACATTCGTCGACGGGTTTGACGTCCTTGATACGGGATTTGAAAAATCGGTCGAGGCGATGAAAGGAAAAGAGGGCACCGATATAACCGTCACAGTCAGAAGGGACGGAATTGACGATGATTACGTTTTCACGAGAAAATCCCTTGAGGTAACGACGGTCGAGGGTGAAATGCTGAGCGGATATATCGGGTATATCATGATCAGCGGATTCAAGGAGAATACGACACAGCAGTTCAAAGACACACTCGAAAGGCTCAGTTCGAACGGAGCGAAAGCTTTCATTTTTGACCTGAGAGATAACGCCGGAGGACTTGTGTCATCGCTTCAGGAATGCCTTGATCCCTTGCTTCCCGAGGGCGTTATCGCTACCGCGGAGTATAAAGACGGTCACTCGGAGACCATAGTCTATTCCGATGAATCCGAGATCGATCTTCCGATGGCTGTGATCGTCAACGGTGAAACAGCGAGCGCGGGAGAGCTTTTTTCCGCGTCCCTGTCCGATTTCGGAAAAGCCGAACTTGTCGGAGAGCAGACATACGGCAAAGGCGTTATGCAGGTGACCACGGAACTTGACGACGGCAGCGCCATAGTGCTCACCGTAGCGGAGTACAAGACGGCAAATTCCGAGTGCTACGACGGTATCGGTCTTGTTCCCGACTATGTTGTCGAAGACAGCCCCGACGAAGATGAAGATCCTCAGCTTGACAAGGCCGTGGAAGTAATAAAGGCACAGCTTGAGGAAGAATGATATATCATATATTCGTTTAAAGAAGGAGCCGGAATGAAAGAGCGGCAAAATTGTGATATTGCGATAATAGGCGGAGGAGCCTCGGGATACGCGGCCGCTCTCGGTATTTTCGAAAACTGCGCCGGCTGTGATGTGATAATGGCAGAGCGGCTTGCAAAAACGGGCAGGAAACTGCTTGTTACGGGCAGCGGACGTTGCAATCTCGGCAACAAGGATCCTGACCGCAGATTTTACCACGGATCATTTGATAACGTATCCGATATTATCGGAAAGGCTCCCGACACAGCAGGGTTTTTCCGCAAGATAGGAGTATCGTGCATAACAGACGCCCAAGGCAGGATGTATCCGCGCTCTGAAAGCGCAGCTTCCGTACTGACTTCTCTGAGGCTTGCCACAGGCAGCCGGGGACTGAGAGAAGTATGCGATTTCGAAGCCTTGTCGATAACGGGAAGCGACGGTGAATATACCGTAAATTCGCGCGACAGCTCAATAAACTGCAAAAAGATAATAATAGCCTGCGGAGGCTATGCCGCCCCGTCATACGGAACAGACGGTTCGATGATCCGCATACTCAGAAAAATGGGTTACAAGACAGGTGCGATATGTCCGGCGGTCGCTCCGTTAAAAACAGATCCGAAAAAGCTGAAAGGGCTTGGCGGAGTGCGCGTGAAATGTCTTGTCAGCGCTTACGCCGGGGACAGACTGCTTCGCAGCGAGCGGGGCGAGGTCCAGTTTACGGACAGTATGCTGTCGGGTATCTGTATATTCGATCTTGCGTATCTTATGTCCGAACACAGTGAGGATCTTGATATTTATATCGATCTTATGCCCGATGTCGGCATACAAGACCTTGAGGAAAGTCTTTTCCTGCTTCGCGACCAAAGGGGAATGTTCGCTCTTGAGGAGTATCTGACGGGCTTTTTCAACAGAAAGCTCGCGGTGTATATAATGAAAAATACGGTCAGCCGTCCGCTTTCCGACAGAATTTCTTCTCTTTCCGACAGCGAGATAAAGGAAATAACAGGATTTATAAAATCCGTGAAATTCAGGATAACGGGCACAGCGCCGTGGAAAAACGCACAGGCGACCTGCGGAGGCATACACTCATCGTGTGTTGACGGTATGCTTGAATCCGAACTTCACAGGGGGATATATTTTTGCGGAGAGATACTCGATACGGTCGGTGACTGCGGCGGCTACAACCTGCAATGGGCATGGTCATCGGGGTATTACGCCGGTGAAAACTGCGCGCTCTCCCTGATGGAAGGGGCAGACGTATGATAAGGATAAGCGGGATAGATCTGCCTCTTGACTGTGATTTTTCCGATCTGAGAAGTTTATGCGAAGCGGGATCCGGCATACCCTCGTGTGAGATAAAAAGCGTCAGACTCGCGAAAAGATCCGTAGACGCAAGAAGAAAGAACAATATTCATTTTACGGTCTCGCTTGATATAGAGGCACAGGACGAGGATGTAATTCTGAAGAAAGTAAAAGGCGCGTCAAAAGTATCGGAGTGGAAATACAGACCCGAAAAAGTCGAAAAGCCCGAAAAACGCCCCGTCATCGTCGGATTCGGCCCCGCGGGGATGTTCGCGGCTCTCATACTTGCCGAAGCCGGCGCCGAGCCGGTCATACTGGAGCGTGGCGGCGATGTCGGTTCAAGGTGCGCGGCTGTTGATTCCTTCCGTAAAACGGGAGTTCTTGACACTGAATGCAACATACAGTTCGGAGAGGGCGGAGCCGGAACATTTTCGGACGGAAAGCTCACCACGGGAATAAAAGATGATCGTGTCGCCTATGTTTTCGACAGACTTCACGGATTCGGAGCTCCGGACGATATTCTGTTTTCGGCAAGGCCGCACATCGGGACGGACAATCTGAGAGGCATCGTACAGAATCTGAGAGAGTATATAATCTCTCTCGGCGCGAAAGTAATTTTCGGCGCGAGATTTTCTGATTTTACTACCGACAATAATAAGATAAAGACGGTAAAATATCTTTATGACGGGGCAGAAAGCGAAACAGAGACCGACCATCTGATACTTGCCTGCGGGCACAGTGCGAGGGATGTTTTTGAACTTCTTTATGAAAAGGGTATCGGGATAAGCGCAAAAAATTTTTCCGTCGGCGTCAGAATTGAGCATAAAAGGGAAGATATAGACAGGGCAATGTACGGAAAATTCGCGGGTCATCCCGCTCTCGGAGCCGCCGACTATAAACTTGCCGTCCATCTTCCGAACGGCAGGACTTTATATACATTCTGTATGTGCCCCGGAGGATACGTCGTCGCGGCGGCTTCCGAGGAGGAGGCGCTTGCCGTGAACGGAATGAGTTATTACGCGAGAAACGCGGAAAATTCAAACAGCGCATTACTTGTAGGTGTCGGGAAAGACGATTTCGGCAGTTCTCACCCTCTTGCCGGGATGTATTTCCAGCGGCGCATCGAGCGGCTTGCCTTCAGGTCGGGCGGAGGCGGCTACCGCGCTCCTTCATCAACGGTGGGTGATTTTCTTAAAGGCAGACTCGCGCATGATCCGAATGAAAACAGGATAAGACCGTCATATACGCCGTCCGTGCGGGCGGCTCTCCCGGATAGTTATCTTCCGGGTGTTATCTGTGATACCTTGCGGGCTGGACTTGCCGAGATGGGAAAAAAGATAAGAGGATTTGATTCACCCGACGCCCTGCTCACGGGAGCTGAGAGCAGGAGCTCATCTCCCGTCCGTATAGAGAGAGGCGAAGATCTGCAATCGGTCTCGCTTTCGGGTCTGTTTCCCTGCGGAGAGGGAGCGGGTTACGCAGGAGGAATAATATCCGCCGCGGTCGACGGTATCAGATGCGCCGAGGCGGTCATATCGCTGCTGAATGAAAAAGATCATTAGTTTAGTAAAGCAAAGGGAGAAAAAATTATGAAAGTCAACGTTATCAACGGTACGATGGATGACGCGGAGGTCCGTGGTTATATGGACTATGTCAGAAAAAAATACGCCGGCAGGGAAATTGAAAGTCTTGATATCACGGTCGACGGTGAATATGTGGATCTGAAATGCCACTTCGGTGACAGTGATTTCCGGCACGTATACCGCTCCGCCGACTATCTTGTTAAGTCCATAGACAAGATGAACGACGCGAAAAAGGCCGAATATTTTGACAAGATCGCAAACACGGTCTGATACGGCGGTGATACGATATGGATCTGACTGATATCGGTACAGTACGCGGTCTGCTCGAAAAATACGGGTTCGGTTTTTCAAAAAATCTCGGTCAGAATTTTATAGTAAATCCCGCAGTATGCCCGAGGATAGCCGAAGAGAGCGGAGCCGGGAGAGGAGTCGGCGTGCTCGAGATCGGTGCGGGTATAGGAACGCTGACGGCTGAACTTGCGAAACTTGCCGAAAAGGTCGTCACCGTAGAGATCGACAGCCGGCTCATACCCGTACTCGGCGAGACTCTTTCCGGATATGACAATATCACCGTATATAACGAGGATATTATGAAATGCGATATTCCCCGGATGATCGGGGAGGATCTTGCCGGGCTGAAAGTCATAGTGTGCGCGAATCTCCCGTATTATATAACATCTCCGCTGATAATGAAACTATTGGAAGACCGATTGCCGATAGACTCAGTGACCGTGATGGTGCAGAAAGAGGCGGCCCGCCGTCTGTGCGCCGATGTCGGGACGAGAGAAGCCGGAGCCGTGACAGTCGCTGTAAATTATTACGGCTGTGCAGAATATCTCTTCGGTGTAACGAGGGGAAATTTTATGCCGCAGCCGAACGTTGATTCATCTGTCATCAGGATAGATGTTTCAAAAAATTCACGTCTGTCTCCGGAGGACGAGGAATTTTTTTTCCGGGTCGTGAAGTCCGGATTTTCCCAGCGCAGAAAAACGGCTGCCAACGCCGTTTCTTCGGGTATGTGTATTGACAAAGGACTTATTTATGACGCACTTTCGGCGACCTCGCTTCCGATGAATGTCCGTCTGGAGCAGCTTGATATGGACACTCTCATAAGCTTTTCGGATCATCTGAAAAATCTGATAAAAACAGAAAAATAAAAGCAGCACCACGATGCGGGTACTGCTTTTTCTTTGTCATATCTTTTTATTTTATGAGTTCCGAAACAAAACTTTCGAAGCGGCTCATTGCCTCAACGGTATTGTCACGATCGCCGAATGCCGTAAGTCTGAACCATCCTTCGCCGTTCTTTCCGAAGCCTTCGCCCGGTGTTCCGACGACGGCGATCTTTTCAAGCATAAGATCGAAAAAGTCCCAGCTTTTCATGCCGTTCGGGCATTTGAACCAGATATACGGTGAATTTACGCCTCCCGTGAATTTAATACCGAGCCTGTCCATCGTATCTGATATTATTTTTGCGTTTTCCTGATAGTAAGAAATGTTTTCATGGATCTGTTTCTGTCCCGTTTCGGTGAACACCGCTTCCGCCGCGCGCTGAACGGGATATGAAACGCCGTTGAATTTGCTTCCCTGACGGCGCGACCAAAGCTGTGATAAAGATACATCGGCTCCGTCCGAGGCTTTGACCGTCAGCGCGTCGGGAACGACTGTATAACCGCACCTCATTCCCGTAAATCCCGCGGTCTTGGAGAGAGAACACATCTCTATGGCGCATTTTTCGGCGCCGTCGACGCAGTAAATACTTCTCGGTATTCCGGGTTCTGTAATGAACGCCTCATACGCCGAGTCATAAATTATGACCGCGTTGTTTTTCATAGCGTAATCGACCCATACCTCAAGCTGTTTTTTCGTGTAAACGGAGCCGGTCGGATTATTCGGAGAGCAGAGGTATATAAGATCGGCGTGTATGCCGTAGTCGGGCATTGCCGCGAAACCGTTCTCCTCGTCTGAGTCGGCGAAGATTATCTCTCTGCCGCTCATACGGTTTGAGTCGACGTAGACGGGATAAGCCGGATCCGTTATCAGAACGATATTGTCGTTTCCGAAAATATCGACAATATTGCCGCAATCGCTTTTTGCACCGTCATTTATCCTTATCTCCGAGGGGCTTACCTTTGCTCCGAGGCTCTCATAGTATCCCGAAACCGCGTTTCTGAGAAAATCATAACCTGCGCCGCTGTCCTCATATCCACGGAACGTCTCCTTTACGCCCATCTCGTCAGCGGCTTTTTTTGCAGCCTCCACAACGACCGGAGCAAGCGGTAGCGTAACATCACCGATACCCATCCTTATAAGTTTCTTATCTGGATGCTGCGAAACAAAGTTATTTACTTTCTTCGCGATGTTGATGAACAGGTAATTTTTTTCGAGTTTCAGAAAATTTTCATTCAGAGTCGGCACACGACATTCTCCTTTCTGCTGTTTATGAATTCATCTGAGATGACACCGTCGAAAACATGAGTTGCTCCTCCGGTCATCATCACAGTACCGTCTGTTTTGTAAACTATACTGAGGTCACCGCCTCTGAGATGAACGGTGACCTGTTCGTCTCTTTTGCATATGCCGTTCAGAACGGCCGCCACAACAGTGGCACACGCTCCCGTTCCGCAGGCGAAAGTCTCGCCGCTTCCGCGCTCCCAGACGCGCATCTTAAGCGTCCGGTCGTCGATCACTTCCACAAATTCGGTGTTTATCCTGTCCGGGAAAAGTTTATGATTTTCGAAAGGCGGTCCTATCTTTTCAAGGTCAAGTTCATCGACACCGCCTGTAAATATAACGGCGTGCGGATTTCCCATGGAAACACACGTGATGTTATATTCGGTGCCGTCGACCGTTTCCGGTTGATTCACAAAAATATCGAGGTCGCTTATCACGGGGATATCCGACGGTTTCAGTATTGCCTTGCCCATATCGACTTCGACGCTGTCGACTTTACCTCCCGACACGAACAGTTTTAAATATTTGATACCCGATTTTGTTTCGACAGTTATTTCGGTCTTGTCCGTCAGACCGTGATCATATACATATTTTCCGACACAGCGTATCCCGTTTCCGCACATCATGCCCTCGGATCCGTCGGCGTTGAACATACGCATACGGAAATCCGCGGTCTCCGAAGGCATTATAAGTATAAGGCCGTCGGAACCTATGCCGTATCTTCTGTCGCTTACTATCACCGAGATCTTTTCCGGCTGCGTGATATTTTCCTCAAAGCAGTTTACATAGACATAATCGTTTCCGATACCGTTCATTTTTGAGAATCTCATTGTCATCGATCACTCCCGTACGTGTTTTCTATATTCAGATTATACAACAGAATGACTGAAAAGTCAATATCGCTTCCGGAAAGTCACTTGCCGTATGCCGGAAATGTTTATGTCAAAAATTTAAATAATTATGCCGTATTTGTGAAATAGCTAAAACAGAATCGTTTTGCAAGGGGCAAAATTTGGCATATTGCACTAAAATCAATATATAAAATTAGCGTAATATCTGAAAATTTTATGTAAATGACAAAAAAACTTGAATAATTTATTATTTTCTGATAAAATATGATAAGGAAAAATTATGCTGAATGTAATGTTCACCTAAAAAAATATCGCTGAGCTTTCAAAAAGCGAAGGGGGTAAATTATGTCATCTGATTACAACGAAAATTTCAATGATTTTCCGCTTTTTTTATTTTACCAGGGAAAGAACTATGAGGCATACAAGTTCTTCGGAGTTCATACCGAAAAGAAAGGCAGATCGAAGACTTTTATCTTCAGAGTATGGGCGCCCAGAGCCGCAAGCATCTCTGTTGTCGGTGACTTCAACAACTGGGACAGAAATGCAAATCCCATGGGAATAATCGCGGATGGTGTATGGGAAGCAAGGATCGAAGGTCTGAAGCAGTTCGACACATACAAATTCAGTGTCGAGACAGGCGACGGACGTATCGTGCTCAAGGGCGACCCGTATGCCTGCCATTTTGAGACAAGACCGGGTACGGCGTCAAAGATCTTTGAGAGCAGTTTCGAATGGTCTGATAAGAAGTGGTTTGACGAAAAGAGAAAAAAGAACATATACAAAAGCCCGATGAACATATATGAGGTACACCTCAGTTCATGGAAGCAGTATAACGGCGAAGAGTTCTTCAACTATGTCACTTTTGCAAATGACATCGTGCCGTATCTTAAGAAGATGTCGTATACTCACATAGAGTTCATGCCCCTGACCGAATATCCGTTTGACGGTTCGTGGGGCTATCAGGTGACGGGTTATTACGCCCCCACATCCCGTTTCGGCACGCCCGATGATTTCAGAAAGATGATCGATATCTTCCACGCTGCGGGTATCGGTGTGATTCTCGACTGGGTTCCGGCGCATTTTCCGAAAGACGAGGCGGGACTCTACGAATTTGACGGAACGTGCTGCTATGAGTACACAGATGAGCGCAAGAAGGAGCACAAAGCCTGGGGCACGCGCGTTTTTGACTACGGAAAGCCCGAAGTCTGCTCGTTCCTTATTTCAAGCGCCTGCTACTGGTTTGAGCAGTTCCACGTCGACGGTCTGAGAGTCGACGCCGTCGCTTCCATGCTCTATCTTGATTACGACCGCCGCGACGGGGAATGGTGCGCGAATATATACGGCGGAAACGAAAATCTTGAAGCTGTCGCATTTCTGAAACAGCTGAACGAGGCTGTTTTTGAGAAAAATCCCGATGCCCTGATGATCGCCGAGGAGTCGACGGCATGGCCGATGGTGACAAAGCCTACCGATATGGGCGGACTCGGATTCAATTTCAAATGGAATATGGGCTGGATGAACGATATGCTCTCATATATGTCGCTCGATCCAATTTACCGCGCGTTCAATCACGATAAGCTGACGTTCTCGTTTTTCTATTGCTTTTCCGAGAATTATGTCCTGCCGATCTCTCATGATGAGGTCGTTTACGGAAAATGTTCGATGATAAATAAAATGCCCGGCAATTATGAGCAGAAGTTCAGCTCCTACAGAGCTTTTCTGGCGTACACGATGGCACATCCCGGCAAGAAACTTCTGTTTATGGGACAGGAATTTGCCCAGATGGACGAGTGGAATTACAAGACACAGCTTTCATGGAACCTTCTTGAATACGATTCTCACAGGCAGATGCTTGAGTTTTCCGAAAAGCTCAATAAGTTCTATGTTGATAACGCCCCGCTCTGGGAGAATGACGATTCATGGACGGGATTCAGCTGGATCTCGAATGACGATTATAAACAGAGCGTTATCGCGTTCCGCCGTTTCGATGACAGCGGCAACGAAATAATAGTTGTCTGCAACTTTGTCCCCGTCGAGAGAAGGGATTACAAGATAGGTGTTCCGAAGAAGGGAAGATACAAGCTCGTATTCAACACGGATGCCGTTGAGTTCGGAGGCACGGGTGTTACGGAAAAAACGTTCAAGTCCGATACATACGCTATGCATGGTTTCGAGGACAGTATATCCATGACGCTCGCTCCGCTGTCGGTGATTTACCTGAAATATGCTCCGGTGAAGAAGAGAACACCGAAAAATACGGATGAAACGCCGAAAGAAAGCACCGCTTCCAGAAAGAAAAAGAAATGATTTTTATCGCAACAGGTATATGATCTAAGCGTACCTGTGCGGATGATTTGCATACGTATCAGATTAAGGTCAGGACATTTTTATATTAGGAGGAATAGTATGTATACGAAGAAAAAGACTGTCGCTATGCTGCTTGCCGGCGGTCAGGGAAGCAGGCTTTACGCACTGACGAAAAATGTCGCCAAGCCGGCTGTGCCTTATGGCGGCAAGTACAGACTGATCGATTTTCCGCTGTCGAACTGCACCAATTCCGGTATTGACACCGTCGGTGTACTGACACAGTATCAGCCCCTTGTACTCAATGAGTATATCGGCAACGGTCAGCCGTGGGATCTTGACAAGATGAACGGGGGAGTTCATGTTCTCCCGCCGTACGAGACCCAGTCGGGTGCTTCATGGTACGAGGGTACCGCGAATGCCATCTACCAGAATATGAGATTCATCGACAGGTATGACCCCGAGTACGTCATAGTTCTCGGCGGAGATCATATCTATAAGATGAACTACTCGAAGATGGTTGATTTTCATATCGAAAACAACGCCGATTGTACGATTTCCGTCATCGATGTTCCGAGAGCGGAGGCATCAAGATTCGGAATAATGATCTGCGATGACAAAAATCAGGTCACGGATTTCGTTGAAAAGCCGAAGGAGCCCAAGTCCACTCTTGCTTCGATGGGAATCTACGTATTCAGCTGGAACAAACTCAGGAAGTATCTGATAGAGAACGAAAACGACGCGAACGCAAAACGCGAAAGAGGAGAGCCTTGGTCGAAGGATTTCGGAAAGGATATAATCACATCGATGCTCCGTGACAAGCAGAGGCTTTTCGCATACGAATTCGAAGGCTACTGGAAAGATGTCGGCACGCTCGATTCTCTCTGGGAAGCGAATATGGATCTTCTCAGCCCGAGCGTTCCGCTTGACCTGTATGATCCGAGCTGGAAGATCTATTCGCGCAACAGCAATATGCCGCCCCAGTATATCGGAAACAACGCGAACATCGAAAATTCTATGATCTCGGAAGGAAGCACCATAGACGGCACGGTTGATTTTTCCGTCATTTTTTCCGGTGTCACGATAGAAGAAGGCGCTACGGTAAACTACAGCATACTTATGCCCGGTACGGTCGTAAAGAGCGGCGCGGTCGTGGAGTATGCGATAGTAGGCGCGGATTGTGTCGTTGAAAGCGGCGCGAAGATCGGAACGAGCCCTGAAAATGTCGAAAACAGAGATGACTGGGGAATAGCTGTTGTCGGACACAATGTTACCGTTTCCGAAAATAAAGTTGTTGAGCCCAAACAGATCATCAGCGAGAATATCTAAGGAGGGTCGGAAATGAGTGTGAATTACAGTTTATTAGGTTTGATTTTTGCAAGTATGCACGATTCGTTCGTTGCCGAAATGACAAAGCAGAGAACGATGGGATCTCTGCCGTTCGGAGGCAGATACCGCCTCATAGATTTTCCGCTTTCCAATATGGTAAACAGCGGTGTGCCGGAAGTCGGAGTCATCACAAAATCCAACTACGGCTCGCTCCTTGACCATCTCGGATCCGGCCGTGAGTGGGATCTTTCCCGCAAAAAGGGCGGACTTCATCTGCTTCCTCCTTACTACAGCCAGACCGGCGGTATTTACAAAGGACGTCTTGACGCCCTGAACAATATCTGGAGCTTTGTGGAACATTCTCACGCAAAGTATGTCATTCTTTCAAATTGTGACGTGGTTGCGACCGTTGATTTCAACCCGATAATAAATCAGCACGTAAGTTCCGGTGCGGATGTCACTTTGGTATACGGCAAAAGCCTGTATGACAGCGAGAAGAACCACGGAGCCACGATACTTGAGTTCAACGACGACAATACGCTCAAAGACGCTCTTGTCGATCCGCAGTTCTCCGGCGAGTGCAATCTGTGGCTCGAGATGTTTGTCGTAACGAAGGACTTTCTGAAGAAGATCGTGCTTGATGCCGCGAGCAGGAATCAGCACAGCTTCACCCGTGAGATACTCCAGAACAAGGAAAACGGGTTCAGGATCATGGGCTACGAGTATGACGGATTTTTCACAAGGATCGACAGTATCCAGAGCTATTACAGCGCCAACAGACTTCTTCTCGATCCCGAAAAGAAAAATGCGCTCTTTACAAAAAAGCTTCCGGTTTACACCAAGATCGCCGATAATGCTCCCGTAAAATACGGACTTGAGTCGGACATCAAAAATTCCCTCATTGCCGACGGTTGTGTTATCGAAGGCACGGTTGAGAACTCCATCCTTTTCAGGGGCGTAAAAGTCGGAAAGGGAACTGTCATAAAAGATTGTGTTCTGCTTCAGGGAACGGATGTCGGAGACAATTGCGCTCTGTCCTCGATAATAACCGACAAGAATGTAGAGATAAGTGATGAGAAAGTCCTGACAGGTTCGGAAACATATCCGCTGTATATAGGCAAAAACGGTAAGATATAGAGCGGCGGTGATTTAACGGATGAATATATTGTTCGCGGCAAGCGAGGCTGTACCTTATGCGGCCTCCGGCGGCCTTGCCGATGTAGTCGGCTCCTTGCCGAAAGCATTGTGCGAGAAGGGGTGCGATTGCCGTATCGTTATACCGCTGTACAAAGCGATCCGCAAAGAGCTTCGCGACGAGATGACTTTTATAACGAATATAACGGTCGATGTTTCGTGGCGCAAGCAGTATTGCGGAATATTCACAGCCGAGAAAAACGGAGTGGTATATTATTTTATCGATAACGAGTACTACTTCGCGCGTGACGGACTGTACGGTTTTTACGATGACTGCGAGAGGTTTGTGTTCTTTTCGAGAGCGATTCTTGAAATGCTCAGGTATATCGATTTCAAGCCCGACATCATAAACGCCAACGACTGGCAGACTTCTCTTATTCCCGTTTACTATAACATATACTACAAATATCAGCAGGGATATGAGATGATAAAGAATGTGTTCACCATTCACAACATCGAGTATCAGGGAAGATACGGCAGGGAAGTCCTCAATGAACTTATGGGCATTCCCATGTATCACGCGAACCTGCTTGAATATGACGGATATATCAATATGATGAAAGGCGCCATCGAGACAGCCGATATGATAACGACGGTCAGTCCGAGCTACGCGTGGGAGATTCTTGATGCGTGGTACGCGCACGGAATGGACAGGATACTCGTTACGAAACAGTATAAGCTCAGAGGAATACTTAACGGGATCGACACAAAACAGTATGATCCTCAGACCGATGAAGTGATAGCGGCGCATTTCTCAGCGGATGATATATCGGGCAAAGCGGAATGCAAAAAAGCCCTGACAGAAGAACTGCGACTTGACGCCGGTGATGAACCTATAATCGGAATGGTCACCCGTTTTGTGGGTCATAAGGGTATCGATCTTGTCCGCAGTGTCTTTGAGGAAATGGTAAACTCGGGCATAAAATTTGCCATACTCGGAAACGGCGAGTGGATATACGAGGAATTTTTCCGCGAAATGGCGGCAAGGTATCCCGGAAAGGTTTCTGTAAATCTCGGATTTATGCCGGATCTGTCACATCGCATTTATGCCGGCGCCGATATGTTTCTGATGCCGTCGCAGAGTGAGCCATGCGGTCTTGCGCAGATGATAGCGATGCGCTACGGAACTGTGCCGATCGTGAGGGAGACAGGCGGTCTCAGAGATTCCGTTCATGACAACGGCGGAGAAAACGGAAACGGTTTCACGTTCAAGACATATAACGCAAACGATATGCTTGACGCCGTACGCCGTGCAAAGCATGATTACGAAGATAAGTCCGTATGGACTCAGATCGTTAAACGCGATATGGAATGTGATTTCAGCTGGTCATCTTCGGCTGACAAGTATATCGAAATGTATAATGAAATGATTGAAAAGAACGGATAAGACAAAATGAAAAGCCGACGCCATTATGGCATCGGCTTTTTTCATATACTGCTTTCAATACATCCGACATTCGGTCAGAACGATCAAAAGAGTTCAAAATCTCCGGCCTTACCGTCGGGATCGTTGTCGATAACATAATATACCCTGTCAATATCGGGTCTTACATAAATATCGATCTTCTTGGGGTTCTTTACGCCGGAATTTTTCTTTGCTTTCTCAACGATATCATCTGTTGATGCCTGAGCGCCGTTCCACTGGATGTAAACATTAGTCGACACAGTCTTGGAGCCGGCAGTAGCTGTTGTCTTTTTGGCAGCTGTCTTTTTGGGAGCAGCTTTCTCAGCGGGCTTCTTTGCGGCAGTTTTTGTGGCTGTTTTCTTCTCAGCAGTTTCCGCAACGGCTTTTTCGGCAGTCTTTGCTGCTGCTTCAGGTTTAACCTCATCAGCTTTCTTTACATTTCTTGGCATAATAATCTACCTCCGTAAATTAATTTTTAACTGCGTTCTTCAAAGCCTGACCTGCCTTGAAAGCAGGAGCCTTTGAAGCCGGTGCAGTCATCACCTTTTTTGTCTGGGGATTGATAACTTGTTTTTCTTTGCGTTCACGAACTTCAAAAGTACCAAAGCCCGTAATGGAAACTTTATCGCCATTTGCGAGGGCATCGGTGATCGATGAAAGAACAGCGTTCAAAGCTGCATCAGCATCTTTTTTCGTGAAACCGGTCTTCTGGGCGATCGTGCCGACCAACTCTGTCTTTGTCATGTCAATATCCTCCAATTAAATTTTTATGATTTTATTTTACCCCTTTTATGCCTATTTGTCAAGATATTGCGGAAAAAATGACAAAACGACCGATAAAACGCGGTTTTTTATTATTTTTTTATTGAAATTCTATAATAAAACGGGCAACAAAGCGTAAATAAGTCAATTTTCAGCATAAAACAGCATAAAACAAATCACTGTTCATATACAGTCGGCAATCAGTTTGTCATCGACAAGATCGATCTCAATCGTCGATCCCGGCGAGATATTGCATTCGATTATTTTTCTCGCAATAAGTGTTTCAACTTTGCGCTGAATAAATCTTCTCAGAGGTCTTGCGCCGAAATTGGGATCATAACCGCATTCGACGATATACGATTTGGCCTCATCCGTAACGCTCAGTTTTATATGTTTGTCACTCAGTCTGCCGCGCACGTCGTCAAGCATAAGATCGACGATGCTTACGATCTCCGTCTTGGTCAGCGGCTTGTAGAACACGATCTCGTCAAGTCTGTTGAGAAATTCCGGTCTGAACTGCTGTTTCAGAAGCTGTTCGACTTTTTCTCTCGCGTCATCTGTGATATTGCCGTTTTTGTCGATACCTTCGAGAATATACGGCGAGCCGAGATTTGAAGTAAGAATTATTATGGTGTTTTTGAAATCGACAGTCCGTCCCTGCGAGTCCGTTATCCTTCCGTCGTCGAGCACCTGGAGCAGGATATTGAATACATCGGGGTGAGCTTTTTCGATCTCATCAAAGAGAATGACGGAATACGGCTTTCTGCGGACGGCTTCCGTGAGCTGGCCTCCCTCGTCATATCCCACATATCCGGGAGGCGCGCCGATAAGTCTGCTGACGCTGAATTTTTCCATATACTCACTCATATCGATCCTGATAATATTTTTTTCGTCGTCAAAAAGCGTTTCCGAGAGAGCTTTTGCGAGTTCTGTCTTTCCGACACCGGTCGGACCTAAGAACAGGAACGATCCGATAGGTCTGTCGGGAGCCTGGATGCCCGCGCGCGACCTCAGGATAGCCTCGCTTACTTTGGTGACTGCCTCATCCTGACCGATGACGCGTTTGTGGAGCGTCGCCTCAAGATTTAATATCTTTTCTTTTTCGCCCTCCATAAGTTTTGATACGGGTATTCCTGTCCAGCGGCACACGATCTCGGCGACTTCCTCCTCCGTCACTTTATCGCGCAGGAGCCGTCCGTTTTCGACATCATGTTCAGCGGACGATTCAAGTTCCTCAAGTTTTTTCTGAAGCTGCGGAAGTTTTCCGTATTTAAGCTCCGCCGCCTTGTTGAGATCGTATTCGCGTTCCGCCTTGTCGATCTGTGCCCCGACGGATTCTATCTCTTCACGGATCTTCTGGACGGCATTTATGTCGTTCTTTTCGTTTTCCCATTTTGCCTTCATCTGGTTAAAGTTTTCCCTCAATCCGGCAAGCTCTTTTCTGATCTCCTCAAGGTGTTCTTTCGAGATACTGTCACTCTCTTTGTTCAGAGCGGCTTCCTCGATCTCAAGCTGAACGATCTTTCTCGATATTACATCAAGCTCGGTCGGCATTGAGTCCATTTCCGTGCGTATGGTGGCGCACGCCTCGTCTATGAGGTCTATCGCCTTGTCCGGAAGAAATCTGTCTGATATATATCTGTTAGAAAGAGTAGCGGCGGCAATAAGCGCGTTGTCGTGTATCTTCACGCCGTGAAAGACTTCGTATCTCTCCTTAAGTCCCCTCAGTATCGATATAGTATCCTCCACCGACGGTTCGTCGACCATGACAGGCTGAAAACGTCTTTCAAGCGCGGGATCCTTTTCGATATACTGCCGGTATTCATTCAGTGTTGTGGCGCCTATACAGTGAAGCTCGCCGCGCGCGAGCATAGGTTTGAGCAGATTTCCCGCATCCATGGCGCCGTCCGATTTGCCCGCTCCCACTATCGTGTGAAGTTCGTCGATGAAAAGTAAAATATTGCCGTTGCTTTTCTTGATCTCATTAAGTACGGATTTCAGACGCTCCTCAAACTCGCCCCTGTACTTCGCCCCGGCTACAAGAGCGCCCATATCGAGCGAGAATATCTTTCTGTCCTTGAGGCTGTCCGGGACGTCTCCCGCAACGATACGCTGCGCGAGCCCTTCGGCTATAGCCGTTTTACCGACACCGGGCTCTCCGATGAGCACAGGATTGTTTTTTGTTTTCCTTGAGAGTATGCGTATCACATTTCTTATCTCGCTGTCGCGTCCGATGACCGGGTCAAGTTTATTCTGCCGCGCGAGTCCGACAAGTTCCTGACCGTATTTTGCGAGCACATCATATGTATCTTCCGGCGTCTGTGATGTCACGCGCGTATTTCCGCGGACTGACATGAGAACTTTCAGAAAATCCTCTTTGTTTATCCTGAACGATGAAAGCACTCTTGAAACATCCCTGTCTTTTGAGTCGATCAGAGCAAGCATGATATGTTCCACCGAGATAAATTCGTCCTTCATATCCGTCGCCGTTTTTTCCGCGTTTATAAAAAGTCTGTCACAATCCGCGGATATGCTGATTTCGCTGCTCCTGCCGCTGCCGGTAACTTTCGGCAGTGACGCGACAGCCTTGTCCGTCTCGGATTCAAGCATTGAGCAGTCGATATTCATTTTCTTGAGAAGCTGCGGTATAAGACCGGATTCCTGTTTCAGAAGGCCGGCAAGCACGTGGATCTGTTCGATGACGCTGTTGCTGTTCATGACTGCTATTGTCTGCGCTTTTCTTAGGGCGTCAAATGATTTTTCAGTAAGTTTTTCCGCATTCATAACAATACCTCCGTTATATTATAGATTTTTCCAGCTGCTGTCTGTATTCGTTTTCGAGTTCCCGCGCCGACGATTCAAAACCGTCGGGGTCGGAAAAGAATTTTTTTACCGTTCTGTCAAGCAGTGTTATGTATGAGCTTATGGCCGACGCGATCTGCTGTTCGTCCGGCTCATCATAGTTTATCAGTCTGCGCGTAAAAGAACCGGACGAAAGTTCGTAGCGATAGCCGTCACAACCGCGTTCACTCAGGCATTTCGCCTCAAACTCCGCGCGATAGACGAAAAATCTGTTAAAAAGAGAGATAAGATCCTCGCTCTGTGTTCTTATCCGGACGCGCAGCAGTCCCAGACCGTCGTCAGTCGACCGCGCAAGCTCCACTTTGTAATTTATGGTCGGTCTGTACTTGTATTCAAGTGAGGACCGCAGTGTGAGGAGCGAGGCGGAGCGTTGCTGCTGTATCTGAAAACTGTTGCCGATCATGTCGGAAAAAAGCGAGAAGATCTCTTTCATACGCATTTCGGGCGTGACGCACGAAAGATGGCCGGCGAGTATCTGGTTTACGAGATTTGAGCGGCTTGTGCCGAGTCTGTATGCCTCTTTATCGACCTCCTTAATGACATCGTCCATAAGGACGAGGCTGTAGACACTTTTTTTCATGATCATTCCTCCTTTGCCTCTGATGGAATTATTATAGCACATCTTAAATAATTTGTCAAGCGGATTATATAATTTTGTGCACAAGTTTTATTTTTTTAATAATATTACGCCGGGCGGGGAGGATAGGGGAAAAATAAAAGTCTGATGCCGAAAAAAATTAAAATTACATTCTCTGAATTTAAGAAAATAAATTGAGATTATATTATTTTGTCGTCAGCATATATTTTTCGGGATTTTTGTTGACATAATACCCGCGCGATGTTATAATAATAGGCAGTGGTACGGGTCGTGTCTTGTACTGCGTTTTCGTGGTGACTGGCGGGATTTATTCCGCGACTGACCATATTTTGCATGGGCTGAAGTTTCAGACTTATATGTTATTCGGGCAGCGGAGTGTTGATCCCCGTTATCGGAACGGCATTGATTTTATGCGCTTTTCGTCTGCCTTGCGGCAGTTTTTTTGTGTCCGGATATAAAGCCTTTTATTTACGGGAGGAGAGTGTTGTAATGAGCGAAAACGAAGAAAAGAGGATAGCGGTGGTCGCGATCGTCATCGATGAGACAGAAGCCGCGTCACAGGTAAATTCTGTGCTGCATGACTACAGGGATGTTATAATAGGCAGAATGGGTATTCCGTACAGGGAGCGCAATATCTCGCTTATATCCGTGGCGGTCGACGCCGAGCCCGATATGATAAGCAGTCTTACCGGACGCCTCGGACAGATAGGCGGTGTATCGGTAAAAGCGGCTGTGTCAAAAAAATAATTCAGAGTAACAGATAACGGAGGAGAAAAATAAAATGAGTTACGATGTAAAATCGCTTAAGGCGGAAGAATTTATCAGCGATGAAGAAATACTCGCGACGCTGGATTATGCCGAAAAAAACAAGCATAACCGGGAACTTATCGAAGAGATACTCGACAAGGCGCGTCCGAGAAAGACGGCAAGGGGTGTTGAGTGCGCGGGACTTTCACACAGGGACGCAAGCGTGCTTCTCGCGTGCGATATTCCCGAGATGACCGAAAAGATGTATTCGCTTGCGCGTGAGATAAAAGAGGCTTTTTACGGAAACAGGATAGTTATGTTCGCGCCGCTCTATCTATCAAACTACTGCGTAAACAAATGTGTGTACTGCCCGTATCATTATCAGAACAAAGAGATCCCGAGAAAGAAACTCACCCAGGACGAAGTGCGTGAAGAAGTCATAGCGCTTCAGGATATGGGACATAAGAGGCTCGCCATAGAGGCCGGTGAAGACCCTGTGAACAACCCGATCGAGTATATACTCGAATGTATCCGGACGATTTATTCCATAAAGCATAAAAACGGGGCGATCAGGAGAGTCAACGTAAACATTGCCGCGACGACCGTTGAAAATTACAGAAAGCTCAAAGATGCCGGTATCGGCACTTATATACTTTTTCAGGAAACATATCATAAGGAGAGCTACGAAAAACTCCATCCCGCGGGACCGAAGCACAATTACGCCTATCATACCGAGGCAATGGACAGAGCGATGGAAGGCGGCATAGATGACGTCGGACTCGGTGTGCTGTTCGGACTTGACCTTTATAAATACGAGTTCGCGGGACTTCTTATGCACGCGGAGCACCTTGAGGCCGTACACGGCGTAGGACCTCACACTATCAGCGTTCCGAGAGTGAAACGCGCGTCCGATATCGATCCCGGCGTCTTTGATAACAGTATAGATGATGACACATTCGCGAAGATAATCGCCTGCATCAGGATAGCCGTTCCGTACACGGGAATGATCATATCGACACGCGAAAATCAGAGCTGCCGCGATAAGGTGCTCGGTCTGGGAATATCCCAGATATCCGGAGGATCGAGGACTTCCGTCGGAGGATACGCGGGTTACTCCGATGATGAAAGACCGCACGACACCGAGCAGTTTGATGTTTCTGACCAGCGTTCGCTTGATGAAGTCGTAAAATGGCTCATGGATCTCGGGTATATTCCGTCATTCTGCACCGCCTGCTACCGTGAGGGAAGGACGGGCGACAGATTTATGTCTCTCTGCAAGGTCGGACAGATACAGAACTGCTGTCATCCGAACGCGCTGATGACACTTCAGGAATACCTCGAGGATTACGCGCGCCCCGAAACAAAAACGGTAGGCGAGGCCCTTATAAAGCGTGAGATCGAAAACGTGACCAACCCGAAAGTAAAGGAAGTCACGCTGAAAAATCTTGAAAAGATAAAAAACGGAGAGAGAGATTTCCGCTTCTGAATCATAAACACACCGGCATACGGCATTTTCCGAAAACGCCGTATGCCTTTTTTCAGGCAACTTTTGCCCGAATAACTGAAAATTCAACAATTTTCAGCCGAAAAATTTGTTGATAAAGCACAAATAAAAAAACTTGAAATAAATATAAAATTATGATATAATTTTAAAGTAATTCGCACGCCTGTGTTTTTGCGGCTCGGTGCCCCGATCGGGGTCGCTTGCAAGCTAAGCCGGGCGGAGGATATAATTTAACCGATTTTTAAGGAGGACTACACGATGGGAGTAGTATCAATGAAACAGCTTCTTGAGGCCGGTGTTCACTTCGGCCATCAGACAAGAAGATGGAATCCGAAAATGGCTCCGTACATTTTTACGGAGAGAAACGGGATCTATATAATAGATCTCCAGAAGACGGTAAAGAAGCTTGAAGAAGCCTATATGTTCGTTCGCGACACATCTGCGGAAGGCGGAGAGATCCTCTTCGTTGGAACGAAAAAGCAGGCCGGCGATTCGATAAGGGAAGAGGCCACACGCGCGGGCGCTCATTATGTAAACGCGAGATGGCTCGGCGGTATGCTTACAAACTTCAAGACGATACAGACGAGGATCAGACGTCTTGAACAGCTTCATACGATGGAAGAGGACGGAACGTTCGACCTCCTTCCGAAAAAAGAAGTCGTAAAACTCAACCTTGAGATAGAAAAGCTTGAAAAGTTCCTCGGCGGAATAAAGACGATGAAAAAACTGCCCGCGGCTCTGTTTATCGTTGACCCGAGAAAAGAGAGGATCGCCGTTGCAGAGGCAAAGAAACTGAATATACCGATCGTCGCTATCGTAGACACAAACTGCGACCCGGATGAAGTCGATTATGTAATTCCCGGCAATGATGACGCCATAAGAGCCGTAAAACTTATTGCCGGAACGATTGCCAACGCTATCATCGAGGGAAGACAGGGCAGTGATGTTGCGCAGTCGGAAGACGCCGCGGAAGAGAGCGTCACCGAGCCGGAACAGACCGTACCGGACGATGCGGCTGAGGCTGCCGCCGAAGCGGGATCTGCCGAGGCAGAATAATAGCGCTTTTTCTGAAATACCAGATTTTAAGTAAAGGCAGGCTCGGTGTCCGGGCTGCCGAAAGAATAAACCGGAGGTAAAGTTGAAATGGGCAAGATATCTGTTGCTGAGATAAAAAATCTTATGAAGATGACCGGCGTCGGAATGATGGACTGCAAGAAAGCGCTTGAAGAGACCGACGGCGATGTGGACAAGGCGATCGTTATCCTTCGTGAAAAGGGTCTTGCGACTCAGGCGAAAAAAGCCGGCAGAGTCGCGGCTGAGGGGATCGTTATGGCTATGACAAACGACGACCATTCGGTCGGCGCTGTCGTTGAAGTCAATATAGAAACCGATTTTGCGGCTAAGAATGAAAAGTTTGTGGCGTTCGTGAATGATGTTGCAAAAACGATAATTGAGCAGGATCCCGCCGATATTGACGCTCTCAACGCGTGCACGATATCGGGCGGTACCGCTACGGTAGCCGAGACTCTCTCGGAGCTGTTTATAAGTATCCGCGAGAATATGCAGATCCGTCGCTTTAAGAGAATGACCGGTATCGTAGTACCTTACGTTCATGACGGCGGAAAGATCGGTGTGCTCGTCAATGTAAAGTCGGACGCTCCCGTTTCCGATAAACTTCTCGCGTGCGGAAAAGACTGTGCTCTCCAGGTAGCCGCCATGAATCCTCCTTATCTCAACAGAGAGGACGTGCCGGAATCGGCGCTTGAGGAGGAAAAGAAGATAATGCTCGCCCAAATGGCTGAGGATCCCAAGATGGCGTCAAAGCCCGAGCAGGTCAAAGCCAAAATCGTCGAGGGAAAGATAGGCAAGTATTATTCGGAAAACTGTCTGCTTGACCAGGATTTCGTAAAAGAGAACAGTCTTACGGTACGTAAGTACCTTGATTCTGTCGCAAAGGAAGTCGGCTCGCCGGTAACAGTTTCCGAGTTCGCGAGATTCGAGCGCGGCGAGGGTATTGAGAAGAAGGAAGAAAACCTTGCGGATGAAGTTGCGAAGATGATAAAATAACGGTTCTTTTCGTATTGCAATATAATAAAAGAGCAGATGTGCCATCTGCTCTTTTTTATGTTATTCTGAGTTTTAACCGAGTACTTCCTTAAAATCGTTATACAGCTTTGCAGCTGTCGTTTTCGGGTCGGATTTTTCGTAAAGCACATCATTGCACGCGTTTCCGAAAAGATCCACAAGATCCTGATTTTCGTAATACGGGCTTATGATGGAGATATTTTCTGAGTATTCGCTGAGTTTAAGAAACGCGTCATACTGAATGCCGGAGAGCATATCGTTTTCCTGAAGATAATCCCTCGCCGGCTTGCTTATGGGAATGCCTTTTTCGACTCCCTGAAGCTGTGCCATTTCTTCGGAATTCAGCAGGAAATCAAGAAGCATTGCCGATTCTTTCGGATGATCCGTATTTTTGCTTATGGCATACATTGTAGCCGGTTTAGCGTACCAGCCGTCGCCCGGTGCCGAGGAGTCATTTACGGGATAATCGGATATCACCATTTCAAACCCGTTTTTGACAGCCTGACCGCCGTATGTTTCCGCATCACTAAGCCACGCGACGAACCCCGCGTACTTTCCGGAATCTATTTGCAGTCTGTCAAAGTATTCTACCTGAGGCATTACTTTTTCGTTTACAAGGCGGCAGTAGAAGTCGATCATAAGTCTGAACTCATCGACTCCGAAACCGAGATTACCGTCAATATCCATAAGCTGTTTTCCCGTCATCTGTTCGGCGTATGACGCGATATAAAAATATGCGGATTTTGACGCCATACAGAGGGGATAATTCTCTCCGTCCATAACTTTTGCCGCCGCAAAGACATCATCCCACGTTTTCGGTGTGTCAAGACCGTAATCATCATATACGGTCTTGTTTATGAATACCGTCTGGGTATTCATTGCGATAGGAATGGCGTTGAGGCAGCCGTCCTGCATTCCGAAACTCAGGTCATAGTCCGTAAAGGCAGAGAGGTCTATCACATCGTCAAGTTCATTCAGGTCATAAAATCCCTTGCCGTCCGGTGAATACTGCTCGATCCATGCGTAGTTTATCTGCATGACATCCGACTCGGTATCCGAGACCATCTGTACATTGTTACGCGCTTCATATCCTGTCCATTCGGAATAATTGCAAGTGACTTTAATTCCCGGGTGCAGCTTTTCAAACTGCTCCACGGCTTCTATGGTATATTCGTTTCTCCCGTCATTTCCCCACCACGAGAGCGATATCTCAACCGGTTCCTCCTGCAAAGTCACGACAGGTTCCCTGCTGCAGCCCGTAAACAGCACTACGGCGGCGACAGCGGGAATTATAGCTTTTGATCTCATTTCTGTCCCTCCGAATCACTGTAGATAGTGTATGTGTCCTTGCCTTTTTTCTTTGAATCATACAGGGCTTTGTCGGCGCATTTATAAAGCTCCTGGAATGTTTTCGCGTGAACAGGGGACAGCGCGACACCTATACTTGCCGATACCTTGTATTTCTCGTCTTTATCCGCGTAATTGCTGTGGAACATCTGAGCCAGCTGCTGGCATTTGTAGCTTACAAAATCAACGCAGTCGCCCTTTACTGTTTCGGGTATTTCAAGGAATGCGCAGAACTCATCTCCTCCAAGCCTTCCGAGAAGATCATTGCTGCGGAATACCATATGCATTATCTTTCCGACTTTTTCGAGGACCTTGTCGCCCGTTGCGTGGCCGAGCGTGTCATTTACGCCTTTGAAGTTGTCGATATCCATGAGTATCATCACAAACCGTTTTGAACTGTCTGCTGTTGAGAGAGCGCTTTCAACGAGTTCCTCAAACGATTTTTTATTGAGCAGACCTGTGAGCATATCGTGATGAGCCTTTGTCGAGAGGACATTCACCATATCGTCCACAGGGTCGGATATCTTCATCGCGACGATAATGCTTATGATTACCGCGAGTATGGCGGTGACAAGCGCAATGATCGCTATATATACCTGCACCTCGTTCTTTTCGGCGAGGATTATCGATGTCGGCACGGAACACAGGACTTTCCAGTCATCCCCGCATCTGCTTGCCGTAATAAGATATTCGTCATCAAGCAGTGTCGCCGAACTTCTGCCGTCAAGCCGGGAGGTTATCTCATCCGGCGTCGCTTTTCCCGTTTCGTCGTCATTCGATGAATATATGATCATATCATTGTTGTCGACGAGCCTTACCGTGATGTCTTTTATGCCTCCGGGATGTTCAAACACGCTTTCGAGTTCCGTCGCGTATACCGAGATAACGAGCAGCGCGTCCTCGTGTATGCGTTTTACATAGTAGATCTTTTTGAAATTGTCTTTATATCCCGCTGACCAGCCGTCATTTGTTTTTTCGCGGTTGATAATGGCCGACAGATCTCTGTAGAGTTTATCGCCGAACAGATCCATCGTGCCGTTTGATATTTTTCCGACTGTATGACCGTTGCTGTAGACAATACCGAAATCAACGAAATTATCCATGATGCAGAGGCTGTCGAGCCGCTCCGAAATAATGTCCTCCGTGTTGAGAGCCTCATAGCTGTCGTTATTCTCATCCGCGGCGTTGTACATATAGACTTCTTTGGTCGCGAAGACAAGAGTGCCTGTTTTTTCCATCCTTGAAAGATAACTGTTGATGTTCATCTTCATCTGTGTGTTCAGGGCGGAAGTCATCGAGGACACTTTTGATTTGAGTACGCTGTCTGTCTTGTTCATCGTGACAGCCGAGATAAAAATTATGATCAGAACGATTATCGCGGCATAACCGAGGCTCATCGAAAGTCTGAGCTTTTTTATATTGCTGTTGCCGCGCTTTTTACTGCGCATAGCGGAGAAAACCTCCTTAATCTTCCGAGTAGACAAAATGACAAAAAATAACACAATAATTATATCATTATATATCAAAGTTGTCAAGAAGATAAAATGCGGATATGAAAAAAATCCGGTATTTTTGTATACCGTGACAAAAAATGCGATATAATATCTGTTGCATAAAAACAACAGCGAGATTTTAGTGAAAAATCACTGTAAAAACAAAGGCGAACAGACTCACGCATAAATTATACCTTTCTTTCCGGATGTTTGCTTATTTACGCTTATGACCGAAAAAACAAGCCGTCAAGAGCGACAGGTATATTAAATAAAATAATTATTTAATTTACATAATAATTTCAGAAAATACACAATTTTTTCTCATTGTTCACAATCTTTTTATTGACACAGAGCGACTATTCCTGTAAAATAATAACACATACATGACAGATTTTCCGGATACCGGGGCGAAATGCTCTGCCGGAAAAACAGCGGCCGGAGCAGACAGAAAATTCCGGGTATAAGACCGGACGCCGGCCGGAATTTTTAACCATATCTGATATTCTGTTATTTCGTAATATCGTGCAGAAAAGGAAAGGAGTCGGTGAATCAATGAATATCAGGAAAACATTCGCATCATTTTTGTCAGCAGTCGTCGCTCTTACAGGGTTTACGGCGGGAACGCTTGCCGATCCCGGTGTTTTCCGTATCTTCGCGGAAAGCGGCGAAAGCGGAGAAAATACGGATTACAGGTATTTTTACCGCCAGCTGACCCCGGAATCAAAAGTATTTTATGACGCGCTCTACGAAATGTATTCGACGGGTCTTTTCAAATCCGGAAAAGGCGAGCTTGAGCTTACGGGCGCAGGATATATCTCGGACGAGGAAGCTGCCGATTATGCTGAGGGCGGCGGACGTGTCCTGAATATTTTCGGTGCGGCGCGCGACGCGTTCACGATGGATTATCCCGATATTTTCTACGTTGATTTTTCCGCTGTCTCGGTTCGGGTGACCTCCTCGGGCGCGGGCAGGTATCATATTTACATCGGAACGGGCAGACGTGATGATTACTACGCCGAGGGCATCGAAAATGAGGAACAGGTCGAAAAAGCGCTGGCGGAGCAGGAAAAAGTTGTCGGTGAGATAGTGTCACAGGCGGAAAAGCTTGAGCCGGAGGAGGGAAAAGACCTTACGGCCGAGCAGATAAGATACGTACACGACTACGTGATAAACAACACATCTTACCGCCTTGAGGATGTCTGCGCTCCGGACAACATCGGATTTATAAGGACATCATATGGCTCCCTCGTCAGAGGCGAGGCAGTGTGTGAGGGATATTCGAGAGCATTCAAAGCCGTGCTTGACAGGCTTGACATACCGTGCGTTCTGGTAAGCGGTGTTTACAGACACACGGCAGATTCCGTCGAGCTTCATATGTGGACGGAAGTACAGCTTGGCGATGTATGGTACGGTGTTGACGCGACAATGGATGATCCCAAGAGCAGTGAACCGTCGGATAACGGAGTGGACGGTTATGAGAACGATATGCTCCTTCTCGCGGGCGATATAGAGATGGACAAACACCATGCCGCAAGCAGTATCCTTTCCGAGGCGGGCTATGAATTTGAGTATCCCGGACTCAGTTATGACAATTACGGCGAGGCGACGATAAAATATGACAACGGACTTGTTGTCACATACGATCCCGACGGAACGTTCGAAGGCGAACCGGCCGGCATCTTCCATGTGAGCTACAAGGGCATGGGCGCGGCAAAGTCGCAGGAGCAGGGAAAATATTTTCTTTGCAACACATCGAACTATTATGAAAATACCGGAGAATGGGACACCACCGGATGGATCTATATGACACCGGAACTTTATCCCGCTCTTCAGGACAGCGATACGGAACTTGTCATACCTATGCCTCATATACAGTACGCGCAGTTCGGAATAACCGACCTTGCGTACGGAGAGATTGATTATAACGGCAACACCATACCCGAACTTTTCTATCAGGGTGATCCGTCTCTGCTTGAGGCGGAAAGCGAGACTTATCATAACCCGAACGGCTATTATATTGCGCCTCCCGGAGTCGAAAAATGCAGTCCGAGAAACGGCGGAAAGATAACCGCGGGGAAAGAATACAACGTTTCCGTGACATACACCGATACTCTTGTTCCCGTCGAGGGAGAAGATATCGGGATGACATTTACGTGCAGCGGCGCGTCCGGAGTCGAATACAGCAGTCTGAGCAACTTGGAATGGGACGGTGACAGAACAGTCACATTTGATTTTACCGCAAGTGATATGTGGGCAGACGAAAACGCGACGTATAATTTCTCACTTAAGGGGCTTGTCGGCGCGAGAAGCGAAAAACAGCCGTATGACGTAACATTTTACGCGTCGATACCCTACTCCGTATGCGCGTACAGATCTCAGGGATATTACTGGAACCTTTTCGGACGTCCGCAGCTTATGGAAAATTCCGATGTTTCCACAAACGGCTGGGTGACATCCGACGGCGAGTCCGTGGCGGAACAGCTTCTGAACAGAATGGTTCTGATAGCTTCTGAGCCGAGCCATGCCGAAACGGATGAAATGAACGAGATGATCGAAGGAGAAAACACCGGAAAGGTACTGAAAAGTCAGACATACAATATCGATTTTACGATCTGCAACAAGAATCTTGTTCAGACAGGCGACGGAGTAAGGATATCGCTCGGATTCCCCGAGGGTTACGGGCCCGAGGACGAGGGCGTCACATTCAAAGTCTACCATTTTATGAAAAATGACGCGGGCGAGATAACGGGAGTCGAAGAACTTCCCTGCGTCGTTACGAAATACGGCCTTGTGATACTCTGTAAATCGTTCAGTCCGTTCGCGATCGTAGCTGTTGAAGATGACGGCACCCAGACAGCGGCGGAAAAATCCGTTCTCATATCCTCTACGGAGGGAGGAACAGTTTCGGGTGCCTCCGGTATCGCGACATTGGCTGAGGGCGAGAGTATTGCACTTGACATAACTCCGGACGAGGGATATTGTATCGAATCCGTTTCGACAGGCGGAGAACTTGTCACGGTAAGTGACAGAAATTCGATGAAGCTCACACTTGATTATGACAGCATTACAGGCGATTCCTTGATAATCGACGTTAAGTTTGCCGCCGAATCGGTGATTGAAAAAGATAAAGAGAAAGACGAAACAGCGGTACAGGTCGACGCAGAGGCTGAGCAGCCCGAGCAGCCTGTCACACCTCCGACAGGAAATGTTGAGCCCGGAGGTGAGCAGACGACCACGACCACGACGACGGCGGTCACTGAGACAACGAAAGTAACGACGACTGCAGCGGCCGTCACCACTACAGAGGCGGAATCAGTAACAGAAAGTCCCGTATCGACGACTACCGCGCGTCAGACGACCGCAGGCAGCGTTTCGACGACGACAACGAAAACAAAACCTTCCGCAGCCGGATCGGGATTTTGCGGAGCGCAGGGAAATGAGAAAAGCATGACGTGGAAATTCGATCCGTCGACGGGAGTGCTGACAATCAGCGGAAAAGGAGAGATGGCCGATTATTGGGACACAAATCCTCCGTGGAAAGATCTTGACGTCACAAAAGTCGTTATCGGAAACGGCATTACGGGTATAGGAGATCACGCGTTCTCCGGTCTGAAAAATCTGGCTGAAGTTTCTGTCCCCGACAGTCTGGAACATTTCGGGTTCAATTCTTTTGTGCTGACAAAGTGGCTTACCGAGCAGTTTGAGAAAGATCCGCTCCTTATCCTCAATGGTATCCTGTTTGACGTCGATGATCCGGTTGAGGGGAATGTAGTCATTCCGGACAGCGTAAAAATTATCGGTGAAGATGCTTTCCGGGGCTGCAGTATGCTCACTTCCGTGACTATTCCCGAAAGCGTGACAGCCATTGAGAACTACGCCTTTGTCGACTGCCTCGCTCTTACTTCCGTGACGATACCCGAGAGTGTGGAAAGTATCGGCGATTACGCGTTCTTCGGCTGTATTGCTCTTGAGTCCGTGACGATAGAGAATCCGGATTGCGATATATTCAAATCAAGAGATACTTTCAGCAACGGCGACGACAACGGTTCTTATTTCGGCGGAACGATCTGCGGATATGACAATTCTACCGCGCGCGATTATGCCGAGGGATGTGAATACAAATTTGTAAATCTCGGTGTTAAGACCGGCATCGGCGATATAGATGACAACGGAAGTATCGATTCGTCGGACGCTTCACTGGCGCTCCGGGAATACGCTCTGCTCGCGACGGGACAGAAAGGCGACCTGACCGATGAGCAGACACGGTCCGCGGATGTAAACAAGGATAATGCCGTAGATTCGTCAGACGCATCGACGATACTGGGATATTACGCATTCACCGCTACCGGCGGAAAAGAAGCTTTTGCCAATTTCATAAGCCGGTAAGAGGCAGGAAAGAAACGGCCGCTCTCCTTTCGGAGGGCGGCTTTTTGCGGGTATCGGGAATATTTTTGCCGTTATTGTGAAAAGACTGTGAAAAGTCTTGAAATCAGAAAGAAAATATGGTATAATCTTCTTGGCTTCGGAGTGCGTTTATATCCCTGCCGGAGGATCAACTCGTATACAAATAAATAAGAGGTATTGAACATGAATAAAAATGTACAGATACTCGTGGATTCGATAGCTAAAGTCATCGTCGGCAAAGAAGACACTGTCTTAAAGCTTATCTCCGCTCTTCTTTGTGAAGGCCATGTTCTGCTTGAAGATGTTCCCGGAGTCGGAAAGACGCAGCTTATAACGGCTCTTTCACGCTCTATCGGAGGAAAATTCAACAGGATCCAGCTTACCCCCGATGTAATGCCGTCCGATATTGCGGGATTTTCGATGCTTGACCCTAAAGTCGGCGATTTTGTCTACCGTGACGGCGCCGTTATGTGCAATTTTCTCCTCGCGGACGAGATAAACCGTGCCTCGCCGAAAGTACAGTCGGCGCTTCTTGAGGCAATGGAGGAACGTCAGGTAAGTCTTGACGGCGTGACACACAAACTTCCGAACCCGTTCCTTGTTATGGCAACACAGAACCCCGTCGAGACATATGGCACGTACCATCTTCCCGAGGCGCAGATGGACAGATTTTTCATGAAACTTTCTTTGGGCTATCCGTCACCTGATGAAGAGGTGAATATCCTCGAAAGGACGGAAATGAACAACCCCATCAACAATATAACCGAGCCGGCGATGAAGATAGACGACGTATGTAAAATGCAGGAAGAGGTCAAGAATATCCGTGTGACCGATCAGGTAAAGGATTACGTCGTAAAGCTTGTGTCCTCCACAAGAGATGACAGAAACACGATACTCGGAATAAGTCCGCGCGGAAGCATCGCTCTTTACAAGGCGGCAAAAGCCTGCGCGTATATATACGACCGCGAATACGCCACGCCCGATGATATAAAAAATATGGCGGTTCCCGTGCTTTCCCACAGGATAATACTGTCCCCTCAGGGCAAAAGTCAGTTCGGGACACCGGAGGAATATATAAAATTCGTTCTCTCCTCCAACGATGTCCCTCAGATGGGTAAGAGCAAATGAAAAATATAATCAATGTCCTTGCCATAGCCTTTCTTGTCTTTATATTCACGTTTTACGTCGACGGAGAGATGGGTGTGATCCTGATCGCCTTTCTTCTGTTCGCTCCCCTTGTTTCACTTTTTTTCGCTATATATGCCAGAAAAAGAGTGAGTATCTTCTTCGACTGTGACGGATATGTAAAAAAAGGCAGCGAGCTCGAAGTGACTGTGACTGTCTCAAAAGAAGGCAGATTTCCCCTTGCTTTCGTGGAAGTGGAAACCTATGCTTCTTCTGTTTTCTCCGTCAGAAAAAAAATACTGCGCTTTTCTCTTTTTTCGGAAGACAAACTTTCCTATAAAATGAAGATACCGGCAGAAACGGGAGGAAACGGTGAGATCGGTGTGACATCGGTCTGTTCCTGCGGTTTTTTGGGCTTTGTAAAGTTAAAAGTCCCGTCCCGGATCCCTTCTCCGAAAAGTGTCGGCGTCATACCCGAAGTTCCGAATGTAAGCGCCTCGTCAGCGCTGTTCAGAAATATCGCCGACATCGTTATGACAAGCGAGGATGACGAAGAAAACGACACGGCGATGATGTTTTCCACAAACACCACCCCCGGCTATGAACACCGCGAGTATGTTTACGGTGATTCACTGAAAAGGATAAACTGGAAACTCTCCTCAAAAGCCGCGAAACTTATGGTAAGGCTCGATGAGGCCGCGTCGGCGGTACAGCCGTGTATCTTGCTCGACCTGTACAGAGAGAGCGGCGCCGATGAGCTTTTATGCATAAAGCGGGAGGAAAAACTTCTTCAGTCAGTGTTCGGC
Source organism: uncultured Alistipes sp. (assembly GCA_964414745.1). Taxonomy (GTDB): domain Bacteria; phylum Bacillota; class Clostridia; order Oscillospirales; family Ruminococcaceae; genus Ruminococcus. Next base: position 73,799 of record CAYPXB010000002.1, on the reverse strand, counting down.
CTGCTTGAACTGATGATAAAGCAGGGCATTGCGTGCACTTTTGTTTACAGTGATATGAGCGGTGAGCTTCTCAGCGAAAACGTGAACAACCCTGACTATCCGTCACAGATACTGCTGAAAGTCCTTGCCGAAAAAGTCATTCCCGGAAAAAGACTTGACCCCGGAGGCTCGACAGAGGGCTCATGCGCGTGCATAATAGCCACAACCGGTCTGTCGGGAGATTTCGGCGGTATTCTGGATAAGATACACGACAAGGACAACGCGTGCGTAATCGTCCCCGAGGCTTTGGATCAGAAGACAGCCTATAATATACCCGTCTGGTATCTTGACGAAGACAATAATTTTAAGTCGGTATGAGAAAATGGATAAAGAAAAAAATTCTCCGGTCAGAAAACTTCTTGAAAGGCTGTGTGATCCCGTTCTGATTTACACAGTCCTTATAATGATGTCGATAATGTACCACTATCGGAGCGAGCTGACCGCGTTTTACGCGGTGGCGGCTCTTGTCATAGGGGCACTTGTATTTTTCATATTTGATTTTATAGCGAAGCATAAAATTATCGGCTCGCTGGCGTATATCGCCCTCGCGTTTGCGTTCCTGTACGGGTCGAGGATGTGCATATCCATGGGAAACAGGAATTACCCTATCCCGTTCGGTCTGTGGTTCCTGACGCCGCAGGACGCGCTTGATTACAACAAATGGTACACATTCGCCATATTTCTTTTGTTCATGTTCTTTATGGCGACGGTCATATATTACTTTACCAAGGTAAGATACAGGATTTTCATGAATTTTCTCATTTTCATAATCCCGTTCGTTATCTATGGTAAGGAATATGAACAGAATCCGACGATTTTCACGATACTTCTGGCGGTAGGCTATATCGTGATAATGATAAAATGCCGTAAACTCGCCGATGACAACGTCACAACGGTTGTCGGCAGACCGCAGATATGGATGTCGATAGGAAGCTATGTCCTTATCTTCGCGTCCATAGCTGCTATAATACCGAAGCCGACTGTCGAGGCTGACAGGACAAAGCTTGATGAAATGATAAACGCGGACGCGCTGACAGACAGACTTGTCGATATGCTAAGCGTTTTCCGTGACACATCGACAAACGATTTCAATACGACGCTCAATGACGAAAGCATTCTTTACCTTGCGGCTTCGAGAGAGGATCTTAGGCTCAAGACACAGACTTTTTCAACATATGACTACAGCAAAGACTCGTGGTCGGTAAGCGACAATGACACCGTATACGACTACACGACCGAAGAGCGACGCTGGATAGGCGGCGAGAAACCCGGTCAGATAATTGCGGATATTTCGTATGCCGCCGAGAATGACGCGGAATTTGCCGAAAAATACGGGCTTGAGGATTTCAGCGCCGAAAATATGGAATTTCCGAAAGTGCAGCAGCTGAATCTGATCACCTACGGTCAGAGATCGCAGTTCGCGCCGGTTCCGACGCTTCTGAGAGGAATGACCTATACAACAAGTGAGAAAAATATCGCCAAGCTCGCGTCCGGTTCGGTATTCTGTACCGAGGGACGGTTTTCACCGTATGAAAGATTTTCATTCCAGTATTATCAGGACAGATTTTTCCTCAATGAGGAAAACAAGCGCCTCGCGGATCTTCTGTCACGGGACGATTATTATGAACTTCTGAAAGACTGTGCCGGTTCACTGCAGAAACTCGGCAGCGAGGACGCCGACTCGTTCTCAGACCATTATGAAAAAACAAAAGATTTTGATTATTATCTTGATTACGGCGACAACCGGATGATAAAAGAGCTTGCCGATCAGATCACTCAGGGACTTACTTCCGATATCGAGAAAGCAATATCGATCGAGAGATATTTTTCCTCGAACGGTTTTGTCTATGACAAATCCTACCGTAAAGAAGTCGGCGACAACGCGGAGGACTTTATATTTACTTCAAAAACGGGAGTCTGTTATGAATTTGCCACCGCAATGACTCTTCTTTCAAGGGCGGCGGGACTTCCCTCAAGATACGCCGAGGGCTACAGCCTTTCCGAGAAATATGACAGTGAGCAGATGTCCACAAATTATGTCATAAAAGTAAAAGAAGCCCATGCTTTCCCCGAAGTTTATATACGCGGTTTCGGATGGATGTCGTTCGAGCCGACCCTTTCCGACACATCGGAAGAAGCCGGCCAGACACAGGACACGGCGAGCGGAAATCTTTCGATCGCGGGAATTTTCATGCTGATATTCGGAATACTGCTTATTTTGGGCATCCGGTTCTATCCGATGATATATCATAAGTTTTTCCTTATGAAACTTGACAGGTCGGATCCCGATAAAGTCGTTCTCCTTACGATGAGACGCATATGCAGGTTATTCAGGATCGATCCGACACTCACATCACATGAAGCCGCCGAAAGCATAACATCGCTCACGGGAGTCCGTATGTATGAACTTGCCGAGATATTCGATCACGTAGCGTACGGTGATCTTTCCGCCGGCAAAGAGGATTCCGACAAAGCTAAAGAAACGTATGTACTTCTGTATGAGGCAAACAGGGAAATGAAAAAAATAAAGAACAGGAGAAAGAAAAAAGAAACACCCGAAACATAAATATTCTGTATGTTATCAGAAAATCTTCCTGCGGAGGCGCTGCTTATTGGACTGGTCAAAGATAAATATATATACCGCACCTGACGGAGTCGATCTTCTGTGCGCTTTTCTCACGGACATCGGTATAAACGGATTCGAGATAAAAGATCCCCGTGATTTCAATGATTTTTTGCGGGATAAAAACGGAAAATGGGATTATATAGACAACGATCTTATGAGCCTTGCGGACGGCGAGACCTGCGTTACCGTCTATCTTCCCGGAAACTCCCGGGGTGCCGATATGCTCGCCGCTTTAAGATCCCTTCTCGGCAGATTGAAAAGATCCGACAAAGACAACATCTACGGAAGTCTTGATATTGAGATATCGGGTGTCCGTGAGGAAGACTGGGCAAACAACTGGAAAAAATTTTTCAGACCGCTGAAAACAGGTGAAAAACTTGTAATAAAACCGTCTTGGGAGGAGTATTCGTGCGATGACGGCAGGATAATACTCGAGATCGACCCTGCTTCGAGTTTCGGAACGGGTCAGCACCAGACGACGGGAATGTGCCTTGAGCTGATCGAAAAAAATCTCAGAGAGGGCGATAAAGTCCTTGACATCGGGTGCGGAAGCGGGATACTGTCGATCGCCGCGATGCTGCTCGGAGCCGACAGCGCGGTGGCGGTCGACATTGAGGAAAACGCTGTTGTGACCGCGAGGGAGAATGCCGCGAAAAACAGCATTTCTCCGGAAAAATACAAGGTTTGCCGCGGTGATATACTCAGTGACGGTGACACCGCGCGAGAAACAGAAGGAAAATATGACCTGATACTTGCAAATATCGTTGCCGATGTCATTATTTCCATGAAGGATATTTTTGCCGGATATATGAAAAATGACGGAAAACTGATAGTTTCCGGCATCATCGACGGAAGAAGGGATGAAACGGTCTCGGAATTGGAAAAATCCGGCTTAAAAGTCATTGAGATAAAAGAAGCCGGAGGATGGGTAGCTGCCACGTTTTCTTTGTCAAAGCGGGGTCAATGATAAAAACAGAAAGAGAGTGGTATAAATGAGCATTTTCAGAAAAAAGAACGCAGCGGAAGAGGAAACCAAGGACAAAGAAGTCGACATCAAACAGACATTGCTTGAATCGTTGAATAATAAGCTTAAGGGAACGATCTATGATAACTGCGTTATCATGCCGAAAGGATTTACCGTTGACATTCAGGTCAATAAAAATGAGCTTACGGATGACGGGATCTATATCCTTCAGGTGATCTTTATCATAAAGAACGATGAACTTGACGAGCCCATGATCGATCCCATCGATGCCCAGGGCAAAACGCTTGACGATGCCGTGACAATGTGCGTGGAGATGTTCTACGGCGGAATATGGCATCCTCTGGATCAGTCTATGAAGAAAAACAATCCCGTTCACGTCCCGATCGATTTTCTGCTTCAGCATTACGAATTTGATATGTACGCCCAGTCGATCGTGAGAGTCGGTGCCAAGGACAAACAGCCGGTAAGCCTTATCAATTTCATAAAAACGGAGATAGTCAAATATATCGGCTCCAAAAAGTACTACTGGGTGAGAATATATCTTGCGAGAGTAAACGAGAAAAGGCTTATCGAAGTCAGGGTAAACGGCACGCTTTGCTCGGAACTGAGCAAATATTACAAGGAATACCTTGATTCATGGGAGATGGGTGACAATGAATTCGCTTCCGAAAAGCAGTATGCCATCTTTGTGAACCGCGATGAGGATAAATGCCCGTTCACAAAAGAACAGGTAACGGACATAGCGAAAAAGACAATAGAGATGTTCGAAAAATGTGACACGCCGGATGATTATAACAAGATAATAAAACAGGTCGAGGAACTTGCGGGCGATAAGGGACTTGCGGCGGAAATAAGGATATTTATCCCGGAGATACTCGCGAAACTGACTCTCGGTTACAAAGAAGGGGACAGTCTGTTCCTGATGAAGGACGACTCAAGCATCGAATTTAAAAAGACTCAGCTCCGTTCCTATTATTATATTCAGCAGGTATTGCTTGAATATCTGAGCAAAAAACCTCCGCAGGAAAATGTTATGAAGATCGTAAGGTGCAGTGTCGCTTTCAGCGAGGTCATGAAAGCGCATCAGGAAGGACACGAACCGAATGAGCTTTATGTGCCCGGAACGTCATATAAACTTAATCTTGAAAACTACAAAGTCTGGTAAATATATAAATAATTTTTCTTGTTTTACGGAAAATTGAATAAAACGCTTGACATCACATTGAAATTGTGATAGAATATAATCACCGCGTGCGATCGGAGCCTTAAAAATCATCTTCGATGATGCCCGACGCAGCGAGTTTATTGAAAAGGCAGGTGCCAGAAACAATATGTACGCAGTTATTGAAACAGGCGGAAAGCAGTATCAGGTCAGCGAGGGCGATGTGGTTTTTGTCGAAAAGCTCGGGGTTGAGGCTGATGAAACAGTCACATTTGACAAAGTGGTAGCTCTCGGTGCCGATGACGGTATCAAAGTGGGTACACCTTACGTAGAAGGTGCGTCCGTTGACGCAAAGGTGGTAAAGAACGGCAAGTCAAAGAAGATCACTGTTTTCACCTACAAACCGAAAAAAGGCGAAAAGAGGAAAAAAGGCCACAGACAGCCGTATACTCAGGTCAGGATCGAATCCATCAAGGCCTGAAGATGATCAATGCGGTATTTTACGGATCCGGGGGAATTATAAAAGGCTTTCAGGTGAGCGGTCACGCGGGATACGCGGATAAGGGAGCGGACGTCGTATGCGCCGCCGTTTCTTCCGCCGTCCAGCTTTCCGTAAATATCATGACTGAAAGTCTCAGGGCCGGAGTCGATGTGTCGGCTGAAGATGACACGGTCAGATGCTTTGCCGAGATCCCCTCGGAAGCGACATCCTCCGTCATGCGTGTCCTGAGAGCGCATTTTGAAAGTATAGCGGAGGAATACCCGAAAACGATAGAGATAACCACTTTGGAGGTGTAGTTATGTTTAAGATCAGTATGCAGTTTTTTGCTCACAAAAAGGGCGTCGGTTCAACGAAGAACGGACGTGATTCAGAGGCCAAGAGACTCGGAGTCAAGAGAGCGGACGGCCAGTATGTAAAGGCAGGAAATATCATCGTCCGTCAGAGAGGTACTCATATTCATCCGGGCGAGGGTGTCGGTATCGGTTCCGATGATACGCTGTTTGCCAAAGTAAGCGGAACAGTTAAGTTTGAACGCTACGGCCGTGATCGCAAAAAAGTCTCAGTTTACGCAGAACAGTAAAATAAAGTCGGACGGCCATATAAATCCCGAGCGGTTGCTTGGGATTTTTCATTGAATAATCCCGGTATACATACAGGGTTGCCGTATAAAGAGTTTTGCGGCAGGAGGGATAAAAATGTTTGTTGATCAGGCAAGGATAAAGATAAAAGCCGGAAACGGCGGGGACGGAGCTGTTTCTTTTCACAGGGAAAAATATGTTGCCGCGGGAGGACCTGACGGAGGCGACGGCGGAAAAGGCGGAGATGTCATTTTCCAGGTCGATGACAGCTTTTCCACGCTGATCGATTTCAGGTACAAGCACAGTTATGTTGCGGAAAACGGTGAAAACGGCTCATCAAACAACTGTACGGGAAAAAGCGCGTCGCCGCTTATCATCAGGGTTCCGAGGGGCACTGTCGTCCGCGATTTCGAATCCGGAAGGATAATGGCCGATATGTCGTCGGATGAACCGAAAGTGCTTGCGAAAGGCGGAAAAGGCGGAAAAGGAAACGTTCACTTCGCGACTTCCACCCGCCAGATACCGAGATTTGCGAAGCCCGGATTTCCCGGCGAGGAATTTGAGGTAGTGCTGGAATTAAAGCTTCTTGCTGATGTCGGGCTTGTCGGTTATCCGAATGTCGGAAAATCGACGCTCATTTCAGTAGTAAGCGCCGCGAAGCCCAAGATAGCGAACTATCATTTTACGACACTTTCACCCGTTCTCGGCGTTGTCCGCACCGATGACGAAAAATCATTCGTTATGGCTGATATACCCGGTCTTATCGAAGGAGCGGGTGACGGAATAGGTCTCGGTCACGAGTTTTTGCGTCATGTTGAGCGCTGCCGGCTCATCGTACACGTCGTGGATGTTTCGGGAATAGAGGGAAGAGATCCGAAAAGTGATTTTGAGGTGATCAACAGAGAGCTTGCGAAATTCAGCGAGGATCTGGCAGATCGTCCGCAGATCGTCGCCGCCAATAAATGCGACATCGCGACCGAAGAACAGATAGAGTCATTCAGAAAATATATCGACGGCAAAGGACTTCCGTTTTTCACAATATCAGCCGCGACAAATCAGGGTATTCCCGAACTTATGAAAAAAGTAACGGAAACTCTGTCGTTGCTGCCGCCGATAAGGGAGTTTGAGCCGGATCCCGTGCCGCAGTCTGTCCTTGACGAAAAAGCGGGTACGGGAAAGAAATTCACCGTGAATGTCGAAAACGGCGTATTCTATGTCAAAGCCCCGTGGATACTTCCCGTGATGCGTATGATCGACCCTGATGATTACTCGTCGCTGCAATATTTTCAGCGGGTGCTAATAAACAGCGGAATTATCGCAAAACTTGAGGAAATGGGCATCAAGGAAAACGATACAGTGGATCTCGAGGGCTTTGAGTTTGAATTTATTTACTGATGATATGGACAGAAAAAATCTGACCGAGCATGAAATAAATTCGTACAGTCCGCTTACACTTGCGTTTCTCGGGGACAGCGTCTATGAAACGCTTGTGAGGGAATATCTTCTGAGAAAAGCGAATATGCCCGTATCAAAACTTCATGCCATGAAAGTAAAACTTGTATGCGCTGAGTTTCAGTCGGCCGCTTTTGATTCTGTTGCCGGAAAACTTTCCGAAAATGAACTTGCGATACTGCGCAGGGGCAGGAACGCCAAAGGTATTTCAGTCCCGAAGCACGCCGAAACCGCCGAGTATCGGAAAGCGACCGCCATAGAAGCTCTTTTCGGGTATCTTTATCTTGCCGGAAAATCCGAGCGTATGTATGAACTGTTTGATGTTATGATAAAAAATTCAGATGATTCGGATATTGCTGTTTGATATTATAAAATGATGGGAGTGTTCTTATGTCAGGCCATTCAAAATGGAACAATATAAAGAGAAAAAAAGAGGCTACCGATGCCGTAAAAGGAAAAGTTTTTACCAAAATAGGCAGAGAGATAACGGTTTGTGTAAAGGAGGGAGGACCCGATCCGAACAACAACAGCAAACTTCGTGATCTTATTGCCAAGGCAAAGGCAAATAACGTACCGAACGAAAATATCGACCGTGTCATAAAGAAAGCCGCCGGCGGTGATGACAAGAACAGCTATGAGCAGATGGTTTATGAAGGATACGGACCGAACGGCGTAGCTGTCATCGTTGAATGTCTGACCGATAATAAAAACAGGACAGCCGGGGAAGTCCGCCATTATTTCGACAAATTCGGCGGAAATCTCGGAACGACCGGATGTGTCTCGTTTATGTTCAACAAGAAGGGTATAGTTATCATAGAAAACACCGGACTTGACGAAGATACGGTCATGGAGGATGTTTTTGAATTCGGCGGCGATGACCTTGATGTCAGCGAGGAAACGATCGAGGCCGAATGTGCTCCCGAGGCTCTTCACGCGCTCAGGGAAGGTCTTGCCGGAAAGGGATATAATGTCCTGTCCGCCGAAGTGGAGCAGATCCCGACAACTTATACGACCCTGACCGATGAAGAGCAGATAAAAAAGATGAACCTTCTTCTTGAACATCTTGAGGACAACGATGACGTACAGAATGTATATCACAACTGGGAGATGCCCGAAGAAGGCGAGTAAAGGCAAAATCAGGAAAAATTTTGATGATTCGGCGGTGAATATGTTATGTCCGTGAACATATCGAAAGTAACGGATGACGCAAAGCTTAAGGAAACGGCGGCTCTTGCGGACGCGATCTGGCATGAATGTTTTGTCGGGATAATTTCCGAGGAGCAGATCGATTATATGGTTGAAAAATTCCAGTCGTTTGATGCGATGAAGTCACAAATCGAACAGCAGGGATACAGGTATTATTCTGTTTCGGACGGTGGCGGCGTCTGCGGATATTTCGCGATAAAGCCGGAGAAAGACAGCAGGATGTTCCTCAGCAAGCTTTATCTGACATCCGCGAAAAGAGGACAGAAAATAGCTTCGGAGATGCTTGAGAGGATATATTCCGAGGCAAAAAGCGACGGAAAATCGTCGGTCTATCTCACAGTCAATAAAAACAATCTGCACGCGATCGAAGTATACAGGAAAAAAGGCTTTGAGACCGTTGACAGCGTTGTTACGGATATAGGCGGCGGTTTTGTTATGGATGACTACGTTATGGAGGTAAGCCTGAATTAAAATATTATGAAAAAATGACAATTGAAAACTGTCCGGGTGTCATTTTTTATATGTTCGATGTACGGGAGAAGGCGGGGAATATTGTCATTTCTTGATCTTATAGTCATCTCGGTCGGTCTTGCGATGGACGCTTTTTCTGTCGCTGTGTGCAAAGGGCTGAGCATGAAGAAAACAGATTATAAAGGCGGCTTTGTGACTGCTCTGTTTTTCGGCGTATTTCAGGCTGTAATGCCTGTTATAGGTTATTTTCTCGGAAGTTACTTCGCCTCGTTCATAACAAGATTCAGTCCGTGGGTGGCGCTTATCCTTCTGACTTTCATCGGCGGAAAAATGTTTATAGAAGCTGTCCGTGAAAAAAGCGGCGCGGAAGCCGCCGATGATTATAAACTCGATATAAAAGAACTTTTTGTAATGTCAGTAGCAACGAGCATTGACGCGCTTGCCGTCGGAATAGTTTTTGTCGACGGAAAGACGAATATTTTTTATTCATCCGCGGTCATCGGCATAATAACTTTCGTAATTTCGCTCGCGGGAGTGCTTATCGGTAACAAATTCGGCAGCAGATACGAAAAAAAGGCCCAGATGGCGGGAGGTATCGTTCTTGTGCTGATAGGAGTAAAGATCTTTCTTGAGGGTATCGGAGTATTATAAAATTTCCCGGTCCGCATAACGCACAATACGGATACCGTCAGCGATCTTTGTCGGCTGTGATCATAGAGGGTGAAAAGTATTGTCGCTTATTGACCTGATCTTAATGTCAATCGGACTTTCAACGGATTCATTTTCTGTCGCTGTGTGCAAGGGACTTTGCATGAAGAAGACAGATTACAGAGCCGCGATAGTTATCGCTCTGTTTTTCGGCGTATTTCAGGCAGTGATACCCATGGCGGGGTATTTTCTCGCAAGCTTTTTTTCATCATTCATAATAAAATTCAGCCCGTGGGTGGCGCTTATCCTTCTGACTTTCATCGGCGGAAAAATGTTTATAGAAGCTGTCCGTGAAAAAAGCGGCGCGGAAGCCGCCGATGATTATAAACTCGATATAAAAGAACTTTTTGTAATGTCAGTAGCAACGAGCATTGACGCGCTTGCCGTCGGAATAGTTTTTGTCGACGGAAAGACGAATATTTTTTATTCATCCGCGGTCATCGGCATAATAACTTTCGTAATTTCGCTCGCGGGAGTGCTTATCGGTAACAAATTCGGCAGCAGATACGAAAAAAAGGCCCAGATGGCGGGAGGTATCGTTCTTGTGCTGATAGGAGTAAAGATCTTTCTTGAGGGTATCGGTGTACTGTAAAAACAAAGTGCCACGCTTAGGCGTGGCACTTTTTCGGTAAACTTCCGGTCACGGTTTACCTGAAGCAATTTGAATCTTCGCTGTAATAAAATCCCGCGGATGAAAGCTTTTCCGTAATCTCTTCTTTTGACACGGAAAGACTTTTGCAAAGATCGTCAAGGCTGCTGTATTCATCCCTGAGCAGTGTGTTTATATAGCTGAAAAGAATAACAGGATCGCTCGGCAAAGACATAAGATCACCTTCCGTAAATTATTGAGTAAAACCGGATACCAAGTATAAATATAATATAAATACTCTGTTTTGTCAACAAATAAACAAAAATTAAAAAATAAAATTTTATTATGGCGTAAATATGGAAACTTGTATAATAAATTGTATTTATTTTTTATTTGATTTTTTTTAAACGATTATTTTTTGTATAAAATCAATAAAAAATATAGTCGTATTTAGTACAAAAAATAAGTAGAAATTTTTTTTAATATATGTTATAATAGATGAAACGTGTGAAACAATTAATTATTTTCCGAAACACGACTGTAAATCAAGCAATAATCCGGATCGCTCTCCGGTTTTCCGTATACCGGATACCGGTCGTCACCCGTAGCCGGAACCACCCTTACGATCACACATAAAACACTGCAAAACCGGTCATTTTTCGGACGCCATCCGATTTTCACAGTAAACACAAGGAGGTTCATTTAATGAGTTCATCAAAATCTACGGTACCTTTTAACGGCACTCCCGAACAAGAGGCACAGCTTCTTCAGATCATCGAAGAGAAGAAGAACGACAAAGGCGCTTTGATGCCGATTCTCCAGAAAGCTCAGGAGATCTACGGCTACCTTCCGATCGAAGTTCAGACCATTATTTCAGACAAAACAGGCATTCCGCTTGAAAAGATCTACGGAGTTGTCACATTTTACGCCCAGTTTTCGCTTTATCCGAAAGGAGAGTATTCCATTTCCGTCTGCCTCGGTACGGCATGCTATGTAAAGGGCTCCGGAGACATTTTTGAAAAGCTCCAGGAAAAGCTGGGCATTGCCGACGGAGAATGTACTCCCGACGGTAAATTCTCACTCGACGCCTGCCGTTGCATCGGCGCATGCGGACTTGCTCCCGTGCTTACCGTAAACGAAGATGTTTACGGACGGCTCACAGTGGACGATCTGGACTCTATCATCGAGAAATATTCGTAATAATTTTTTATGTTTCGCAAATTAGGAGGTTGATTTATGAAAACTCTTGAAGAACTCAGGGTTGTAAGAGAGGAGATGGAGGGTGAGGTTGCCCTCAGAACTCACGGCAGATCCACATCAAAGTACGAAAAACACGTTCTTGTCTGCGGAGGTACTGGCTGTACGTCCTCAGGCTCTGCGAAGGTTATCGAAACATTGGATAAAGAGATCGGGGAAAAAGGTCTCACAGACAAAGTTAAAGTCGTCAAGACCGGATGCTTCGGACTTTGCGCGCTCGGTCCCATTATGATCGTCTATCCGGAGGGAACTTTTTACTCCAGAGTCGACGTCAACGAGATACCGAGAATCGTAGACGAGCATCTTATCGGCGGCAAGCCCGTGAAAGAATTTCTCTACAGCGAGACCGTCGACGGGGACAATATAAAAGATCTTAACGAAACGGCATTTTACAAGAAACAGCACAGAGTCGCGCTCAGAAACTGCGGTGTCATAAATCCCGAGTGTATTGATGAATACATCGGCAGGGGAGGATATCAGGCTCTCGGTAAAGTGCTTACCTCCATGACACAGGATGAAGTTATCCAGACAGTCCTCGACAGCGGACTCCGCGGAAGAGGCGGCGCAGGCTTCCCGACCGGAAGAAAGTGGAAACTCGCGAAAGACATTGTTCCGAACGCCGATATGAAGTATGTATGCTGCAATGCCGACGAAGGTGACCCCGGCGCGTTTATGGATCGTTCCGTTCTCGAGGGTGACCCCCACGTCGTTCTTGAGGCGATGACCATCGCAGGATACGCTATCGGCGCAAAACAGGGTTATATCTACGTGCGTGCCGAATACCCGATCGCTGTTGAAAGACTTACCATCGCAATAGGTCAGGCCCGCGAAAAAGGAATGCTCGGCAAGAACATTTTCGGCACGGGATTTGATTTTGATATTGACCTCAGACTTGGCGCCGGAGCGTTTGTCTGCGGCGAAGAGACCGCTCTTATGACCTCGATTGAAGGAAACAGAGGAGAACCTCGTCCGCGTCCTCCTTTCCCGGCTGAAAAAGGACTGTTCCAGAAACCGTCCATACTCAACAACGTTGAAACATACGCGAATATTCCCCAGATAATCCTGAACGGTGCCGAGTGGTTCTCTTCGATGGGTACGGAAAAGTCGAAGGGCACGAAAGTATTCGCTCTCGGCGGAAAGATAAATCACACCGGACTTGTCGAAGTTCCCATGGGAACCACCCTGCGTGAAGTCATAGAGGAGATCGGCGGCGGAATACCGAACGGCAAGAAGTTCAAGGCAGCCCAGACCGGCGGACCTTCCGGCGGCTGTATCCCCGCGGAGCACATAGATATACCGATCGATTACGATAACCTTATCGGTATCGGCTCTATGATGGGCTCCGGCGGACTTATCGTTATGGATGAAGATAACTGTATGGTCGATATCGCGAAGTTCTTCCTTGAATTTACGGTTGATGAGTCATGCGGAAAGTGTACGCCGTGCCGTGTCGGAACAAAGAGAATGTATGAGATACTTGACAAGATAACAAAGGGACAGGGAACTCTCGAAGACCTTGACAAGCTCGAAAAGCTCTGCTATCATGTCAAGGAAAACTCGCTCTGCGGACTCGGCCAGACAGCACCGAACCCTGTTCTTTCCACATTGCGCTACTTTAAGGATGAATATATAGCACACGTTGTCGATAAGAAGTGTCCCGCCGGTGTATGTAAGGATCTTCTTCATTTTGAGATCATCAGAGACAAGTGTATCGGCTGCGGTATGTGCGCTAAGCAGTGTCCCGCGTCCGCTATTACGAGAACGGATTATATCGCTCCCGGTAAAAAGCTTGCCGCTATGGAGATCGACACCGATAAGTGCGTAAAGTGCGGCGCTTGTATTGCAACGTGTAAGTTCAAAGCAATAATCAAGAAATAAGCGGAGGAAAAAAATGGAAAATATAACAGTAAAAGTAAACGGTGCTGAAATATCCGTACCTTCGGGTACAACAGTTCTTGAGGCGGCGCATATTGCGGGGATCGATATTCCCACGCTTTGTTATATGAAAGAAATAAACGAGATAGGTGCCTGCCGCATCTGTGTTACAGAAGTAAATGAGGGAAGAGGATTCAGGCTTGTGGCGGCTTGTGTATATCCCTGTTCCAATAATATGGAAATACGGACAAGCTCACCGAAGGTGATCGAATCAAGGAAAAGGACTCTTGAGCTCATGCTCTCGACGCACGACAGAAAATGCCTGTCCTGCGTGAGAAGCGGCAAATGCGAACTCCAGAAACTCGCCTCCGATCTGGGCGTAGATGACGCGACTGTATATGACGGCTCCAAGAACGAGTATGAAGTTGACAATTCGGCGGCTCATATGTACCGTGATGATAACAAGTGTATCCTCTGCCGCCGCTGTGTCGCCGTATGTTCCAAGACACAGGGTATCGGCGTTATCGGCGCCAACGAGAGAGGATTCAAGACATATATCGGTTCACCGTTCGATATGGGTCTCGGAGAGACAAGTTGTGTATCCTGCGGTCAGTGTATCGCGGTCTGCCCCGTGGGCGCAATTTCCGAAAAAGACTTTACACAGCCTGTTCTCGAGGCAATAGCCGACCCTTCAAAGCACGTCATCGTACAGACAGCTCCCGCTGTCCGTGCCGCTCTCGGTGAATGTTTTGATATGCCGATAGGAACGAATGTAGAAGGAAAGATGGTAGCCGCTCTCCGCAGATTGGGCTTCGACAAGGTTTTCGATACAGATTTCGGAGCCGATCTTACGATAATGGAAGAGGCGAACGAATTTGTAGACCGTCTGCAAAACGGGGGAGTACTTCCGATGATAACCTCCTGCTCACCCGGATGGGTCAAATTCTGCGAGCATTATTTCCCCGAGATGATCCCGAATCTTTCGACCTGCAAATCTCCTCAGCAGATGTTCGGCGCGACCGCAAAGACATATTATGCCGAGAAGATGGGCATTGATCCCAAGGATATTGTCATGGTATCAATAATGCCGTGCACAGCCAAAAAGTTTGAGATCGGAAGAGAAGACCAGAGTGCCGCCGGAGTACCCGATGTTGATTACGCTCTTACCACAAGAGAACTCGGCAGGATGATCGAGCGTGCGGGAATCAATTTTGCCTCGCTTCCCGATGAGGAATTTGATGAACCCCTCGGGATCTCCACAGGAGCCGGCGTTATCTTCGGCGCTACAGGTGGCGTAATGGAGGCAGCGCTCAGGACTGCGGTTCATACTCTTACGGGTGAGGATGTTGTCGATTTCACCGAAGTAAGAGGAACAGACGGAATCAAAGAAGCTGTCTATAAAGTCGGTGACACCGAAGTCAAAGTGGCTGTTGCGAGCGGTCTTGCGAACGCAAGAGAAATACTGACGAGGGTAAAGAACGGAGAAGCGGATTACCAGTTTATTGAGATAATGGCTTGTCCCGGCGGTTGCGTAAACGGAGGAGGTCAACCTCAGCAGCCTGCCACGGTTCGTAACTTTGTCGACCTCAGAGAAAAGAGGGCAAAGGCGCTTTATGAGATCGACGCCAATATGCCTTTGAGAAAATCGCATGAAAATCCGACGATAAAGACTGTCTACAGCGAGTTTTTCGGCGAGCCCGGCAGTCATAAAGCGCATGAAGTGCTCCATACATCATATGTAAAGAGATCGGTAAACTGATCTTCATACAAAAAAAGAGCAGGTCACAAGACCTGCTCTTTTTATTTTTGTGTTATATTATGTCTGCTTTGACCGGCTCATTTCCCGTCCTGTAAGATTTCCGAGCAGCTCATACAACAGATTATAGAGCAAAACAGATTTTTCGGAATCAAAACGAACGCATGAAGCCATCAGCTGAGGTACTTTTTTGGCTTTTTCCTTAAGATCGTCCCCGTTTTCCGTGATCGTCACGATAAGTCCCCGCTCATCTTCCTTTGAGCGCCGGCGTGAAATAAATCCTTTATCCTCAAGCCTCTTTAACAGAGGGGTGAGAGTGCTTGAATCAAGATAGAGATACTCTCCGAGTTCTTTCTCTCTCAGGCTTTTATGCTCCCACATCACCATCATGGTTATATATTGTGTGTATGTCAGATTGAGTTTATCCAAGTAAGGTTTGTATGCTTTGACGATTTCTTTGGCACAGGCGTACAGGGGAAAGCAGAGCTGATTCTTAAGCTTCAGTGAATCATAGTTATCCGGCATCAGTATATTCTCCTTATTCGGATATCATTTTCTTCGCGAAATCAGCTGCCGCAGCGCAATCGTCATCATTCGGTCTGCCTTTGTGAAGCAAGGTAAACTCACCGCGGCAAGAAAATTCATTCTGTTCAAGAGGGATCCCTTTATCCTGCAGGATCTTGGACATATACTTATAAGTTGATTTGACCACAGCGCTCGTGCAGAAATTGACGACTTTTCCGACGTGAACGTTTATATTTTTGACAAAATTTTTCACTTCGTCGTCAATATCAAATCCGTAAGGAGCTGTGCCGAGAAACAGGATATCTGTATCTCCGTCAAGCGGTTCTGAAACCGTCTTTGCCTCAACTCCGACAGCCGACGCGATCGCGTCGGCTATCTTTTTTGTATTTCCGCCCCTTGAATGATAACGAACTTCGATTTTCATAATATCACTCATCTCGATTCATATTTACAGGTTGAGGGATTCGACCCATTTTTTCCATTTATTCGCGTTTTGCTTTCCGTGGATCACTATTCCTTCGCTGATATCTGCGGAGTTGCCGAGACTTTTCTTCAGGTCGGAAACGGTATTTTCAAAATCACTGCTTCCCGATGTAGCGAAAAGTATTATCTTTTTGTCCGAAATATCGTATTTCTCAAGAAAAGTATTTACTATAGTCGGCGCTGTGTACCACCAGATGGGAAGTCCCAGAAGCACGGTGTCATATTTGCTCAGATCGATATCGATCTCCTCGATCTCCGGCCTAGATGACTTGTCCTTCATTTCAAGTGAACTTCTCGAATTCTGATCCTGCCAGTTGAGATCCTGTTCCGTATAAGGAACTTTCGGGCGGATCTCGACAATATCATAGCCTGTCACTTCGGCAATTTTCTCTGCGGCATCCGCAGTCGTTCCGCTCGCGCTGAAATACGCGATCAATACATTGCTCATCTTTTTTCATCCTCCGTTTATAAATTTAAAGAATACGGTGATCTGCCGGTTCCGGATAATCAGTACGGCTCAACGTCGTAATCGATTATATCTCCCGTAAGAGCGTCTATCGTATAATCATATTCCTGATAATCATAGTAAAAATCAATCTCGTACTCGGCTCTCATATCATCATGGTCAAGCTTTATCCTCAGTACGTCGACATCGGATTCCGTCAGAGTCCTGTTTGCGTATCTTCCGGCATCATTCAGCGCGATCTCTTTTGCCCTGCTTTCGCCTATGTAGCCGTTGTTTCCTCCGCTCTGCGAATTTCCGTTCGGGTTTCTCTTCGGAGGATCGAGATTTTCTTCGTTCTTTTCATAGATAGCGCCTGTGTTCGCGTCGATCTCATAATCATATTCAAAACTGTCAGTATGGAACTCGATATCAAAGATACTGAGCGTGCCGTCTCTGTCGGTTGTCGTCTTTGTAAATACGACATCACTTTCAGACAGTCCGGCGTCCGCAAGAGCGATCCTCTTTGCCTCATCAACCGTTATGCCGCCTGTACCGCCGCCGGGAGCGGAAGGTGTCTGCGGATTGAATGCCGGTGAAGTCGGTCTTTCAGTCGTCGGTCTTTCCGTGGCGGGCTGTGTCCGGTCATCGACAAATTCCGTCGTCTGAACCGGCTCGGTCGTTGCTTCCTCTGCGGTCGTTGTAAACTGCTCCGGTTCCGTAACTGTTGCCGGCTCGGTCGTTAAAGCATTGCCGGGTGTATCTTTTCTTCCGTCGGTATCTTTTGAGATTATATCTCCGTTCTTTGCCATGATCTCATATTCGTATTCCACTCCGTCATGATAGAACTGAACGTCCCAGATATATTCGCCGTTATCAAAGTCAAAGCTTGAACGCAGGCCGGAAACATCAGATTCATCAAGACCCGCTTCCTCCACAGCTATTGTCTGTGCTTCGGCTTTTGTTATTTTTCCGCCTCTTACCAGAATAAATCCCACTCCGGTACCGATAAGCGCTATGATAACCAGAATTACCAGTGTCGAAACAACCGCCCTTAACGGTGTACTGAAAAGTTTTTTCATTGATTTTCTCCTTTATATCATTTCATTTTTGACCTGACTGTGCCTCAAATGCCTCACGCACGGCCTTTGCGAGCTGATCCGCGCAGGATGTATTTCTTCTCCCGCACAGGACACCGCCGAGTTTTCCCTCTATCTCATCAACTGTCTGCCCCTCAACGAGAATAGGTATCGCCTTCAGGTTTCCGTTACATCCTCCTGTAAAGCGGACATTGTGGACAACATCTCCGTCGAGGTCAAGGCTGATAAGCTGAGAGCAGGTGCCTTTTGTCACGTAATCATAGTGAAACATCATAAAACCTCCTCTATCTTGGACTTTACATTGTCAAGCGATTCTGTCGGTTCAAAACGCGCGACGATATTGCCGCTGCGGTCAATAAGAAATTTTGTGAAATTCCATTTGATCTTTCCGTTGTTTTTATAATCGCTGTCCATTTTCTTGACGATAGGTTTAAGTACCAGACTCATCGGTCCGCTGAAGCCCTCAAATTTTGTGTTTTCCGTCAGATAATTATACAGAGGGTCGGCATTTTCTCCGTTTACATCGATCTTGGAAAACTGCGGAAAAGTTATTCCGTACCGGCTTTCACAAAAGCTGTGGATCTCCTCGTCCGTTCCCGGAGCCTGCTCTTTGAACTGATTGCACGGAAAATCAAGTATCTCAAATCCGTCATCCTTGTGCAGCTCATAGATATCCTGAAGCTCCTCATATTGCGGTGTAAAGCCGCATCCCGTCGCCGTATTCACTATGAGAAGGACTTTACCCTCATATGACCTGAGAGAAACCTCGCTGCCGTCCTGAGCTTTGACCGTAAAATCGTAAACGCCCATATTCTCACTCCTTTTTGGTTTTGCAAAACTTAAACTTGCACAATTATTTTTGATATTATATCACACATTTGTGATAAGTCAATGATTTTTCCGAAAATTAACAATTTTTTTACAATTCAAATGTAACCTATCCGATTAGTATATAATCGGAATGTCCGGGGTTACATATATAACAAATATCCGTAGACGGGACAGCCTACGGATATTTATATCTGTTATGGAGCTGATGATCGGATTTGAACCGACGACCTACGCCTTACCAAGGCGTTGCGCTACCTACTGTGCCACATCAGCGACCCGATATGCTGATTATAACACATATTAACACAAAAGTCAATACAGCAAATATTATTTATTTTTTTAACTATAACATCCAATACCGGACAGACACACTTCGGCTGTTAAATTACAGTGATACTTATGATATTCTGCGACCTTTTCCTTTTTTACGTTTTTCGATCGGCTTTTCCTTTCCGCCCATATCCTCAAAAACAGGTTCCTCCTCATCATCCGGCTCTGTCTCAAGTTCGGGATTTATCAGACCCTGACTTGTGTAATACGGATTTATAACATATTTCTGAATTACAGGGTAGCAGTTGAACGCGACAACGAAAGCGAGAAAACCGAACGGGAAGAACGGAAGAATTATCATAAGATACGCCATCGGCACAAGCAGGATAAGAGCGGCAACCACACCCACGACGATGACAAAAGTGATCAGTGTTGCCTTGAGATCGAGAAAAGCAAGATAAAGCGAATCCTTCAGAAGATTTTTCATGGACAGGTCTGTCGCTACCATGAGAAGAAAGATATAGAAGTTCATCATCAGTGCGATCAGCGCGAAACTTATGACGATAATAAGCGGGATATACATCAGTTTGCTTCCGGCCATTTCAACCATAAGAGGATAGACTCTGACAGCGGCATATGTACACAGAGCGAGTAGGATATCCGCGAATCCTATGACCGAGGCTTTGAGAAAATTTTCCTTGAATGCGCTGAAAAAATCGTGTATGATGAACGAATTTTTCTCAAGTCTGTATTTACGCATTATTTTCGCGACGCCGGCGCTTGCCGGACCTATCAGCACCATAAATGCGACAAACAGGATTATGGAGATGATACCCGCCACAACTCCGTTATCTATATACGCGAGAGCGGTAGACGACAGCAGAAGCGGGCTGAAGAAAAGATAATAGAGCAGGTTGACTTCAAGTATCTTCCAGAATTTCCGTAAAAAGATCTCGAAGAAAAGGGCGATGCCTTTTTTCTTAGGCGCGTTTTTCGGGATACCCGCGCCGGCGCTCTCATAATCCTTGTTAAATATTCCCAAAATAAACATCCTCCCAAAACAGACCGTCAAATTTCAAAGACATCAGCAGATCCTATTTAGAAAGTTCATATGCTCTTTTCGTGCAGCTTTCGCAGCAATTCCGTACAATACCGGTAAGATCTCCCTCATACAGCCTGTCAAGTCCCGCCAGAGTCGTGCCTCCGGGCGAGGAGACCATTCTGATAAGCTCATCTATGGTTTTTCCCGATTCGCTTATCATTTTCGCCGAGCCAACAAGGCTCTGGCAGAAAAGCTCCTGTGCTGTTTCTCTGTCGATTCCCGCCGATTCCGCATAGTCGATGAACCCTTTCGCGAAAAGGTATATAAAAGCCGGACTGCTGCCGTTTATGGCAATTATCTCTTTCATCTTGTCTTTCGGTATGACAGCCGCTTTGCCGCAGCTTTCAAATATCCGAAGCACTGTCGCGAACTCGTCGTCCGTGACCTTATCGTTCCGTGAAAGAGCCGACGCTCCTTCGCCGAGCAGCAGGGGAGTGTTGGGCATTACGAGTATGACCTTGACGTTTTCTTTCGTCTTTTTCCCGATAAATTCATCCGTTATCCCCGCGGCTATGGATATGAGAACGGTATCATCCGAGACCGAAGCCGATATATCCTCAAGCAGATCT
This sequence comes from uncultured Alistipes sp., assembly GCA_964414745.1. Taxonomy (GTDB): domain Bacteria; phylum Bacillota; class Clostridia; order Oscillospirales; family Ruminococcaceae; genus Ruminococcus. The sequence goes on along the minus strand of CAYPXB010000002.1, from coordinate 53,271 downwards.
TCTATGACCTGCGGTTTTACGGCAAGAAAAACATATTTGCATTTTTCGACGATCTCCTTGGCGCTTTTGCAGAAAGCCGCACCGGCTGCCTCAATATTTTCCTTCTTTGATATATCCGGGTCATAAGCGTAAAGTTCTGCATCTTTTCCGGCGGAACTTGACGCAATGCCTTTCATGATAGCCGAGCCCATATTGCCGGCGCCGAGAAAACCTATCTTTTTACTCATAAAAAATACTTCCTTCTATCATATTATGCGTTACCTACAGATATATTATATCACATTTTCCGAAAAAATCAATAGACCGCGCGATTTTTGCGGTATAAGGCAAAGGGCGGAGAATTTCCGCCCGCAGATGATTATGCTCTTTCTTTGAGTTTACAGCATTTCTTGTATTTTTTGCCGCTTCCGCAGGGACACGGATCGTTGTCGCCGACTTTCTTTGAATGCGCTATCTCCGTGAAACTTCCGTCACCTGCGCCGGCATTCGGAGCGTCGGGCTTCTGAACCTGCTCACGCTGAGGCATGGTGTTCTTCTGAAGCTTTACGGTCAGCAGCATACGGACGGTATCCTCGCGTATCGAATCGACCATGGCGTCAAACATCTCAAATCCCTCATATCTGTATTCGATAACGGGGTTTTTCTGACCGTAGGCGCGTAGACTGATACCTCTCTTAAGCTCGTCCATATCGTCGATATGATCCATCCATTTTGTATCCACGACCTTCAGAAGGATAACTCTTTCAAGTTCCCTGATGATCTCAGAGCCGTATTCCTCTTCCTTTGCGCTGTAGATCTCTTTTGCCTTGTTGCAGAGAGCTTCCGCTATATCTTTTTTCTCGACATTCTGAAGTTCCTCGTCGGTGAATACAAGATCGTCGGGTCCGACGAGCCATCCCGAAAAATGTTCCTTGAGGCCGACTATATTCCAGTCATCCTTGACATTATCGTCGACAAGATACTCATTCACCGTACCGGTGATAAGTTCATCCATCATCTTGAGAATGATCTCGTGCAGATCCTCACCGTCAAGCACCTGTGAACGCTGCTTGTAAATGATCTCACGCTGAGTATTCATAACGTCGTCATAATTGAGAACGTTCTTTCTTATGCTGAAGTTCCGACCCTCGACTTTTTTCTGCGCGGATTCAATGATCCTTGTCAGCATTTTGCTCTCAATAGGCATTGTCTCCTCGACGTTGAGCGTCTTCATCAGGTTTTCAAGACGTTCTCCGGCGAAGATACGCATAAGATCGTCTTCCACCGACAGGAAAAAACAGCTCTCCCCGACGTCGCCCTGACGGCCGGAACGACCTCTGAGCTGATTGTCGATACGCCTTGACTCGTGGCGTTCGGTGCCGAGTATATAAAGTCCGCCCGCCTCTTTGACTTTTACGGCTTTTTCCTTTACTTCCTCATCAAATTTATCATAGAGGCTGCGGTAGAGTTTTCTTGCCTCAAGTATCTCCTGGTTGTCGGTATCCGCGTATCCTATCGCCTCAGAAATGATCTCCTCCGGTATCTCGCGTTTCCTGAGTTCCGCCCTCGCGAGAAATTCCGCGTTTCCTCCGAGTATGATATCGGTGCCTCGTCCCGCCATATTCGTCGCGATCGTCACGGCGCCGTATTTTCCTGCCTGCGCGACGATCTCGGCCTCTTTTGCGTGATGTTTGGCATTGAGCACTTCATGCTTTATTCCTTTTCTTTTCAGCATCGCCGAGAGAAGCTCCGATTTTTCGATCGATATCGTACCGACAAGTATCGGCTGTCCTTTTTCGTGACACTTTTCTATCTGATCGATTATCGCGTAATATTTGCCTTTTTCGGTGCTGTATATCTGATCGTTGTGATCGATCCGGATAACGGGCTTGTTTGTCGGTATCGAGATGACATCGAGTTTGTATATTTCTTTGAACTCATCTTCTTCCGTCATGGCGGTACCTGTCATACCCGAAAGTTTTTTGTATAAACGGAAGAAATTCTGGAACGTGATCGTCGCGAGCGTCTTTGACTCACGGGCTATCTTAACGCCTTCTTTTGCCTCAATTGCCTGGTGAAGCCCGTCATTGAAACGTCTTCCGTACATAAGACGTCCCGTAAACTCATCGACGATTATGACCTCTCCGTCCTTGACGACGTAATCGATATCGGCTTTCATTATGCCGTTGGCCTTGATAGCCTGGTTTATATGATGAAGCAGTGTCATATTGTCCGGATCCATAAGATTTTCGACATTGAAAGCCGCCTCGGCTTTTTTCACGCCGCGCTGTGTTATGGTGGCTGTCTTTGCTTTTTCGTCTATGATATAATCCGCGGACTCATTCGCGAGATCCTGATCCTCCTTGTCGTCCATCTCAACGACTGTAGTGGGAGTGAGCGTTTTCGCGAACTTGTCGACGATCGAGTAAAGCTCTGTCGATTTGTCGCCTCTTCCGGAAATAATAAGCGGAGTACGCGCTTCGTCTATGAGAATGGAGTCGACCTCATCGACGATGGCGAAATTCGGTTCGCGCTGGACTCTGTCCTCCTTGCGTATGACCATATTGTCACGGAGATAGTCAAATCCCAGCTCGTTGTTCGTTCCGTATGTTACGTCGCATTTATACGCCTCGCGCCGCTGGTCATTGTTGAGATCATGCAGTATGCATCCGACCGAAAGTCCGAGAAATCTCAGAACTTTTCCCATTTCCTCGGACTGTGTTTTCGCGAGGTAATCGTTTACCGTTACGATATGAACGCCTTTTCCGGCAAGGCCGTTCAGATAAGCCGAAAGACAGGCAACAAGCGTCTTTCCTTCACCTGTTTTCATTTCGGCGATACGACCCTGATGAAGAACGATGGCGCCGATTATCTGTACCGGATACGGTTTTTTCCCGAGGACACGCGCCGAAGCCTCCCTGACCGTGGCGAGAGCCTCCGGCATGATGGCATCAAGATCCTCTCCGAATTCAAGCCTGTCCTTAAAGACCTGTGTCTTGGATTTAAGCTCGGAATCCGAAAGCTTCTGATATTCCTCATCAAGAGCCAAGACCTTATTTTTAATCGGATCGATACGCGCGAGTTCCTTTGTGCTGTATGAGCCGAATATCCTGTTTAAAAAACTCATTTATTTACCGCCTTTACTTCAGTGATGGTGACAGAAATCCATGATATGCCGCATCTGTGAAAAATCGGGCATATATCGTCATATGATAAAATACACATATTACATTGTACCTCAAACAGAATGATTTGTCAATACCCGATTTCCAAAATATAAAAATACACCGTGATTTCAATAAAAATCAGCATTATTTCAGCACATACCCGGGTATATCCGCGGGCTTTCCTGCGAGAAACCCGGCGCCCGCCCGTGTAAGTTCCTCCCGCGAGCGAAACCCCCACAGACAGCCGATCGACCGGATCTTCGCGTTTTTCGCTGTCATAATATCAACAGAGCTGTCGCCCGCCATAAAGACACGTGAGCGATCCTGCGTGTTTCCGATTATCTCGTCGATTATCCGCGGAGATGGTTTTTTCTCCCGCTTATCGTTACCTCCGAGTATTTTCATAAATCTTATCTCCGGAAGCAGTTTTCCGACGATGCCGACCGCGAATCTGTGCGGCTTGTTCGTCGCGACGGCAAGACTCACGCCGTTTTCCGACAATTCTGCCATTGCTTCCCCGATACCGGGATAAAGTTTCGTCTTGTCGAGAAAATGTTTTCCGTAATACTCCGTAAAAAGCGCAAGCAGCTTTTCCGTATCGTCTTTGCTTTCGTCGGGAAGAGCCCTCTCGCAAAGCAGTTTCACCCCGTTTCCGACAAATAACTTGTATTCTTCATAATCATGCGTGACATATCCGAGCGTTCTCAGCCCGTAGTTGCAGGCGTCCGCAAGATCCTCGATCGTGTCGGCTATCGTCCCGTCAAGATCCCATATTACGATACTCATAAAATCTTCTTCCTCTCAGATGCGTTTTGACAGAAGCTGTGAATATTCCGCCCTGAATTTTTCAAACGTTCCGTTGTCGATGGCGTCGCGGATCCTTTCGAGCAGTTTATTGTAGAAATAAAGGTTGTGAGTTACGGCAAGCCGTCCTCCGAGCTGTTCTTTCGCCTTGAAAAGATGCCTTATATACGCCCTCGAAAAATTCCGGCAGGTCGGACAGCCGCAGTTTTCATCTATCGGACCGGGGTCTGTCTCATAGCATTTGTTGCCGAGATGCATGATACCTTTCCACGTGAAAACAGTCCCGTGGCGCGCGTTTCTGCTCGGCATAACGCAGTCAAACATATCGATGCCCCTTGCAACGCTTTCGATTATGTTCGACGGTGTTCCGACGCCCATGAGATAGCGCGGTTTATCTTTCGGCATATATGCGGTGACCGTGTCGAGTATCCTGTACATCTCTTCGGTCGGTTCTCCGACGGCAAGGCCTCCCACCGCGTAGCCGTCAAGGTCGAGCTTAGCGATCTCCTCCATATGGCGTATCCTGAGGTCATCGAACGTCGAACCCTGATTTATCCCGAAAAGCATCTGCTTTTTGTTCACGGTGTCCGGAAGAGCGTTCAGACGCTCAAGTTCCCGCTTGCACCTCACAAGCCAGCGTGTCGTGCGTTCGACCGAATTTTTCGCGTAGTCGTAGGACGCCGGATTTTCCATACACTCGTCGAGCGCCATGGCGATGGTCGATCCGAGATTTGACTGTATCCGCATACTTTCCTCAGGTCCCATAAAAATGCGTTTCCCGTCGATGTGGGACGAAAAATAGACGCCTTCCTCCGTTATCTTCCTCAGTTTCGCGAGTGAGAACACCTGAAATCCCCCGCTGTCGGTCAGTATCGGTCTGTCCCAGTTCATAAATTTGTGAAGTCCACCCATCTGTTTTATGATCTCATCGCCGGGGCGCAGATGAAGATGATACGTGTTGCAAAGTTCCACCTGTGTGCCGAGTTCTTTCAGGTCGACCGATGAAACGCCCCCCTTTATCGCCGCTGCTGTCGCGACATTCATAAAGCAAGGCGTCCGGAATGTACCGTGTACGGTCTCAAATTTTCCCAGTCTTGCGTTATTCTCCTGTTTCAGTAATGTGTACATAGAAACTCCCATTGTCTTTTGAATTTATCCGGGTAAAAACGTGTATATCCCGCCTTTTCCGAGATCTCCGCCCGTCTGCTCAGTCGCTCAGATCCCCGACACGGTATCTCCCGTCTTCGGCATTCCTGTATTCGTGCTTTTCGTAATATCCTATAAAATTGCCTCCGTCATCACGCAGAGCGACCATATATACATCCATATTTTCCTTTTCGTTGTGAAATGTAAATATCTTATTATGTGATACGTCTTCTCTGAACCATGATGTTATCCTTGCGATCTTTTCCGCCGATCTTCCGTTATGGCAGTCCATTATCGATTTTCCCACAAGATCGTATCCGCCGTGCTTTTTATACCGTTCGGCAGCCGCGGGATTCATATAGACAATAATATCGTCGCTGTCACATATCACGATTGCCGCGTCATCTGAATCGACAATGCTTCTGAAATATACGGAAATGTCCATATCATCGCGCTTCCTCTCATCCGTTATCTTTTATATTATGAACATACAGTCGCCGAAGCTGAAAAAGCGGTATTTTTCCCGAACGGCGATCTTATAGGCGTTCATCGTGTTTTCATATCCGAGAAACGCGGATACGAGCATTATAAGAGTGCTTTCGGGAAGGTGAAAATTTGTTATAAGTCCGTCAATGCATCTGAACTGATACGGCGGATAAATGAAAATATCGGTGTATCCTTCGCATTCGGTTATTTTCCCGTATTCCGCCGCAACGCTCTCAAGCGTCCGGCACGTCGTCGTGCCTACGGAGATGACTCTTCCTCCGTTTTGTTTTGTTTCGTTTATGATCTCTGCAGTTTCCGCCGGAACGGCATAATGCTCGGTATGCATCTTGTGCTGCAGGATATTTTCCTCTTTGACTGGCCGGAATGTTCCGAGGCCGACATGAAGAGTGACAAATGCCGTGTTTATGCCGCAACCGCGAAGCTCACCGAGCATATCTGGCGTAAAATGAAGTCCCGCTGTCGGAGCGGCTGACGACCCCGGATTTTTTGAATATACGGTCTGATAACGCTCGTTGTTTTCGAGTTTTTCTTTGATATACGGCGGCAGAGGCATCTGTCCGACTTCTTCGAGAACATTGAAAAAATTGCCTTCATAAGTGAAATCCACTATTCTGTTTCCGTCATCTCTGACATCTGTAACTTCCGCGACGAGTTTTCCGCCACCGAAAGAGAAACGTGTTCCGACCTTCGCCTTTTTGCCCGGACGGCATATTATTTCCCACGATGTGGCGCTTTTCTGTTCAAGCAGCAGAAACTCGATAAAACTTCCGTTTCCGATCTTTTCGCCGTAAAGCCTTGCCGGTATGACACGTGAGTCATTCATGACGAGCAGATCGCCTTTTTTCAGAAATTTTCGCAGATCATAGAAATGACTGTGTGTTATGTTCCCTGTTTGCCTGTCTATAAACATCATTCTCGATGAATTTCTCGGTTCGACAGGCGTTTGGGCAATAAGTTCATCCGGAAGTTCATAATAAAAGTCCGATTTACGCAGTTCCATAAAGACTCCTTTGATTTCAGACAGTTTCTATAAATGAAAAATATATGTCTGCCGCAAGTTTTCCGAAATAAAATAAAAGAAAAATAAAAAAAGATGTTGACATCCGCTTGTAAAAATGTTATTATAGAACAAGAAAGAGGTGCGGTCGAGAAGAGTAACGAAACCCGGGAAAACCATTCCTATCGGGTTTCGCCAAAGGCGAGACCGCCGAAGGGCGGATCCCGGTAAGATCTGTTCTGGTCATAGGTTCAACAGGTTTATGACTGTCATCATACATAATGATGGAGTGCTTTCGGCAGACATTCTGTTCTGTCTGAGTCCGGGTCTTCCGTAAATTTTGCCCGCATTTCTATTATAACGTATGATGGACCGGTTTGCAACCGGTTTTTCTTATTTTTTGAAATCTGATTAAAGGAGAAGCAGTATGAAAGAGTTTAATGTCGGAATTATCGGAGCCACGGGAATGGTCGGACAGAGATTCGCGACACTTCTTGAGGATCATCCGTGGTTTAACGTAAAACTTCTTGCGGCGTCGTCCCGTTCCGCCGGAAAAACGTATGAAGAAGCCGCCGGAAGCCGCTGGAAAATGCCGGTGCCAATGCCCGGGTCAATGAAGGATATGCGCCTGTATGACGCTGTTTCGGATATTGATAAAATAGCGTCGCAGGTCGATCTCTGCTTTTGCGCCGTCGATATGAAAAAGGACGAGATAAGGGAGCTTGAAGAAGCTTACGCCAAGGCTGAGTGCCCGATTATCTCAAACAATTCCGCGCACAGATTCACACCCGATGTTCCGATGGTCGTACCGGAGATAAACCCCGGCCATCTTGAGATAATCGATTTCCAGAAAAAAAGGCTCGGAACGAAAAAAGGATTTATAGCCGTAAAATCCAACTGCTCGATACAAAGCTATGTTCCCGCGCTCCATCCTCTGAGAAAATTCGGTATCACAAAGATACTCGCGTGCACGTATCAGGCGATATCCGGAGCGGGAAAAAATTTCGAGACATGGCCGGAAATGGTCGATAATCTTATACCGTATATCGGAGGAGAAGAGGAAAAATCCGAGCAGGAGCCGCTGAAAGTCTGGGGAAGCATAAAAGACGGACAGATCATAAAAGCCGATACCCCGTCGATAACGACACAGTGTCTGCGTGTTCCCGTATCGGACGGTCATACGGCGGCGGTATTTGTTTCGTTTGAGAACAAGCCGTCAAAAGACGAGATAATAAGGCTCTGGGCTGATTTTAAAGGAGAGCCGCAACAGCTCGGACTGCCGTCGGCGCCGAAGCAGTTCATTCACTATTTTGAGGAGCCCGACAGACCTCAGGCAAAGCTTGACAGGGATCTTGAGGGAGGAATGGCCGTGTCGACGGGCCGTCTCCGCGAAGATACACAATATGATTACAAATTTGTCTCTCTTTCGCATAATACGCTGAGAGGCGCCGCGGGCGGCGGAGTGCTTCTTGCGGAACTTCTCGCGGCAAAGGGATATTTTGACTGAGCGGGTATATACAGTTTTTGTTCTATAGAATGAGAGGAGCTTGATTTTATGAAAAACACAATCTTTACGGGTGCCGGAATAGCAATAATCACCCCGTTTGACAAAGACGGATCGATCAACTACAAATGTCTCGGCGACATAATAGACTTCCAGATCGACAACGGTACCGACGCGGTGATCATCTGCGGTACCACGGGCGAGTCGTCGACCATGACGGATGAGGAGCATATCGGATGTATAAAATTCGCCGTCGATCATGTTGCGGGAAGGGTGCCCGTCATCGCGGGAACAGGCAGCAACGACACAAAATACGCCGTTGAGCTTTCCCTTGAAGCTCAGAAAGCCGGCGCCGACGGCCTTCTTCTTGTCACGCCTTACTACAACAAGACAAGCCAGAACGGTCTTATCGGCCATTTCACCGCCGTTGCCGATGCCGTAAATATCCCGATAATCCTGTATAATATCCCCGGAAGGACGGGAATGAACATAGATATTCCGACGATGAAAGTCCTTTCAAAACACAAAAATATCGCCGCCGTCAAGGAGGCAAGCGGAAATATAAGTTATGCGGCAAAACTTATGGCGGAATGCGGAGAAGATATAGATGTCTACAGCGGAAACGACGATATGACTGTTCCGCTTATGTCTCTCGGTGCCAAGGGCGTTATTTCCGTGCTTTCGCACGTCATTCCGAAACAGACGCATATGATGGTTCAATATTGCCTTGAGAATAATTTTGCCGAGGCGACAAAGCTCCAGTTGGAGTACCTCGACCTGATAAATGACCTGTTTATAGAAGTAAATCCGATGCCCGTCAAAGAGGCGTTGAACCTTATGGGTTATGAAGTGGGCGAGTGCCGTATGCCTCTCTGCAAGATGTCGGAAGAGCATATAGAGATACTCAGGGGTTCGCTGAAAAAGCACGGCCTTATCTGAGGGGATCTGAAAAAATCAAAAGATTTTACAAAACTGAGGAGAATGTTTGATATGACCAAAATAGTTATATGCGGAGCAAACGGAAAAATGGGGCATACCGTTTACAGCTGCATAAAAGAGCGTGATGATTGCGCCGTTGTCGGCGGTATTGATATTTTTACGGAGCCCTACGCGGATTTTCCGATAGTGAGCGAGCCCGGTAAACTTCCGGAAAAGCCCGATGTCATAATCGATTATTCCAATCCCGCCTCGCTCGATCCCCTGCTTGACTACTGCACGGAAAACAATGTTCCTGCAGTCCTCGCGACGACGGGATACAGCGAGAGCCAGATTGAAAAGATAAAGGAAACATCGGAGAAAGTTGCGATATTCTTCACCTTCAATATGTCTCTCGGCATCAATCTTCTTGTCCAGCTTGCGAAAAAGGCGGCTTCCGTGCTCGGTGACGGTTTTGACGTCGAGATAGTCGAAAAGCACCATAACCAGAAGATAGACGCTCCGAGCGGCACGGCGATCATGCTTGCCGACGCGGTGAACGAAACTCTCGGGAATTCAAAGAATTATGTTTATGAGCGCCATTCACGCCGTCAGAAACGCGACAAGAGCGAAATAGGTATGCACTCGATAAGAGGCGGCACGATAGTCGGAGAGCACGATGTCATATTTGCCGGAAAAGACGAAGTCATCACTCTGTCGCATTCCGCCGCGTCCAAGACCGTTTTCGCCGAAGGTTCGATAAAAGCGGCGATCTACCTTAAAGGCAGACCGGCGGGACTTTACGATATGTCCGAACTTGTCACCGATAAGTAAATTGTTTTGTTTTACAGGATACAGGAGAGTATTGCGAAATGAATTCAGGCGGAAAGAGCGATTTTGCCCCGGATCTGATAGAGCTTGTCGACGAAAGCGGCAGGAAAAGGATGTATGAGATCCTCGACGTCATTGACATCGGCGATTATATCACGGACGGAGAGATCTCGGATAATGTGTATTACGCTTTGACTCCCGCTTACGAAAACCGGGATTACCTCGAAAATGACTGCGATGAGATCTTCCTTAAGGTCGTCGAAGAAGACGGCGAGGATATTCTTGTTACGATCGATGACGAGGATGAAGAAGATAAGGTGACGGCGGCATTTTTTGAGAGATGGAATCCCGGGCAATTTTGCTGATTGTGAAACCGGAGATTACAGATAAAAAAGCAAAATGCACATAAAATTTAAAAAAATATACTGTCTGCTATTGATTTTTTCCGTATGATGTGATATAATATAGCAAATAAGATAATATTCTGCCTTGTTCGGGTAAGTATAGTTTTTATATAATCCAACACATAATTAAAGGGAATTTTGCTCCGGGTGTGGATTGCAGACCTCCCGCTCGCGGACGAAGGGAGCGTGAAGCATCAGGGCTTTTACCCACCTGCTGAGTGCGGGTTTTATACACTATATGACGGCAAGGCGGTTTATTTTTAAATGATCCGTATTATAAAAGCATTGTTGTATCGTTTGCTTAATCATTTAAGTATCGATGTGATTCGGAAGTAAATACAATATGCCGGTACGCCGTTGCTTTTATGATCGAAGTGACGGCTTTTATTTTAGCTGACAGGCAGAGCATACAGAAAAATTTTTGACAATACTTTGTTCAGAATGCGGAGGATCGGAATGGATATAAAAGTCTCACCGTCGGTATTACACGGAAGTCTGTCGGTGCCGTCATCGAAAAGCTGCGCGCACAGGGCGCTTATCTGTGCCGCTTTGGCAGACGGAGTGTCGGAGATAAGCGGAATAAGCATATCGGAAGACATAAAGGCCACCTTAGGGGCTCTCAGTGCCCTCGGAGCTGTGACGGATATCCGGGAGGATAATACGATATCGGTCACCGGGATAAAAAAACCGAATAAAAGCGCTGTTATCGACTGCAACGAAAGCGGTTCAACGCTGCGGTTTCTTATACCGGTCGCGGCGGCGCTCGGATGTGATACGGTTTTTTCCGGCAGGGGCAGACTTCCGGAGCGTCCGATCGACATATATGTGAGGGAGCTTTCAGAAAAAGGGATCTCATTTGACTACGATAACACGATGCCGTTTTCGATCTCCGGAAAGCTTGAGCCCGGCGTGTACGAGATCGAAGGGAACATATCCTCCCAGTTTATCACAGGTCTTTTGTTCGCTCTTCCGCTGCTCGGCGGCGACTCTTTCATCAGGCTGAAATCAAGGCCCGAATCAAAGCCGTATATTGATATCACGATAGCGTATCTCAGATATTTCGGAATAAAGATAGATGAATCGGAGCAGGGTTATCACGTAAAGGGAGGGCAGGCCTACCGCCCGGCTGATATTGAAACAGAGGGCGATTATTCTCAGGCTGCGTTTTTCTTTACGGCAAACGCACTCGGATCCGACATAAAGATAAACAACCTTCGCGGCGACAGTGTACAGGGCGACAGAAAAATACTTGAGATCATTGACGGAATGCGCGGCAGTGACGGTATTTACAGGTCATTTGAGGCTGATTGCCGCGATATTCCCGATCTTGTCCCGATACTTGCCGTCCTCGGCTGTTTCGGAACGGAGGAGTCCGTTATTTATAACGCCGCCCGTCTGAGGATAAAAGAGAGCGACAGACTCGCGGCTGTTTCCGATATGTTGAACAGGATCGGCGGGGATGTTTCGGTGACCGGTGACGGACTTATCATAAGACCGGTGAAAGGATTCAGAGGCGGAACAGTCGACAGTTTCGGCGATCACAGGATCGTTATGTCCGCCGCGATAGCCGCCCTGAGATCCGATCATGATATTATTATAAAAGGCGCTGAGGCAGTAAGAAAATCCTATCCCGATTTCTTTGAAGATTATAAAAAGCTCGGAGGTGCAGCTGATGTCATCACTTTGGAATAACCGTATATCCATATCTCTGTTTGGTGAATCCCAAGGACCCGCCATAGGGGTCATTATCGATAATCTTCCTCCGGGAGAGTATATCGACGTGGCGGAACTCGGAAGGTTCATGAAGAGAAGAGCTCCGAGAAAGAACGGAAATATGCCTCAGGATCCCAGGACCGAGCAGGATATGCCGCAGATAATATCCGGTGTGTACAATGAAATGACTACAGGCACGCCTTTGTGCGCGTTCATACAGAATAACGAAATATATTCGTGCGAAAACAACAATGACTGTAAAAATCTCGCGAGACCGGGACGCGCGGACTATACCGGCACGGTGCGGTACAGAGGCTTTAACGATGTAAGAGACGACGGCCACTCTTCCGAGCGGCTCACGGCTCCTCTCTGTTTCGCCGGAGCGGTATGTGCCCAGATACTCGAAAGGCGCGGTATATATACAGGCGCGCATATCGCCGAGATACACAACATCAAAGACAAGCCGTTTGACAATACGAATGTCAGCAGGGAGGATATACTTAAGATACGTTATAAGCCTTTTCCGGTCATAAACGACAGGAAGGGAAAGCTTATGCAGGAGGATATAGATAAGGCGGGAGACGGCGGAGAATCCCTCGGCGGGATCATAGAATGCGCGTCCGTCAATGTGCCCGCGGGTATCGGATCGCCCATTTTTGACGGTCTTGAAAATTCCATAGCCCAGCTCGTGTTCGGTATCCCCGCCGTGAAAGGGCTTGAATTCGGAGCCGGTTTTCTGTCGGCAAAAATGGTCGGAAGCCAGAGCAACGATGAGTTTTACGCCGACGAACACGGCAGAGTCAGAACGAAAACAAACAATCACGGGGGAATACTCGGCGGTATTTCTTCGGGAATGCCGATAATGATAAGAGTTGCCGTCAAACCGACGCCGACTATTATGCGCCGGCAGGATACTGTCGATTACAAAGATCTTAAGAACAGCGTGCTGAGGATGTACGGCAGTCATGATCCGTGTATCGTGCCGCGAGCCGTGCCGTGTGTCGAGGCCGCCGTAAATATAGCCCTGCTTGCGCATATGCTTGATTATCCGAATTTCTGCTGAGGTAATTTGCGATGCAAGATGAAAATATCCGTAAAATGAGTGAAATGGCGGATCCTCAGGTAAAAGACATTCCGACGCTGAATATTCTGATCTGTTATCTGCTTTACAGGATAGACAGACCCGTCGAGCCCGACCAGCTCTATGACATAGCTGTCGGAAGCGGAATAATAAACTATTTTTACTATCAGGATTCCGTCGATTATCTTCTGAATAACAATTGTATAAAAAAAGAAAAAAGCAGTGACGGCAAAGAGTGCTATGTTTTGCTTCCGAAAGGGATCGAGTGTGCGAAAGAACTGAAAAAATACGCTCCGAAATCATACAGGGACAAACTTGTTTTGCAGGCGTTGCGGTATTTCGCGAGGCTCAAATACGAACAGGAGATAAAGATCGAATACATACCGCTTGAAAATGGCTATTATACTCATGTGAGATGCCTTGATACAAAATGTGACCTTATGGATCTGAAGATATTTGCTCCCGATCTGACACAGGCAAAGCTTATCGGTGAGCGCATAATGCTGAATCCTTCGGGATTTTACGGAAAAGTCATCGAGCTTGCGTTTACGAACGAAGAAGTCGAATACGATCTTACGGATAATTGAATAAAAAAACAAACCTCACGCGTCAGAGATCCTGCGTGAGGTTTTATTTATATTTTATTTCAGCTTTGAATTTGCCTTTTCGGTAAATTTAACGCCGTTTACAAGGAACCGCTTATGAGTCCCTTCGCCTATGATACCTTTTTCGTCATAGGCTTTTACGCAGAATGTAAACTCTCTCCCGTTTACCCCGGTAAGCTCAGCCTCCGCGTATACCGTCATACCTCGGGGTGTAGCCGACAGGTGCTTTATATTCAGCTCGGTTCCGACGGTAGTCTCGTCATCTTCCAAAGATCCGCCGAGGCATCTGCAGGCCGCTTTTTCCATGAGCGCAGCCATCACGGGAGTAGCCAGCACTCCGAGCGATCCGCTTCCGACATTTACGGCAAGCTCACCGTCGCTCACTGTGATCTCACATCTTTCCTTTTTTCCCAAAGAAACATCTTTCATATCTCAGTCGTTTTTCTCACTTTCTTCGTTTTGCAGCGCTTCATATATCTCGGGATATGACATCGCGTCGCCGATGACACGGTCATATGTCAGCATATCAAGATCCGGGTCGCGCTCACTCGTACCGTAATTTGTGGAATACACGGGTTCTTTATCCATAAACCGGTTCATTCTCTCGATATAGGCGTCATGCGGAGCGTCGATCACATTCATCAGCACATAGGGCATATAGAAGAATGAAACTTTTTCATCGGGAACGGAGGAAAGATCCGCGTCGTAGTTGCTCCATATAAAATATTTCTGCTCATAGAGGATATCGCAGTTGTCGCTGTTTATGCCAAGCTGATTATATACGCTCGTCTCGCCTCTGAGTGACGGGAAGTGATCCCCGACCATAAACACGAGCGTAGGCTCGTCAAGTTCTTCAAGATCATCGAGAAAAGCGGTAAGATCTTCACAGGTGTGGTTTATCCACGTCAGATAGTTGCCGAATTCATCTTCCGAGTCTTCTCCCTGATCGTACGGCTGATGATTCTGCATCGTCGTGGTGTGTATGTACATCGGCTCATCCGTTTCAGCGATAAGCTTCTCTATCTGATTGAATACCGTCTTGTCATCTATATATGTGCCGTAGTTTTCGACCGGCACCGTGAAATCATCCTGGAAGATCATTGTGTCAAATCCGAAAGTTCCGTAAATCCGTCTCCGGCTGTAGAAAGTTGACAAAAACGGATGGATATAAGCCGTTTTGTATCCCCAGTCCTTGTAGTATCTCGCGAGAGCCGGCTGCTCACGCTCCGCGAGATCTCTCTGCGGCATATTCGGGTCGTTTATCGCCCTGACGGGAAGTCCGAACAGAAGCTCGAATTCCGATCTTACAGTCCAGCTCGCATACGTCGGAGTGATCGCCGTTCCTCCGCATCCCTCCTGCGCCGCCTTGTCGAAACCTTCATATACGTCATCATCAATATCAAGATCCTCGAAAGAACGGAAATCGGCAAAAGCCTCGCTCATCACGACTACGACATTCGGCTTGACGCCACCGTTGAAATCCCCCGAATCATCGGGCTCAACGTCCAATATCCGCTGTACGTTCTCCTGCGTATAATCCTCCGGCTCCCTGATCCTGTTTGTAAAGCTCTCGGAGGCCGTCTCCACAAGGAAAGCGAGCAGACCGTTTTTTTCAAATTTTTCATTTGCGGAAAACGCGTTTGCCGAAGTCGATGTGTCAATATCGAAAAGATCATATATCTTGCTTGAAAGCGAGGGGAATATGACTATCGCCACAAAGGGTATCACGCAGACGACCGACGTGATGACCCGTTTCATCGGGCGGAATCTGACTTTCGGGTTGAAGTAGAAGACAACCGCCGCAAAGGCGATGACTATGGCAATATACAGGATAAGTCTCGGTGTTATCTTTATGTAGGCAAAGGAAGTAAGGCTTTTCAGGCTTCTCGCAAGTTTCATATCGGAGAGGATAAGGTGATTTCCGTTCGTCCCGTATTTGAAAAGTTCCGTCGTGCTGAGGACCATATAGACAAGACTCTGGATAGCTACGGCGATCCAGCCTTTGCGTAAGATTGCAAGAAGAAAGATAAATATCACGGACGCGACGATTATGTTGAAAAGCATGACTGTCGGCCTCTGAAAACAGAATGTAAGAAACGTGCTCACATATTTGTCCTGATTTATTTCGGCCATACTGCATATGAAAAACGGGAAAGCGAACATGAGCCAGAAATTCAGCCTTTTGTATTTTTCCGTATTTTCATTACGTCTTTCATTCAACCTGCGTATCGAATCTCTGACTTTATCCTTTCCTTTTTTTAATTTCTCCTCCATGATCTAACCCCTTCTCAGAGAAATAATTGTAAAGTTTTCGTAAAATCATTATATCACAAAACAAGCGGATTTTAAAGATAAAATAATAATTTTCATCTTTCTATCATTTTATTTATTTATTCAGTGAATATGTACTAAATAAACATATAAAATTTGTGCAATATGGCTATATATTATTCATCTTTCAGCCAGCCTTTATTTTCTGCCGAATCAATGATCGAAATCGCCGCCGCGGTAAGCTTTCCGGAGATCTCGCCTGTATGTTCGTATCTTTTCAGAACCTGTGATTTTTTTGTTCCGTGTTCCTTCCAGGATATTCCGTCTTTTGAATAGTTGAGTATAAGCGGCTGAATACGGTCAAGGAGCGCGGCATATTTCGCCTCGTTTGTCGACGCGTCCTCAAATTCCCGCCAGAGTCCGTAAAATTCGTTTTTCTGATCCTCGGGAAGCAGCCCGAAGATCCTCCGGGCGGCTTTCTCTTCACGCTGCGGTTTTGTCTTGTATCCCTCCTCGTCATAGCAGTAGGTATCGCCCGCGTCTATCTCGACTATATCGTGGATAAGCAGCATTTTGACTGTCCTGAGGATATCTACCGGTTTGTCCGCATATTCCTCAAGGAGAAAAGCGAGCAGCGCTATATGCCAGCTGTGTTCGGCGTCATTTTCTTTCCTGTCCTCTCCGAGCACATACGTCTGCCGATAGATATTTTTCAGCCTGTCGGTCTCGATAATAAATTTTATCTGTTTTTCAAGCCTGTCCTCCATTTTTACCTCCTGATCCATCTTTTCTGAATTTTTCTGATGACAGTGACGACCGGGATCTATATGACCATACCCCCGTTGACGGCGAGTATCTGTCCCGTTATATATCCGGCCTCGTCCGACGCGAGAAACGCTACGGCATCCGCTATATGTTCCGGTTTTCCGAAGATCCCCAGCGGTATCTCATTCCGTATATCCTCAAGTTCACCGGGAGTGAATCCGCTGTTCATTCCCGTACTGATAAATCCCGGAGAAACGCAGTTGACACGTATCCCCGAAGGGCCTGCCTCTTTCGCGAGTGCTTTTGTAAATCCTATAACACCGGCTTTTGAGGCGGAATAATCGACCTCGCACGAGGCACCGCACTGCCCCCACATTGAGGATATGTTTATTATCACGCCGCTTTTTCTCCTGATCATATCCGGCAGCACTGCTCTTGAACAGTTCATGGTGCCGCCGAGGTTTGTACCGATTATCCTGTCCGAAATATTTTTATCCAGATTCTGAAAAACATCAATAGCCGAGACGCCGGCGTTATTTACAAGAAGATCCGTTTCCGGATATTTTCTCAGAAGTCCCGATATTGCGTCTTCAGTCTCTTTTCTGTCGGAAACATCGAATCTTACCGCTGTTCCGCCTATTTCCTCCGCAAGAGTCTCGGCAGATTCCTTTGAATGCAGGTAATTCACGATCACGAAATACCCGTCTTTCGAGAGCCTTCTGCAGATCGCCTGCCCGATGTCCCCCGATCCTCCCGTCACAAGAGCCGCTTTGTTCATGTTATTTCCTCCGCTTTCGTATCTGTATCTATTTTATCACATTTCTGAATATTTTTCCAGTAAAATGAAAATTTTCAAAAAATAATTGAAATTTATGCCGGACTGTGCTATAATTATACGTGTATAGGTACTGTTACGGGCATAAAACAGAAATTTCAGATATTAAAAAATTTGAACTTGATCGGGGATTTTAAGAAAGGCGCGGTAATGAAAACATCATCTGTATCTGCCGGAGAAGCCGAGAAAAGGCTTATCGACGGAAACCGCCGGTTCACAGGCGGCTACGCTCACAGTTTTGAGTTTCCGCCGGAGAAACTCGCAAAATTCAGCCAGAGCGGTCAGTCTCCGTATGCGGTCGTCGTCACCTGTTCCGATTCGAGAGTTATCCCGGAGTGCATTTTTTCTGCGGATATGGGCGATCTGTTCGTGATCAGAGTCGCGGGAAATGTAATAGGCAATGAACAGCTCGGAAGTATAGAATACGCGATATCACACCTCGGGACAAAGCTCGTTGCCGTTCTGGGACATACGCATTGCGGGGCTGTGGAAGCGGCACTGAGTGGTCTGCAAGAAGGGTTCACAAAGTACATTACCGGGCAGATAGCCGACGCGATCGGCGATGAAAAAGACGAATACAGGGCGTGTTGCCTTAACGTTGAGAACAGCTGCTCCTTGATTGAAAAAAATCTGAATATTCCCGCAGACGGCGACGGAACCAATATAAAAGTGATCGGCGCCGTGTACGATCTTGAGAGCGGAAAAGTCGAATTTTTGAAACAGAAATAAAAATTGAACGGAGATTTTATCATGTCGGAATCCAAGACAAAAAGAGATCCCAGAAAGATCCTGAAAAAAATCCTGATCATCTTTCTGATCGCGATCATGACCTTATCGCTCGCAACTGTTATTTTCCTTCGTGTATGGATACCTTTCGGCGGCAGGCCGAGTGATGACGATCTTGAATATTACGCCGAACACGCGCAGAACTTCAGTGACGGAAAGTTTCTGAATTATGACGGATATTCGGAGAAAAGCCCCGGTTATGTCGATGAATACAGCGATATGGATACCGGAAAGGGAAAAAGGCCCAAAGACGAACTTCCCGTATATGAACCGTCATTTCCCGATGATCCCGGAAAAGATGATCTTACGATAACATGGCTTGGGCATTCGAGCATTTTTCTTCAGATAGACGGAAAGAACATCCTTTTCGATCCGGTATTCAATACCGTAACTTCTCCCGTCGGAATCTTCGGACCGCAGCGCTTCAGCGAAATGCCCATGGATGTTGAAGATCTGCCCGAAATCGATATTATGATAGTCACACATGATCACTCCGATCATCTTGATTATAAGACCGTTAAGAATGTCGATAAAAAAGTCAAAAAATATTTTATGCCGCTCGGAGTTGAAAACCATTTTGAGCGGTGGGGAATATCGGATGACAAAGTGCAGAGATTCGCGTGGTGGGAAGAAACAACGGTCGGCGATCTTACGGTTGCGTGTACGCCGTCGCAGCACAATTCCGGACGGAGCCTGGACGACGCGTATTCCACTTTGTGGTCGTCATGGGTGATTATGAATGACGAGTACAAGATCTTTGAGAGCGGAGATACGGGCTACGGAGAGCATTTTAAGGATATACACGAAAAATACGGTGATTTCGATTTCGTAATGACAGACGGGTCGCAGTATAACGTCGGATGGCATCAGGTGCATATGTTTCCCGAGGAGTCGGTCAGAGCCGCGGAGGATCTCGGGGCTTCCTATGCGATGCTCATGCACTGGGGCGCGTTCGTTCTCTCCGATCACCCGTGGGACGAGCCTCCCGAGAGGTATTGCAGAGCCGCCGAAAAGGAGGGGCTTGATATAGTCACGCCGCATATCGGAGAGACGATCTTTTGGGAAGACCGCGAAGACTACAATGATCGGTGGTGGCGTGATTATGAGTAAAACGCGGAAAAATTTCGCAAACCGCTTGACAAACCCGTAAAACAGGTGTAAAATGACAGATGGCATAAGAAAGATTTTTCAAAAGCAGTGATGAGAAGGAGTATGCGTGATACCTGAGCGAAGAGAGCCGCCGGGCGGTGTAAGGCGGTGTCCGGATCACGCAGAAGTAGTCTCGGAGCTCCGGCGGTGAAACGACAGAGAAAGTAGCTGCCGGCGCGGATGTCGCGTTACAGACTTATCGAGTGCGGAGCTTTTGCTCCGAAGTCAGGTGGTATCACGGATAACTTTTCGCCCTGAGTCTTAATGACCCGGGGCGTTTTTATTGTTTATTTTTACAAATACAAGGAAAGAGGAGTACAGAAATGGCGAAGATTCTTGAAAAAGTTTATGACCCGAAGGATTTTGAGGACAAGATCTATCGGGAGTGGGAGGAAAAAGGGTGTTTTAAGGCGGAGATCGACCCGGAAAAGACGCCGTACACGATCGTGATCCCGCCTCCGAATATCACGGGTCAGCTCCACATGGGCCATGCTCTTGACGAAACGTTGCAGGATATTCTGATAAGGTGGAAGAGGATGAGCGGCTATCCGACGTTATGGCTTCCCGGAACAGACCATGCCGCGATAGCGACCGAAGCCAAGATCGTTGAGGCACTGCGCAAGGAAGGCACAACAAAGGAAGAGCTCGGCCGTGAAAAATTTATGGAGCGCGCCTGGGAATGGAAAAGGCAGTACGGCGGACGCATAGTGCAGCAGCTGAAAAAACTGGGCTCATCATGCGACTGGTCGAGAGAGCGTTTCACCATGGACGAGGGGTGCTCGGAAGCCGTAAAAGAAGTATTTGTGAAATATTACGAGAAAGGGCTTATCTACAGGGGAGAGCGTATCATCAACTGGTGCCCGCACTGCAAGACGTCGCTGTCCGACGCCGAGGTAACATATGAAGATCAGGCAGGGTATTTCTGGCATCTGCGCTACAAACTTAAAGACAGCGATGAATACGTCGAACTTGCCACGACAAGGCCCGAAACACTGCTCGGAGATACCGCGGTCGCGGTAAATCCCGCGGACGGGAGGTACAGGGATATAGTCGGAAAGACGGTGATCCTTCCCATCGTTCACAGAGAAATTCCGGTTATTTCGGACGAATATGTCGAAATGGATTTCGGTACGGGTGTCGTAAAGATAACGCCGGCGCACGACCCGAATGATTTTGAGGTCGGATTGCGTCATGATCTTCCCGTGATAAACGTCATGAACGATGACGCCACGATAGTTGACGATTATCCCGCTTATGCCGGAATGGACAGATACGAGGCGAGAGAGGCAATACTCAAAGATCTTGAAAAAGAGGGCGCTCTTGTAAAAACCGAGGAGCACAGCCACAATGTCGGGACCTGCTACCGGTGCAAGACGACAGTCGAGCCCAGAGTTTCCACACAGTGGTTCGTAAGGATGAAACCGCTCGCACAACCCGCGATAGAAGCCGTCAGAAGCGGTAAAACAAAATTCGTTCCCGAACGGTTTGCTAAGATATATTTTCACTGGCTTGAAAATATCAAAGACTGGTGCATATCACGACAGATATGGTGGGGACATCAGATACCGGCATTTTATTGTGATGACTGCGGAAAAACGGTCGTCACGAAGGAAAACAGCGCGATCTGCCCGGAGTGCGGGAAACCTATGCGACAGGATCCCGACACGCTCGACACCTGGTTCAGCTCGGCGCTCTGGCCTTTTTCGACGCTCGGATGGCCCGAAAAGACCGAGGATTACAAATATTTCTACCCTACGGACACTCTTGTGACGGGTTATGACATAATTTTCTTCTGGGTCGTAAGAATGATGTTCAGCAGTCTTGAGAATACCGGTGATGTGCCGTTCCATACGGTGCTGATACACGGTCTTGTGCGTGACAGCGAGGGTCGCAAGATGTCAAAATCGCTCGGAAACGGAATAGATCCTCTTGAGGTTATCGACAAATACGGCGCCGACGCGCTCAGATTTATGCTTGCCACGGGAAATTCTCCCGGAAATGATATGCGTTATATCGACGACAAGGTAAAGTCATCGAGAAACTTCGCGAATAAAATATGGAACGCGTCGCGCTTCATACTGATGAATCTGCCCGATGATTACGAATTTACCGGTCTGTGTGAAGATCTCTCGATAGAGGATAAATGGCTCATAAACAAGTTCAACAGGCTTGCCGGAGATGTGAACGACAATCTTGAAAAGTTCGAGCTCGGAGTCGCTTCGGCAAAAATATACGATTTTATCTGGGATGTTTACTGCGACTGGTATATCGAGCTTACAAAGCCGAGGATACTTGCAGGCGGAGAGCAGATGAAAACGGCGCAGTCCGTACTTATATGGGCAATGCGCGGTATGCTGAAACTGCTGCATCCGTTTATGCCGTTCATCACCGAAGAGATCTGGCAGGCGCTCACAAACGGGGCAAGTATGATAATGCTTGAAAAGTATCCGGTCTTTGATGACTCGATAAATTACGATGAAGAAGAAAAGTCCTTTGAAAAGATCGTTTCCGCTGTCAGGTCCGTGAGAAATACGCGGACGGAAATGAATGTCGCCCCGTCCGTAAAGGCAAAGCTTTATATCGAAACAGAAGATACGGATCTTTTTGAATCATGTGCCGCTGTCTTTGAAAAACTCGCCTCGGCGTCATCTGTCGAAGTCGGCAGGAGATTTGAGATAACCGACTGCGCCGTAGCCGTAACGGGATCGGCAAGGATACTCATTCCTATGGATGAACTTGTTGACCGGGAGAAAGAAATATCCCGCCTTGAGAAGGAAAAGGAAAAAGTCAGAAAAGATATCGATTTTCTCAGCGGAAAGCTCAGCAACAGCGGATTTATATCAAAAGCTCCCGAAAAACTTATTGAGACCGAAAGAGCAAAACTTGCCGCGGCTGAAGAGAAGATGGCAAAAATTGACAGCGCCATCGGGAAATTAAAAAAGTGACGGGATGTGCCTATGGACATTGATGAGGCTATGAGATTCATAGGATCGTTCAGCAGATCGGGAACACCTGTCAGAGATCTTGACCGCGCCATGGATCTTATGGAAAAAACGGGACATCCCGAAAAAAAATTGAAATTTATTCATGTTGCCGGAACAAACGGCAAAGGCTCTGCCGTTGAATTTATTTCAAATGCCCTGATATATTCGGGCTACAGGACGGGACAGTTTACATCGCCGTTTATTCTCCGGTTTTCAGACCGCATACGGATAAACGGCATTGAGATCGACGAAAAGTCGCTCTGCGAGATAACGGAATATGTCCGATCGGAGATAACAGGCACGGAATACTCTCGCTTTGAGATAACGATGGCAGTGGCGTTTCTGTATTTTGTGAAAGAAAAGTGTGATATTGCGGTCATCGAAACGGGAATAGGAGGACTTCTTGACTGCACAAATGTCATTCCGCCCCCCGTTTTGTCGGTCATTACGTCGGTAGGACTCGATCATACCGGTCTTCTCGGAGATACCCTTGACAAAATAGCGGCTCAGAAGGCGGGGATCATAAAAGAAAATTCCGCCGTCGTACTTTCGCCGGATAATGCCCGGATCACACTTGAGATCGTCAGCGGGCAGGCTCATCGGAAACACGCGGAGCTTATAATTCCGGATATTTCGCGCCTTGATGTATCCGACAGCCCGTCGGAACAGGATAACTGTTTCAGGTATAAAGATACGGAATATCATCTTGCCATGCTCGGCGAAGGGCAGATCTGTAATGCCGTCACAGCCATTGAGTCATGCCGCTTCATCCGTAAAAAGGGATTTGATATTCCGGAAGAAAATATAAAAAAATCTGTCCGGACGTCACGGCTGAAGGCGAGGATCCAGCTTATATCCGGCGATCCTCCGGTCATTGTCGACGGCGGGCATAACCCGGACGGAATAAGGAATCTTGTCTGCGCCCTGAAAAAGCTGCCGTATGACCATATCGCGGCAGTCGTCGGTATGGTGGACACAAAAGACTGGAAAAGCGCTCTGGTGCGATTGCCGGAGATATGCGACATTATTTTTACCGTTGACGATTTTGCCGCAAACGCCGTATCCGGACAGCTGCTTGCGGAATATGCCGCCGGGTCTGCGAGATCGGAGGCGTGCGTTTCCCTTGAGGACGCGGTATACAAGGCAAAGAAGTACGCCTCGGAAAAAAACGGAGCAGTCCTTGTGTGCGGATCGCTTTATCTTGCGAGCGCTTATCTCAATAAATATGAAAATTGAAATTTCAATTCTTCACAATTTATTGTAAAGTCTGCGTAAAATCATACAAAATTAAGTGCAATATGCACAAAAAACCGCATCATTATCAAAATTGATAATGCTTTCTATTGCAAAAAGGCGATAAAAGTGTTATAATATCCAATTGAACTGCCGAACAGCAGCATTTTAAAAAAGGAGGTTTTTTAGCAATGGCGTTAAAAAATCAATATCTTGTCGATTTATTGGAAACGGTAAAGAAGAGAAATCAGGGCGAGCCCGAATTTATTCAGGCCGTGACCGAAGTTTTCGAGTCTCTCCAGCCTGTTGTCGAGAGGAGACCCGATCTTGTCGAAGCAGGTGTATTTGAGAGGATAGTTGAGCCTGAGAGACAGATAATTTTCCGTGTTCCGTGGGTCGATGATAACGGAAAGGTACAGGTAAACAGGGGATTCAGAGTTCAGTTCAACTCTGCGTTGGGACCGTGCAAGGGCGGACTCAGACTTCATCCGTCGGTATATCTCGGCATAGTTAAATTTCTCGGATTTGAGCAGATCTTCAAGAACAGTCTTACCACACTGCCTATGGGCGGAGCCAAGGGCGGTTCCGATTTTGATCCCAAGGGCAAGAGCGACGGTGAAGTAATGCGCTTCTGCCAGAGTTTCATGACCGAGCTTTACAGGCATATCGGACCCGATACCGATGTTCCGGCCGGTGACATAGGCACGGGAGCCAGAGAGATCGGCTATATGTTCGGTCAGTACAAGAGACTGAAAAACGAGTTCAGCGGTGTTCTTACCGGAAAGGGACTTACGTTCGGCGGCTCGCTTGCGAGGACCGAGGCAACGGGATACGGTCTTTGCTATTTCACAGATGAGATGCTCCGTGCCAACGGTCTGAGTTTTGAAGGAAAGACCGTCGTTATCTCCGGCTCCGGAAACGTCGCTATATACGCTACACAGAAAGCAACGGAGTATGGCGCGAAAGTCGTCGCTCTCTCCGATTCGAACGGATATATACACGATCCCGACGGAATCGAACTTGATATCGTCAAGCAGATCAAGGAAGTTGAAAGAGGAAGGATCAAAGAATACACCCAAAGGACCTCACACAAGAATGTCACATACACAGAGGGATGCAAGGGCATCTGGTCAATTCCGTGTGATATCGCTCTTCCTTGCGCCACACAGAACGAAATAGACGGTGATATCGCAAATCAGCTGGTTAAGAACGGCTGCAAGGCTGTATCCGAGGGAGCGAATATGCCTTCGACACCTGAGGCGATCGAAGTTTACCTCAGCAACGGAATCCTCTACGGTCCGGCCAAAGCGGCGAATGCCGGAGGTGTTGCTACATCCGGTCTTGAGATGAGCCAGAACAGCGAAAGACTTTCATGGACATTCGAGGAAGTTGACGAAAAGCTTCATAACATCATGAAAGAGATCTTCAGATCCTGTGACGAAGCCGCCAGAGAATACGGTATGGAAGGAAATTATATGGCAGGCGCCAATATCGCGGGATTCCTCAAGGTAGCGGAGGCTATGAAAGCGCAGGGTTGTGTCTGATAAAAAATATATTTATCGGTCATAAGATTATATCGGAAAAAACAGGACGTCCGGATCACGGACGTCCTGTGATTTTTCTGTAAAAATTATTTGTTGCCTATTTTTTCCACTTTCATAAGGTTTGTTGTACCCGACACACCGAGAGGGACACCGGCTGTTATCGCGACAAGATCGCCGTCCTCGACAAGCCTCCGTGCCTCGGCGGCTTCGACAGCCGTCTGAAACAGCTCATCTGTGTTTGTTTTTTCGTCAATTATAAAAGGCAGAACGCCCCAGCTCATATTCATCTGCCTGCACACGACATCGCTCATGGTGCAGCTTATTATCGGACAGCTCGGTCTGTATTTGGAGATAAGCCTTGCCGTCTGGCCTCCGAGAGAAACGGTGATTATGGCACGCGCGTTCAGGTCATGGGCCGTAGTTACCGTAGCGTGCGCTATCGCCTCCGCGACGCTGTTGTTTATCTCCGGCTTGCGTGCGGAGAATTCTCTCTTATAGTCGATATTTTCCTCGGTATTCTCCGCGATAAGAGCCATCGTTTTGACAGCTTCGACGGGGTAGGCGCCCGCGGCTGTCTCGCCGGAGAGCATTATTGCGCTCGTTCCGTCATATATCGCATTTGCGACGTCGGTTATCTCGGCACGCGTCGGGCGCGGGTTCGTGATCATCGATTCAAGCATCTGTGTTGCGGTGATGACCTGTTTTCCGGCGTTATATCCCTTGTGAATAAGCTGTTTCTGGATCGCCGGAATACGCTCGAACGGTATCTCAACGCCCATATCACCTCTCGCCACCATTATTCCGTCGGCAGCTTCAAGTATCTCGTCGATATTTTCAACGCCGTCAAGATTTTCGATCTTCGCTATTATCCTCACATCGAACCAGCCGAGGCTCTGCGTGAATTTTCTGAGATAATTTATATCGGCGGCAGTACGCACAAAACTTGCGGCGATAAAATCAAACCTCATTTTTGAACCGAATATAAGATCGTTCATATCGTTGTCGCTGAGGTACGGCATAGAAAGTTTTACTCCCGGAACATTTATGCCCTTGTTATTTGAGAGTGTTCCGCCATGCACGATACGGCACGTTATTTCTGTCTTTCCGACTTTTTCCGCGAT
Organism: uncultured Alistipes sp.; assembly: GCA_964414745.1. Lineage (GTDB taxonomy): Bacteria > Bacillota > Clostridia > Oscillospirales > Ruminococcaceae > Ruminococcus. The sequence goes on along the minus strand of CAYPXB010000002.1, from coordinate 26,930 downwards.
AAGTTCGATAACGCCGTCATTTATGAGTATTCTCGTGCCGATGCCGACATCTTTCGGCAGATTTTTGAAACTTATGCTGCCGACTTTGTCCGTACAGGGGACATCCTCGGTCGTAAGGGTGTAAACATCACCGTCATGTATTTCCACGGGCTCGTTGTTTTCAAATTTGCCGAGACGTATTTCCGGCCCTTTTGTATCGAGCATCGTCGCGATCGGAAGATCCAGTTCCTCACGCAGCTTTTCAACCATTCTGAAACGTTTTTCATGCGTTTCATAATCTCCGTGTGAAAAATTGAATCTTGCGACATTCATGCCGGATATCATAAGTTCCCGCATAATGTCCTCATTGTCGGTCGCAGGTCCGATCGTGCAGACTATCTTTGTTTTTCTCATTTTACATCACCTTCACCCTTAAATTCAGATAATCGGATAATCATCGCAGCCGCGGAATATATTGCGGCAGTAAACTGTGTATCACTGTTTTAATTATACAATATGCACTTGTGATTGTCAACAAAAAAATATGATTTTGTTAAAAATAAAAATATCCTTTCAGATTAAATTAAATAATTTACAGTAAAAAAGCCTTTTCATCTACGCTTTTTTGTGATATAATATAGCTGTTGCCCGTGTGGATATCCGGGAAAGATATTTTCGGGCAGTCTGCGGATTATAAAAAAATGAGCGATCTGTATTTAACAGGGAAATACTGTCGCGGATACGGAGTTTTTATGACATCTGATTCGTTTTACACGGCAAAAAAGAATGCGCTGAAAAAGTTTTACTCAAATCTCAATGAAATGCAGCAGAAAGCTGTTTTTTCGATAAACGGCCCCCTGCTTGTGCTTGCGGGAGCGGGCAGCGGAAAGACTACGGTAATTATCAACAGAATATATAATATGATCACATTCGGCAACGCCTTTTACGACAGATCCGAACCGGGAAGTGAAGAAGAAAAGGCTTTTCTGGACGATTACGCCGGGGGCAGGACCGATGATTCCGATACTCTGCGGCGCATTGTCGCGTGCGACACGGTAAAGCCCTGGAATATCCTCGCGATAACATTTACGAACAAGGCGGCAAACGAACTGAAAGACAGACTTTTTGCGATGCTTGACAAAGAGGCGGGGAATATTCAGGCTTCGACATTTCATTCGGTCTGCCTGAAGATACTGCGCTGTGAGATCGACAGCCTCGGTTACGGAAAAGATTTCGCGATCTATGATTCCGACGACAGTCAGCGTATGATCAAAAATATTATGAAAGAGGCGAATATACTGGATACCCGGTTCGTGCCGCGTGATGTGCTCAGGGCGATAAGTGCGGCAAAAAACAGGATGATAACACCGGAAGATATGCTCAGGGACGCAAATGACGATTTTCGGGACAAAGTCATCGCTCAGATCTATTCCGTCTATCAGAGAAAGATGAAAGAGTCGAACGCGCTTGACTTTGACGACCTGATCCTGCTCACTGTTGAGATATTCGAAAAATTCCCCGATATTCTGAAAAAATACCGGAATAAATACAAATATATCCTTGTCGATGAATATCAGGATACAAACAACGTCCAGTTCAGATTCGTCTCAATGTTATCCCGTTTAAGCGGCAACCTCTGTGTCGTCGGTGACGACGACCAGAGCATATACAGGTTCAGAGGCGCGAATATCGGCAATATCCTTAATTTTGAACAGAATTTTGACAAAACGGAAGTCGTGAGGCTTGAGCAGAATTACCGCTCGACCCGGACCATACTTGACGCGGCTAACTGTATCATAAAAAAGAACACGAACCGTAACCCGAAAAATCTTTGGACAAGCGGTGAAAAAGGTGAAAAGATATTTTATTATGAGGCATATGACGAGAGAGACGAAGCGGACTTCATAGCCCGCAAGATAACGGAGATCCACAGAAATAAAGGAAAATATTCCGACTGCGCCGTACTCTACCGGCTCAACGCCATGTCGAACAGCATTGAAAAAAGTCTTATCACTCACAAGATCCCGTATGTCGTATACGACGGCATGAAATTTTATGAGAGAAAAGAAATAAAAGACGTGATAGCGTATCTGAGTTTTCTGAACAACCCGTACGACACGATCCGGTTTGAACGTATCATAAACGAGCCCAAAAGAGGCATAGGCGCCGCGACTGTCGCGCTCATCGAGCAGATAAGCGAAGACCTGAAAATGTCCCCGCTTGACGTTATGCGAAACTGCGCGGATTATCCCATTCTCTCAAAAAGGTCGTCGGCTCTGCGTGAAACAGCCCTGATGTTTGACGAACTGATCGACCTTACCGAAGAACTGCCCCTTACAGACCTTCTTGATGAAGTCCTTGACCTTACCGGTTATTCCGATTATCTGGACAGCCTCGGAGAAGAAGGAACGACCCGCAGAAACAATATAGACGAGTTGCGCTCGACCATGCTGCAGTACACGGAAAGTGCCGAGGAGCCGAGTCTGGAGGGATTTCTTGAGGAGATCGCTCTTTATACCGACGCCGACGGGGTCGATTCGGGTGCCGACAAAGTCATGGTCATGACGATACATTCCGCGAAAGGTCTGGAGTTTGAAAATGTTTTTGTCGCCGGTATGGACGAGAATGTTTTCCCCTCATCTCTCTCCTCCGGTTCCGAAGAGGGTATCGAAGAGGAGCGAAGACTCGCCTATGTCGCCGTGACACGCGCGAAAAAGAGACTTTTTTTATCGCACGCGGGCAGACGTATGCTGTTCGGTAAAACAGGCAGCAATTACGAATCGCGGTTTATTGCCGAGATCGATGAAGATCTGCTTGAAACGGGTGAAAGACCGGACGAAAACGGATATACCGTACCGAAGTCCGATTATCTGGGAGAGATACTCGGCGAAAAGCATAGACAGACCGTAAAGACCGGTAACGGCAAAAATATCGTCTTTACAAAGGGCGATACGGTAAATCACAAGATCTTCGGAAAAGGGATCGTCATATCGGTGACCGAAAGGAGAAACAACACCGAACTTGAAGTCATTTTTGACAAAGTGGGGACGAAAAGGCTTATGTCAGATTTTGTAAATAAAGTTATCAAGGAGTGAAATAAAATGGATCGTATAGGAATAATAGGCGCCATGCCGTCCGAACTCTTCGGTATAAGAGAAACTCTGGGAGAAGCGCAGGTCAGAAATATTTCCGGGTTTGACTATTACATAAACGAATACTGCGGGAAAGAGCTCATAAACGTCTGCAGCGGTATCGCGAAAGTGAATTCCGCGCTTGCCACACAGGTGCTTATCGATAATTTTGATCCCGACGCGATAATCAACACGGGAGTCGCGGGAGGAATGGGCGAATCCGTCAGTGTATGTGACATCGTAATATCCGAAGATGTGATGTCGCATGACCTTGATATGGGATTTCTGGAATCATATACGCCTTATTGCAGCGTGTTCAGGGCTGATGAAACGCTTGTCGCGGCGGCACAGGATGTCTGTATCGGTAACGGTATCAGATGCCACACTGGGCGTATCGTTTCGGGCGAGGCGTTTATTTCGAGTGACGAAGTAAAGGCCGATATAATGAGAAGACTTTCTCCGTGCGCCGTTGATATGGAAAGCGCCGCCGTCGGACACTGCTGCTATATGAATAAGATACCCTTTGTCAGCGTCCGTTGCATATCCGACAACGCGGACGACAACGGAATTTTCTCATACAAGGAATTTGAGAAGATCGCGGCAGGACGTGTCGCAGAGATCGTTCTCTCGATGAGCAAAATATTATGATTTCGGGAGCGGGTTTTATGAAAAAAGAATTAACGGCAGCCGTTTTAAGTTTTGTGACACTGCTGACGGTCGGCAATATGAACGCAAACGCGAGATCCGAAAGATATATACCGACTTTATATTTTAAGGCCGAGGAGAGCGATGAAGTCAGGACAGACGGAGACAGCACAGTCTGGATCGACGGCGATCTTCTGAAAAAAGGCGATATAGACATAAAGACCGGTATCTACATCGAGGATACCGAAAAAGGCATCTACAGACTTACCGTAAAATGGAACTGTGATTCCGAATATATATCTCTGAGCGATCCGGTCGACCCGAGGGAAAAAATTTCCGAAGTCCGGAAATACAGAACGAAGGACGGCAGGGAGTTCATGACCGACAAGACGCCGTTTGCGTACGGAAATATCGACAGCGGCGGGAATATGGTCATTCCCTACAACATACAGATCGCCGGAGCAGATTCGGTCCTGACCGAGAAGAAAGGCAGAAACGCCCGCGGATTCACATATGACAAGGGAGTCACCCTCAATACAGACCCGTTCGGTGTTTTGGGAGCGACTTCGGATGAATATGAATATTGCGGATTTACCGCGACCGTCAGCAGCGATATACCGGACGGGGAATACGAGATCCGTTTTATGACGGATGGCAACAGCCTCGATGTAAAATGCGGAGGCCAGTTCAATTATAACGACGGCGGCTCATCCAACTCATTCATACCGTATGTAAAAGATCTGAAACTGATCGTATCCGACGAACCTCCGGCAAATATCACCTTACCCGGTAAATATAAACTCGGAGATGTCGACGGCGACGGAACTGTCGATTCGTCGGACGCGTCAATGATCTTAAAGGATTATGCCGCAATTTCGACGGGAGGAACATCGGAACTTCTCGGTGATCGGAAAAAAGCCGCCGACACAGACGGAGACGGAAGCGTCGACTCATCCGACGCGTCACTTGTCCTTGCGTTCTATGCGGAAAAGTCTGTCGGCATGAACTACGATTCAATGGAATCATATCTTTCCGCGAGAAAAAATATCTGACGGCATATCGTGCCATCAGATATTTTTAATATATTCGCTCATCTGATTTTACGTCTGCGGCTCTGCCGGGTCTTCAACGGGAATTGTCTTTGTACAGAGCCAGTCGCACCACTCGGGGTAATATTTCGCGTACACATGGGTGTGGTCGCTTGACAGACCGGACGGCAGATTTCCTTTGTCGTCATCAAAATATTCGTTTACATCTATGTAGAAAGTCTTTTCTCCGTCCGCCATTTCCGAGATCGCCTTGTTGAATCTGTTTATGTTCTGATTATTGAATATGCTGTCTGTCGACGAGCGTTCTGTTGTAACATGGAGATTCGCTTCTATGTAAATAATCGCGTCGGGCTGCTTTTCGCGCACAAGATCCAGACACTGCCTGTATTGGTCGACAGTTCTGTTGAATTCATAGCCGAGCTCATTCAGCCCGAGCATAATATATATCTTCCCGTAGGATTTCTCTGAAAACAGCTTTTCGAGGGTAATGTTTCCGAGATCCCCGACCGTTACGGATTCCTTGGGCAGATCGTACACATTCATTCCCTGAGTACAGAAATAGTCCGCGTTTTTGAGCGTTCCGTACTCATACAGCCCGAGCGTCCTTGAGTCTCCGATGAAAAGCGCGTCATCGAAATAAGACGCGTCGCTTTCCGTAAACTGCTTTGCGGGCTCCGTCACTTCCTGTGTTGTGGTGCTTACGGCAGTTGTCGCCGCCGAAGCCTCAGTCTGTGATACCTGTCCTGTTTCGGTAACATCGGCAGCAGTCGTGACCTCCGAAGTGATTTCTGCGGTCGTCTGCGGCTCCTCACGGGACTCATACGATATACCTGCGTCTGAGCTTGCCGGTTCTTCCGGCTTGCTCGAGATCCATATTTTTCTCAGAATGAGCGGAGAAGCCACGAATATCGAAATAATAAGCAGTATGGTATAAGAGTAAACTTTGATCCTTTTCATAAATAAATCCCCCTAAAATCTGAAATACAGGAACGGATCGTCCATACCCATATACATGCAGTAGACGGAGAACCAGAAGACAGCGAGCAGAAAGATCGTCATAACTATTGAATGCTTATATTTTCTGTAGATCATCGACGGGACCGACGTTGAGAAGAAAATACCCGCTATGAAATATTTTCCGTATATCTTCAGGTATTTTATATAATCACCGGCGAAAACGGTTTCGGGATTGCTGAAAATAAACGGGAAAAGTCTCCTGAAATATATCCCCAGCTGTGAAAAATCCGTGATCGCGAACACAAGCCACGAAAGCGGTATGAGCAGTATCATGTATATATGTCCGGCAAATCTGTGCTTATCAAAGAATTTTTTTGTAAAAAATTTTTCGAGTGTTATAATGACAAACAGCCCCGCGCCCCACAGTATAAAATTCCAGCTTGCGCCGTGCCAGAATCCGGTCAGAAGCCAGACGATACAAAGATTTCTGATAAGTTTCGCATTTCCCTCTCTGCTTCCTCCGAGCGGTATATAGACATAATCCCTGAACCAGTTTCCGAGTGTTATGTGCCATCTCCGCCAGAATTCCGTCATCGTCACCGACTGATACGGATCGTTGAAGTTCCGGGGCAGCTTAAATCCCATAAGACTGCCGAGACCCATAGCCATGAGGGAATAGCCGTAAAAATCAAAATATATCTGAAAAGAATACGCAATGATACCCATCCACGCGAGCGGAGTGGAGATGCTTTCGTATCCGATCATAGCAATATCGCTCCAGAGTCCGCCGATCTGATTTGCAATGATGACCTTGAATCCGAGCCCGATCGTAAACAGTCTGAGTCCCTCGTCAAATTTTCTTATATCCGTTTTCCGTCTCCTGAGCTGATCGGCAATACTGTCATATGTGACAATAGGTCCCGCGATAAGCTGTGGGAACATTGTGATATAAGCTCCGTAATTTATAAAAGAAGTCTCAGGCAGGACTTTTCTCCGGTACACATCTGCGAGATAGGAAACGTTCTGGAACGTGTAAAAGCTGATCCCTATAGGCAGAACGATATTTCTCAGCGGAAGGTGGACAAACGGGAGCAGGGCATTGATATTTTCGGAGAAAAAGTGCGCATATTTGAAAAAAAACAGCCAGAAAAAATTGAAGACAACGCCGATTATAAGCCATATTCTTGCGCTTTTTCTGAACCATCCCATCAGATTTCCGATAATAAAATTCACGAGGATCGTTACGATCATCAGGAGAAAATAAACAGGGGTCTCAACTACGCCGTATCCGTAAAAAACAAGGCTGCCCGCGAAAACAACGGCATTTTTTATCCTGTCCGGAACAAGACCGTAAATTATAATGAAAATGGGAAGAAAAATGAAAATAAAATTTAAGCTGCTGAATACCATATAATTAAACTTTCACCCCCGCGACAAAACATATTTCCGTATATTTCGCCAAAAAATTCAAATGTCCGGTATAGATCAGTTAAAAAGCGCCGCGCAAATACAGACAAAAGAACCGCACTCCGGTACGGCTCTGAAAAAAATCATTACTGTCTGGAAAAAACCATTTCCTCCCAATCGGGTTCGGCACCTACCGCGTTTTCCGCGTAATACCTGAGTATAAACGACGCGTCCGAGGAGTCCATGCTTTCGTTGCGGTCAACATCGCCGCGGCTCAAAATATCCTCGTCGATTTCGTCGATAGCGCCGGTGCTGCTTTGCGCGTAATATGACAGAGCTATCGAAGCGTCCGACGAATCGACAATGCCGTCGGAATCAATATCGCCGAGGCCTCCGAAATATGAAATATCATAAGTCAGTATCGGCAGTACCGACGCTTCCGGGAAGATATTTACCGTTGCCGTATCACCGTTTCTGAAAGCTTCATCAAGCGTGGATGGGGTAGCGGTGCATATACTTTCTATGTTGACGACTTTCTTTTCTGTCTTTCTGAGCCCGCTCGCGTCCTTTTCGGGCTTCTGCGTCACCAGAGTTATCGAAACTTTCAGTCCGTCAAGGTCGATATCGCCTTTTTTGGAAAAAAATTCACGTCTTTTGGGTTCCGATACAAGACTTATGGTAGCTGTTTCTGAAAGAGCGTGTATCTCGACATCTTTCGACGCGTATTTTTCATTGTAATCCCACGCGCTGAACCTTACCTCGGTGTATTTGTTTATATTTTTCTGCAGAGAATCGGTGTCGACAGCGTCATAATCGATCACACCGCCTTTTTCAACTTCTGTTTCGTACAGCAGTTCGTTATTGAATCCCAGAAATTTTATGCTGTACTTCTTTGTTGAAATCACCGCGAAAGCATTGACATCGGGCAGACCGCAGCACAGCAGCGCGGCTGCCGCGGCGCATATGATTTTTTTTGTGATAATGGGTAAGACCTCCAATATTGTTTTTACGGGTTTTCAGCCGGTTTTCAGTCGTTTTGCACTATATAGAGCCGGCAGGCGGGGGACAGGTTTTCTGTCAGGGACACATATCTTGAATAGTCCATTCTGAGTGCCATAAGATCGACTGATACAAGCGCCTCGGAATCCTCGTCATATTTGAAAATGGCGTACAGAATGACCTCGTCCCAGTCGATAAACCGCGCGTATTCCAGCGCCTTGCAGTAGTACTCACCGAAATACGGACCTATTTTTTCCAGAGGATAGAACCCCCTGTAGTGCATATTTACGTAAAGATCGATATCGTGTTTCATGACGCCACTTCCTTTTTACTATAATAACATATCGCCTTTACCGTGTCAAGAGTTTGCGGTCCTTTTAGTCACAGCCGGGTTTATTTTTGAAAAGATCCTTGTAGTAATTAGCAGATTTCAATATGTTTTATGTTCCGTTTTTATTATTTTTACACAAAACAAAAAAATATGCGATAAAGTTATTGATTTATAAACCGACTTGAGTTATAATATAAGTTACCGATTCTTCAGAATGCTTGGAGGGAGTCATTTTGGATATCAGACCCGGGGATATTCTCACAATGAAAAAGAATCATCCGTGCGGCTCCAATGAAATGTATGTTCTGCGTTCCGGAATGGATTTCAGGCTGAGATGTATGAAATGCTCAAGAGAGTTCATGGTTCCCCGAAACAAGATAGAAAAGAATATCAGAAAGGTAAGACACGCCGATGAGACCGGTGAGATATAGCGTTTTGTCCGCCCGTCCCCCGTACGGAGTGTTTTATACGGATATTTTCTATGTTTGAAAAGCTTGAGCTCATGGAGCAGAGATTTGAGGAAACGGGCATTCAGCTTTCTTTGCCCGATGCTGTCGAAGACAAAGAGCATTATGCGGATCTTATGCGCGAATACAAGAATATGACTCCCATTATCGCGAAATACCGCGAATACAAGACCGCCCTGAGAGATCGTGACGACGCGGGAGAGATACTTGAGGACAGCGAAGCCGACAAGGATCTCAGAGAGATGGCGCAGGCCGAATTGAACGAGTCCGAGGAAAAGATAAAGCAGATAACCGATGAACTCAGGATCCTTCTGCTGCCCAAAGACCCGAATGATGACAAAAACGTCATAATCGAGATAAGGAGCGGAGCGGGAGGCGAAGAAGCGTCGCTTTTCGCGAATTCGCTTTACCGTATGTACACGATGTATTCCGAATCGAAGGGATGGAAACAGGAGATCCTGAATTCCAGTCCCACAGAGCTCGGCGGGTTCAGGGAGATAAGTTTTTCAGTCGAGGGCGACGGAGCCTATTCAAGACTGAAGTATGAAAGCGGCGTCCACCGTGTCCAGCGCGTGCCCGAGACTGAATCACAGGGAAGGATACACACATCGACCGTTACCGTTGCTGTCCTTGTCGAGGCTGATGAAGTCGAGCTTGAGATAGATCCGGGGGATCTGAAGATCGATTACTTCCGCGCGAGCGGCGCGGGAGGCCAGCACATCAACAAAACCGAGTCGGCAGTCCGGATAACACATATCCCGACCGGTGTCGTCGTTGAATGCCAGGACGAGAGAAGCCAGTACAAGAATAAAGATAAGGCGATGAAGATACTCCGTTCGCGGCTTTACGAGGCGCTCCGGCGCGAACGGGACGAGAAAGTGGCGTCCGAAAGGAAAATGCAGGTCGGAACAGGTGACAGATCCGAGCGTATCAGGACATATAATTTCCCCCAGGGAAGACTTACCGACCACAGGATAGGGCTTACGGTATACCGCCTTGAAGACATTATGAACGGCGATCTTGACGAGATATTTGACGCTCTCGCGACCGCGGACCGTGCGGCAAAGCTTTTGGACCGGGAAGTCTGACGCCATGAAGGAAACACTGTTGCTCAGCGACAGCCGTGAAGATCTGATTTCAGCGGCTGAACTTATAAAAAGCGGCGAGCTTGTCGGCATTCCGACCGAAACCGTTTACGGTCTCGGAGCCGACGCGACCGATGAGACCGCGGTCAGAAAAATTTTCAGGGCAAAGGGCAGACCGTCGGACAATCCGCTTATCGTTCATCTTGCGGATTTCGGTGACGCCGTAAAGTATACCGGCTCAATACCGGATCTTGCGTATAAACTTGCCGGGGAATTTTGCCCGGGACCTCTTACGATAGTCCTTCCGAAGAATAAAGATATTCCTTATGTTACCTCAGGCGGGCTCGAAACGGTGGGAATAAGGATCCCCTCGCACCGTGTCATGAGGGAGATAATAAGGCTTTCCGGATGCCCCATTGCAGCGCCGTCGGCAAACAGATCCGGATATCCGAGCCCGACTCTCGCGCGGCACGTCATGGCGGATATGAACGGAAGGATCGCCGCGGTCGTTGACGGCGGCGAGTGCAGTATAGGACTGGAATCCACGGTCGTTTCGATTGAGTCCTGCGATACCGTGAGGATACTGCGACCGGGGTACATAACACGCGAGGATCTCAGAAAAATATGTAAAAACGTCATCATTGACCGGGCGATATTAAGTGAACTTAAAGAGGGAGAAAAAGTTTCATCACCCGGAATGAAATATAAACATTATTCACCTGAGGCAGACGTTATCCTTATAGAAGCCTCTCTTGAAGATTTTATCGAATATGTGGGAAAAAATAACGGAGACAGGGTCTATTCACTTATTTTTGACGGTGACGCAAAGGATTTTCCGTATAAATTCAGGACATACGGTTCTGACAGTCCGGCGCAGGCTCATAATATTTTCAGATTATTGAGAGAGCTTGACGAGGCCGGAGCGGAGAAGATCTATGTAAGAGCGCCGTCGGCTGAGGGGATAGGCCTGGCAGTTTATAACAGGCTAATAAGATCAGCCGGGTTCGAGGTGTTACGAATATGAACAGTAGCTGGAATGATGTTATGGTCGTTGGTCTTACCGGTCAGACAGGAGCCGGCAAGAGTACAGTCTCAGGAGTTTTTTCCGAGAACGGATTCGCTGTCATAAACGCGGATCTTGTCGCGCGAAAAGTAGTGGAAAAAGGTGAAAAATGCCTTTCCGAGATACAGGATTTTTTCGGCAGATCGGTGATAAATCCCGACGGAACTCTCAACAGAAAAGCTCTGGGGGATATAGTTTTTTCCGATAAGGGCAAACTTGAAATGCTCAGCACCATAACCTATCCCTATATTACCGAAGAGATACTCAATCAGATAAGGATACATTCCGAAAACGGAGAGAAACTTATCCTGCTTGACGCTCCCACTCTTTTTGAAAGCAGAGCCGATGATTTCTGCGACATCATAATATCGGTGATCTCAGATCCCGCCCTGAGGGAAAAGAGGATCATGCAGAGAGACAATTTGTCGGCGGATCAGGCGAGAAAGAGGATGAATTCCCAGCTTGATGAAGATTTTTTTGTCCGGCATTCGGACTATATCATTGAGAACAACGGGACTATAGACACAGTTTTCGGGATCTCAAAGGAAGTTTCTGACAGAATCAAAGATTTTTACTATGAAAAAATAAGTGCCGCGAAACTCAGCGCGGTATGAAAAAACGCAAAAATTCAAGGATCGGAGTGATTGTCTGTGTCAGAAAAAAGCACTGAAGCGAAAGAGCTCAGGAAAAAATTGTTTTACGAAAAAAAGCACGCCATATTCTCCATGAGCGACAGTCAGGTCGAAGAATGTGACAGTTTCTGCGAAAAGTACAAAGAATTTCTGAATAACGCCAAAACCGAAAGGGAAGCCGTATCGACCGCGAAACATCTTCTTGAGGAAAAGGGATTCAGGCAGTACGATACCGGAGAAAAGCTTAATCCGGGTGACAGGATATATCGTATAAACAGGGGAAAGGCCGTCCTCGCGGCTGTGATCGGTACCGAGCCGATAGAAAAAGGCGTCAGATTATGCGCCGCTCATATCGATTCGCCGAGGCTTGATCTGAAACAGAATCCCGTTTATGAAGACAATAATATAGCGCTTTTCAAAACGCATTATTACGGCGGAATAAAAAAATACCAGTGGACCGCGATGCCGCTTTCCCTGCACGGAGTCATCATACGGGAAGACGGAGAAGAGATAAAAGTCTGCATCGGTGAAGATGAAAACGATCCCGTGTTCTGTATAACCGACCTGCTTCCTCATCTCGCGAACGACCAGATGAAGCGCAGTCTTGCCCAGGGAATAAAAGGCGAGGAGCTTAACATCGTCATAGGTTCAAGACCTTTCCGGGATGACAAGGAGAGCGAAGCGGTAAAGCTTAACATTCTCAATATACTTTACGAAAAATACGGTGTGAAGGAATCCGATTTCATATCCGCCGAACTTGAGGCAGTTCCGGCCTTTAAGTCGAGGGATATAGGATTTGACAGGAGTATGATAGGATCATACGGCCACGATGACAGAGTCTGCGCCTACACGGCGCTTGCGGCTGCGCTTGAGTGTGAAAAGCCGAAACACACCGTCGTTCTTGTGCTGACCGACAAAGAAGAGACCGGAAGTGACGGAAATACGGGGCTGTGTTCGTCCTACCTCAGGTATTTTATCGAGGATCTTGCCGAAAGCTCCGGCTCCGACGCGAGGACTGTCCTTTCCGCGTCGCAGTGTCTGTCCGCCGATGTGAACGCCGCGTTTGATCCCACTTTCCCCGAAGTCACCGAGAAGAACAATTGCGCGTACATAAACAGAGGCGTGGTGGTCACCAAATTTACCGGCGCGAGGGGCAAATCCGGCACATCCGACGCCTCCGCGGAATTTGTCGGAAAAGTACGAAGGCTTCTCGACAGCGAAAATGTCATTTGGCAGACGGGCGAGCTCGGAAAGGTAGATATGGGCGGCGGAGGAACAGTCGCCGCGTATATAGCGAATATGAACGTTGATACGATCGATGTCGGTGTTCCCGTTCTTTCAATGCACGCTCCGTTTGAAGTCGTCGCGAAAACAGACGTTTATATGGCTTACAAGGCATTTTCTGTGTTTATGGCGGATTAAAAAAAGCAAAAAGGCTGTCCGGAAAACCGGACAGCTTTTTATTTTGCGGATATATGATGCGGGACCCGCTCATCCCCGGGCGGATCCCGCATTTTTCTGTAAGAGAAGTAATAAACCGTAACGGCGATCATCTGTTGTCGGGATCATCCGATCCGGTCGGATTTTCGGAAGAGTTCGCCTCCTGCAGCACAAGGCTGATATCCATATCCTTTCCGTCGCGCGTTATCTTCAGCGTTATCTTATCACCGGCTTTGTACTTATTTTTGATCTCGTTGAGCTCATCAGACGTCGTGACCGCCTGATCCTCAATGCCTATTATCACGTCGCCGACCTCTATTCCGGCAAATTCCGCCGTGCTTCCGTCCTGAACGGATACGACATAAACGCCCATCGGAATATTATAGTATTTTGATACCGTTTCAGTCACATCCCGTGTGCTGATACCGATCTGAGGTCTGCCTTTCACATATTTGTAGTTGATAAGATCGTCAATGATACTTCTTGCCTCGTTTATCGGAATGGCAAAACCGAGGCCCTCAATACTTGCGGATGACGACGAATAGCTCGACGACATCTTGGCTGAATTTATACCGATCACCTGACCGCAGCTGTTTACGAGCGGGCCGCCGGAGTTACCCGCGTTTATGGGAGCGTCTGTCTGTATAAGGTTCATTTTCTTTTCATTGATCGTTATCTCTCTGTTAAGACCCGAAACGATACCGCTCGTTACAGAACCGTAAAGATCGAATCCGAGAGGGTTTCCTATAGCCAGGACAAGTTCTCCTCTCCTGAGTTCATCGCTGTTTCCGAAAGTCGCGGGAGTAAGACCGCTTTGGTCAACTTTGAGGACCGCTATATCCGTTTCCGTATCATACGCGATTATCTTCGCGTCAACTTCCGACGGATCGACGCCCGATTCTTCCGAAAACAGGACAGATACCTCAACGGCCTCGCCGCAGTCGTACTCGCTTTCATCATATACGCAGTGCGCGTTCGTCACGATATAGCCGTCTTCCGACAATATTATTCCGGTACCGGTCCCGCTCATTTCCTCCTCCTGCGAACCGCCGGAGTAATCATCTCCGAAACCGAAGCCGAATCCGAAACCGAAACCGCCGTACGGCTGACCCTGATACTCAAAAGTAGCCGAAACACCGACGACCGAAGGCATTATCGAGTCGACTATATCCGGCACGGACATCGCGTCGGATCTTGACGCAAGCTCGATAAGGCTCGGTATATCTTCGTCGGACTTGTCGACATCTGATTTCTCCGCGGTTTCCGAAGATGGATCTTTTTCTTTTTCGCTGCTGCTTTCGTTGTCGTCATAATCCGAAATCTCGGCCTTGTTATCTCTGTAGATCTTATAGCCGTACGCGGAACCCGTTCCGACGACGAGCATACAGAGTATGAAAGCGACGACTTTAAGTCCGCGTCTCTTTTTTTTCGGCTTTTTGCCCGGATCTGAGTTATTATTCTCCGATGTATAGCTGTACGAGCCGTTTATTGTCTGATTCGGCTGATTCGGATCACCCTGGTTGTAACCGTCATTGTAGTAATTGTCCGACATAAAAAACACCCTTTCCGATATATTCAGTCAGATGACTGTTTTTTCCTCTATGGTTTCAATTATAGCCCTCATTGTGATAAAAATATGACAGAGGACGGAAAAAAAACCGATTTTTTGTGAAATTAAGCAAAAACCGCGGAAAAAACAAAATGAAAGCAAGATCAAAGAAATCAAGGCAATCCGGAGACCCGTTTTTTTCGTCAGATACCCGGAATTGCCCGTCAGCTGTTTTCCTTATGATTTATTTGTTTTCATTATTTTTCTTCTCCGTATCCGTTTTGAGATATTTTGATCTTTTCTTTTTCTTTTTCTCATTGTACATGACGTTATCGGCGACAGTCACAAGACTGAATATATCGTCATTTTCTTTCGGATACGCTATATGATAACCGATGCTCGCGCTCAGGGTATAGGGAATATCGAGTATCTTGTTGTATCTGTCGATATTCCTGTTGATCGTTTCCTTAAGTTTCACGGCGTCATCATCCGTTGTGTTCGCGGCAAAGACAATAAACTCGTCGCCTCCGAATCTGCAGCAGATCTCGCCGTTTACGCAGGAATCCGTTATCGCGCATGACACCGAGTGAATGGCGTTGTCGCCCGCGCTGTGCCCGTAGCCGTCATTTATAAGCTTCAGCCCGTCCATATCGAGGAACATGAGCATGACCGGCAGGTGGTTTTCGATGCACAGCCTGAACAGAGGCGCGGTGCTGTTGGCGAATCCGTTTCTGTTATAGATACCGGAGAGCGTGTCGACGGTGTAAAGGCGGTTGAGTTTTTTTACCGCGAGATCGAGCGAGATGACTTTCCGGACATTTTCCAGCATATTGCTGAGTGTAATGCACCACGTCTGAAAAGTTGAGCTCTGAAGCGGGAACCTGCAGTTCATGATCGCGATATACCCCAGACATCTTTCCCTGTAGTGGAGCGGTATGAAGTAATACACTTTTCCCTTGTCGGCTCTGTCAAAAAGCCCCGGGAGTATCTTTGACGACTCAAAAGACGGCAGATCGGAGAATTTCCCGTTTCTGTACGCAAGAGGCACGAGCATATCTTTTGTATAGCCCTTTGTCGTGTACTGCGCCGCTTTGCCCGGCGAAGGCTCCGTGTTCCAGTCGGTGCAGATGCACATATAGAATTCTTCGGGGTTGAGCTCCCTTATAAAGGGCTGAACCGCGTCTGTAAAGTCTGAAAGGCTGTCGCACTCGACAAGCTGGCACGACATTCTGTTTACTATTGACAGATATTCCGCCGTGCTCTCGAATTTTCTGAATTTCTTGTAGTTTTCATTCTTGAATGTCTTTACATCTTTCGGAATGACCGATGTATCGGCGCATCCGCAGCTTTCCGTAAAATGCGGATGCATATCGAGGATCACACTTCTTTTTTGCGGAACATTGTCGATATGATTCACGAGCATCCGGCAGGCAAGCGCGCCCGAGCGTTTCAGAGGTCTTTCGACCGAGGTTATCTCCACGGGATAGTTTCGCGCGCTGTAGGTATCGTCAAATCCCGACACGATAATATCTTCGGGGACCGAATAGCCGAGCGCCTTCAGCGAAGTCATTACCGAAACGGCCATCATATCATTCGCGCAAACTATGGCGTCGGGAACGGCAAGACCGGATCCCATGAAATATTCCACGGCTTCGCGGCCGCTGTGGGAGCGGAAATCGCCGTAAAAAATGCGCTCCTTCTCAATGGTTATATTATTTTCCCTGAGCACGCTCAGGAACGATTCAAGCCGTTCGTTGCTCTCCGGGTTTTCCTTAGGTCCCGAAATATAGTCAAACACGCGGCAGCCGTGCTTTTTAATAAAATGTTCGGTAAGCTCGCGCATTGCTTTTGCGTTATCGATGCCGATATGGTAAAAATCCGGAATATCATTGTCAATATTCACGGCGGGGATGCCCGCTTCTTTTATACGTGAAAAGATCGATTTTACGACAGGCTGATAGGCAATTGTGTTCGTGAGAAGGATCGCGCCGTCAAAGAGCCTGAAGTCCGGGAGATTAAAGATATTGAATTCTCCCGCGTCATGGTGCTTGTTTCCCATCACACCGCTGAATGAAACAAACACGGAGATATTGAGATTCTGCTGCATTGCGTAGTCCTCAATACCGGTAAGTATCTCATTCTGGTATTCTTCATCGATTCCCGCGATGATCACGGCAATATTATACGCTCTTGATGCCATCGGCTCACCCCCGTTTTGTTGTTTATACACATACATTATACATTCTTCAGGTAAAAAAATCAATAGATATGACGAAAAATATTTTTATTATCTGAATTAACAGAAAATTTACAATTTGTCTGTAAACTCATCATACCGCGCAGTATCCACAGGATTTTTAACTTCCGTTATATAATGCCGGATTTTATTTTCCAATCAATTTCGCGGATCTTTGCCTGATTTTTGTTTAATGTTTCCGAAATTCAGAGCCCTTATTGACAAAACCGAAAAAAATGGTATACTATTATTAGGCTCAAAAGGCCCGGCAGGCGTATGGCCTGCGCGAAATTTCTGATTTACAGGAGGGAATTATGAATATCTGGCATAAAATAAGCCCGGCACGGATAAATCCCGATGATTTTATAGCGGTCATCGAGATCGCAAAGGGCAGTAAGATCAAATACGAGCTTGATAAGGAGACCGGACTTATCATCATGGACCGAATACTCCACACATCAACGCATTATCCCGCGAATTACGGGCTGATACCGAGGACGTACTCCGATGATATGGATCCGCTTGACGTACTTGTGCTCTGTTCCGAGATGCTTGAACCCCTGACACTTGTGAGGTGTTATCCCATAGGAGTGATCCGTATGATCGATAACGGGCACCGTGACGACAAGATAATCGCCATTCCCTTCAACGATCCGAACTATAATGTATATAAAGACATCGACGAACTGCCCGAGCATATCTTTGCCGAGATGAAGCATTTCTTCACCGTATACAAAGAGCTTGAAAACAAGACCACCGCGGTAAACGAAGTCGAACACGCCGATGTGGCGATGAAGATAATCGAAAACGATATCGAGAGCTATAAAGATAATTTCTGCAAATAACAGGCGAAACGGAGACAACAGACATCAGAGGGCCGGGGAAACGGACAGATACCTGCTAAAAATCTGAAAGGAGTATACTGTTTTTACAGTAAAGATGGCTTATGACTGCTGTTAGTGAAAACTTGTTCAACACGCGTACAAGTGTTGCGCCCATAGGACTTATAGCTACCGAAAGCGTGACGGAGCTCGGAAACAAGATCGATAAATATCTTGTGAAATGGGCAAAAGAAGTCGGATACGACAAGAGTACTTTTCTGATAGAAAGTCAGTGCCCGAGATTTGCGTCGGGCGACGGAAAAGGGCTCATCAAATCGACCGTAAGAGGCTATGATCTGTTTATAATCATCGACGTCGGCAACTACAACTGCAAATACCGGATGTTTTCAAAAGAAAATTCCATGTCGCCCGACGATCATTTTCAGGATTTAAAGAGAATAATACAGGCGGCGAGCGGAAAAGCGCACAGGATAAATGTGATAATGCCGATACTTTACGGAGGAAGGCAGCACAGGAGAAATTACAGGGAATCGCTCGACTGCGCCTGCGCCCTTCAGGAACTTGAGGCCATGGGAGTCTCGAATATAGTCACTTTTGACGCGCATGACCCGAGGGTGCATAATGCCGTGCCCCTGATGGGATTTGACAATGTTATGCCGACTTATCAGGTCCTCAAGACACTCCTCCGCGATTTTAAGAATATCGATCTGTCGAAGGAAAAATTCATGGTCGTAAGCCCCGATGAAGGCGCGCTCAACAGAAATATGTATTATGCGTCCGTGCTCGGCGTTGAACTCGGTCTGTTTTACAAAAGGCGCGATTACTCGACGCTCGTGAACGGCAGAAACCCCATTGTTGCGCACGAATATCTCGGAAATCCCGTTGAGGGCAAGGATGTTTTCATCGCCGATGATATAATATCCTCCGGGGAATCCATGCTTGACGTGGCGTACGCCCTGAAAGAAAAGAAGGCCGGAAGGATATTCACATACGCGACATACGCCATCTTCACAAACGGACTTGACAAATACGACAAGGCGTACGGTGACGGCATCATCGACGGCGTACTCGGAACGAACCTTACGTACAGGACGCCCGAACTTCTGAGCAGGCCATGGTTCCACGAAGTCGACGTGTCCAAATATATAGCGTATTTTATCGAAGCGATAAATCACGACGTTTCGATCGGCAAGATAATCGATCCGCACGACAAGATCGAAAAGCTTCTGAAAAAATATCACTCCTGAATATGAATATATATGAAAATGCTACCGGGTCATATCTGATCCGGTAGCGAATTTCTGCTCCCGCGCGGAAAGAAAAAACTCGTTTCCGCAGAAACGAGCAATTTCACAGCTGTGATAAAATTTTCCGATCCGATTTACTTGACAATGAACTTGTCTATTGCTTTAAGAAAATCTTCAGCGTCATCGGTATGAGCGGTGAGTTCGATCGGCTTTGAAAGATCAAGGCTGAAGATACCCATGATAGATTTTGCGTCTACGGCATATCTGCCCGACACAAGATCAACATCATAATCATAAAGCATTACGATATTGACGAATTCTTTAACGTCATTGATTGCCTCAAAATAAACGGTTGCCTTTGTCATAATAACTACCTCCTGTTTGATGTCAATTGAGTTACGGATATTCGTATGATCACTTTTTTACCTGCGATCTCCTGATCGCATTTTCATAATATCACGATTTTCCGCGGTTGTCAATAGATTTTTTTATTTTCGTCAATTTAGTATAATAAATCGGTGTTAAATATAAGACTTTTTATTCATAGATTATAATTATTTACTATGCATAAATTCAGGCTGTTTATTTTGTGCATTATGAATAGTATATTTTTTGAAAGATTGTTCGGGAAAAGGGTGAAAAATGAACAGGGTATATTTTCTGACGTTCGGCTGCAAAGTGAATCATTATGAAACCGAATGCCTCAAATCTTCTTTTTCGGAATCGGGATATGAAATAGTAAACTCAGCCGACGAGGCCGATATCGCGATAATAAACTCGTGCACCGTCACATCATCGGGCGATAGCAGGGCGTATAACGCGCTGAAAAAGATACGCCGTGAGTTTCCGGGGATAATAACCGTTCTCACGGGATGTTTTCCCCAGGCGTTTCCCGAAGACGCCGGAAAGATCGCCGAGGCTGATATAATCACGGGCACCAAAGACAGAAACGGTCTTGTCGGACTTGTCACGGAGTATATGAAAGAGAGCGGGGATAAGAACAGGCTGATCTCAGTCGGCGATCATACCCCCGGCGATGAATTTGAGAACTGCGGACACCCGCGTTTCGGCGATAACACCCGCGCGTTCATGAAGATACAGGACGGCTGCGACAGGTACTGCTCCTATTGCATAATACCGTACGCGAGGGGACATTTCCGCTCAAGGGACATTGAAAGCATAAGAAAAGAAGCAATCCGCTTTGCCGAAGCGGGCAAGAAAGAGATAGTCTTGTCGGGAATAAACCTGCTTTACTACGGAAAGGGGACAGATACGGATATTTCCGACGCCGTAAGGATCTGTGCCGGAACAGACGGCATCGAGCGTGTGCGGCTGAGTTCCCTCGAGCCCGAAATGATGTCCGACGGTCTGCTTCATAAACTGTCCCTCATACCTGAGCTCTGCCCGCATTTTCATCTGTCGCTCCAGAGCGGCTGCACGAGGACGCTGAAAGCGATGAACAGGCACTATACCGCGCGCGAATATGAGCTTCTGACGGAGAAGATAAGAGAATATTTTCCGGAATGTTCTTTTACGACCGATGTTATGGTCGGTTTTCCGGGTGAAACGGACGAAGATTTTGCCGAGTCCGTGGATTTTGTGAAAAAAACAGGCTTCAGCCGCGTTCACGTATTCCGGTATTCAAGGAGAAAAGGGACGGTCGCGGACAAGATGAGCGGTCAGATACCGGAAAATATAAAGGCTCTGCGCCACCGGATAATGACAGAAGCGGCGGGAGAGTCCGCTGAAGAATATATGCGCGGACTTGTCGGCAGAACAGTTCCGGTCTTGTTTGAGAAAGAAAACAGCGCGGATTTCCATCACGGATACGCCCCGGATTACACGCTTGTGAAAATAAAACGTGAAAATTCCGAAAAAAGTTTGCGCAACAGGATAATTTGTGTTAAAATAGAAGAGTACAGCGGCGGCTGCTGCGTCGGAACGCCCGTGATACCGCAGACAGAATGAAAGACGGCGGTATCGTGTCTGTATTTGTTTTTTTGCGAAAGAAAGGGGATCTTTATGTCAGTATTCAAGATATATGTGGAGAAAAAGCCGGAATATGCCGTCGAGGCGCGCGCGGTACTCAATGATATACGCACCGCTCTCAGACTCAGTATCACAAATGTCCGTATCATCAACAGATACTACGCCGACAGACTCAGCCGTGAGGACTTTTCAAGGGCAGTAAACACAGTCTTTTCGGAGCCCGCGGTCGATATAACATATGACAGCATATCCGAGATAGGAGCAAATGAGCGTATTTTTGCCGTAGAGTATCTTCCGGGACAGTTTGACCAGAGAGCCGACAGCTGCGAGCAGTGCATCCAGATACTCTGCCGCAAAGAGAGATGCCGTGTCAGAAACGCGAAAATATACATAATAGAGGGAAACATCACCGACAGCGAGTTTGAAAAGCTCAGATCATATATCATAAATCCCGTTGAGTGCCGAGAGGCTTCTCTCGAGCCGCCGGACACGCTTGATACGGACTATGAGATACCCGGATCCGTGGAAGAGCTTGAGGGCTTCCTGAAACTGAACGACGCGGGACTGAAAGCTTTTATAGACAAGTTCGGTCTTGCCATGGATTTTGACGACATCAGATTCTGCCGCAGTTATTTCAGAAATGAGGAAAAACGCAATCCGACAATAACCGAGATACGTATGATAGATACATACTGGTCCGATCACTGCCGTCATACGACTTTTCTGACAAACATCGAAAATGTCAGGACAGATACACCGTACATCAGAGAAACGTACGATATGTATCTCAAGATACGCAAAGAACTCGGAAGAGCCGACAGGCCCGTCACCCTGATGGACATCGCCACGATAGCCGCGAAGAAGCTAAAGGCGGACGGAAAACTTCCCGACCTTGACGAGAGTGACGAGATAAACGCCTGCTCGGTCCGTATAAAAGCCGATGTGAACGGAAAGCCCGAAGACTGGGTTCTGATGTTCAAAAACGAAACGCATAATCACCCCACCGAGATAGAGCCGTTCGGCGGAGCGGCGACCTGTCTGGGCGGAGCCATACGCGACCCGCTCTCGGGACGCTCATACGTGTATCAGGCGATGCGTGTGACCGGCGCGGCAAATCCTCTTGTTCCCGTCGAGGATACGATAAGCGGAAAGCTTCCGCAGAGAAAGATAACCGTAGGAGCCGCCAACGGCTACAGTTCCTACGGAAATCAGATAGGACTCGCGACAGGCCATGTTGCCGAGATCTATCATCCGGGATACGTAGCCAAGAGAATGGAGATAGGCGCGGTGATCGGAGCGGCACCCGCGGCAAATATAAGGCGTGAAGCGCCTGTTCCGGGCGACGTGGTGATACTTCTCGGCGGAAAAACGGGGCGTGACGGCTGCGGAGGCGCGACAGGATCTTCAAAGTCACACACCCTTGAATCGCTTGAGCGGTGCGGCGCGGAAGTCCAGAAAGGGAACCCCCCCGAGGAGCGCAAGATACAGCGGCTTTTCAGAAAACCCGAAGTTACCCGTATGATAAAGCGCTGTAATGATTTCGGCGCGGGAGGCGTATCCGTAGCCATAGGCGAGCTTACGGACGGCCTTGTGATAGACCTTGGCGCCGTGCCGAAAAAGTATGAAGGTCTTGACGGAACCGAGATAGCGATAAGTGAGTCACAGGAGAGGATGGCTGTCGTCGTCGCGAAGGAGGACGCGGCGGAATTTATCAGACAGGCGGCGAAAGAAAACCTTGAGGCCACATATGTAGCGGATGTTGTCGGAGAGCCGCGCCTTAAAATGGTGTGGAACGGCGGCACTGTCGTCGATCTGTCGAGAAAATTCCTGAACTCAAACGGCGCCGCGAAATACACTGATGTCTATATTGAGGCGCCCCCGGAATTTACAAAGCCCGAGATAAAAGACTGTGCCGACACGTGGAAAGAACTTATGTCGAATCTGAACATATGTTCCCAGAAAGGCCTTGTGGAAAAATTTGACTCAACGATCGGCGCCGCGACCGTACTTATGCCGTTCGGAGGCAGATACCGTCTTTCTCCCTCTCAGGCGATGGCGGCAAAGCTCCCCGTCCCCGACGGAGAAACAAAGACCTGTTCCGTCATGGGTTACGGATACAATCCGGATATTTCGGAAAAAAGCCCGTACCACGGCGCGATATTCGCCGTCATCGAATCCATATCCAAAGTAGTGGCGGCAGGCGGCTCATACCGGAAATGCAATCTCACGTTCCAGGAATATTTCGAGAAAACGCAGAATGACCCGAAAAGATGGGGCAAACCCATGGCGGCGCTTCTCGGGGCGTTAAGAGCGCAGCTTGAGATCGGCTGCGCCGCGATCGGCGGAAAGGACTCCATGTCGGGTACTTTTGAGCAGATAGATGTTCCCCCGACGCTTGTCTCATTTGCCGTATCTGTCGCGGACGCCTCCAATATCGTATCGACCGATTTCAAATCAGCGGGCGATCAGGTCATATTCATCACGCCCCGGTACGGGGAAAACGGACTTCCCGATTTTGAAAGCGTGAAGAAATGTTTTGACACCGTCGAGAAGATAATAAGCTCAGGCAGGGCAAACGCCGTCTGGACGCTCGGTTACGGCGGAGTGGCAGAGGGCATCGCGAAGATGTGTTTCGGAAACCGTCTCGGCTTCCGCTTTGATACCCGTCTTGATCCCGAAAAGATGTTTATGCCCTGTTACGGATCGTTTATAATCGAGCTTAAGGGCAACGCGACGCCCTACGAAAATGTTATCGGAAAAACGATCGGAAAATACGACGTCATATGCGCCGACTACACAGTGAATCTTGACACTGTCCAGAGAGTGTGGGAAGGAAAGCTCGAGCCGGTCTTCCCGTGCAGGATCGCGACAGAGGATACCACCCCCGAGAAATATTCGTACAACGGGCGGATAAGAAGATCCCCCTCCGTGAAGATCCCGGTTCCGAGGGTACTTATCCCCGTTTTTCCGGGAACGAACTGCGAGTACGACACTGCGAAAGCTTTTGAAAAAGCCGGAGCGGTGACGGAAACGGTCGTCATCAGAAATCTCTCGGCGGCGGATATCGAGGACTCCGTGAATTATTTTGAGGCGGCGATAAGACGATCGCAGATGATCGCCATTCCCGGAGGCTTCAGCGGAGGCGACGAGCCGGACGGAAGCGGTAAATTCATCACTTCTTTTTTCAGGAATCCGCAGATAAAGGACGCTGTCCATGACCTGCTGAAAAACCGTGACGGACTTATGCTCGGAATATGCAACGGTTTTCAGGCTCTCATAAAGCTCGGACTTGTGCCGTACGGAGAGATCGTCGATATGACCGACAAGTCGCCCACGCTCACGTTCAACACGATCGCGCGCCACCAGTCGTTGATGGTGAACACGAGGGTCGCCTCCACAAAATCCCCCTGGCTCTACAAATGCGAAGTCGGAGAGATCCACTGCGTGCCCGTATCACACGGCGAGGGAAGATTTGTCGCTCCGGCGAGCCTAATCCAGAGGCTTGCCGCCAACGGCCAGATCGCGACGCAGTATGTCGACAATGACGGCAATCCGACGATGGATATAAGATACAACCCGAACACATCGACCGGCGCGATCGAGGGCATCACGTCGCCGGACGGCAGAGTTTTCGGCAAAATGGGACACAGCGAGCGCAAAGGCACATTTGTGTGCAAAAACGTTCCGGGTGAAAAAGACCAGAAGATATTTGAGAGCGGAGTCGCCTACTTCAGGTGATATTCCGTCTGCCGTTTTTGTCGATTGCGTATAATGATCTATTGACAACGAAAAAATCTTGTGGTAAAATTATCTTGACGGAAATACGAACAATTATTATTCTCTTTTTCAGGAGGGGATTTTTATGAAGAATTTCAGAAAAGGCATATCCCTGCTGCTTTCCGCGGCAGCGCTTGTGACTGCCGGCGTTTCGCCCGTAGCCGAAAGTCTTGAAACACAGCCCGCGGTTGCCGCCGTCGACGACGGAAACGACGACTGGCTCCATGCCGAGGGAAGCAGGCTGTACGACAAGGACGGCAACGAAGTCTGGCTCACGGGAGCGAACTGGTTCGGATTCAACTGCTCCGAAAACTGCGCCCACTATCTGTGGAGCGCCGACGTCGATGATGTTCTTTCGAGCATAGCCGACCACGGCATCAATATCATACGTTTTCCCATATCCACAGAGCTTCTCATCTCATGGATGAACGGAACGCCCAATCCCGTATCCAGCGTATCGGCGAACAAAGACCCCGCGTACACGATAAATCCGGATTTTTGCGAGGATGACGGCAAGACCCTGAAGAACAGCATGGAAATATTCGACATCATCATGCAGAAATGCAAGAATTACGGTCTTAAGGCATTTATCGACATTCACAGCCCGCACGCCGACAACTCCGGACACAACTACAATCTCTGGTACGGAAAAGAGACCGCGGACGGAACGATGGTCACGACCGACCTGTGGATAGATACGCTTGTCTGGCTTGCCGACAAGTACAAAAACGACGATACTCTTCTCGCCTTTGACCTGAAAAACGAGCCTCACGGCAAAGGACAGGAGGGAGCCGCCGCCGCGAAATGGGACGGATCCGAAGACGAGAACAACTGGGCGTACGCCGCCACACGCTGCGCCAACGCCATACTTGAAGTAAATCCCAACGCGCTTATCCTCGTCGAAGGCGTCGAGCAGTCGCTCAGCGGCGCGATGGAAGGAGATTACTGGGGAATGCCCGACAGAAAGGACAATTCTCCCTATATTCCGGCATGGTGGGGCGGAAATTTCCGCGGAGCAAGGCAGTACCCGATACTTCCGGACAGCGGAACGAGCCAGATAGTCTATTCTCCGCATGATTACGGCCCGTCTGTCTTTGCCCAGACATGGTTTGACAAGGACTTCACGACACAGACGCTCCTTGACGACTACTGGTATGACACTTGGGCATACATAAACGCCGAGGATATAGCTCCCGAGCTCATAGGCGAGTGGGGAGGCCATATGGACGGCGGCGACAACCAGAAGTGGATGACGCTCCTGCGCGATTATATGATCGCTCACCACATAAATCACACATTCTGGTGCCTGAACACGAATTCCGGAGATACGGGCGGCCTCTGGTCGGGTCTCGGATTCGACGCGGGCAAAGGAACAACGATCGAGTGGGATGAAGAAAAGTACGGACTTATGGAAGAAGCTCTCTGGCAGACACTTGAGTCGGGAAAATATATCGGTCTTGATCACCGTCACACACTCGGAAACAACGGCACCGGAATATCACTTTCCGAGTTCTACAGCGATTACGCGTACACCGAGGGAAGCAATCTTGACGGCGGAACGGTATTGAACGGACAGACGAAACCTCCCACAAAGCCCTCGGCAGACGCCGGAACGACAGAAGCGACCGAGGCAACCGAGGCAACGACAGAACCTCAGCCGACGACCGAAAAGGAGACCGGATCAGCGACCGAAGCTCCCACAAAGGACGCGCCCGCGACAGGCGGCACGACCGACAAAAATTCGCTTGTGACCATGTGGGGCGACGCGAACGAGGACGGAATAATACGCGTTGAAGACGTCGTCTTGATCCTGTCATATGTCGTCGATGCCGAAAATACGGACATAACCGAGGTCGGAATCGCGAATTCCGATGTTTACCAGAACGGCGACGGAATCACATCGTCGGACGCCGCGTCGGTGCAGAAACTTATCGCGAAGATACTTCCCGAACTGCCCGAATCGTATTTTGACGAATGACCTGATGAACGATAACGAAAGCCTCCCTGAAAAGGAGGCTTTTCCGTTTTTATCCGGCAGAAATAACGGCACGGATATTGCCGCCGTAAACGGTTCTTTTCTGATACACTTATCGAAAAAATCCGGT
>CAYPXB010000001.1:294587-300982 GCA_964414745.1 uncultured Alistipes sp. | reverse complement strand
GTTGTTTCTTTTGTTGTTCCGGTCGTCGTGAGCTCGGTTTCCGACTCGGTGACAGATTCGGTCTGTTCTTCCGTCGTCGGTTCTGTTTCCGGCTCAGTCGGATCTTCGGTGTCCGGTCCGGAGTCAAGACTTACAAACGAATATTCATAATACTCGGCATAATCCCGGGCTGTCGAATCATCGTGGCCATAGACCGAACCGTTAAAAAAATAATTACTGTAATCCTCATAATCATTACAAAAAGTCGCCGCTGAATCAAAAATTTCACAATCCGGATTTTCTATTGTCACCGAGCTTAAATTGTCACAGTAGGCGAAAGCGCTGTCCCCGACATATGCAACACTGTCGGGCAGATATACTGAAGAAAGGCTTCCGCAGCCCCAAAAGGAAAAATCTTCGATATTTTCCACACCGTCCGGTATATCCGCAAAATCAAGGTTATAGCAGTTTTCAAAAGCACCGTTCCCGATATTTGTAACACTTCCGGGGATATATACCGCTGTAAGATCGTAACAGTCATAAAACGCAAACGCGCCGATATCGCTTACCCCGTCCTCGATCACAACTTCGCTTATGTTGAAATCATTCCACGGGGCATACATGCTCCGATAGTAGTCCATCATATATCCGGATCCGCTCAACGTCAGAGTCCCGGTCATTTCATCAAAATTCCATGCCACATTTTCGCCGTCGTCTTCGGCTCCGCAATAGCCGGATGTTTCACCATATGATAACGGTCTTTCCGTTATCTCAATATTCTGCAGACCTGTTTCGACTGCGGAAACCGGCATTACAACCGCGCCTGATCCTACTGTCATTGCTGCTATTGCTGCGATCAGTTTTTTCAAAATAAATCCTTCTTTCGTGGTAAAATTTTTGTGAGAATATCAAATACAGCGTGTATTTTATCACTTTGTGCGTTTTTTGTCAATCACTTTTTCGGGACACTTAAGATAAAATATCCCCGCTGCCGACCGTTTCTGCCAACAATGTTAAGGATCCGATGTATAATTATGTCAGAGTCCGGGATGTTTGCCAGTTCGGAGTATTGTTCTCCCCATCTTTCAAACATTTCCCGGCTTTTTTATATTTTGGGGAATGTTTCCATACATTACGGTTATTACGGAATCATTCTTTTCTTGACAAATATTCCGATATGTTGTATAATATACTCCGCAATTTGATTTATGGGGTGAAAAAATGAACAAATTTTTGGTTTTGGCTTTTCTTTTTTTCGTCGGCTCTGTATCCGGCTGGGTGCTGGAACTTTTTTACCGCAAGTTCTTCTCTTCGTCAAATCCCGAGAGAAAATGGGTAAATCCCGGATTTTGCACAGGGCCTTACGTTCCTCTTTACGGATTCGGTCTTTGTATCCTGTATGTGATCGCCTCGCTTGAATCAGTCGGGTGGATAAACGAACTTAAACACAAAAAGATATTTCTGTTCATCATAATGGCTATACTGATGACGCTGATAGAATATATCGCGGGTGTTTTTCTGCTGAAAGTGTATAATCTCCGTCTATGGGACTACAGAGAGGAAAAATGGAATGTCCAAGGTATCATCTGTCCGAAATTTTCGATAGCATGGGCTCTGCTCGGCGCTGTATATTATTTTTTCATTCACCCGTTCATACTCAATGCTCTGGACTGGCTGTCAAGAAATCTCGCTTTCTCGTTCGTCATCGGACTTTTTTACGGAGTTTTTATTATAGATGTCGCAAATTCGCTGCAGATAGTCAACAAAGTCAAAGCATATGCGAAAGAAAACAACTTTGTCGCAAGCTATGAATCATTAAAACTTCGTATCAGAGAGGGATATGAAAAAAAGAAAGCGACTTATTATTTCTTCTCCCCTTTCCGCTCGGAGCGCTCGTTTACCGATTATCTGAAAGATCTTCGCGATCATTCCGATGAGCCGAGACAGCCGAGACTGAAAAAAGGAGCGGGAAAATAGCCGTATCTGCCAAAAAATCAAGATTTCTCGGAGTATATCACGATGCAGGAGATCACTGTTGAACAACTGAAAAAATTACCCGAAAGCAGTTATATGCTGATCGATATGCGTGACGAATATTCTTTTTCATACGGCCATATCGACGGAGCTGTCAATATCCCGGAGGATATCCTTGAAAGCAAGGATCTTCCGAAAGACAAAAAGCTTGTGATCTGCTGCCGAAGCGGTATCATAAGCCGCGATATGTCGGAAAAACTGTGCGACAGAGGATATGACGCCTGCAATCTCTCGGGAGGATATGCCGACTGGCTTAGGGAAAAACTCGATAACTTTGATATTACCGAAAAAGTCGAGACAAGCATAAAGAAAAAATTTCATCGGCAACTGTGGAGCAGATTCGCAAAAGCAGTCATTACATATAAGCTTGTTCTTCCCGGTGACAAAATAGCTGTCTGCATTTCGGGGGGAAAAGATTCCATGCTCATGGCGAAACTTTTTCAGGAAATGAAAAAGCACGACAAATTTCCTTTTGAACTTGTTTTTCTCGTTATGGACCCCGGGTACAGCCCTGAAAATATGAACATAATTGAAAAAAACGCATCGGCTTTGTCGATCCCCATAACAGTCTTCAGGACTGATATTTTTCAATCAGTTTACAATGTGAACAGAAACGCGTGCTACCTCTGTGCGAGGATGCGTAGGGGCCATCTTTATAACAAGGCAAAAGAACTCGGCTGCAATAAGATCGCTCTCGGACATCACTTTGACGACGTTATCGAAACAACGCTAATGAGTATGCTTTACGGCGGTCAGATCCGCACGATGATGCCCAAACTTCACAGTGAGAATTTTCCGGGTATGGAGATAATCAGACCGATGTACCTGATACGTGAAGATGATATAATCCGCTGGCGCGACCATAACGGCCTTCATTTCATTCAGTGCGCGTGTCGGTTCACCGATACCTGCACCACCTGCAACGATGACAGACCGATCTCGAAAAGGCAGGAGATAAAACATCTTATCGCCCGGCTGAAAGAAACAAATCCCCAAGTGGAAATGAATATATTCAGAAGTGTCGAAAATGTCGATCTGAATGCTGTGGTAGGGATGAAATACCAAAAAAATTTTTACAACTTTCTTGACTTTTATGAAGATACGTCTGTTTCGGAAGATCCGGCAAACGGAAGTAATTGTTGCAAAGAATAAAAAAACTGCCGTGCTGTTACGACACGGCAGAAAAAATAGGGAGTTGTATGATGTAAATCATTCAATGGCAATGTGTTTTTTACGTTCGATACTCTTGTCGACATCTTTCTTCGGAAGTGTGAGTTTCAGGACACCGTCCTCGAATTTGGCCTTTACTTCTTCCTCGGTGACATCATCGCCGACATAGAAACTTCTCTGCATCGATCCGGAATAACGCTCCTGCCGGATCAGTTTTCCCTCCTTGGACTTCTCGTCCTTATCGAGTGTCTTTGTCGCACCGACGATAAGATAACCGCTATCAAGGCTGAGATTTATATCCTCTTTCTTGAAACCCGGCAGGTCAATATCAAGTTCATAAACATCCCCATGCTCATGGACATCGGTTTTCATGACCCTAGAAACATTTTTGCCGTACAGGTTCTTATCAACATCATCAAGGTTTCTTGTTGCGGGAAGATCCATAAAATTATCAAAATCATCAAATAAACTTTCACCGAAAAATCTGGGCAGTAACATAGGTCAATCCTCCTTTTTCAAATCACGCGTTCCGGACAGATCCGGCTGCTTTTAATTTCCTATGTTTTTATACGTTAATGCTTCAGACAACGGGTAGGTGTCCGGATTCCCGGGTATCCTTCGCTCCTGCTCCCGTGTTCTGTTATCAGTATAGCACATCGGATTAGCACTGTCAAGGGGAGAGTGCTAATTTTCACATACTTTTCATCTTTTCACATTTTCATCACATAGCAATGCAATTTACACAGATACTTCAGAACTCCCCGACATAATCAATATAACGGAGGTTCTTATGGACACATCAAACAATCCGGGTTCATCCGGAAAACGGAATACATTCAAAGGCTCTTTGGGTTTTGTACTTGCGGCAGCGGGAAGTGCCGTGGGACTGGGCAATATATGGCGGTTTCCGTACCTCGCGGCAAAAGACGGCGGAGGGATCTTTCTCTTGGTTTATATTGTCCTTGCCCTGACTTTCGGATTCGCTCTGCTTATCACGGAAGTGGCAATAGGAAGAAAAACGCGCCTGAGCCCTCTTTCCGCATACGGTAAACTGCACCCGAAGTGGAAATGGCTCGGTGTGATCGCCTGCCTTATTCCCGCCATCATTATGCCATATTACTGTGTCATCGGCGGATGGGTGCTTAAATATTTCCTTGTATTTCTGACCGGACAGAACGGCAGTGCCGCTCAGGACGGGTTCTTCAACGGTTTTATCTCAGAGAAGATACAGCCTGTGATCCTGATGGTTATTTTCCTCGGAATAACAGCATTTGTCGTTTACCGCGGTGTGAACAAGGGAATTGAATCGCTGTCAAAAATACTTATGCCGATATTATTCATACTTGTTATAGTTATCGCTGTTTTCTCGCTGACGATAAGTTATGATGATCCCGCGGACGGAACAAGAACGGGTCTTGAGGGCGCTAAGATCTATCTGCTGCCGGATTTCAGCGGAATGACTTTTTCAAAATTTCTGACAGTTGTAATGGACGCCATGGGACAACTGTTCTTCAGTCTGAGTGTGGCTATGGGTATAATGATAACATACGGCTCATATCTGCCCGATGACGCAAACCTCGGAAAATCAGTCAACCAGATCGAATTTTTTGACACACTGGTCGCATTGCTCGCCGGACTTATGATAATCCCAGCTATGTTTGTATTCAACGGCGAAGACGGGCTGCAGGCTTCGGGTCCAGCTCTTATGTTCGTGGCACTTCCGAAAGTTTTCGCCGGCATGGGAGGTATATTAGGCCGCGTTATCGGCTGCCTGTTCTTTGCAATGGTACTTTTCGCGGCATTGACAAGCTCAGTTTCCATAATGGAAGCCGTCGTTTCATGTCTGATCGACAAATTCGGAATATCAAGAAAAAAAGCAGTGCTTGAGGTGGCCGCAGTCGCGCTGATCCTTGGTCTTCTGGTCTGCTTCGGCTACAATATCCTGTACTTTGATCTTGTCCTTCCCACAGGAAGTCACGCTCAGATCCTCGATATAATGGACTATATAAGCAACAGTATACTGATGCCTGTCGTCGCGATAGGAACGTGCATTCTAGTAGGATGGCTCCTTAAACCCGAAACGGTCATAGATGAAGTGGAAAAAAACGGTGACAAAATGGGAAGAAAAAGGCTTTATAAAGTAATGATAAAATTTATCGCACCGGTTTTGCTGTCTGTACTGCTTCTTAAGTCGATCGGCATATTCTGATATACGCTTGAAAATATATTCATACCACAATATCATCTGTGCAATAAATAAAAAAGCAGTCGCATCGTTGTGACTGCTTTCTTCATGCCATAACGGCCATGGTGGAGGCGAGGAGAATCGAACTCCTGTCCGAAAATTCATCCGCGTAAATTTCTACGAGCGTATTCTACCTATAAAATTCCCTCACAGATCCGCCGGTAAACGGGCAAAAATGCAAGGTAGTCCGAATACAGATCAGCGGAACGGACACTCCGCTGAAGCGTTCACCGCTAAATCGACGCCCGGGCGGCAGCCGCGGTATTCTGCCGGCGGACGGAAGCAGACTCAGGCTGCTACCTGCAAACTTCTTGAGCTTACAGAGATATTATTTCTTGCGTTTATATTTAAACGTGGCGCGGTTTAAGGAGATCACACCGGCTCCGCTCGCTTATTACGTTTCAATATCCCCGTCGAAACCTTTACGCCCCCATTTATCATTGATTTCTGACTTTTATATTTCTGTCGATCTCGCGCTTTGCGTCACGCCTTGCCGCGTCCTCGCGCTTGTCATACAGCTTTTTTCCTTTGCAAAGTCCCAGCTGTACCTTTACTTTTGAATCTTTGAAATAAAGACTGAGCGGTACAAGAGTGAGCCCGTCCTGTTTGACCCTGACGGCGAGTCTGTTTATTTCACTCCTGTGCATAAGCAGCTTGCGCACACGGACAGGATCGCGGTTGAAAACATTTCCCTTTTCATACGGCGAGATGTGCATACCTCTTATAAATATCTCACCGTTTTCGACAGAGCACCAGCTGTCTTTGAGATTTACCGAACCGAGGCGTATCGATTTTACTTCTGTACCCGCAAGTTCAATGCCCGCCTCGTAGCTTTCCAGAATAAAATATTCGTGCCGTGCTTTTTTATTCTCCGTAATCGTTTTTATTCCTTTTGAACGCATCATCCTACCTCTGAACCGACAGCCTGTTTATATGGCATCCTTTTCCTTTAAGCATTGAGCCGTTC
>CAYPXB010000001.1:291640-294487 GCA_964414745.1 uncultured Alistipes sp. | reverse complement strand
TTTAACCCGAATGTCCCGGCTATATCCAGAAATTCTTCTCTGTAGTTTTCATATTTGTCACTGTCCGCCTTGAATGTCACGAGGTACATTTTTTCTCCGTCGGTGAAAAAGACCGTCATACAATATTTTGAGAACAGCCCCGAATCGGTTTTCAATGTGTATATATACTCCAGAACCGTTCCCGTAATGCCGTCGGCTTTCAGTTCACTCTCTCCGAGGATCTCAAGAGTGTCGGAATATTGCGCGTACACATCTTTGGCGTGAGCGATATATTCTTCTTTTGTCTTATAGCTTTCCGTAAAAACATCCTCATTCACGATAACGGATATATCATCTTTCAGGTAAACTATTTCATTATTTTCAGTTGACGACTTCTCATACGAATCCGGTATATCTATTTCAACATCCGGCATCCGGAGCTGTCTCTTTACCTCGGGTATACTGCTGCTCTCCGAAACAGAATCTGATCTGCCCGAACAACCTGTAAGACACATGGCCGCCAAAACTGCCGTGATAAGAAAAGTCAACAGCTTTTTCATAAAATCCTCCGCTTATAACAGAAAATAAAGAGCCGTCTCCTGGTTTTCCGTTCTATATAATTATACAGTGCATCGTGAAACCTTCTCACGAAAAAGTGCGCAATATAACTGACCCGAGTACATGACCGGACCGATAAGCCGAGTTCTGTCTTGTGCGATAATTTATCTACGCCTGCCGTCGCCGGCAAGCTCCAGCGACCATTACCGTGTGTCCGCCGAGCAGACGTTATGACACACAGCACCAATAGGCCTTGCATCGGATAGGGTTTACATAGCGGCACAGTCTCCTGCACCCTGGTGAGCTCTTACCTCGCCTTTCCACCATTACTCCTCATAAGAGAAGCTGTATATCTCTGTTGCACTTGCCCTAGGGTCGCCCCCGGCTGCCGTTAGCAGCTATCCCGCTCTGCGATGCTCGGACTTTCCTCGTAAACCTGTCAAACGTTCACGCTATCGCATAGTCCGCTCATGTACTCATTTTTCAGGCCGGTTCTTATGCTATTATGATCATAGCGGATACATTATATCACTTATTTTTCAATATGTCAATCCCGCTAAACCCTATCCGTTTTCTTTCGCGGCGGTGGTGTCGGGCTGCTCTGTTCTCGAAAGTATGACTTTTGCCTGTGTCGCCGCCCACACATTGTCATAATTCGGGCACGTAAGCGTCACATCGTAATTGAATGATTCCCCTTCAGTCGCCTCTCCCGTGGCATAGAGCAGATTTACGGTCGCGATTATATCATTGGACGTGATATCATTTATTATTTCCTCCGGCCCGACCACGACAACATCTATCCGCTTTGTCAGTACCTCAAAATCATACCCGCTCGGAGCGTTGCTTATCTCGAACTTGTCGATAACAAGCATCTTCTGCGACAATTCACTGTCGTCAAGAGATACTGTCACAGTATCGATATTGGATATGTTTATATAATCGCCTAGTTCGATATTAAACGTCTTTCTGAAACCGGGGACAAGCTCACTCAGCAGAACGTTTCCGATTTCCAGCTCTTCCGGAATTTCTGAAAGCTGTGCCGTTTTCGAGGCAATCGTTATCGTATCATCCGAGTACTTCAGTTTTATGCAGTCTTTATCGAAATTAGGCGGTGTTCCGACGATACCGACCGACAGTGCGACCGTCTTCTGGGTAAGCACCGGAATGTATATCTGGAAATTCGTGTTGTCGAATTTGAACTGTGACTGTTCTATTACGGCTCCGTCCTCGGTAAAAAGCTCTATCTCATCGTTCGTGACGGAATAAGAAGTATCAAGGACTGCCTCTTTCGTCGTCACGGCCTGAACCTTGTCGATCTTATTAAGCTGTGCGACGGGACCTGTGATATTTATGACCTCAGGGTCGCATTTGAACTCATCATTGTTCTTCGTCTTGCCCTCCGCGAATGTGATATTCGGTATGGAAGGCTCTATCTGAAATTCACGGGTTTCGTATTTGTCAAAAACAACAGTCGCCGTGGATGGTGTGATCTCTTCGATCTCGATCTCAACATCGGGGTTGGTGCTTTCAACGCCTATCTTCAGGGTTTTCTCGCCCGCTGTGGATACATTGTCGGCAATGATCGACGCCTTTATGCTGTCGCTGTCGAAATTTCCTATCTGAGTCCTGCTCCCGAGTATCCTTACATTTACTTTTTCCACATCGCAGGAGATCAGACTTAGTCCGTTCTCATCGGCGTTTGTGCCTGATATGTCGATATCAAGGGGAACGTCATTTATTGTCATCGTTATCGATTTGTAAAACGTCATGGAGATGACGAGCCACGCACCTATTGCTATAAAAAGAGACAGTATCGCAAGCGGCAGGTTTTTCTTTGTCTTTTTATTGAACCTTTCCTTCATCTTTGTGAATATGTTCACTTTTCTTCCTCCTTTCGTGTCTTGAGGAAGCCTGTTTTCTTCCGGACAGGACAAGATCCTGCTGCTGTACTATGATCTCCGACGTCAGCAGTTCGCGAAGTTTCTCGCGCGTATAGTCCCTTGTGAGAACACCGTTCATAGCTAC
The DNA here is from genome assembly GCA_964414745.1 of uncultured Alistipes sp. GTDB lineage: Bacteria > Bacillota > Clostridia > Oscillospirales > Ruminococcaceae > Ruminococcus. The sequence continues at coordinate 291,925 of CAYPXB010000001.1, read as the reverse complement.
CGATATCTGACCTGTTTCCTCGGAAACGACAACGACAACGGCATCCGAGTTCTCGCTCATTCCGATAGCCGCTCTGTGACGCGAGCCAAGCTCTTTGTTGACGAGTTCCTCCTTCTGCGGCTTTGGCAGAAAGCAGGCGGCCGCAAGTATCTTGCCGTCACGCATTATGACAGCACCGTCATGAAGCGGTGTCTTGGGATAAAATATGTTTCCGAAGATCTCTTTGCTCGGAGTCGCATTGAGTATCGTTCCGGTCTCGATCTGCTCCCCGAGCCTTACCTGACG
>CAYPXB010000001.1:285351-291540 GCA_964414745.1 uncultured Alistipes sp. | reverse complement strand
TAGGCTGCAAAGATAAGAACGATTCCTTTTACAAGCTGTCCCGCTCTTGTTTCGCGTATGAGCTTGAGGAAGATATATACGATATAGGCAAGGAGAATTATATCTATAATGTCAACAAACTCTATCGTTTTAATGATACTGAAAATAGAATCTCTTATGTCATGCCATGTCATATACTCACTACCTTCCCGTATATATTTTAACGGAAACAGATTCACATTCTTTCATGTGTTTCATCTGTAATAATTCCTTAAAAACTTTCAGGATAACTTCACTTGCTGTAATCCCTGAAGCAGATGTTCAGATCGACCTCTCCGTCGATTCCGGGGATCTTTCCCGTATTTGAATACTGCCACATCTGAAAATCATAAAAATACGTCGGCTTTTCTCCGTATTCCGCGAGCCAGAAATCGTAATCCCGAAGTCTCGGAAGATCAAGCTTGAAAAGCGTCGCTCTCTTGTTCTGATAGATCATCGGTGTATATCCCGCGGATTTTATACTGTCGCAAAAAGCTATGCAGCAGTCATTGAGCACATCTACGGACAGATCATCCGTTCTCGCCTTGTCATCATAAATGACTTCCCAGTCGTAAACTACGGGATATGTGACGTTGTACGGCTTTATAGCCTCGATAACGGTATTCGCCTCCTCCTGCGCCTCTTCGACGGAAGTCGCCTGAGAAAAGAAATAAACTCCGGTCTTTATGCCCGCCTTATCCGCTTTGTCCAAATTTTCCGCAAAACTTTCATCAAGCTTTATTTCGCCGCCGCCGTATGTTCTGTAGCCGACACGTATCATGGCAAATTCTATACCGGCCTCTTTTACCTTTTCCCAGTCGATATTACCCTGATGCACCGAAACATCTATGCCGGGTATTGAGGTGATCTCACCGTTTTCCTTGTAAAAATCATAACCGTTTCTCGATATGATATTGTCCCTGTTCTTTGAAAACTCGGGTACATCCGCATAAACCGGCAGAAAGATCTCGCCGTATGTGTTATCCGAAAGGAATATCTTCCGTCCGTCAAGTGCGTAATGATCGTCTTTTTCTCCGCTGTCGCCCGTCGGAGCGCTGTCGGATCCTGTACCCGGAAGCGACGCGGATGATAGTTTTTCTTTCATACTGTACCTTGATATGAGTGCCCATACGAGCAGTGCAAGCAGAATGACTATAACGATAAGCTGAATAAGCATAAGTCTTCTGAATTTTTTTATTCTTCCCGTTCTCGAAGCCATTTTTTCACCTCCTGTTCCCGACTGCCCGACAAAATAATCATACGGGTCTTACAAAAGTCTATTATAATAATATCATATTTTTTCGATTTTGTAAACAGTTTTTATCACTTTTTATTATTTAAGAGAAACGGGCGTCACCATATGGTAAACGCCCGTGTTTTTAATTATCTTTCCGGGAATATCCGCTTTTCAGATCATTGAACCTCCGGTCGTATTTTCTGGCGGGGTATTGTGATCAACATATGCCTCGTTCCTGACGACGGTGACGTTATTATAATATTCCATACCCGTTCCCGCGGGGATAAGTTTGCCGATAATAACATTTTCTTTAAGTCCCATAAGCATATCCCGTTTTCCTCTTATCGCGGCATCCGTAAGCGCTCTTGTTGTCTCCTGGAACGATGCGGCGGACAGGAAACTGTCGGAATTTGAAGCCGCCTTTGTTATACCCTGGAGGACAGGCACTGCTTTGACAAGTTTGAGATCGTACTCTCCCGCATCGATCCTTGCCTGAATCTGCTCGTTTATCGTGTCGATCTCCTTTTTGTCAACGAGCGAACTCGGCAGCAGGTAACTGCTTCCCGTTTCCTCGACTTTGACCTTATTGAGCATCTGACGGACGATTACCTCTATATGTTTGTCGTTTATGTCAACGCCCTGAAGACGGTAGACTTTCTGAACTTCATTGATGATATAATTCTGAACCTCTTCCGGTCCGAGGATATTGAGAATATCTGTCGGATAGATATTTCCTTCCGTAAGCCTTGTTCCCTTTTCTATCCTCTCGCCTTCCTTGACTCTTATCTTCAGGTTGTACGGTATCATATAGTTCTCGGTCTCGCCCGTTTCGTCGTTTGTGACAGTTATATTACGCGTCGTCTTTACTTCCTCGATATGCACTATACCGCCGATCTTTGAGAGCATGGCGGCGTTTTTGGGACGCCTTCCCTCAAACAGTTCCTCAACACGCGGCAGACCTTGTGTGATATCCTCGGCAGACGCGATACCTCCCGTATGGAACGTTCTCATAGTAAGCTGTGTACCCGGCTCGCCTATGGACTGCGCGGCAATAATACCTACAGCCTCACCGACTGATACAACATTTCCGTTTGCGAGATTTGCCCCGTAACATTTCGCACACACGCCCTGTTTTGCCTTACAGTGGAGAACCGAGCGTATTTTTATTTTTTTGATTCCGGCGTCGACTATCTTCTTTACGTCGTTTGCCGTTATAAGCTTATTCTTTGATACGAGAAGCTCGCCGCTCTCATCCCTGAGATCCGCTGTGAGGAATCTTCCGATAAGCCTCTCTGCAAACGGCTCTATGACTTCATTTCCGTTCTTTATTTCATAGACTTCTATTCCCTCATCGGTACCGCAGTCTTTTTCCCTGATTATGACTTCCTGTGAAACATCGACAAGCCTTCTTGTAAGATATCCCGAATCGGCCGTGCGCAACGCCGTGTCGGCAAGTCCTTTTCTGGCGCCTCTGGATGAATTGAAATATTCAAGTATATTAAGGCCCTCACGATAATTGGCACGGATCGGTATCTCGATCGTCGTACCCGATGTATTCGCTATAAGTCCTCTCATACCGGCAAGCTGACGTATCTGGCTTATGCTTCCTCTCGCGCCGGAATCGGCCATCATGAAGATCGGATTGTATTTGTCAAGATTCTGCTTCAGAGCCTCGGTAACGTCATCGGTCGCGGTGTTCCATATCGCTATGACCCTCTTTGATTTTTCCTCAGCCGAAATATAACCGTACTCGTACTCCTGTGTTATCTCCTCGATATCCTCATCCGCTTTTCTGAGTATCTCCTCTTTCTGCGGAGGGATAACGGCGTCAGATACGGAAACGGTGATTGCGGCTTTCGTGGAATATTTGAATCCGAGAGCCTTTATCCTGTCAAGAACTTCGGATGTCGTCGTCGTTCCGTGTATCCTTATACACCTTTCAATTATATCCGAAAGCTGTTTTTTGCCGACAAGAAATGATATCTCAAGGTCAAACTGCTTTTCAGAGTTGGTTCTGTCGACGTATCCGAGATTCTGCGGAATATTTTCGTTGAAGATCAGCCTTCCGACAGTCGCGTCAATGATCTTCGATACCTTCTTGTCGCCTATGTCCTTTGTGATCTTCACTTTTATGGCGGCGTGAAGCGACACGTCGTGTTCATCATACGCCATGAGCGCCTCATTGACGTCTCTGAATACTTTTCCCTCTCCCGGCTCACCCGGCTTCAGCATCGTAAGATAATACGAACCGAGCACCATATCCTGCGAAGGAACCGCCACCGGCTTTCCGTCCGACGGTTTCAGAAGGTTATTCGCCGCAAGCATCAGGAATCTCGCCTCTGCCTGTGCCTCCGCGGAAAGGGGAAGATGCACCGCCATCTGGTCGCCGTCAAAATCGGCGTTGAACGCGGAGCATACGAGCGGATGAAGTTTTATCGCTCTGCCCTCGACGAGTATGGGCTCAAATGCCTGTATGCCGAGACGGTGAAGCGTGGGCGCACGGTTAAGCATAACGGGATGATCTTTTATGACGTCCTCAAGCGCGTCCCATACTTTGTTGTCGGCGCGGTCTATCATCTTTCTGGCGCTCTTTATGTTGGAAATCGCCTTTTTGTCAACAAGCCTCTTCAGCACAAACGGCTTGAAAAGCTCAAGCGCCATCTCTTTCGGCAATCCGCACTGGTACATTTTAAGTTCAGGACCGACAACTATTACCGAACGTCCGGAATAGTCTACACGCTTGCCGAGAAGGTTCTGGCGGAAGCGTCCCTGCTTTCCTTTCAGCATATCGGAAAGTGATTTCAATGCACGGTTGCTCGGACCGGTAACAGGTCTTCCGTGCCTTCCGTTATCGATAAGGGCGTCAACGGCTTCCTGCAGCATCCTCTTTTCATTTCTCACGATGATGTCCGGAGCGTCAAGTTCGAGCATTCTCTTGAGGCGGTTGTTTCTGTTTATTACCCTGCGATACAGGTCGTTGAGATCCGATGTGGCATATCTTCCTCCGTCAAGCATGACCATAGGTCTTATATCAGGCGGAATAACGGGAACAACATCGAGTATCATCCACTCCGGCTTATTTCCGGAAAGTCTGAATGACTCGATTATCTGAAGTCTTTTCAGTATCTTGACTCTTTTCTGTCCCGAAGGAACGCCTTCAAGTTCGGCTTTAAGGTCATCGGAAACCACTTCTATATTGTTTCTCCAGTCAACATCCCCAAGTTCCTCACAATACGGGCAGTCTTTGCACTTATAATCCCTGTCACAGCTATGGCAGTTTTCCCTTTGTTCTTTTGTGAGGGAAAGTTTTCCGGCTTCGATGAGCCTGTTTTTGAATGTGTCATACCGGTCGGGATCGTATTCGTGAAGGAGTTTTTTTATTGCCTCGGCGCCCATCTCTGCCTTGAAGTCATCACCGTATTTTTCAAGATTCGAAAGGTATTCCTTCTCCGACAGAAGCTGTTTTTTCATAAGGTCGGTGTTACCGGGATCGGTAACGATATACTTTGTGAAATACAGGATCTCTTCGAGCCTTTTCTGTGATATTTCAAGCACCTGACCGATCCTTGACGGCGTTCCCTTGAAATACCAGATGTGTGAAACGGGAGCGGCAAGTTCAATGTGTCCCATCCTCTCACGGCGGACTTTTGCCCTTGTCACCTCAACACCGCATTTGTCGCATATCTTGCCCTTGAAGCGCTGCTTTTTGAACTTTCCGCAGTGACACTCCCAGTCTTTTGTGGGACCGAAAATTTTTTCGCAGAACAGTCCGTCCCGCTCAGGTTTCTGAGTCCTGTAATTTATTGTTTCAGGTCTCTCAACGACGCCGTATGACCAGCTTCTTATCTGCTCCGGCGACGCCAGACCGATCTTGATCGATTCAAAAGTATTGAATTCCAAACTGCTACCTCCCACATAAATAGTCAGTACAGTACTTTTCCGCCGTATTTCGGCTCTGAGAAAAGTACCAACGATTTCCGGGTCATGTATATTTTATTATTTCGGCTGCTTTTCCGACGATTTATTTGTTTTTATCATTTTTCTTCATCGTCGTCTATGTCAAATCCCTCGAAATCACCGTCATCATCTCCGATATCGAGTTCATCAAATGAAAATTCATCGCTTTGCTCAACTCCGGTATCATCATCGCCCGTGTCATCGCTGAACATGAATCCTTTCGCATCCATGTCATCGCCGGGAAATTCCGATCTGCTGTCCGTGTCTTCGTCGTCAAATGTGCTGTGAGTCTGCATATCGTCATCATCGTCAAAGTTCTGCTTAAGATCGATCTCTTCCTGGTTTATATCAAGGACCTTGACATCAAGTGCGAGAGACTGAAGTTCTTTGATAAGCACCTTGAACGACTCGGGTATGCCCGGCTTCGGCACGTTCTGACCCTTGACGATCGCCTCGTATGTGTTTACACGACCCATAGTGTCATCCGACTTTACGGTGAGTATCTCCTGGAGAGTATAAGCCGCGCCATAGGCCTCCAGAGCCCATACTTCCATTTCGCCGAATCTCTGACCGCCGAACTGTGCCTTGCCTCCGAGAGGCTGCTGCGTTACGAGCGAATAAGGTCCGACCGAACGAGCGTGTATCTTGTCATCTACCAGATGATGAAGCTTGAGATAATACATATAGCCCACAGTCACACGGTTGTCGAACTTTTCACCGGTGCGTCCGTCATAAAGCGTAAACTTTCCGTCGTCGCTTATCTCAAGCGCTCTCGGATTTATGACTTTATCCATCGCGTTGAGAACAAATTCCTCATCCTTTTTCTCTTTGTTCAGTTTATTTGCCTCTCTGAAGCACTCACGTATATCCTCTTCATGTGCTCCGTCAAACACCGGCGTCATGACCGTCCAGCCGAGAGCTTTCGCCGCCATTCCGAGATGCACTTCAAGCACCTGACCTATATTCATACGTGAGGG
>CAYPXB010000001.1:273610-285251 GCA_964414745.1 uncultured Alistipes sp. | reverse complement strand
ACTTCCGAACCGATCCTGATTATACCGTTTTCATCGAGATTCGCGAGTGCTTCCTCGCCGACGTTGGGAATATCCCTCGTTATCTCCTCGGGACCGAGTTTCGTGTCACGGCACTCTATCTCGTACTCCTCGATATGAACGGATGTGAATACGTCCTCCCTGACAAGTCTTTCGTTCAGGAGAACGGCATCCTCGTAGTTGTATCCTTCCCATGTCATAAAACCGATAAGCGCATTTTTGCCAAGCGCGATCTCTCCGTCCGCCGTTGCGGGACCGTCTGCGAGCACCTGACCTTTTGTGACTTTTTCACCTACCGAAACGATAGGCCTCTGATTTATACATGTGCCCTGATTCGAGCGCTTGAACTTGATGAGCTCGTATTTATGCTCCACGCCGCTTGTATCGACCATATCGATGTGATCGGCGTCGACGAATGTCACGGTGCCGTCATACTCGGAAACAATGCAGACTCCGGAATCAACCGCGGCTTTGTATTCCATGCCGGTGCCGACAAAAGGACGTTCGGTCTTGAGGAGCGGTACGGCCTGTCTCTGCATATTCGATCCCATAAGAGCGCGGTTTGCGTCGTCGTTTTCAAGGAATGGGATCATGGAAGTGGCGACAGATACGACCATTTTAGGAGAAACATCCATGAAATCCACTTTTTCGCAGTCACATTCGAGTATTTGGTCTTTATATCTCGCGTTGACTTTTTTTCTCGCAAATCTGCCGTCTTCCGTAAGCGGCTCGTTGGCCTGGGCAACTATATAATTGTCCTCAACATCGGCTGTCATATAGATAACTTCATCTGTCACGACACCGGTCGACTTGTCGACTTTCCGGTAGGGCGCCTCGATAAAGCCGTACTCGTTTATTCTCGCGAAAGTGGCAAGATAGGATATAAGACCGATATTAGGCCCTTCGGGGGTCTCTATGGGGCACATTCTTCCATAGTGGCTGTAATGAACGTCACGGACTTCAAATCCGGCTCTGTCCCTCGAAAGTCCTCCGGGACCGAGTGCCGAAAGACGCCTCTTATGAGTAAGTTCGGCAAGAGGGTTGTTCTGATCCATGAACTGTGACAGCGGCGAGGAGCAGAAAAATTCTTTCATCGCAGAGGATATTGGTCTTATGTTAATTAGAGTCTGCGGTGTCAGTGTATTCACATCCTGCGTCTGGATGTTCATTCTCTCGCGTATTCCTCTCTCCATCCTGGCGTAGCCGATCCTGAACTGATTCTGCAAAAGCTCCCCGACGGACCTGATACGCCTGTTGCCGAGGTGATCGATGTCATCGACGGTTCCGACGCCCTCGCAGAGATTGAGGAAATAACTTATCGTCGCGAAAATATCATCGAGTACGATATGCTTCGGGACAAGTTCATCGGCCCTGATTCTGACTTTCTCCTCAATTTCCGCATCATCGGACGAATTATCAAGAATGTCCCTGAGGACTTTGAATGATACTTTCTCGTTCACGCCGTATTTTGTGGCGTCAAAATTTATATACTTTGTGATGTCGACCATGCCGTTGCCGATTATTTTAGCCTCTTTTTCCACAAACCGTATATTTGTTTCGCCGTTTTCGTCTGTGTAGTACTCCTTGGCCTCGACAGTGACATACGCCGAATAAACGCCGGCCTGCTCGATCTCGCACGCTTTCTCGTATGAAACAGTCTCACCGGTGTCCGCCATTATTTCACCGGTCATCGGGTTTACGACAGGCTGTGACAGAACATGACCGGAAAGACGTGACGCAATACCGAGCTTTTTGTTGTACTTGTATCTTCCGAAACGGCAGAGATCATATCTTTTTGCGTCAAAGAAGAGATTGTTCAGATGGGTGACCGCGCTCTCGACCGTCGGCGGCTCACCGGGACGAAGCCTTTTGTATATATCGATCAGCGCGTCCGAATTGTTTTTCGTCCCGTCCTTCTGTATTATCGTCTGCTTAAGTCTGTCGTCTTCACCGAACATCTCATAGATTTCTTCGTCGGTTCCTATGCCGAGAGCCCTTATAAACGTCGTTATCGGCATCTTTCTGTTCTTATCGATGCGCACATAGACGACATCGTTTGAATCCATCTCGTATTCAAGCCATGCTCCTCTGTTAGGGATCACCGTCGTCTTGAAAAGATCCTTTCCCGTCCTGTCCTTCTCAAATGCGTAATAAACGCCCGGCGAACGGACAAGCTGGGATACAACGACACGCTCCGCCCCGTTTATGACGAATGTTCCGCTGTCTGTCATGAGAGGAAAATCGCCCATGAATATCTCGCTCTCGCTTACAGTGCCCGTCTCCTTGTTGCAAAGAGTCGCCGTCGCACGCATGGCGACCTGGTATGTGGCTCCGCGCGCCTTGCACTCGGCAAGAGTGTACTTCGGAACTTCATCAAATCTGTAATCCTTAAAGCTCAGGACAAGGTTACCGTTATAATCGGTGATCGGCGTCATATCACGAAAGACCTCTTTCAGTCCGTCTTCCCTGAACCATTTGTACGAATTCTTCTGTACTTCGATAAGATTCGGCATTTCGATAGGTTCTGTTATCTTTCCGAAACTCATCCTCACGTTTTTTCCGAGCTGCTTTTTCTTTACATTCACCATAGGCGGAACCTCCTTATTTTATACGGTGTGAACAGATCGTGGCAGAGTGCGGCAGTTATAACCGTGGGTATATCTTTTTCAAAGATCTGCCTGATCAAAAACTTATGTGAAAAATTTCGCTCAACCTATTGACAACTTCCCGCAAGTGTGATATAATAACACATCAATGGGCATATTGTCAATTAGTGATATACTTTTTTATTGTAATATATAATTCTGTCTGTGTCAAGCGTATAATTTTATATTTGTGAAAATTGCCGGTTTTATTGTAAATTATCCGGCTTTTTTCGTTATTATGCCATATAATTCAAATTTTCACCCTAAGTTGGCAAAATATACAAACATTGTTTTATTTTCATCTTTGTTGTTTACATTTCTTCGGGGAAGTGATATAATAAAATAAAGCCGAAAGGACTGATTCCGGTCTGAAACTTTTTTTTACCGGAATTTTTCCGGAAATACAGGGAAACGCAAAGGGGATGTTTTCTTTGATGACGATGCGCAACACCGACCTCGATGAAAAGCCGAATCACGGGCACTACGCCGCCTGCAGAAACAAAATGGCCATAATAGACCGCTATTACAAGAGATGCTTTCTGTTCACCGCCGCAATAAGCCTCCTGCTTATCATACTTACGTGGATGACTTTTCGTTTTTCGATAATTTCCGTCTTTCCGAATATTGTCGGTGACAGAACCGACTTAAGCGCGAATCTTGTGCAGACGCTGATAATCCTTGTCCTCCCGGTCCTTGACCTGCTCGCCTGCGGAAAATATAAGATATTCAACGTCATACTCCTGTTTATCTACGGTGCCATGTTTTTCACATCGGGATTTTCCAAGAACGCAAGTGATATTTTTTCCTTTCTTGCCGGAGCTGTCGGAGGATTTTCACACATAAAAGCCATAAACAGATTTCTTGATTACAGACAGCTCAGCCATACCGAGGGATTTCCGTTTTTTGACGAACTTCTCCAGTCGAGGGAGGATAACAGCGAATATGTGTCGGACTACGGAAAAAAAACACCGTCCGCCGTCATGGACAGCCCCGATCCGGTACCGCTGCCGCAGGCCGAAGAAGTTCCGCCGGAGGAAACGCAGAACGAGAAATCCGAAAAGAAAGTAACAATGGACGAAATTTGAGTTTTCGCAATTTATCCTGTAATTTTGAGGAGTGACTGTAAATGTTTGCCAAAATATCGAGTCTCGGTCTGTACGGTCTCAATGCGTTTCCCGTCGATGTTGAGATCGATATCAGCCGGGGAAGTCCGCAGTTTGATATCGTGGGACTTCCGGATCTTGCCGTAAAGGAAAGCCGTGAGCGGATACGTGCCGCCCTGAGGACCTGCTCCGTGGAATTTCCCGTAGCTTCGGTCATGGTGAACCTTGCTCCCGCCGCCACAAAGAAAAGCGGTTCGGTACATGATATGGCGATATTTATGGCAGTCGTTTCAGCTATGCGGGTCACTGACCCGATAGATGAAAAATGCGCGTTTATCGGAGAAGTCTCTCTCAACGGCGATATACGCCCGGTAAACGGTGTCCTCCCGATGGTGATGCTGGCAAGGGATGAGGGTATCACCTCTGTTTTTGTTCCGTCCGGCAACGCGAAGGAGGCCGCCGTTATCTCGGGAATAGATATATATGGCGTAAAAAACGCGGAGGAACTCATAAGGCATTTCAGAAACGAGGAAAAGATCCCCCTGCAGGAGCATTACATTCCGTCGGACGCGGACTATATCGACACTCTCGATTTTTCCGACGTCAAAGGGCAGCAGTCCGCAAAAAAAGCGCTGGAGATCGCCGCCGCCGGAGGTCATAACGCATTGCTGATCGGCTCGCCCGGAAGCGGAAAAAGTATGCTCGCGAAAAGGATGCCCTCGATACTCCCTCCCCTGACTTTCGAAGAGGCTCTCGAAACAACAAAGATCCACTCGATATCCGGTATGCTCGACCCCGATATACCGCTCATAACGACACGCCCGTTCAGGGCGCCGCACCATACGATCTCATCCGCGGGTCTCGTCGGCGGAGGCAGTAGCATTCCGCACCCCGGAGAAGTCTCTCTCGCTCACAACGGATTGCTGTTTCTCGACGAGCTCCCCGAATTCAACCGTCGTGCACTTGAAATACTCCGCCAGCCGCTTGAGGACAGAAAAGTCACGATAGCAAGAGTCTCAGGAACGGTCACGTATCCCTGCTCGATAATGCTGATAGGCGCGATGAACCCCTGCCCGTGCGGGTATTACGGTCATCCCAAGCGCAAATGCACCTGCCCGAAAAGCCGTGTCACAAGCTATCTTTCGAAGATATCGGGACCGCTCCTTGACAGATTCGATCTGCATATAGAAGTCGCTCCGCTTGAGTTTTCCGATCTTTCTTCATCGGCGGGCGAAGAGCATTCCTCAGAGATAAGAAAACGCGTCATGAAGGCGAGAAAGATACAGGAAGAAAGATTTCGCGGCACGTCCGTCACCTGCAACGCGACGATAACACCCGACAAGCTTCATGAGATGTGTCCGATGGACGACGGCGCCGTCACAATGATGAACCGCGTTTTCGACAGTCTAGGACTGAGCGCAAGGGCTTATGACCGCATACTGAAAGTCGCGAGGACAGTCGCTGATATCGACGGCTGCGAAGTCATCTCGAAACAGCACATCGCAACCGCGGCGCAGTACAGAAGCCTTGACAGGAAATACTGGTCGGCCGACCGCTGAAAACACAGAACAAGAGATAGGTAGATTACAATGAAATCGGCATTCAAAAAATTAAACACAAGGCACTACAGCCTCGACAAGGGTCTTTTTCTGGCTGTAACGCTCTGTTCCGTCATAGGTACGCTGCTGATATACTCCATCAGCCACAACGGCGTGCTTGAAAAAGTTGACGACAGCTACTGGAAAACGCAGGCCTCATCCATGCTCATAGGCATTGTCGTCGCAATAGCCATATCGTTCGTTGATTATAAAAAGCTGGTACGGCTGTGGTTTATATACGCACCGGCAGCCCTGATACTCGTAGCGCTGACTTTCACATCGCTCGGATACCAGAGATCCGGCGCCGATGACAGAGCATGGCTCAATCTGGGTTTTATCCAGTTTCAGCCGTCGGAGGTACTGAAAATAGCGTTCATCCTCACCTTCGCGTATCACCTGTCCTCGGATGAGGAAAATATGAACAAGCCTCTGCATATGCTCCTTCTTCTTATCCACGGAGCTGTGCCCATATCACTGATATTCCTTCAGGGCGACTACGGAACGGCCGTGATATTCGCGTTTATTTTCGTGTTTATGCTTTTCTCGGCTGATATATCATGGAAATATCTTGTCGCCGCTCCGTTTGTCCTTGCGGGCGCAGTTGCCGTCATATGGTTCTTTCTGCTTGATGATTTCCACAAGGAACGTATACTTGTGCTTATTCATCCGGGTTCCGACCCCGAGGGTATCGAGTACCAGCAGGATCTCGGACTGGACGCCCTGCGTTCGGGAGGAGTCCTGGGAAAAGGACTTTTCGGCGACGCGTCGGAATATATATCCGTTCCGGAGATCCATAACGATTTTATCTTCACTTACGCCGGACAGGTCTTCGGATATGTCGGCTCGATCGGCATCATAATAATACTCGCGTACATATGCCTGAAGATATTCGCAGACAGCCGTATCGCGCGAGACCGCCTCGGAATGCTCATCTGTATGGGAGCGTTCGGACTGATGTTCTCGCACTGTATCATGAATATCGGCATGGTTCTCAAAGTTATGCCGGTAATCGGTGTTCCGCTGCCTTTTCTCAGTGCGGGAGGCACTGCTCTTGTCAGTATGTATACGGTCATAGGTATAGTACTCAGCGTATACAGTCACAGAGCCGTAAGCTACAATGTCTTCTATAATGAAAACGACAAATAGTCTTTTCATACAGCTCTGCCGGGGAGGTAAGTAAAAAATTGGCGTATGAGATGAATGAATTTTCGCGGCTGGAGCTTTTGCTCGGCGAAGAATCCCTGAATACACTTAAAAGCGCAAGATGCGCCGTATTCGGCATAGGCGGAGTAGGTTCGTTTGCCGCGGAGGCGCTTGCCCGTGCCGGTGTGGGGCACATCACACTCGTGGACAGCGACACGGTCGATATAACGAACATAAACCGCCAGATAATCGCGCTTCACTCAACCCTCGGAATGAAAAAGACAGATGTCGCGAAAGCCCGGATACTCGATATAAACCCGAAATGTGAAGTCGAAACGAAAGACTGCTTCTACACCGGCGACGAGGTCTGCCTGTCGGGCTTTGACTGGATCGCCGATGCCATAGACAGCGTCCGGTCAAAACTTGCGCTTATCGAAAACGCGCACAAGGAAAATGTCAGGATAATCTCAAGTATGGGCACCGGGAATAAGTTTGATCCTTCCGGACTCGTTGTCACGGATATAAGCAAAACGTCGGTCTGCCCTCTCGCGAAGGCGATACGGATCGGTCTGAGAAAAAAAGGAATTTTGCACCACCTTGTCGTCTATTCCACGGAAACACCGGCGGTTCGCCCGGCAGGCCAGAATGAATCTCAGCTTAATACGGTCGGAAGCGTTTCTTTCGTTCCTCCCGTCGCGGGAATGCTTATGGCCGCCGAGATAATAAAGGATATTGCGGGCATAACCTGAGATTTACGCGATTTTTACTTACCTGCAAAAAATGTCACAGACCGGCATATGTGTTCACTCGCTGCCGGAATTCGGAGACCGCTTCCGTAAATGCGGAGTCGCCACGCGCGGTGTCGGAGGTAAACAATGAAACACCAGCTTTGCATCGTTCTTGATTTCGGTGGCCAGTATAATCAGCTCATAGCACGTCGTGTGCGCGAATGCGGAGTCTACTGCGAGATAAAAAGATATGACACTCCTGTTGAAGAGTTAAAAAAACTGGATCCCTCCGGCCTTATATTTACCGGCGGCCCGAACAGTGTCAATGATGACGATTCTCCGCATATATCCGAAGAAATATTCACACTGGGAATACCTGTCCTGGGAATATGCTACGGCTGTCAGATCTTGGCATATACCCTCGGAGGCAAAGTGAGCGGCTGTGATAAGAGTGAGTTCGGAAAGATCGAGATGACTCACGACGAAAACAGCCTTCTTTTCAGAGATGTCCCGCAAAAAAGCGTTGTCTGGATGAGCCACACGGATTTTGTGAGTGATGTCCCTGCCGGTTTCAGGATAACTGCGCGCTCTGCGGATTGTCCCTGCGCCGCTTTTGAGGATCCGTCAAAAAAGTTTTATGCCGTCCAGTTTCACCCCGAAGTTACACACAGCGAATTCGGCAAACAGATACTCAGAAATTTTCTCTGCCTTGTGTGCGGATTTACGGGCGACTGGGTGATGGACGATTTCATCGAAAGCACTGTAAACGAATTGCGTGAAAAGATCGGTGACAAAAAAGTCATCCTCGGTCTTTCGGGAGGCGTTGACTCTTCTGTCGCGGCGGCACTGCTGAGCCATGCCGTCGGAAAACAACTTACGTGTGTGTTTGTGGATCACGGACTTATGCGCAAGGACGAGGGAGACTTCGTTGAAAAAACATTCACGGAAATGTTCGATATGAATTTTGTGCGTGTAAACTGCAAAAATAAGTTTCTCTCCGCTCTCAGAGGCGTTACCGATCCGGAAAGGAAACGCGTCATCATCGGAACGGGTTTTTATGACGTGTTCTGGGAAAAAGTACGTGAGCAGGGAACTGACGGTTTTTTCGCGCAGGGCACGATTTATCCTGACAGGATCGAGTCGGGAAAAGGAAATGCATCCGGCTCGGGAAGCACCGCTGTCATAAAAACACACCACAACACGGTGAAGATCCCGGACGATGTGCAGTTTGCGGGAATAATCGAACCGCTGCGCGATCTCTTCAAGGATGAGGTGCGCAGTGTCGGGGAAAAGCTCGGCATACCGCACGAACTTGTCTGGAGACAGCCGTTCCCGGGACCGGGTCTCGGCGTCCGTATCATCGGAGAAGTGACCGATGAAAAAATAACCGTGCTCCAGAACGCCGACGCCGTCTTGCGCGACGAGGTCCGGAAGAGTGGGATAGAAGAAAACCTTAAGCAATTCTTCGCCGTTCTTCCCGATGTAAAAACCGTCGGCGTAATGGGAGATCATCGCACATATGAGCATCTTATCGCAATACGGGCAATAACGACCGATGATTTTATGACTGCCGACTGGGCGCGTATCCCTTTCGATATACTCGCGCGCATCTCAAACCGCATAACGAACGAAGTCGAACACGTAAACCGCGTTGTCTATGATATTACTTCAAAACCCCCGGGAACGGTGGAATGGGAGTAACAGGAAATTTCGGAAAACACAGACTGTAGAAATTTCACAGGCAGTATCCGATAATTTTTGACTGAAGAACTGCACAGAGGCGTAGAAGCATGAAAATTTTGAATCTTCACGGTTTTCTCGGAAGAGCCGACAACAAAAATTATTTCGCACTCAGCGAATTTATCCCTCAGAGCGATATAATATCGCCGAAACTTAATTATAAAAAAGATCCGCCCGATGATATCCTCAGGACTCTTTCGGATATGGTTGCCGAAAGTAATATGATCCTTGTAGGTCAGAGCCTCGGAGGATGGTTCGCCGACTGTCTGAGCAGAAAATTCAGTCTCCCGTGCGTTCTTACCAACCCATGCTATTATCCGGGAAAAACAGATCTTATCGCCGGATCGGGAATACCGGAGAGTTTTGTACGACAGTACACAGACTTGTCGCACGAGACAAAAAACAAGTTTTCCTACGTCTTGTGCAGTGATAACGACACACTGCTCCCCGGCAATTTTTACGATTGTGAAAAACTGGCCGGGTACGTGAAAAAAGTAAAAGGAAGCCACAGCACTGTTAAAAACCTTAAAGATGAGCTGATAGATGTTTTCGGGATGTTGGCGCGTTCTTAAGATCCGATATTCAAAAAATCCGCTTTTTCGCCATAACAGGGTTGAGATTTTTTTGCGGTCGGTGTATAATTATCTATAACAAGATAAGTGAACGGTAAAATAAATTAAAATTTTAACTGAGGTGATGAATATGAATCTGAGATCTGCAATCTGTAAAACAGTATCGTCGTTCACGGCGTCGGCTCTGATGTTTGCGGTAATTGCCGTATTCCCGGGAAAAGAGAATGTTCAGACCGAAACATTTGCCGCCGACAACGTGGTCATCGACACCACGACGGAATACCAGACGATACGGGGATTCGGAGGGATGAATCTGCCTGAATGGCAAGGCTCCGACCTGACCGACGCACAGCGTAAGACCGCTTTCGGAAACGGAGAAAACGATCTGGGGCTTACGATACTGAGAGTATTTGTAAATCCCGACAGCAGTCAGTGGAAAAACGCCGTTCCGACCGCGCAGTATGCCCAATCACAGGGCGCGACCGTTTTTGCCACACCATGGGAACCCCCGGCTGCTCTCGCCGAAAACGGCACCGGAGGTGCAAGTGGCGGCAAAAAGCATCTCCCGAAAGCAAACTACGCCGCCTACGCAAAACACCTTAACGATTTCGGAACGTACATGAAAGACCAGGGTGTGGATCTGTATTCGATCTCGGTGCAGAATGAGCCCGATTACGCCTCGGAGTGGACAGCATGGTCGTCCGACGAAACAACGGATTTTCTCGCAAACTACGCCGATCAGATCACAAGCACACGTGTTATGTCGCCCGAATCATTTCAATATACGAACAAGGATTACTACAGCAAGATACTTGAAAATTCTGCGGCTATGGAAAACTGCGATCTTTTCGGAACACATTTTTACGGCACGACAAGAAGCCAAATGGATTTCCCGGCGCTCGAAAACTGCGGAAAAGAGATCTGGATGACGGAAGTCTATGTTCCGAACAGCGACGCTGATTCCAACAATATCTGGTCTCAGGCGATACAGGCGTCAGAAAATATTCATAACGCGCTTGTTGTCGGAAATATGAGCGCTTACGTATGGTGGTATATACGAAGGAGCTACTGTCCCATGAGCGAGGACGGAACAATATCCAAGAGAGGATACAGTCTTGCCCAGTACTCCAAGTGGGTACGCCCCGGAGACGTGCGTATCTCGGCTACCGAACAGCCGGCAAGCGATGTCCTTGTCTCAGCGTACAAAAATGACGATAATCAGATAACGGTCGTTGCGATAAACAAGGGAACAGAAACATATACACAGAGCTTTTCGATAGGCAGCGGCGAGAAGATCGTCAATGTTGACAGATACAGGACATCTGAAACCGAGAATATAGCACTGACTGAAAATCTCGAAAACGACGGAAACGGATTTTTCGCCTCACTTCCCGCTCAGAGCGTGTCGACCTTTGTGATCTCACTGGAGGGCAGCGGTGTTACTCCCGGCTCTCAGCCCGATGAAAACGGATGGTTCTTCCACGATGAGTTTGAACAGAGCACCTGTGACTGGACCGGTCGCGGAGCCGCGTCGGTGATGACAAGCGGACGCACATTCTACAAGGGTGCCGAATCACTCCTTGTTCAGGACAGAGACGCCACTTGGAACGGAACTTCAAAAAATCTCAACCCGAAAGTATTTAAACCGGGCGAACCGTTCAGTTTCAGTGTCCTCGCGACTTACTTTGACGGTGATCCCGTGACTAAATTCTTCCTGAAGCTGCAGTACACAGGCTCAGACGGCGAGACCCACTATGACCAGATAGCCGAGGGCGAGACAGTACCCGGCACCTGGGTCCAGCTTGCGAATACAAGCTATACGATCCCCGAAGACGCGACAGACCTGCAGATATATGTTGAAACGGAGGAAGGCACGGAAAATTTCTATATCGACGAGGCGATCGGCGCACTTCCCGATACCGTAATCGAGGGACCGCCGGCTCCGGTGATTCCCGATGTAACGGAACCCGGCAGCGTAACTCCACCCGAAGGCGACTTCTTTGCCGGTGATATAAATATCGACGGATCTGTGAACGCTTTTGATATTGCCGTTCTCAGAAAAAACCTTATTTCGGGCGTTTTCGCAAGCGATAT
>CAYPXB010000001.1:263364-273510 GCA_964414745.1 uncultured Alistipes sp. | reverse complement strand
TATTACTCCGATTTTTGCGGCAGAGAGAAAAAGTACAATGTACTGCTCCCGGCAAACTACTCGGAAGATAAAAAATATCCTGTTCTCTATGTTATGCACGGATACTGGGAAAATCAGGACAGAATGATAATAGAGGGCAACAGTACTATGTATACGAAACAGATCATCGGCAACGCTATCGCCGAGGGCGACGCCGAGGAGATGATAGTTGTATTCCCGTATATCTATTCAAGTCAGACTCAGGACGACTGCACGGCAATGGATGACGCAAATAACTTAGCTTATGACAACTTTGACACAGTCCTTACCACCGAGCTTATGCCTCTTATAGAAAAAGAATACAGCGTTAAGACGGGAAAAGCAAACACAGCTATAACAGGCTTCTCGATGGGCGGAAGAGAATCACTCAATATAGGTATGAAACACCCGGATCTGTTCGGCTATGTCGGCGCTGTATGTCCGGCTCCCGGAGTGACCGGCTCATTCAGCTTTGAATCCGAGCAGGCGGCTCCGTCGCTCATATTCATCACAGCCGGCGGAAATGACACGGTTGTTTACACAACACCCGAGGGATATCACAATAACTTTACACAGAACGGCGTTCCGCATATCTGGCATTACTACGAAAGCGGATACCACGGCGACAACAGTATTCATGCCCATATCTACAATTTTGTCCGTGCCGTATTCAAGGCAGACAAATAAAATAATAAAAAAGCGGCGGGAATGACCCGTCGCTTTTTTGTTTATCCGGATGCTTCAGAGGCTCAGAAAATACCGATGAATACGGTCATCTTCCGTGAGCTCCGGGTGAAAGGCAAGACCGAGCCGCTTTTTATACCGCACGGCTGTGATCCGGCTGTCGGCGGTGTTCAATATCCTCACATCATCGGCGAAAACTTCGGAAATATAAGGCGCGCGGATAAAACGCATAGGAAAATCATGAAAATTTCCCACAGAGCCGGAAACGGAGAAACTGCCGAGCTGACGCCCGTAACCGTTACGGACAACCTTTACGGGCAATCCGCCCAGACAGCTCTCCTCCCCGTCAATTTTATCCGCGAGAAGTATCAGTCCCGCACACGTGCCCATTACCGGCATTTCGCTTTCTGTCATTTCCCTTATCGTTTCTGTCATTTCAAGCTCTCTCATAAGTTTTCGCTGGGCGGTACTTTCTCCGCCGGGCAGTATCAGACGATCCACTCCGTCAAGGTCTTCTTTTTTCCGTACAAAAACATATTCCGCCCCGAGCCTTTCGAGCATCGCACCGTGTTCGAGATACGCACCCTGGACGGCAATGATCCCTACTTTCATTATTTGCCTCTTTCAGCCATAAGAAGAGCGATCTCCTGCGCGTTTATTCCGACCATCGCCTCGCCGAGCGATGATGATACCTGCGCGAGCACGGCGGGATCTTTGAAATTCGTGACGGCTTTTACGATTGCGGCGGCTCTCTTTTCCGGGTCTCCCGAACGAAAAATTCCGGATCCGACAAATACTCCCTCGGCTCCGAGCTGCATCATAAGCGCCGCGTCCGCGGGCGTCGCGATCCCTCCTGCGGCAAAATTCACAACCGGCAGCTTTCCGTTCTCGCTGACATATCTGACAAGGTCATACGGCACCTGCAACTTTTTCGCAGCTTCATAAAGTTCATCTTCTCTTGTCGACGCAAGCGCCGCTATCTCGCTCTGAATCTTACGCATATGGCGAACGGCCTGAACTACATCACCCGTCCCCGGCTCGCCTTTTGTCCGTATCATTGATGCTCCCTCCGAGATCCTCCGCAGCGCCTCTCCGAGATCTTTCGCACCGCACACGAACGGAACGCGGAATTTTTTCTTGTCTATGTGATAAACGTCATCGGCAGGTGTCAGTACCTCACTCTCATCGATATAATCGATCTCTATCGCCTCAAGGATCTGAGCCTCCGCAAAATGACCTATACGGCACTTTGCCATCACAGGTATGCTTACGGCATCCTGAATGCTTCTTATCATCGCGGGGTCACTCATACGCGAAACTCCTCCGGCGGCGCGGATATCCGCCGGTATCCTCTCAAGCGCCATAACAGCGCACGCCCCTGCCGCCTCCGCGATCTTTGCCTGCTCCGGTGTCGTGACATCCATGATCACTCCGCCTTTCAGCATTTGGGCAAGCTGTTTGTTAAGTTCATAACGGTCGTTATTGTCATTCATAAAAAAACCTCCTTGACAAATACTTTATATAATAGTATAATCTGGATGTGACCATATCACAATATCCAGAATCAAATTATTTGATAAGTCCAGAGGAGGGCTGTGAATGCTGACGTATGAACTTGACAACACAAAAACAGAGCCATTATATATCCAGATCTACGAATATATCAGGACGGATATCGAAAACGGGACTCTGAGCGCCGGCGATAAACTCCCATCAAAGCGTGAATTTTCCGCACATCTCGGAGTCAGTGTGATTACCGTGGAAAACGCGTACGCTCAGCTCGTTGCCGAGGGATATGTCGCGGCGTACCCGAAAAAAGGATATTTCGTGGAACATATCCCGCAGGTAAAGTCCCCGATCCGAAATGATGTCATTCTTCCGGAAAAGACAGAGGAGATAAGCGAAAGCGATGACTCTTTGTTCCCGTTTTCGGTATGGTCTCACCTTATGCGTGAGACTCTTGCGCGCGACAGAAACCGCCTGATGGCAATACCGCCTTCGGAGGGAGTCTATGAACTGCGTGAGGCAATAGCAGATCATCTGAAAAGCTTTCGCAACATGGATGTTTCTCCGTCACAGATAGTGATCGGCGCCGGCACGGAGTATCTGTATATGCTGACGGGAATACTGCTCGGAAATGATTCGGTCATCGCGGTCGAAGATCCCGGATACCGGAAAATAGCGGAGATCTACACCAGCATCGGTATGAAATGCCGCTGGATCTCCGTCAATCAGGACGGGATCTCTGTGGATGAACTTGAAAGCTCGGACGCCGATATCGTTCATATCTCGCCGTCGCACCACTTCCCGACGGGATGCGTGACATCGATAGGCAAGCGCTACGCTCTGCTCGGATGGGCGTCACAAAGGGAAAACCGCTATCTTATTGAGGACGATCACGACAGCGAGTTCAGACTTTCGGGCAAACCGATACCATCTCTCTTTTCCGTTGATGTGACAGATAAAGTGATCTATATGAACACTTTTACAAAAAGTCTGACCCCGACCATACGTATAAGCTACATGATACTGCCTGCAACGCTGGTGGCGCGGTTTCATGAAAGACTTGGCTGCTTTTCGTGCGCTGTATCGACTTTCGAACAGTACACTCTGGCAAAATTCATCAGAGAGGGCTATTTTGAAAAACATATACGCCGTGTAAGAAAACATTGTATCGACAGCAGAAACAGACTGATACAGAAAGCCGGACAGGATGAGCTTTTCAGTAATGCGACATTTTCCGGAACGAATACGGGTATGTACTGTGTCGTCCGATTCAGCGACCGCTACAGCTGTGAGGAACTGGAAGAGGAACTGAAAAAACGGGATATCAGGGCTGTCCCTCTCTCCGAATTTTCGCACAACGATCCGGGGCAAAACAGGCAGAGATTTCTGATTTATTACTGACAGAAAAAACCGCGGAGATCCTTCTCCGCGGTATTATTCCGTATTTTATCTGTATTTTCCGGAAAAATCACATATCGGTAAATATTTTTGTCTTGCTCACATCGACTTTGTCGCTTTCCATAATTATTTCTCCTATGCTCCGGGCGCGTATGACGCCTCCCGAGGGATTTTTCACACTGTCTATATTGCCGCATATATCGGCATTTACCGTTGAATATTCAAACGCGAGCGTGGTATTTTGCAGAACACAGCCGATCATTTTCAGATCATCTATAAAACAGAGTCCCTGAAGACTCTCTATCGTACAGTTTACAAACGTGAGAGATCTTGAGTTCCAGCCGAGATATTCGCCGCAGATATAACAGTTTTCCGCTGTTACATTCTCGCAGTTCCAGAAAGCGTCCTTACTTATGAGCCGCGAATTTTTTATTTTTATATCTCTTGCACCGTCAAAACAGTAATTCCCCGTAAGTTCCAGACGGTCAATATCGATATTTCTGCTGTTCATGGCAAGGTAATCCCCGTTTGCGGACACATTTTTCATTGTGATATTTTCACAATCCCACAATGTTTCCTTCGCGTCTTTGAATACGACGTTTTCGAGTTTCACATTACTGCATCTGCGGAATCCCTTCGGTGCGATATATGTCACGTCATTCAGCTCAATATCGTTTGTGTACCATATTCCTGCTCTTGCCATCTCAAAAAAAGTACAGCCGCTCACCTTTATATTTTCGGAATACCAAAGCGGATATTTCCATCTGAACGATGTTCCCTCAAGGGTTATATTCCTGCTGTGCTTCAGCGGTGATTCGCCGTCTTCAAATATACAGCGCTCAAAATCCGTGTCTTTTGCCTGAAACATGGCTCTTTCTCCGGTGTATATCCCGTCTTTCAGTTCTCTCAATGTTTCCTGCCATCTCCCCGCATAAAAATAAAGCTTCACCGTACCACGCCGGATTTGCCTCTCTGCTGATTATACCACAGATCCGCACGAAATGCAAGAGGACAGGATTCATAAAAGCCGCTTTTATCATACAAATATGAATTATCAATTGACTTTTACGGGAAAATGTAGTATAATAAAAACCGAAGTCGCAATCCGGTGACGGTCGATAGCAATCATCAGATACTCGGTTTGCCTCAATTCAAAAAGAAGGTGTATTAAGATGACAGTAGACAAAAGTATGAAAGTCCTGGTCGTTGATGATGATAAAAATATCTGTGATCTTCTGAGATTATATCTTGAGAAAGAGGGCTACAGCGTCATCATCTCGTATGATGGCGAAGAGGCCGTAGTTAAATTCAATACCCTTAAACCGGATCTTATTCTGCTCGACATAATGCTCCCGGGAATTGACGGCTGGCAGGTATGCCGGGAGATAAGGAAAAAATCGAACGTCCCGATCATTATGATAACGGCAAAAGGAGAAACTATCGACAAGGTCATCGGTCTTGAACTGGGCGCGGATGATTACATCGTAAAGCCTTTTGACGCCAAAGAAGTCATAGCCCGGATAAACGCGATAATGCGCCGGGTGGGAAATCCCTCCGAAGAAGAGGAGATAAAAGAAGTTACTTACGACAAGCTTTCCGTGAATATGACAAGATATGAACTTAAAGTAGACGGAAAAGTTGTTGATACGCCGCCGAAAGAACTCGAACTGCTCTTTTATCTCGCGTCAAATCCAAACAGGGTATACACGCGTGATCAGCTCCTTGACGAGGTATGGGGTTTTGAATATTACGGCGACTCCCGCACGATCGATGTGCATATCAAGCGCCTCAGGGAAAAGCTTGAGGGTGTATCGGATGAATGGTCTCTCAAGACGGTATGGGGAGTAGGATATAAATTCGAAGCAAACGAAAAAGATTGAAAGATCAAAAGATCTCAGGCGCTTTTACAGGGGGCTTTTCTGCCCCCTTTTGATTTAAAAAACTGAAGTCTGAGTTCCCCGAAAGCTGACTTCCGGGGATCTTCCGAACGTGTGGTGCGAGAATGAAGAAAAATAAAAAGAATTCATATTACAGCCTGTTCCTCTCTTCGTTTTATGTGGCAGCCATAGGTATCGTCGTACTGAGTATATTTATCTGTATTATCTGCAATTCTCTCGTGAGGCGGGAAAAATTCAAGGACATTTCAATGATCTGCGGAAACCTCACAACTATCATCGAGGGAGATCTCGAAACGGCAGAAGATATACGCTCAGATTCGGTACAACGGGTATATAAGAGTTTTTCGGAACAATACGGGCTTTCTCTCTATATATACGATGAGGACGGCGGCTGCGTTCTCAATCCGGAAAACGAAAACGGAAATATAGCTCTGCCGACCACGACTATGGAACGCATAGACAATGAGCCTTTTTTTGACTTTGATGCACAAAAGATCTCAAATACCGAGCCGCGGATAATGTACGGCGCGAGTTTTTCTGTCGAAAGCGGCACCGATGCGGAACACAAATTCTATATAATTGCCTACTGCCCGGTGGATGATATAAATTCTTTCAATTACAGGGTCATCTTTTATGTATGCGCATTTTCCCTGCTGCTTATACTGATCATGTACCTTGTTATGCGGCATAAAGCCTCAAAGTATGTTACGGCGAGCGAGGAATTCAAGCGCATAAGCGAAAAATTTTCGCGCGGGGATTTTTCCGAAAGGATCGATGTCGGCAAATACGATTGTCTTCAGGATATTTCAAGAAACATAAACGCCCTTGCCGACAATATGGCAAACAGCGACGCCACAAGCAAGACTTTCATCGCGAATGTATCACATGAACTGCGCACGCCGATAACGACTGTGGGCGGCTTTGTCGACGGTATAATCGACGGAACCATACCGAAGTCGCAGCAGCGTGAATATCTTATACTTGTTTCAAATGAGATAAAAAGACTCAGGATCCTGATAACATCAATGCTGAATATGACAAAATTTGAGTCCGGAACGATGACGCCTAATTTCAAACCGGTCAATCTGACTGATATCGTAATACAGGTGGTTCTTATGTTCGAGAAAAAAATAAATGAGAAGAAAGTCGAAATAGAAGGTCTTGATTCCGACCGGCTGATGGCTGTCGCCGACCCGGATCTTATGCAGCAGGTGATATACAACATTGTTGAAAACGCCGTTAAATTCGTAAATGTAAACGGCACCATATCATTTTCATTTGAAAACAATAACGGCATATGTTCGATAGGCATACGGAATACGGGTGAAGGTCTTAAAAACGAGGAGATCAAACAGGTATTCGACCGTTTCTACAAAACCGACTCCTCCCGCGGCAAGGACACGACGGGGCTCGGCCTCGGTCTCTCGATCTCAAGAAAGATCGTTCACCTGCACAAAGGCCATATCGTCGTAAAAAGCGTCTACGGTCAGTACACGGAATTTTCGATACAGATACCCGAAAAACAGGATTGACACAGATAAATATAATTTTATATTTTAAAGAAAGGATCCGTATCAATGGATGACAACAAAGATATATTTGAAAAGCCGAAGCCGGATGAAGACTTCACAAAAGCTCGGGAAACGGGTGAAAATGACTTTCCCTCTCCTGCGCCTGAATATGATGACTTTATGTTCCAGCCTATTGGTTTTGAAAATTATGAGAAGGAAAAAGCAAGAAATGAAAAAGAGAAAGAAAAGCGACGTGCAAAATCGGAACGGTCAAAAAACGAGCATACGATAATAGTTCTTCTCGCTCTCGTATTTACCGCTACTGTCGCGCTCGGTGCATTCGCGATAGTCAAAGATGTTTCCGACAGCGGAAAATATCTTAAAAACTTCGAGGGTAAGGACGGAGAAAACGTCGTTATCTATGAACAGCCGAAGCCGGACAGCGGGGATTTGCAAGAATATCAGGATGAAAACGGCAGGTATACGACAGAAGGTGTCGCCGCCAAGGTGCGTCCGTCTATCGTCGAGATCTACGCATATGAAGACAGCAGCCATACAAATCTTGTCGGAACGGGTTCGGGTGTAATCATTTCCGAAGACGGCTATATAGTCACAAATTCGCATGTTCTGCAAGATGACGGATATCATGTCGTATATACATCGGACGACGCATCATACAATGCCAAAGTTGTCGGTCATGACGCCAAGACAGATATCGCGATAATCAGGATAATGGCCGACGGCCTTACACCCGCTGTCTTCGGGGACTCCGATGAAGTAGTTGTCGGGGAACAGGTGATGGCTATCGGAAACCCCGCGGGACTCTCGGGATCTGTCACCGACGGTATCGTTTCGGCTGTGAACAGAAAGATAAAATCAGACTCAACAGGCTTTGAGATGAACTGCATTCAGACAAACGCGGACATCAGCCCGGGCAACTCCGGCGGAGCACTCGTGAATATGTACGGTCAGGTGGTCGGCATAACATCGTCAAAGTATGTAAGTTCCAGCTATGAGGGACTCGGCTTCGCCATAACGATAAATGAGGCAAAGCCGATAATAGACGAACTCATCAGTCAGGGCTATGTATCAGACCGGTTCCGCATCGGAATCGAGCTTATCGATATGGACAACGAGTTAAAAATAGCCACGATAGAGGAGGAGATCGGATTCAGTCTCCCCGATGATTTCAAGGGGATCTATATATCTTCCATTTCACCGGATTGTGATATATCAAATACAGAGCTCAGACCGGGCGATTTTATTGTTGCCATTAACGGAAAAACCGTCAGCACATATGACGAGCTGTATGACACACTGAGTTTCCAGTACAGTGCCGGCGATACCGTTCCCGCGACGTGCGCGAGGTTTCCGTCCGGCGGAGGAAACCCGGATTACTTTAAGATAAAATTCAAGCTTATGGAAGATACGTCCGGAGATTTCTGATTTTCATGATCTCTCTGTGAATTTTATTTATAGATATAAAAAAGTCTGTTGTTTTTCCGGCAACAGACTTTTTCTGAAATTACATTTATTTGTTTTTCTTGTCTTTTTTCTGCTTCTTTTCTTCAGCCTGCCCGCCGGTGTCGTCGTCATCTTTCAGCTTTGCGGACGACATTGCCATTTCGGCGGTGCCTTTCTTCGGTGTTCCCGATGCGGCATTATCCGATTCTTTCGAGTCTTTTGCCTTTTCAATGGTTTTGCCATCT
Source organism: uncultured Alistipes sp. (assembly GCA_964414745.1). Lineage (GTDB taxonomy): Bacteria > Bacillota > Clostridia > Oscillospirales > Ruminococcaceae > Ruminococcus. Next base: position 264,786 of record CAYPXB010000001.1, on the reverse strand, counting down.
TTCTCTCTCTCAAGGGCTGAGGTGTTTTCGGATACAGCCCAAAGCTTAATCCTCATCTTATTTCTTTCTCCGCCTGTCTCGATAACAACATTGTCATCGCCCTTGCGGACAACAAGTCCCACGATCCCTCCGATGGTGACGATCTCGTCACCGACCTGGATATTGTCCTGCATTTCCTTTGTCTTTTTTTCCTGCTTTTTCTGAGGCCTTATCATCAAAAAATACATAAGGATGAAGATCAGCGCAAGCGGAATGATCATCTGCATTAAAAGACTTCCGCCGCTCTGGTTGTTCGAAGCCGCCTGCTCTCCCTCGGCAAACGCCGTCAACGCGAAAGCGGATACCGCATATAAGGCGGTGAGAACCGATATTATCGGTTTCAATAATTTTTTCATTGGTCTTATCTCCCATCTGCCGGATTTTCCGGCTGTCTTTCCCTTCTGATCCGCAACATCGGAATATTGTGATCCACTGTGCCAAAAACGGCTGTTGCCTTATTTTTCAACAGCCGTCTTCCAATTTATTCGGTCTCAGGTCACACAAGTTTGATTATTGCCATCTCGGCAGCGTCACCTTTGCGAGGTCCGGTCTTTATGATCTGTGTATATCCGCCGTTTCTGTCTGCATACTTAGGCGCGATCTCATCAAAAAGCTTCTTTGTAACAGACTCTTTTGTTACATAAGCCATGACCTGACGCTTGGAGTGCAGATCGTTATTCTTGCCGATAGTAATCATTTTTTCGGCTACGGCACGTACTTCCTTAGCTCTTGTAACAGTCGTTTCTATCTGACCGTTTTCAAGGAGAAAAGTCACCATTCCCCTGAGCATTGCCCTTCTGTGATCGGTAGGCCTGCCCAGTTTTCTTTTTCCCGGCATGTAATTCACTCCTTTTCTTAAGTGCATTTATCTGTATGCACGATTTATAATCTAAATGCGATGATATGATCCTGTCACTGATCATATACGCTCTGTCAATCTTCTTCGGATGCAAGTTCAAATCCCAGCGACTGAAGTTTTTCTTTGACTTCGTCAAATGATTTCTTTCCGAGATTTCTGACTTTCATCATTTCTTCTTCGGATTTGTTTATAAGATCATCCACTGTATTTATTCCGGCACGTTTCAGACAGTTAAACGAACGTACTGAAAGATCAAGATCTTCGATCGTCATCTCGAGTATCTTTTCCTTTCCCTTTTCATCCTTTTCCGCAAGGACTTCCGTATATCCCGCCTCTTCGGAAAGATCGACAAATAATTTCAGATGTTCACTCAGCAGGTTCGCGGCCTGCGACAGTGCTTCCTTAGCGGATACCGTTCCGTCTGTCCATACTTCGATCGTCAGTTTGTCATAATCCGTTACCTGACCCAGACGTGTGTCCTCAACCGTGTAGTTTACCTTTAAAACAGGGGTATATATGCTGTC
>CAYPXB010000001.1:233459-263264 GCA_964414745.1 uncultured Alistipes sp. | reverse complement strand
TAACCGCGCTCCAACGGTGCCAAAACGAATTTGCCATACTTGCCGTCGCTTCTCAGCTCGACAATATCTATATCCGGCTTATTTATCTTTTCCAGCATAAAAACCCTCCTATTTAGCAATAAATATGTATTGTATCGAACAAACTATATTCCAACCGCCTATTATTTAGAATAGAGCTCGACGATGAGCTGTTCCTCGACATCGAGGTCGATCTCCTCCCTCTGAGGAAGTCTCTGCACTTTCGCCGACGCCTGTTCCCTGTCAGGCTCAAGCCACATGGGAACTGTTCTGCCGCTGTTTGCTTCAAGGAGAGCCTTGAATGAATCTGTTGCTTTGCTCTTCTCGCTGACTGATACAACATCTCCGGCTTTTATAAGATACGAAGGGATATTCACTTTCTTTCCGTTGACCCTGAAATGATTATGAGTAACGAGCTGTCTTGCCTGCGCTCTCGAACTTGCGAAACCGAGTCTGTAAACCACATTGTCAAGTCTTGTTTCAAGCAGTATGAGAAGATTTTCACCTGCTTTACCGGGCTGCCTTGAGGCGATCTCAAAGTAGTGGTAGAACTGATCCTCAAGTATTCCGTAATAGCGCTTCGTAAGCTGCTTTGCGCGAAGCTGGATACCATACTCCGAATTTTTCTTGCGGTTCATTCCGTGCTGACCGGGCGTACCTTTTTTACGTTCGTCATTTCTGTCGTCTATCGCACACTTGGGTGTGTAGCATCTGTCTCCTTTAAGGAAAAGTTTCTGTCCTTCACGTCTGCAAAGTCTGCAAACCGCTCCAGTATATCTAGCCATTTCTATTACACCTCCCGTTTGTTCAGACACGACGTCTCTTAGGCGGACGACATCCGTTGTGAGGGATCGGAGTTACATCCTTTATCATCCTGACTTCAAGACCCACCGTCTGGAGAGCTCTTATTGCCGCCTCACGTCCCGCTCCGGGACCTTTGACATAGACCTCCACGTTTTTAAGCCCATGCTCCATAGCCGCTCTCGCCGCAGTTTCCGCCGCTGTCTGAGCCGCAAACGGAGTGGATTTTCTTGAGCCTCTGAATCCGAGTCCTCCGGCACTTGCCCACGAAATGGCATTGCCCTGTGTGTCCGTAATGGTCACGATCGTATTATTGAAAGTCGACTGAATATGAACCGCACCGTTTTCGATATTTTTACGCTCTCTGCGCCTTCTGACAGTTGTTGTTTTTTTGCCCTTCTGCTGTGCCAAATTTCATAACCTCCTTACTTCTTCTTGTTCGCTATCGTCTTTACGGGGCCTTTCCGGGTCCTTGCGTTCGTCTTTGTCCTCTGTCCTCTTACAGGAAGACCCTTGCGGTGGCGAACACCTCTGTAGCATCCTATTTCAACGAGCCTCTTAATGTTGAGAGCGACTTCTCTCCTGAGATCTCCCTCAACGGTATAATGCTCATCGATATAATCACGAAGTTTAGCAACATCCTCCTCGGCGAGATCCCGGACTCTCGTATCAGGGTCAACTCCCGTGGCTTTGAGGATAGTCGCAGCGGTCGGACGGCCAATTCCGTAAATATAGGTGAGCCCTATCTCGACTCTCTTATCTTTCGGAAGGTCAACTCCAGCTATTCTTGCCATATTGTTACTTGCACCTCCATAATTGCGCTTATCTATCAACCCTGACGCTGCTTATGCTTGGGGTTTTCGCAGATTACCATTACCTTTCCTTTACGTTTGATAACTTTGCATTTTTCACAAATCGGTTTTACCGAAGGTCTGACTTTCATTGTGAATACCTCCTTTTTGTTTATGCAGATCAGCTCTGTGTCACTTATTTTACTCTCCAGGTTATCCTGCCCTTCGACAGATCATAAGGTGACATTTCGAGCTTCACCTTGTCCCCCGGAACGATCCTTATATAATTCATCCTGAGTTTTCCCGAAACATGGGAAAGAACTTCATGACCGTTTTCGAGCTGAACCTTGAACATAGCATTCGGCAGTGCCTCAAGCACTGTACCTTCTACTTCGATTACATCTTCTTTTGACACCCTGATGACCTCCCGCTATTGAGCATCTGCATTTTTCAGTTGATTTATCTGCCTTCTGAGTTTTTTATCGGTCATACCGTTTAATTCCATCACGCTGCCGGTAATGCTGATATGCTTCAGGTTCTTCTTCTTCGGCGAACCGAGTTTTCTCCGCTTCCCGTCGGCTATATAGCAATATCCGTCCCGCAACTCGGTGACGACAAAATATCCTCCGCTGTCACGACCCGCGTTCGCTTTTACGACCGAGCCTTTCTGTACCTTCACAAATATCCCTCCGTCAAGGCATTGTCAGAATGACGGGACCGTCAGGAGTTATTGCGATAGCATGCTCAAAATGAGCTGATAATGAACCACTTACGGTCAGGACGGTCCAACCGTCCTTAAGAACTTTCACGTCATCGCCTTTTACGTTTATCATCGGCTCAATGCATATCGTCATCCCAGCCATTAGTCTCGGTCCGTGTCCCTCACGTCCGAAATTCGGAACTTCAGGCGATTCGTGAAGTTCTCTGCCGATTCCGTGTCCGCAGTAATTTCTTACGATTCCGTAGCCTCTCGAAGCACAGTAAACCTCCACCGCGTGGGAAACATCCCCGAGCCTTGCTCCGACCTGCGCTTTGGAAATGCCCTCATAAAGGCTTTTTTCCGTGACCTCAAGCAAAGCTTTCGCTTCGTCTGATATCTTACCGCAGGCAAAAGTAGCACACGTGTCTCCGTGAAAGCCGTCGTAATACGCTCCGACATCGACACTTACTATGTCCCCCTCGCAGATCCTCTTAGAAGCTTTCGGTATCCCGTGGATCACTTCGTTGTTGATCGAGATGCAGGCGCTTCCGGGAAACCCGCCGTATCCTTTGAACGAAGGCTTCGCCCCGTGCCTTGTGATATAGTCATGAACTATCTTGTCCAGATCCAAGGTGCTCATTCCCGCTCTGATCGACTCACCTGCCAGCTGCAGCGCTCCGCCGGCTATTTTACCGGCTTCACGCATTTTAGCCAGATCGGTCTTTGATTTTATGCTTATCATACAGTTTATGCTCCGACTGCTGCGAGTGTGAGTTTAGATGTGTCCGCGACTTCTTCCTGTCCTTCAACAGTCACAAGCTTTCCCTGTTTTTCGTAATATTCCTTCAGAGGCGCTGTCTTTTCGTGATAGACCGCGAGCCTCTCAAGAACAGTTTCCGGCTGATCGTCTTTGCGGATAACTGTCTTTCCTCCGCATTTATCACATTTTCCCTCAACCTTTGACGGCTTGTACTGGACGTGATACGACGCTCCGCAGCTTTCGCAGACACGTCTTCCGGATACTCTCTCTTTGATCGTATCATCGGGAACTGAAATCTCTATCACTTTGTCGATCCGGATATTCATCGAATCAAGAGCTTCAGCCTGGGGAACTGTTCTCGGAAATCCGTCAAGGATAAATCCGTTCTTGCAGTCGTCTTCGGTTATTCTCTCTTTAAGGATCCCGATAACGATATCATCGGAAACAAGCGCTCCCGAATCCATTGCGGCTTTTGCTTTTATGCCAAGTTCAGTTCCGTTTTTCGCAGCCTCTCTGAGGATGTTTCCCGTCGAGATCTGCGGAATGCCGAGGGCTTCGGAAACCACTTCCGCCTGAGTGCCTTTGCCGGCACCGGGCGCGCCCAAAAAAATCAGATTCATATCGTGCTTCCTCCTTTACTTACTGTAAAAATCCCTTATGATGACGCATCATAAGCTGTGACTCAAGTACTCTCGATGTTTCAAGCGCAACACTCACCGCGATAAGTATCGTAGTACCACCCATCGAAAGCGTTGCAAGGTTGCTGTCTATCATTCCCACAAATATCGGTATGACGGCGATTATTCCGAGGAATACCGCACCGACAAGGGAGATCTTCGAAAGAACTCTCTGAATATAATCAGATGTGGGTTTTCCGGGTCTTATTCCGGGAATGCCTCCGTTGCTCTGACGGAGATTGTTCGCTATCTCGACCGGATTGTACTGGATCGATACATAGAAGTAGTTAAAAGCTATAATGAGTATGAAATACAATATCGCGTACGGAAGTCCTCTCGTGCTGAAAAATTTACAGAAGTGATAGTAAAATCCGCTTGTCACGTTGGGATCCAGCGGCTTGAAAAGCTGAATAGTCGCCGGAAGTGACATAAACGACATCGCAAAGATTATCGGCATTACACCGCTCATACATACTTTTATCGGAATGTGTGTCTTTTGTCCGCCGTACTGCTTTCTGCCGACGACACGTTTCGCGTACTGTATCGGTATCCTTCTCTCGGATTCATTCATGAACACGATGAACGCAAGTTCCGCTATCAGGAAGATAACGATTCCGACAGTCACGAACAGATACGGATTCGGCTCTGTCTTTATAAGATTGATGAGATGTCCGGCGTCTGACGGGAATCTTGCCGCGATACCCGCGAAAAGGATCATCGATATACCGTTTCCTATACCCTTGTCGCTGATCCTGTTGCCCATCCAGACGACAAACGACGAACCTGCGACGAAGCAGGCGATTATTACCGCCGCGGTAAAATACATTTCCCAGCCGGAAGTATACTTGACCGCGTGCATCGACCTGTTGAGCGTAAGATAATACGCAAATGCCATCAGTATACTCAGACCGAGTGCTACGTATGCCGTTATTTTATCAAGTTTTTTCCTGCCTTCCTCGCCCTCGTCATGCAGACGTTCGAGCGGAGGCAGGGCATATGTGAGAAGTTGCATTATGATCGACGCGTTGATGTAAGGCGTTATCGACAGTGACATGATCGTCGCCTGTGAGAGAGCGCCGCCGGTCATAGTGTTCATATATTCGAGAAAGTTTCCGTTTACGGCGTTGCTCGCCATCCATGATCGTACAGCCTCAACATCGAGAAACGGCACTGTGACTGCACTTCCGAATCTGAAAATCACAATCATGAGCAATGTGTACAGGATCTTTTTTCTCAGCTCCGGCACACCCCAGGCTTTTTTCAGAGTCTGAAACACGTTACATCACCTCTGCTTTCCCGCCAGCCTTTTCGATTTTTTCCGCGGCACTCTTTGAAAACTTCGCTGCCTTAACGGTAAGCTTTGAAGTAAGTTCGCCGTTTCCCAGAATTTTTACTCCGTCATTAAGTTTCTTTACGATACCCGCTGCCTTAAGAAGTTCCGCGTCTACGACTGTTCCGTCCTTGAATCTGTTAAGGTCGCTGACATTGACGACAGCGTATGTCGTTCCGAATATATTGTTAAATCCTCTCTTCGGGATACGTCTCGCAAGGGGCATCTGTCCGCCTTCAAAGCCGATCCTTACTCCTCCGCCCGAACGGGCATTCTGTCCTTTGTGACCTTTTCCGGCAGTTTTTCCGTTGCCCGATCCGTGGCCTCTTCCTACTCTTTTGGGAGCTTTGTTTGAATCGGGTGCGGGCGTCAATTCATGGATCTTCATTTATTAGCACCTCCTTGTTTAAGCATCCTGTACCTCAATAAGGTGAGAAATTTTATTTATCTTTCCCTTTGTCTGGTCATTATCCGGCTGTACAGTCACATCGCCTATTTTTCTCAGACCGAGCGACTGAGCAGTAGCAATCTGGTCTTTCTTTCTGCCTATCAGGCTTTTTACAAGTTTTATTTCCTTTGCCATTGTTACTGCCTCCTTAACCTAAGATTTCCTTTACGGTCTTGCCTCTTTTTTCCGCCACTTCTTTTGCGGTCGTACACGCCATAAGGCCGTTGATCGTCGCTCTTACCACGTTGCAGGGGTTGTTGGAGCGAAGCGATTTTGTTCTTATATCCTTGATTCCCGCAACTTCAATGACCGCGCGCACAGGACCGCCGGCTATGACGCCGGTACCGGGAGCCGCCGGCTTCATCAGCACTCTTCCGGCTCCGAACTCGCCGATTATCTCGTGGGGGATCGTCGTTCCTTTAAGCGCGATCTTGTGCAGATTTTTCTTGGCGTCTTCTATTCCCTTGCGGATAGCGTCCGGTACTTCTCCGGATTTACCGAGACCGAAACCGACTGTTCCGTTTCCGTCACCTACAACGACGAGAGCCGCAAACTTCATGATCCTTCCGCCTTTTACCGTCTTGGAAACACGATTGATGGAAACGACCTTTTCTACGAGTTCCGTATCCTGAGTTTCATTATTAGCCATCATTTTACCTCCCTCTTAAAATTTCAGTCCGTTTTCACGGGCGCCGTCGGCAAGTTCCTTCACTCTGCCGTGATAAAGATATCCGCCTCTGTCAAAGACTACTTCGCTGATACCTTTTTCGGCGGCATTCCTGGCGATCATCTCTCCGACGAGACGCGCGCCCTCCATATTGCCTCCGTTGCCTTCAAATCCTTTATCCAAACTGGACGCAGACGCGAGAGTAACGCCGTTTACATCATCTATGATCTGAGCATAGATGTGCTTGGAGGAACGGAACACATTAAGACGGGGACGCTCCGGAGTTCCCGAGATCTTCGCGCGAACTCTGCGGTGTCTCTTCAATCTTGCCTTATTGCTGTCAATTCTCTTAATCATAGCGATCTGCTCCTTTTATTACTTCTTGCCCTTGCCGGCTTTACCTTCCTTGCGGATGATATGTTCGCCGGCATATCTTATTCCCTTGCCCTTGTACGGCTCGGGAGGACGCTTTTCCCTGACTTCGGCGGCAAACTGACCTACCGCCTGTTTGTCTATTCCGCTTATGACAAGCTTATTAGGCTGCGGAACATCGATCTTGATGTCGGCCGTCTCCTCTATTACGACAGGATGTGAAAAACCGAGGTTCATAGTAACTTTCTTTCCCTGCTTTATGGCACGGTAGCCGACGCCTTCGATCTCAAGCTCCTTGGAAAAACCTTTCGTTACTCCTTCTACCATATTCGCTATCAGCGATCTTGTAAGTCCGTGGAGCGAACGATATGTTTTATCATCATTCGGTCTTGTGATCTTTACCTCTCCGTCGCTTACCTCTATTCCGAGATCCCTGTTGAACTGTTTTGTCAGTTCGCCCTTAGGTCCCTTTACAGTCACGCAGTTATTTTCGCTCTTTACCTCAACACCCGCGGGAATGGTGACAGGCATCTTTCCTATTCTTGACATACCGGATACCCCCTTACCAGACGTATGCGAGGATCTCTCCGCCGACATTGAGCTCTCTCGCCTTTTTGTCGGTGACGATCCCCTTCGAGGTTGAAACGATCGCTATTCCGAGACCTTTTCTGACCTTTGGCATATCTTTGCAACTTGAGTATATACGCAGTCCGGGTTTTGAGACCCTGCGCAGACCTGTTATCACAGGTGATTTATTTTCACCGTATTTAAGCGTGATCCTGATGATACCCTGCTTCCCGTCATCTATCACCTGAAAGCCCTTTACGTATCCCTCGTCGAGAAGGATCTGTGTTATTGCCTTCTTTACATTGGAAGCCGGAACGTCAACCGTGGCGTGTTTCGCAGTATTCGCGTTACGAATTCTCGTCAGAAGATCCGCTATTGTATCGGTAATTTGCATACCGTATGACCTCCTTTGTGTATTTTACCAGCTTGCTTTCTTAACACCCGGGATCTGACCCTCATGCGCAAGTTTTCTGAAGCAGATCCGGCAGATGCCGAATTTTCTCAGATACGCGTGCGGTCTGCCACAAATCTTGCATCTGTTGTATGCTCTTGTGGAATACTTGGGAGTTCTCTGCTGCTTGTTTATCATTGCTTTTTTAGCCATATCTTTTCCTCCCTGCTACCTTACGAACGGAGCGCCCAAAAGCGAAAGCAGTTCCTTGGCTTCTTCGTCGGTCTTCGCAGTCGTAATAAAGTTTATATCCATTCCTCTCACTTTGTCGATCTTGTCATAATCGATCTCCGGGAAGATGAGCTGTTCCTTAACGCCTGTGGAATAATTTCCCCTGCCGTCAAACGAGTTGGCGCTGATACCTCTGAAATCCCTTACACGCGGAAAAGCAACATTGAAGAGCTTGTCGACAAATTCGTACATTCTCTCGTTTCTGAGCGTTACTTTTACACCGATGGGCATTCCCTCTCTCAGTTTGAAGTTCGCAACGGATCTCTTTGCTCTGCACACTACGGGCATCTGACCCGTGATCGCGGCAAGGTCGGATTTTATTGAGTCGATCACCTTCGCATTGTCTTTCGCGTCTCCGGCACCGACATTGACCACGACTTTATCGAGCTTCGGTATCTGCATAACGCTTTTATAACCGAATTTTTTCATCATCGCAGGAGCTACGGTATCTAAATAATACTGTTTTAATCTTGACATATCGTTTCTCCCTCTCTCAGTTAAATGTCTTTCCGCATTTCTTGCAAACACGGAGCTTTACTTTCTTATCGCCGTCGGTTTCGATCACATGACCGACTCTTGTGGGCTTTCCGCACTTTGGGCATACAAGCTGAACTTTTGAGGCGTAGACCGGAGCCTCGGTCTTTACGATACCGCCTTTTTCTCCCATTCTCACAGGCTTTACGTGCTTTGTTATGACATTTATGCCCTCGACGATAACTTTGCCTTCCTTCGGGCTCACCTCTACGACTTTTCCGGTCCTTCTGTCACCGTTTTTTTCATATTTATCTTCATATCTTCCGGTAAGAAGTATAACGGTGTCGCCTGTCTTTACATGTACTTTGTTCATGATATTCCGACACCTCCATCAAAGCACTTCCGGCGCAAGACTGAGTATTTTCGTGAAATCTTTTTCACGCAGTTCTTTCGCGACCGGTCCGAAGATACGTGTTCCTCTCGGATTTTTGTCTTCTTTTATGATAACGGCGGCATTCTCGTCAAATCTGATGTACGTTCCGTCCTCACGCCTGAGGCCTTTCGTCGACCGGACGATGACCGCCTTAACAACGTCACCCTTCTTTACAACGCCTCCGGGTGTTGCTTTCTTTACCGAAGCAACGACAACGTCTCCGATATTCGCATATCTTCTGCGTGTTCCACCCAGAACTCTGATACACATGAGATCCTTTGCTCCCGTGTTATCAGCGACTTTAAGATAAGTCTGCATCTGTATCATAACGGGCTCCTCCTTTCAGACTTTTATGTTTATCCAGATAATTACTTGGCTCTCTCGATTATATTCGTCACGCGCCATCTCTTGTCTTTTGAGAGCGGGCGTGTTTCCATGAGTTCGACTCTGTCGCCGATCCTGCATTCATTGTTCTCGTCATGAGCCTTGAGTTTCACAGTTCTTTTGATGATCTTTTTATAGAGCGGGTGTCTGACATTGTCAACAATGGCAACCACCACGGTTTTGTCCATCTTATCGCTTACGACTTTACCTACTCTTGTTTTTCTGAGGTTCCTCTCAGCAGACATTGTCTAAATCCTCCCTTTCTTACTGTTGCTGCGAAAGCTCTGCGGCACGCAGAGTCGTCTTTATGCGGGCAATATCTTTCTTTACCGCCTTGATCCTGGCTGTGTTGTCAAGCTGGTTCACGGCAAGCTGGAACCGGAGGTTAAAGAGCTCTTCTTTCAGGCTTATAAGCTTTTCGTTCATTTCATCGACCGACATTTCCCTTATTTCTTTTGCCTTCATAATTGCTCTCCTCCTTTGGCCACGAATTTGCACTTTATCGGAAGCTTGTGCATAGCAAGACGCATCGCTTCTCTCGCGATATCCTCCGTTACTCCCTTTATCTCGAAAAGCACTCTGCCGGGCTTTACGACAGCGACCCAGTATTCGGGCGATCCTTTACCGGAACCCATACGTGTTTCTGCCGGCTTTTCGGTAACGGGCTTGTCCGGAAATATCTTTATCCAGACCTGTCCGCCTCTCTTGATGTATCTTGTCATGGCCCTACGGGCTGATTCTATCTGATTGGAGGTTATCCACGCGGGCTCAAGTGCCTGAAGACCATAATCTCCGTACGTTACCTTGTTTCCTCTGTATGCCTTGCCCTTCAACCGTCCTCTGTGAACTCTGCGGTATTTAACTCTCTTTGGAAGCAGCATTCTGATTACCTCCCTCTCTCCTTGAGTCACGGGGTCTGTAATTTCCGTTCCTTCTGTTTCCGTCACGTCTGTCATCGCGACGGCGTCTGTCATTGCCTCTGTTGTCTCTTCTCTTCTCCGTTCTTTCTCTCTCTCTCTTCTCGACTGCCTTCTCTGCGTCGCCTTTGAGTACCTCGCCTTTATAGATCCATACTTTTACGCCGATCTTTCCGTATGTCGTATCCGCCTCGGCAAAACCGTAGTCTATGTCGGCTCTTATCGTCTGGAGCGGTATCGTTCCCTCATGATAACTCTCGCTTCTGGCGATCTCGGCTCCGGCAAGTCTGCCAGAGACCTTGACTTTTATGCCTTTTGCGCCGAGTCTCATCGATCTTCCGATAGACTGTTTCATGGCTCTTCTGAACGAAACTCTGTTTTCAAGATCGAGTGCTATCTTTTCGGCAACCAGCTGAGCGCACATATCGGGCTGCTTTACCTCGATTATGTTGATGTAGACCTGCTTGTTCACCATCTTTTCGAGCTTCAGTCTGAGTTTTTCGATCTCAGTGCCGCCTCTTCCTATTACGATTCCGGGCTTTGCGCAGTGTATATGGATCCTGACTTTGTCCGCGAAACGCTCTATCTCGATCCTCGGCACACCGGCCGCGTACAAGTTCTTCTTGATAAACTCACGAACCTTGTAATCCTCGACGAGCGTATCGCCGAAATCCGCCTTATTGGCGTACCAGCGCGAATCCCAATCTTTTATAATACCGACGCGAAGACCGTGCGGATTAACTTTCTGGCCCATTCTCCAAACCTCCTCGGGATTATTCTTTTTCTTTGAGAACAACTGTGATGTGTGATGTTCTCTTCAATATTCTGTATGCTCTGCCCTGAGCTCTCGGCATGATCCGCTTCATCGTAGGTCCGGGCGTCACAAAACATTCCGACACATAAAGATTATCCTTATCCATGCTGAAATTGTTCTCGGCGTTCGCCATCGCGGACTTTACAAGCTTTGAGACCATCGGGCTCGCGGCCTTGGGAGTAAGATCTAATGTAGCCAAAGCGATATCCACCGGCTTGTTTCTGATGAGATCAAGAACGATCTGTACTTTTCTCGGTGATATACGGGCATTTCTCAAATAAGCTCTCGCTTCCATCCTCTGTCTCCTCCTTCCGCTTATTTCTTACCGTTGTTGGATGTTTTCGATCCCGCGTGACCTCTGAAAGTCCTTGTCGGGGCAAACTCACCCAGTTTATGACCTACCATATCCTCTGTAACATACACGGGAACGTGTTTGCGTCCGTCGTGAACGGCAAACGTGTGTCCCACAAAATCGGGAAATATCGTAGAGGAACGGCTCCATGTCTTGAGGACTTTCTTCTCGCCTGCCTCATTCATGGCAACAACCCTCTTCAGGAGGACTTCCTGGACATACGGTCCTTTTTTTACACTTCTGCTCACTTGTCTGTTCCTCCCTTCAGATTATTTGCCGTTGCGGCGCTTTACGATAAACTTGTCTGTCCTGTGATGCTTCTTGCGGGTCTTGTAACCGAGCGCGGGCTTGCCCCACGGGGTCACCGGTCCCGGGCGTCCGATGGGAGATTTGCCTTCACCGCCGCCGTGAGGGTGATCGCACGGATTCATTACCGATCCTCTTACGGTCGGTCTCCATCCCATATTTCTCACTCTTCCGGCCTTGCCGTAGTTTACGTTTTCATGGTCGATATTCGATACCTGACCGATTGACGCCTTGCAGCCTGCGGGTATTTTTCTCATCTCTCCCGAAGGAAGCCTTACGAGAACATAAGAACCTTCTCTGCCCATAAGCTGCGCCTGATTTCCGGCGCTCCTTACAAGCTGTGCTCCCTTGCCGGGATAAAGCTCTATCGCGTGAATGAATGTTCCGACCGGTATATCCTCAAGTTTGAGCGCATTTCCGGGCTTTATATCGGCTTCCGGACCGGACTCTATCTTGTCGCCCACTTCAAGACCATAGGGGGCAAGGATATACCTCTTCTCTCCGTCCTCGTACTGAACGAGGGCGATAAACGCGCTTCTGTTGGGGTCATATTCAAGCGTCTGTACAGTCGCCTGCATATTGTCCTTGTCGCGCTTGAAATCTATAACACGGTATTTTCTTCTGTTGCCTCCGCCTCTGTGACGAACAGTGATCCTGCCGTAGCTGTTTCTTCCCGAGTGCTTCTTCATCGGCTCGAGAAGGCTCTTTTCCGGCTCGACCTTTGACAACTGAGTGTAATCGGTAACTGTCATCTGACGTCTCGAAGGCGTGGTAGGCTTGTAGCTTTTTATTGCCATCTGTTTCACTCCTTAAATGCTTTTTGACGCGGGAGCGTATCTCCCGTCTCTCCGGCTCATCATTACATCAATACATTCCGTCAAAGAATTCTATCGTCTTTGAATCCTCTGTCAATGTAACGACTGCCTTTTTCCAGTCGGCTCTTTTTCCGACATATCTGCCTACACGTCTGGACCGTCCTCTGCAGTTCATTGTGTTGACTTTCGCTACCTTGACGCCGAAAAGCTTTTCGATAGCGTTTTTTATCTCCGTTTTATTCGAGTCCTTCGCCACCTTGAAGGTGTACTTTCCTTCCTGCAGACCGTCCATACTCTTTTCGGTGATCACAGGCTGCAATATGATATCCTGCGCTGTTTTCATTACGCGTACACCTCCTCGATCTTTCCGACGGCGTTCTTGACAACGATAAATTTGTCATATTTGAGTATATCGTAAACATTAAGGGTATTTACGGCCGATACTTTCACACCGGGGATATTCGCCGCGCTCTTTACGACTTTATTGTCGCTTTCGGCGGTGACGATAAGGGCTTTGTCCTCCACTCCGAGAGCTTTGAGCATCTCGACAACGGGTTTTGTCTTGTATCCCTCAAGTTCAAGTGAGTCAAGCACTATCACGTTATTGTCAAGCACTTTCGTTGAAAGAGCGGACTTCATCGCAAGTCTTCTCACTTTTTTGTTGAGCGTATATTTATAGCTTCTCGGCTTGGGTCCGAGAGCGACACCGCCGTGATACCACTGAGGAGCGCGCGTCGAGCCCTGTCTCGCATGGCCTGTGCCCTTCTGTCTCCACGGCTTTCTTCCTCCGCCGCTTACTTCCGTCCTCGTAAGTGTTGACTGTGTTCCCTGCCTCTGGTTGGCAAGATAATTTACGACCATGGCATGCATTACGGACTCGTTCGGAGTTATCCCGAAAACAGCGTCTGAAAGCTCTGTCTCGGAAACCTGCTTACCCGTCATATCATAAACTGAAACTGTAGACATTCTGCATCCTCCTTCCTCAGGCCTTCACACTGTCAACGATATAAACGATTCCGCCCTTTGGTCCGGGAACGGCTCCTTTTATAGCGATGAGGTTGTTTTCCGCGTCTACCTTGACTATCTGAAGATTCTGCACGGTGACACGCTCTGCGCCCATGTGGCCTGCCATGCCCTTGCCTTTGTATATCCTCGAAGGCGACGAGCAGGCGCCCATTGATCCGGCCTGTCTGTGAACAGGACCGGTACCGTGAGTTTCCTTAAGTCTGTGCTGATTGTGCCTTTTGATGGCTCCGGCGAATCCTTTACCTTTGCTTGTGCCTGCGACATCGACCGAATCACCGACCGAAAATGTGTCGGCTTTGATTATATCCCCCACATTGAGAGAGTCACAGTCGTCAAGCCTGAACTCTTTGAGAGTGGATTTGCACGCCGCGTCGGCCTTATCAAAATGGCCTTTCATCGGCTTGTTCACCCTCTGCACCTTGACATCGCCATATCCGAGCTGTAAAGCCGCGTATCCGTCGTTTTCAACTGTTTTCTTCTGAACAACGACGCACGGTCCGGCTTCAACAACAGTTACGGGGATCATTTTCCCCGATTCATCGAAGATCTGGGTCATTCCGATCTTCTTGCCGATAATACCTTTCTGCATTAAGCATTCCTCCTGTCAGGTTATTGGTTGGCGCCTTTGCGTCAACTTGACCGGCGGGTTCACCGCCATTGCCGCTTCCCGAAGCGGCGGTTTACGGAACGTACGGGTCACATTACTTCCATAACGACGTCCACGCCCGCGGGGATCTCAAGCTTTTCAAGAGCGGCAGTCGTCTTCTCGGTGGGACATATAACATCGATAAGTCTCTTATGTGTCCTCATCTCGAACTGCTCACGGCTGTCCTTATACTTGTGCACCGCACGAAGTATGGTAACGACCTGCTTGTCGGTCGGGAGCGGAATGGGTCCTGAAACTCTCGCACCGCTTCTCTTGGCCGCATCCACGATCTTTGCCGCGGCAATGTCGACTGTGGCATGATCATAGCCCTTGATCTTGAATCTGATCTTTTCATTGGCTGCCATATTTTTCGCCTCCTCGAATAAATTAGAACAGGGGCGGAGAAACAACTCTCCTATGGGATCTCACACGTCCCCGTGTGTTTCTTCCGGCTCCTGACAAAAAAACCCGAAAAACCAGCGTTTTCCGAGTGGTCAAGCAAATACCGACGAACACAGACAGAAACAAAACGCATAAGTCAAGACCCGACTTGCGCCATGAATCGCCACAAACTGTGTCCTGTATCCCAATCGCCCGGTTTGAAATCGGACATACTCCGCGGAAATTACCCGGCAGACCGCCGGCAACCTTCCGTTTCACCGCATATCTTTCGCAGCCGGCACGACCTGTGATTCCTGCAATTATTAAAGTCACAAGGTCGCACTCAACGTTACAATTTTATCACGATTTCCGCGTCATTTCAACTGTTTGCGAAATTTTATTTTGTAAAATTTTTGTTAATACATATATTATTTTAATTAAATATAAGAAACCGACCGCCGCGGTCGGACAGTTTCTACCGCGGCGGCGGGAAAATTATCTGCGGCTCATATTTTCAGACTTTCGGAAGTTTGTCGAACGACGCGCGCAATTCCTCATCCGTGGGAATGTAATCGGTCATCTCGCCGTCGTTGTATTTTTCATACGCGTACATATCGAAATATCCCGTTCCCGTAAGTCCGAACAGGATCGTCTTTTCCTCCCCGGTCTCCCTGCATTTTATTGCCTCGTCCATGGCAGCCTTGATGGCGTGACTGCTCTCGGGTGCCGGCAGGGTTCCTTCGGATCTCGCGAATCTGACGGCCGCCTCAAATACCTCGGTCTGCTCATAGGAAACGGCTTCGATAAGTTTCTGGTCGTAAAGTTCTGACAGGATACCGCTCATTCCGTGATATCTCAACCCTCCGGCGTGATTCGGCGACGGAATGAAACTGCAACCTAAAGTATACATTTTCTGAAGCGGACATACCATTCCGGTATCGCAGAAATCATACGCGAAAACTCCCCTTGTAAGGCTCGGACAGGACGCCGGCTCAACGGCGACTATTTTGTAATCTGCCTCGCCCCTGAGTTTTTCGCCCATGAACGGAGCTATGAGCCCGCCGAGGTTTGAACCTCCGCCGGCACAGCCGATGATGATATCCGGCTTTATTCCGTACTTGTCCATGGCGGTCTTTGTTTCAAGACCTATGACGCTCTGATGAAGCAGGACCTGTGACAGAACGCTTCCGAGGACGTAACGGTAGCCTTCATGACTTACGGCGGCTTCCACCGCCTCTGATATGGCGCATCCGAGACTTCCGTTCGTTCCCGGCATCTCCGCGTTTATTTTTCGTCCCACTTCGGTGTTCATCGAGGGCGACGGCGTAACTGTCGCTCCGTATGTCCTCATGACTTCACGCCTGAACGGCTTCTGCTCATAAGAAACTTTTACCATATAGACACGGCAGTCAAGGTCAAAATAGGCGCACGCCATCGAGAGCGCCGTTCCCCACTGGCCGGCTCCCGTTTCCGTGGTCACTCCTTTAAGACCCTGCTCTTTGGCATAATACGCCTGAGCGATCGCGGAATTGAGTTTATGGCTTCCGCTCGTGTTGTTTCCCTCAAACTTGTAGTATATCTTCGCGGGTGTGTCAAGCTCTTTTTCGAGGCAGTACGCTCTCACAAGCGGCGACGGACGATACATTTTGTAGAAATCACGTATTTCGTCGGGGATATCGATATACGCCGTCGTGTCGTCAAGTTCCTGCTTTACAAGTTCCTTGCAGAACACCGGTTCAAGGTCGGCTTCGGTAACGGGCTTCAGGGTGGCGGGATTCAGCATCGGCGCGGGTTTCTTCTTCATGTCCGCGCGCATATTATACCACTGCTTCGGTATCTCGCTTTCCTCAAGGTAGATTTTGTAGGGGATATTGTCATTTGCCATTTTTTCGCTCCTTCCGGCGGTTTTATGAAAAATCTCCGCCAATTTTATTTTCAGGTCCGTCTCCGCGGCAGTCCGCCTGAGGACGCTCTCCGGAAACGGTGCCCGGCTCACAACGATAAAAAAAATTTCTTAAAGTCTTTTATTTTTTCAAAAAAAGTGATACAATATATATTGCGGTGCGTTTTCCGCCGTCGCACGGGTATCAGTCGCCTTTGCGGTATCTTTCTCTTGTGCGTTCGATGCTGTCCTCACTCCTTTTGATGAGATTCAACAGGGATGAGGAGTACGGCGCATAATCCTTTGAGAGCGTCGATGTTGTAAGATAAAGTGTGT
The DNA here is from genome assembly GCA_964414745.1 of uncultured Alistipes sp. Classification (GTDB taxonomy): domain Bacteria; phylum Bacillota; class Clostridia; order Oscillospirales; family Ruminococcaceae; genus Ruminococcus. The sequence continues at coordinate 246,685 of CAYPXB010000001.1, read as the reverse complement.
CGAAATTCTTTATGCAGTCGTTTCCGTCAAGCGAAATGCCGCTGGACGCCGCTTTGATATCCGCCTCGCTCATCGAGATTATCGCGTTCGCACTGTCGTTCGCCACTACTTTGGGCACGCGGAAGAGTTTCTGGTCGTTGTTCGGATTTGCGTTGTACACGATCCTGAACAGTTTATAGACCGAAAGCATAAGATATGACGATACTTCTTTTATCAGCGTTATGCTGTTGGCCTTTTGGGCAAGACTGAAAAGAAGGCTTATCGAGTTGTTTATTATCCTTCGGTTAAAATTGATTATTTCGGGTGACGGCATCTTGTTATTTCCGTCGTCATCGGGTATGTCCTCGATCGAAATGGTCTTTCCCTCCGGCTCGGGCGTCCTTCCGAGCAGGTAATCACATGATACATTATAATAGTCGGCTATCTTGACAAGAAAATTCAGACCACATTCACGTATTCCCTTTTCGTAATGCGACAGCAGCGCCTGTGATATGCCAAGGTCGGCAGCTGCTTTTTTCTGGCTGATATGCCGTTCTTTCCTCTGGAGCGTTATTATTCTCGCAAAATCGGAATTCATCGGAAACCTCCCGTAGATATTTATTTTCTTTTCAGATGTTTTCTTTCAGTTTATTACAGTTTATTATAATACATTTTGTATAATTTGTAAATATGACAGAACATGAAAAATCAGCCGTTTTTGTGTATGTTTTTTATGAAGTTTACCTACAGGCACAAATAATTTTTGAAATATTTGTGAGTTTTTACGAAGAAAAAGGAGGATATGCCGGTGAAAGGCTACAGGATCAGTGTTGTCCGGCACGGACTCACCGAAGCAAATGACAAAGGCATATATATAGGAAAAACAGATCTGCCGCTGTCCGATAAGGGTGTGGCGGAACTTTACACAAAAGCGGACGAGTTCGATTATCCTCCCGTTCACCGCGTCTATTCCTCTCCGCTGAAACGATGTACGGAAACGGCGGAGATTCTGTTCCCGTCCGCGCAGGTTACCGTCATAGATGAACTTACGGAACTTGATATGGGCGAATTTGAGAACAGATCCGTATCGGAACTTATAGATCGTGAGGATTATAAAAAATGGCTTAAGGGCGGAAAAGACACAAGACCGCCCGGCGGCGAGAGCCTTGAAGAACTGACGGCGAGGACGTACAGGGCTCTTCACGGGATAATAACTGATATGATGGAGACAGGCATAACGCAGGCCGCTGTTGTCACGCACGCCGGAATAATATCAAATATGATGTCGTGCTTCGGGATACCGAAATTTGACCCGAACCGGCTGCAGCCCGCTCCGGGGGAGGGTTATGAAATAATTGTCACCACACAGATGTGGCTCAACTCGCAGGCTTTTGAGATCCTCAGCCTCTATCCGTACGAGAAAATGCCGGAGGAGGATGACGACACGGTCTGACAGCCGTTCCGGTCTCGAGGGTATTTTACGGAAAGGGCAGGTGAATACAGGCATATATGAATGATATAATCATGACTGTCGACACGGAATATCCCGTGACGCTGCAAAGTTTCCTTATGATGAAAAAAGGCGTGTCACGCAGGATGCTGAACAGTCTGAAACATACAGAGTCCGGTCTGACCCGCAACGGAGCGCCTGTAAGAAGCATTGACACGGTAAATCCCGGGGACACGATAGTCCTCTCGCCGCGTGATGAAAACAGGCTTGAACCGAATTTTTCCCTCTCCGTGCCTGTCGCGTTTGAAAACGGCTCTGTCATCGTTTTCGACAAGCCGTGCGGAATGCCCGTTCATCCCTCGGCAAATCATCATGATGACACTCTCGGAAATTATTTTGCCGCTCTCTGCCCTGATATCACTTTTCGTCCCCTGAACCGCCTTGACAAGGATACTACGGGTCTCTGTGCCGTGGCTAAAAATGAACTTTCGGCAAAGATACTGCAAAAATCGATAGAAAAGACATATTTTGCCGCCGTGCATGGCATTATCGATGAAAGCGGCACTGTCGACGCTCCGATAGGGAGAGCCGACGGCTCGATAATACTGCGCTGTGTCCGTGATGGCGGGAAACCCGCCGTCACTCATTACACAAGGCTGACCCGGAACGCCGGCTATTCCCTCGCAAAAGTGCTGCCCGAAACGGGAAGGACCCACCAGATCCGTGTGCACTTCTTCTATATCGGTCATCCTCTCGCAGGTGACGACCTGTACGGCGGCAGCCGTGCTGATATCGGGCGGCAGGCTCTGCACTGCGGAAAGATATCTTTTACCGATCCGCAGAGCGGTGATGTTATCACTGTAAATTCGGATATCCCCGAAGATATCCGCGGACTTTTTGATTAAAATCTGATTAAAAACTGTATGATTCTTCAGGAGGGATCAATGTTATGGAAAAAATCAGAAGCTTTCAGGTGGATCACACAAAATTCGGTGTCGGAATGTATATTTCCCGTATCGACGGAGATATAATAACTTATGACATCCGTATGGTCAGACCGAACGGAGGAAAATACATCTCAAACGCGTCATTGCATACGATAGAGCATCTTTTCGCGACGTATGCCCGCAACTGCAGGCATAAAGATGAAGTCATATATGTCGGACCGATGGGCTGCAGGACCGGATTTTATCTGCTTACGAGAGACACTCTTTCCCACGGGGACGCGATCGCGCTCGTACGTGATTCTTTTGCTTTTATATCAACGTTTGATTCCGAGATACCGGGACGTTCGGTACATGAGTGCGGAAACTGGCTCGAGCACGATCTTCAGTCCGCGAGACAAGACGTGCTTCCGCTGCTTGAAAAGCTGAAAAATTATACGCCCGATATGCTCAGATATCCGGAATAACGGCGGTCTTATCCGCATCTGAATTTTTGATACGCCGTGTTTCGGGAAAAAATCTTTCGGAAAGGAGCTTTTGATATGAACCGTGAAGATTCCGGGATCCCCGAAAATAACGTGGAAGATAAAGATATGAATGCTGAACCGGATGCGACGGAAAGCAAAATGTCAGACGCTCCCGGTACGGATAAAACGAAAGTAACCGGCAATATCTTTTCGCTTCTGTTTATGGGTCTCGGACTTTGCTGCATGAAAGTCATCGCGAGGATCATTCTCGGCATAATAAAAGGAGCAAAATTTATTTTTTCGGAACTTGCCTCGCTGGTGAGAGCTTTCGTGAGGCTCATTTTAAGGCTTGTAAGATTCCTTATACTGCCTTTCATCGAGCGGATGAGATTTACCTCCCAAATGCAGAAATCGCTCAGAAAAGCGAAAAAAGAGGGTGGAGATGCATACCGCAAGGCGATAATCGGAAACGTCGGGGCATTCCTTTTCGGCGAGAACGGCCTGTGCTATACTCTGTTCAATTATATCGTGCCCATCGTCTCTGTAGCGTTTGCAATTGCCGTTATTCGCTACGGCTCAGATCTGGAATACGGTCTGTGTGTCGAGTATAACGGCGAGGAGCTCGGCGTCATCGCGGAGGAATCCGATTACGAGACCGCCGCGCATGATGTAAAACAGAGGACATCATATATATCGGATGAGGATACCGTGAATATCACACCTGAATTTTCGCTGCGCATCGTCTCGGATGATGAAAGGTTCCTTGATCCCGAACAGCTTGCGAACAAGATCCTTTCTCTCTCAAACCGTGATCTCTCGGACGCGTACGGCATCTACATAGACGGTGATTTCATAGGAGCCGTACATGACAAAGAGCCGGTCGACGACGCGCTCGCGAGCCTTCTGCTAAACTATAAGGTCGACGGCGTCGTAAGAGATGTTTCATTCAAAAACACGGTCGAGTACAGGGACGGTGTCTATCTCACGGAAAGTGTCATGACCGAGGATGAAGCGATCGGTCTTCTGACGTCAAAAAAGCAGAAAACGGGACTTTATGTCGTCAAGCAGGGTGACTCTCCCGCCACGGTATCCCAGAAATACAATATGACGCTTGAAAACTTCGAGCGGTACAATCCTCTCGCGGGACCTGCTCTCAACGAGGGACAGCTTGTGACCGTCGTGGAAACGGAGAGCTATCTGCCCATACAATATGTGAGAGAAATAGAGATGCTCTCTTTCCTTGACTATGAGACAATGGAAGTCGAGACAAGCTCTCTCAATGTCGGCACAAGCGCGACGCTTGTGAAAGGACAGAGAGGCGAAAAGCGGAGCAATGTCGAGATCACATACGTCGACGGTGTGGAATACTCCCGGAAAACGGTCAGCTCCGTTATCACAAAAGAGCCCGTCATGGAACAGGTCGGCGTCGGCACATATACCGCTAAACCGGACAGCTCCTCCACAAAACTCTACGGCAGCGGCCAGTTCGGATGGCCGATCGACGGAGGATATATAAGCGATACATTCATAAGCAACAGAAACCACAAGGGTATAGACATAGCGGCACCTGCGGGCACGGATATATATGCCGCCGGCGACGGTGTCGTCGTTTCAGCCGGTTGGAATACGGGCGGTTACGGATTTTTTGTTCTGATAGACCACTATGACGGCTATCAGACACTTTACGGGCACTGCAGCGCCATCTTCGTGACCGAGGGTCAGACTGTCACAAGAGGACAGCAGATAGCCGCTGTCGGCACAACGGGGCAGTCGACCGGAAATCACTGTCACTTTGAAGTCCGTTATATGAATATGTGTTACGATCCGGCTCTGTTCATCAACACGGTGGATTACGATAACAGTGAAGATGAAGATGAAGATGATGAACAGGGCAGCGACGGCGGTTGACGAAATGCTCCGATCCTTGACAAAAGTTCCTGTCTGTGTTATAATTTCACCGTAAAACAGCGATCCTGCCGCATGAAAAGGAGGGTATCCGCCTTGGATAAGATACTCGAGGTAAAAGATCTGTCGAAACAGTATTCAAAGGTGCTTGCCGTCGACAAGGTCAGCTTTGACATATCGGCCGGCGAGATATTCGCACTCATCGGTCCCAACGGCGCCGGCAAGACTACGACTATCCGCATGATCTCAACGCTCCTGACGCCGACGGCGGGCGATGCCGTCGTCGCGGGAAACAGTGTCATAAAAGATCCCGAAAAAGTGCGGGAATGCATAACATATCTTCCGGATGAGGCAGGAGCGTACAAAAATATGACCGGCATAAAATATCTCAGTTTCATGGCAGGGCTTTTTACCGCAAATTCCGTCATCGCGTCGGAATATGTCGGACGTGCGAAACAGATATGCGGCCTCGGCGAACGTCTCAATGACAAGATCGGCACCTACAGCCGCGGCATGATACGCAAACTGCTGCTCTCAAGGGCTGTCATGACAAGACCTAAACTCGCCATCCTCGATGAACCGACAAGCGGCCTTGATATCATAAACGCCATTGAGATAAGAAAAATGATAAAAAAGCTCGCCGCGGAGGAGAAGATGTCCTTTCTGCTCTCGTCGCATAATATGCTTGAGATCGAATTCGTTTCACACCGTGTCGGGATAATATCAAAAGGCCACCTTATACTGACCGGCAGACCCGATGAACTGAAGCAGAAATACGGCGCGGCAAATCTCGAAGAGGTCTTTGAAAGGGCGGTGCTCGGTAATGAAATTCATTAACCTGTTCAGAAAAGAACTCTCGGAGTTGCTGAACAAGCAGATGCTGATAGGTCTTGTCATCATGATGCTGATACTCATGTTCATCGGCGGAGTTATGAAGACGACGCTGGATTCGGTCAACGATATTGAGGAAAATTACAGCATGAATATCTGCGACAGCGACGACACGGAGTTTACCCGGCGCGTGATCGCCGCAGCGAAGAAAACTGATTCCGAAGTCAATGTTGTCTCGGGTGTGACGGAGAAAAACTGCGCGAAGTTTCTTGCCGACAACGGTCTTGAGAACGTCATTATCATCCCCGAGGGCTTTACCGAAAAGCTCAGAGCGGGCGAAAAGCCCGAACTTATAAGCATATCGGCGATGAGATCACTCTCCGCGCTGAACAATATATCAAACAGCAGCAGCGGAGCGCTTTATCTGCTTCAGGAGATCATATCCTCCGCGATCGCTTCCGAAAAAGGGCTGACGGGTGACGATCTCGCACTTATAAACGAATCTTTCACAACTTCCGAACGGACGGTCGTAAACGGCAGATCGGCGGAAGTGTCGGTCGGAACGATAGTGAACAAACTGACTGTTCAGAATATGATCCTGCCTATCGTCGTATTCGTTCTTATCATGCTGACCTCACAGATGCTCATTTCAGCCATATCGAACGAAAAAATCGACAAGACCCTTGAAACACTCCTTTCAACGCCTGTTTCGAGGACTTCCATAATACTTGCAAAAATGCTTGCCGTCGCAACAGTCGCGCTTATAAATGCCGCTGCCTATATGCTCGGGTTCTCTTTCTTCATTGCAAGCGCGACTTCATCTGTCACGGAAAACGTCGGCAGTTCGGATATCGGTGGCGCACTGTCGACAGAACTCGCTATGTCACAGCTCGGACTTTCTCTGAGCCTTGTTGATTATATCCTCATCGGCATTCAGCTCTTCTTCACGATACTCATATGCCTTTCGATCTCTCTTATACTCGGCGCGATGGCGAATGATTCGAAATCATCCCAGAATATGATAACACCGATAATATTCCTCGCGATGGTCCCATATCTTATATCAATGGTCTCGGATCTCAACTCGCTGCCGATCGTCCTGCGGATAATCGTCTACGCCATACCGTTTTCCCATACATTTTCCGCCGCTTCGAATCTGATGCTCGGAAATTATGCGGTCTTCTTCGGAGGGCTTATATACCAGACAGTTGTTTTCACGGTATGTATGTTCGCGGCGCTGAGACTTTTCAGATCGGATAAGATCTTCACAATATCGCTTAATTTCGGACAGAAAAGAAAATACAAAAAGAATGCTTCAAAAGCAGAGTGACAGGCCGGTTTCTGCCCGGGGTGAAAAAATAATTATGGCAAAGTTTCCGCCAAAACGATCTCTGATGTCAGTTTTGTGAGTTTCGGAGTGTGATGAAATGGAAAAGACAAAAAGACTTTTTATCGTCATATCGGTCGCGTTTCCGGCACTGCTCATCTGTGTTTTCGCATTCAGGGAGCAGATCGCCGCTCTTTCAAAGCTGTTTCCTCCATGCCTCTTTTATCATATAACGGGCTATTACTGCCCGGGGTGCGGGAACACAAGAAGCGTCCTTCATATTCTCAGCGGTGAGTTTCTTCTGTCACTCAGATGCAACGTTGCGCCGCTTTTCCTGCTTTCTCTTCTGGTCATTCTCTATATCGAGATGACAGCCTCCGTATTCGGAAAGCATCTGCGCATACTGCCGAGAAGTCTGCCGTTCTGGATAATTGTGATCGCGCTTTTTATGGTGTATTATGTCGTCAGAAATTTTGTCGGTTTCCTCGCTCCTGTCTGAATATCCGGCAAAATCGGCGCTGTAAGCGAGAATGTTTGAAAAATTTTACGGATTTTCGGAAAAATTTAAAAAAACTCTTGACAAAGCGAAAAAAAACTTATATAATAAAGTCTGTAAATGCGATGACAGGAAATAAGATCCGTCCTGCGCTTTTTCAGAGAGCCGGTTCTGGTGCGACCCGGCATTGCGCTTCGGATTATAGCTCATCCTCGAGCAGTCGGCCGAAAGCTTTCGCGAGTAAGCTTGAACGGGTTCTCCCGTTACAGGGATACACATTATTTCGGATGTGAATGAGCGGGCGCCGGATCGCGCGTCAAAAAGAGTGGTACCGCGGAGAATATATGTATCTTCGTCTCTTTCATGCATGAGCGTGAAAGGGGCTTTTTTATTGCTCCTGTCCGGAATCTTCTGAATTATTTTTATTTGAAAGGATGGTATGAAATGAAAAACTTCGAAAAGTACACAAGACAGTTTTTTGAAGTGCCCGACCCCGAAATGAAATGGGCAAAAAAGTCCTATATCGACAAAGCCCCCCAATGGTGCAGTGTCGACCTGAGGGACGGAAATCAGGCTCTGATAATACCGATGAGCCTTGACGAAAAGCTTGAGTTTTTCGATCTGCTTGTAAAGATAGGCTTCAAGGAGATCGAAATAGGTTTTCCGGCGGCTTCGGAAACAGAATATGTCTTCTGCCGTACGCTTATCGAAAAAGACCTGATACCCGATGATGTGACGATACAGGTGCTCACCCAGTCAAGGGAACATATCATAGCAAAGACATTCGAGGCGCTGGAAGGATGCAAAAACGCGATCGTCCACCTTTACAACTCGACGTCTGTGGCTCAGCGTGAACAGGTGTTCCGCAAAAGCAAGGATGAGATAATCGATATAGCCGTGTCTGGCGCGAAGCTCTGTGATGATTACCGCAGACAAGCCGGCGGAAATTACAGATTCGAGTACTCGCCGGAAAGCTTTACGGGAACCGAACCCGAATTTGCCCTGGAGATCTGCAACGCCGTACTCGATGTCTGGGAACCGTCCGAGGACAACAAGGTCATAATCAATCTCCCGGTTACGGTGGAGCACTCAATGCCGCATGTGTACGCAAATCAGATCGAATATATGTGCGACAGGATCAAATATCGTGAAAATGTGGTTGTATCGCTCCATCCGCACAATGACAGGGGATGCGCCGTAGCGGACAGCGAAATGGGACTGCTCGCGGGAGCGGACCGCATAGAGGGAACGCTTTTCGGAAACGGCGAACGTACCGGCAACGTTGACATCATCACTCTCGCCCTCAATATGTTTTCCCAGGGCGTTGACCCCGGACTGGACTTTACGGATATACCGAAGATAAGCGAACTTTACACGCGCGTGACACGTATGGCAGTCGATGTGCGTCAGCCTTACAGCGGTCAGCTTGTGTTCGCGGCGTTCAGCGGCTCTCATCAGGATGCCATCGCAAAGGGAATGAAGTGGCGCAAAGAGCATGACTGCAAGTACTGGACCGTTCCTTATCTTGCAATTGACCCCGAGGATCTCGGAAGGACCTATGATGCCGATGTCATCAGAATAAACAGTCAGTCGGGAAAAGGGGGTATCGGCTATATTCTTGAGACAAAGTTCGGATATTATCTTCCGAAAAAAATGCGTGAGAAATTCGGCTACCGGGTAAAAGATGTCTCCGATCATTACCACAGAGAACTTCTTCCCGACGAGGTTTTCGAGATATTCCGCAATGACTATATAGATATAGAGTCGCCGCTTAAAGTGACCGAAGCACACTATGTTCAGCATAACGGCATAGAGGCGACTGTTTCGATGGAATACGACGGAAGGAAAGCCGCCGCGACCGCAAACGGAAACGGAAGGCTTGACGCCGTGAGCAACGCCATAAAGTCATATACCGGTATAAAGTACAATATAAACACATACAACGAACACGCTCTTGAGACTGGCTCTACGTCAAAAGCCGTGTCATATGTGGAGATAATCGACGAGAACTCACAGAGTTTCTGGGGTACGGGAATCGACACCGATATTGTCACTTCGTCCGTAAAGGCTCTTGTCAGCGCTGTAAACAATATGATCAAAAAAAGTGTATAATGCACAATTATTTATGTTGAAAAATGTATGTATAGCCGAAACTGTTTCTCCGGTCGTCCTGAATATTGATTTTACCGCCGAAAAGTGATAGAATTATTGCGTGTATAAATTGAGACGATAATCGGCACTGTCGCGGTTTCACCGATCTGTTCTGTGATCCCCCGGCAGTATCGCCGGCAGGGATTCAAAAAGATTCTGAGAAGCAGATACAGGCGGAAAAGCCTTGTTGTAAATACCGGTCGTATTATTCCGGAGCAGCAGCGCTTTTGACCGATCTTCGGCATATACCGGGGGTCTTTTGTATTTTTTGTTAAGGAGACTGATAAATTCATATGAAGATTTCAGGAGCTAAAATCGTAGTTGAAACGCTTATCGAACAGGGATGTGACACCGTCTTTGGTTATCCCGGCGGTCAGGTCATCAATCTGTTTGATGAGATCTATTTAAACAGCAACAGACTGAAACTTGTTCTTTCCGCCCATGAACAGGGCGCGGCTCATGCCGCGGACGGATACGCAAGATCCACGGGAAAAGTGGGGACCGTCATCGCGACTTCGGGTCCGGGCGCCACAAATCTTGTCACAGGTATCGCCACGGCGTTCCTCGATTCTGTTCCTATGGTCGCCATAACCGGAAACGTAACGTGTGAGCTTATCGGAAGGGACAGTTTTCAGGAAGTCGATATCGTAGGCATAACGATGCCTATCACAAAGCACAATTATATCGTGAAGGACGTAAATAAGCTTGCCGATACGCTGAGAGAGGCATACAAGATAGCAAAGTCCGGACGCCCCGGTCCCGTCCTTGTCGACATACCGAAAGACATCCAGACGGCTATGTGCGAATATGAACCGAAGCCGGCGCCGGAAATACCGTATCCGCTCAGTCTTGCCGACAACGGGAAACTGAAGCAGGCGGCGGAACTTATAAAAAACTGTGAAAGACCATACATCTATTTCGGAGGAGGTATCATTTCCGGCAACGCATCCGCCGAAGTGGAGGCTCTTGCGGAAAAGATAGATTCGCCCGTCGGATGTTCCCTGATGGGTCTCTCCGCGATACCGTCTGATTTTCCGCATTTTCTCGGTATGCAGGGTATGCATGGCCACTACGCGTCATCGATCGCCGAAGATGAGGCCGATCTTGTTATCGCGCTCGGCGCGAGATTCAGCGACAGGGCGACAGGAAACAAAAAGCGGTTTGCCAAAAATTCAAAGATAATACATATAGATATCGATAATGCCGAGATAATGAAAAATATCCCGGTGTTCCTCGGAATACACGGGGATATAAAAGATGCCGTTGCGCGTCTTACTGCCATGGTTCCGGAAAAGAAACATCCCGACTGGCACGCCCGTGTCGATGAACTGCGGAAAGAGGAGCAGCGGCATACCGGGAATATGATCAAGGCTTCCGAAGCCCACGGAAATACTCTCAACCCGTTCACGATAATCGATACCTTAAGTGAGCATACCGACAAGGATACCATAATCGTCACCGACGTCGGACAGCACCAGATGTGGACAGCTCAGAGATATTCTTTCAGGAGGCCGCGGACTTTCATCACAAGCGGAGGTCTCGGAACGATGGGATTCGGTCTCGGCGCGGCGATAGGCGCCGCGATAGCCACGGGAAACAGGGCTGTCCTTGTAACGGGCGACGGAAGTTTCGGTATGAACCTGAATGAGCTTGCGACCGCTGTTTCGCAGGATATTCCCGTTATTATCCTTATTATGAACAATAACGTCCTCGGAATGGTAAGACAGTGGCAGACGCTGTTTTTCGACAAGCACTACTCACATACGACACTTGACAGAAAGACGGATTTTGTAAAGCTGGCGGAAGCTTTCGGCGCAAAAGGCTCAAGAGCCTCCAATATCGATGAACTTAAGTCTGCTCTCAATGAGGCTTTCGCTTCAAAGCTTCCGTATGTGATAGACTGCGCCGTTGACAGTGATGAATTCGTTCTGCCGATGCTTCCGCCCGGCGGATCGGTCGATGACATAATAACTGAGATAAAGTGAGGTGATCCGCATGAAAAATAAGTATGTGCTCGGAGTCCTCGTTCCGGATATATCGGGTGTTCTCTCGAGAGTTTCCGGAATGTTCACAAGAAGAGGTTTCAATATTGACAGCCTGACGGTCGGAGAGACCGAATCACGCGGCTTTTCGAGGATCACCATATCTTTCCGCGGCGATGAGTATATCAAAAACCAGATCGTCAAACAGCTTGAGAAACTGCACGATGTGAAAGAAGTCGAACTGCTTGACCCAAATGAGACAGTCATAAGGGAACTTGTTCTCATCAAGGTCAGAAACTCGCCGGATTCAAGGCAGGATATAATGACCGCCGTGGAAATATTCCGCTCCAAGATCGTCGATTATTCGCCGACCGCACTCGTATGTGAGCTTACGGGCGAAACATCGAAGATCGACGCATTTATAGAACTCATAAAACCGTACGGCATAATGGAAATGTGCCGCACGGGCATTGTCGCTCTCGAGCGCGGTGAAAACTGCCTGAAAACACCGGAGCTTTTCTGACAGCCGCGGCTGTGCTCTGCTTTTACAAAGCATTTGCGAAAATTTTAAACCGATATTATGGACTGTTACGCGACGGATCCGCGACAGCTCTTAATCAAACCAAAATAATTAAATAAAAGGAGTCTTTAAAATGGAAAATTCTGCAAAGGTATTTTATGAACAGGACTGCGATCTTTCGCTCCTCTACGGCAAGACGATCGCCGTTATCGGCTACGGAAGCCAGGGTCACGCGCACGCCCTCAACGCAAAAGAATCTCTCGGCGACAAAGGACGCGTCATCATCGGACTTTACGAAGGTTCGAAATCATGGGACAAGGCCGTAAGTCAGGGCTTTGAGGTGTTCACAGCCGCCGAGGCGGCAAAACAGGCGGATATAATCATGATACTCATCAACGACGAGAAGCAGGCCGCCATGTATAAAAAGGATATCGAACCCAACCTCGAGGAGGGCAATATGCTCATGTTCGCGCACGGTTTCAATATCCACTACGGCTGTATCGTGCCGCCCGAAAACGTTGATGTCACGATGATCGCCCCCAAGGGACCCGGCCATACCGTGAGAAGCGAATATCAGGCAGGCAAAGGTGTTCCGTGTCTGGTAGCCGTTCATCAGGACGCGACCGGCAGAGCGAAAGACCTTGCGCTTGCGTACGGACTTGCAATCGGAGGAGCACGCGCCGGCGTACTTGAAACGACGTTCAGGACAGAGACGGAAACGGATCTTTTCGGTGAACAGGCTGTCCTCTGCGGCGGCGTATGCGCGCTTATGCAGGCGGGATTCGAGACACTGTGCGAAGCGGGATACGATCCGAGGAATGCTTACTTCGAGTGTATCCACGAAATGAAACTTATCGTCGACCTTATCTACCAGAGCGGTTTCGCCGGAATGAGATACTCCATTTCAAACACGGCTGAATATGGCGATTATGTTACAGGTCCCAAGATAATCACCGAGGATACGAAGAAAGCAATGAGAGAGATCCTGCATAATATTCAGGACGGCTCGTTCGCAAAGGAGTTCCTGCTTGATATGTCGGACGCCGGATCTCAGGTACACTTCAAAGCTATGAGAAAGCTCGCCGCCGAGCATCCGTCGGAAAAAGTCGGCGCCGAGATCAGAAAACTTTACAGCTGGAGCGATGAGGATAAACTTATAAACAACTGATAAGAT
>CAYPXB010000001.1:212367-233359 GCA_964414745.1 uncultured Alistipes sp. | reverse complement strand
ATCGTATAAAAAATGCCGTGATTTTTCAGGCAAATACTTTTAATGAGGTGGATCTTATGAGCGGAAATTACTTCTGCGAAGGTGTTGACAAAGCTTCTCAGCGCTCGCTTTTCAACGCACTCGGACATACTTCCGAGGAAATGAAACGGCCGCTTGTGGGAATTGTTTCGTCGTATAACGAGATCGTTCCCGGTCATATGAACATAGACAAGATCGCCGAAGCGGTCAAACTGGGCGTTGCCATGGCCGGCGGAACTCCCGTTGTATTCCCGGCTATAGCTGTTTGTGACGGTATCGCGATGGGTCACGCGGGAATGAGGTATTCGCTCGTTACGCGCGATCTTATAGCGGACTCGACGGAATGTATGGCTCTCGCGCACCATTTTGACGCTCTTGTCATGATACCCAACTGTGACAAGAATGTTCCCGGACTGCTGATGGCGGCGGCAAGGATAAACATACCTACGATCTTTGTGAGCGGGGGTCCTATGCTCGCAGGTCACGTCAAAGGCAGGAAAACAAGTCTCTCCTCGATGTTTGAGGCAGTCGGCGCGTACTCTGCCGGAAAGATGTCTCTGGAAGACGTCGAGGAATATGAAAACCATGCCTGCCCTACCTGCGGTTCTTGTTCGGGAATGTATACGGCAAACTCGATGAACTGTCTTACGGAGGTTCTCGGCATGGGTCTCAGGGGAAACGGCACGATACCGGCTGTCTACTCCGAGAGGATAAAACTTGCAAAACAGGCCGGAATGCAGGTCATGGAACTGTACAGAAAAAATATCCGTCCGCTCGATATAATGACCGAAAAGGCGTTTTACAACGCTCTGACCGCGGATATGGCTCTGGGCTGTTCCACGAACAGTATGCTTCACCTTCCGGCTATCGCAAATGAATGCGGTGTCGACATAAATCTCGATATTGCGAACGAGATAAGCGCAAGAACACCGAATCTGTGCCATCTCGCACCGGCAGGTCCGACTTATATCGAAGATCTGAACGCTGCCGGCGGTGTTTACGCTGTTCTGAATGAACTTGCGAAAAAAGATCTCATAAATACCGACTGCCTTACCGTGACGGGAAAGACCGTCGGAGAAAATATCGCTGGCTGCGAAAATCTCGATCCGGAAATAATAAGACCTATCGACAATCCGTACAGCGAAACGGGAGGAATTGCCGTTTTAAGAGGAAATCTCGCACCCGACAGCTGTGTTGTCAAGAGAAGCGCAGTAGCTCCGGAAATGCTGGTGCATAAAGGTCCCGCGAGAGTCTTTGACAGTGAGGAAGAAGCTATAAAAGTCATATATGCAGGCGGTATCAAGGCGGGAGACGTCGTTGTGATCCGTTATGAGGGTCCCGCGGGAGGACCGGGAATGAGAGAGATGCTCTCGCCCACTTCGGCCATAGCCGGCGCGGGTCTTGACAAAGAAGTCGCTCTCATCACCGACGGAAGGTTCAGCGGAGCCACAAGAGGCGCCGCTATTGGTCACGTTTCTCCTGAGGCCGTGAACGGAGGAACCATCGCGTATGTAAAAGACGGCGATATCATATCCATTGATATCCCGAATTATACGATAACGCTTGAAGTTTCCGAGGAGGAGCTTGAAAGACGCCGTGAGACGATGCCTATCAGGAAAAAAGAAAATATATCCGGATATCTCAGACGCTATGCGGCTATGGTCTCAAGTGCGGATAAGGGCGCTATCATAAACAAGAGATAAGATCCGGTATCAGGATAATAAATGTAATTATCACCGCACAAAGCTCATATCGAAAATACTTTGGGATATGCTTTGTGCGGTGTCTCATAAAATACCGAAAAAGGAGCTTTTGCCATATGGGTATGACTATGACACAAAAAATACTTGCCGCCCACTGCGGACAGGACAGCGTAAAGGCAGGTCAGCTTATCCTCGCTGATCTTGATCTTGTTCTGGGAAATGACATTACCTCTCCGGTCGCTATAAAAGAATTCAGAAAACTGGGCAGGGATAAAGTTTTTGACAAAGATAAAGTCGTTATGGTGATGGATCATTTCGCGCCGAACAAGGATATAAAAGCCGCAGAACAGTGCAAGATGTGCCGTGATTTCTGCTGTGACAACGATGTTACGAATTTCTATGACGTCGGCAGAATGGGGATAGAGCACGCGCTGCTTCCCGAAAAAGGTCTTGTTTCCGCCGGAAATATCGTTATAGGCGCCGACTCGCACACCTGTACATACGGCGCTCTCGGAGCTTTTTCCACCGGAGTCGGCTCGACGGATATGGCGTGCGGAATGGCGATCGGAAAAGCGTGGTTCAAGGTTCCCTCCGCGATCAGATTCGATCTTAAGGGCAGACTCGGCAGGTATGTTTCGGGCAAGGATGTTATACTGCATATCATCGGAATGATCGGAGTCGACGGCGCTCTCTACCGCTCTATGGAATTTACGGGCGAGGGTCTTTCGTCTTTGTCAATCAGCGACAGACTCTGTATCTCGAATATGGCTATAGAGGCCGGCGCGAAAAACGGCATTTTTGAAGTCGACGACGAAACTGTCGGATACCTCAGAGCGCATGGTGCCGCCGAGCCGAAGATTTACAAGGCCGACCCGGACGCCGGGTATGACGAAGTCATAACGATAGATCTGTCGGAAATCAGACCCACGGTGGCATTTCCGCACCTGCCCGGAAACGCGAAAACATTCGATGAAATAGGTGATATCAGAATAGATCAGGTCGTCATAGGATCATGTACAAACGGCAGACTTGAGGATCTCAGAGCCGCAGCGGAGATAATGAAAGGCAGAAAATGCGCGCGGAATGTCAGAGTCATCATCATTCCCGCGACACAGCAGGTATATCTTGACGCGATGGAGCAAGGCCTTCTGAAGATATTTATTGACAGCGGCGCCGTTGTTTCGACTCCGACCTGCGGGCCGTGTCTCGGCGGATATATGGGTATCCTCGCGGACGGTGAGAGAGCTGTTGCGACGACGAACCGCAACTTTGTGGGACGAATGGGTCACCCCGGCTCCGAAGTTTATCTTGCGAGCCCGTATGTTGCCGCCGCAAGCGCCATAACGGGAAAGATCTCTCAACCCGAGGAGGTAATGGGCAAATGAAATACGAAGGAAAAACAATAAAATACGGCGACAATGTCGACACAGATGTCATAATCCCGGCGCGCTATCTCAATACGAGCGATCACGCCGAACTTGCCTCGCACTGCATGGAGGATCTTGATCCTACTTTCGTAAAACGTGTCGTAAAAGGCGATATCATGGTCGCCGGTCTTAATTTCGGGTGCGGCTCATCAAGAGAACACGCGCCCATAGCAATAAAAGAGAGCGGTATTTCCCTCGTCATAGCGAAAAGTTTCGCGAGGATCTTTTACCGTAATGCCATAAACATAGGTCTTGCCATCGTTGAATGCCCCGACGCCGCTCAGGAGATCGGCGAGGGAGATGATGTTCTGGCGGATCTTGACAACGGCATAATACGCGATCTTACAACGGGAAGAGAATATAAAACAGCTCCGTTCCCGGATTTTGTTCAGAAGATAATAGAAAACGGCGGACTTATCAATTCGATCGCAACCGGAAGCATCAGATAGGAGGTCACTCACATGGAATACAATATAGCTCTTCTCAGGGGTGACGGAATAGGTCCAGAGATAGTCGACAGCGCCGTCGCAGTACTTGAAAAGACAGCGTCACGCTTTGACGACAAATTTAATTTTACCCCATATCTTATGGGAGGCTGTGCAATCGACGCTACGGGCGTACCTCTCCCCGATGAAACAGTTAAAGGCTGTCTTGCGAGTGACAGCGTACTTCTCGGAGCAGTCGGCGGACCGAAGTGGGACGATATGCCCGGTGACAGACGCCCCGAAAAGGCACTGCTCGGCATACGCTCGGCTCTGGGGCTTTACACGAATCTTCGCCCCGCGAAACTGTACCCGGCACTGAGAAAAGCTTCTCCCCTCCGTGAGGATATCGTCGGAGACGGCTTTGACCTGATGATCGTCCGCGAACTGACAGGAGGGATCTACTTCGGCGACAGAGGCCGCAGACAGGGAAAATACGGAGAAGAAGCCTTCGATACCGAATCATACAGTCGCATGGAGATAGAGCGTATCGGCAGAGTGGCATTTGAAACAGCCATGAAGCGCGACAGACGCCTTACGAGTATCGACAAGGCAAATGTTCTCGAGAGTTCAAGACTCTGGCGCAGCGTCATGCATGAGCTTTCCGGTGAATATCCCGAAGTACAGTACAGCGATATGTTTGTTGACAACGCCGCAATGCAGCTTGTGAGAGATCCGCAGCAATTCGACGTGATCGTCACTTCAAATATGTTCGGCGACATTCTCTCCGACGAGGCGTCGCAGATAACCGGCTCTATCGGAATGCTTGCCTCCGCTTCTCTCGGAGACGGAAAAAGAGGTATGTATGAGCCTATTCACGGCTCTGCACCCGACTTGGCGGGCAAAGATGAGGCTAATCCCATCGCGACGATACTCTCGGGTGCGATGATGCTCAGATATTCTCTCGATCTTCCGAAGGAAGCCGACTGTATCGAAAAGGCTGTCGATGATGTTCTCAATGAGGGATTCAGAACAGCCGATATCGCGGGCTCTGAAGACTGCACAGTACTTTCCTGCTCGGAGATGACGGAAAAAATTCTTGAAAAAATATAAGTAAAGCAACTGAACAGGGAGCGTTTTATGAAAGTCCGTGAACTTCAGGATGAGATAACCGAATTGAAAAAGAAAACGGGGACAGTCATTCTCGCACACAGCTATCAGGCAAGGGAGATCGTGGAGATCGCCGATTTTACGGGCGATACCTATAAACTGAGCATTGACGCGATGAATGCCGGAACCGGAAACATACTTATGTGCGGAGTGCGGTTCATGGCGGAAACAGCGAAGATACTTTCTCCGGAAAAGCGTGTCTTTCTCGCGAATAAAAACGCGGAATGTCCGATGGCAGAACAGATGGATACAGATATTATCAGCCAGCTTAAGGAAAAAGAACCGGATCGCAAAGTTGTTGCATACATCAAAACGACAGCGGAACTTAAGACCGTATGCGACGTCTGTGTGACATCGTCAAACGCTGTCAGGGTAATCAAAGCGATGGGCAGTGACAAGATACTCTTTATTCCCGACTGCAACCTCGGCGATTATATCAGCAGAAACGTACCGGAAAAAGATATAAAGCTGCTGTCGGGCGGGTGCCCCACCCATGCCTCTCTGACGGTAAGTGAAGTGAAAAAAGCAAAAAAAGAACACCCCGGCGCGCTTCTTCTCGTACACCCGGAATGCCTTCCCGAAGTGACGGATCTCGCGGATTATGTAGGTTCGGTATCCGGGATAACAGAGTACGCGAGATCATCCGATGCGAAAGAATTTATTATCGCCACCGAGACATCTGTTGCGGAACATCTGCAATATGACTGCCCCGAGAAGAAATTTTATCCGGTGACAAAAAATATCGTCTGCAGAAATATGAAGATAACGACTCTTCCCGATGTATATAACTCTCTCAGAGGAATTGCAACGGGAGAAGCGTACGAGATAGTGATGGAAAAAGACCTTATAAACAGGGCTCGCGTATGTATTGATGAAATGATCAGGCTGGGCGGATAGGAAAACAGATGAAAGATATTATCGACAAACTTGCGAGGGAACACGATCTTACCGATGAAGAACTCAGGCTGCTGATAGAAAGCGATGACCCGGAAACGGAAAAAATGCTCAGAAATGAGGCAGACAGCTTGCGCAGAAAAATATACGGAAAAAAAGTTTTTCTGAGGGGACTCATCGAAATATCGAGCTATTGCAAAAATGACTGCTATTACTGCGGTATAAGGCGGAGCAACAGATCCGCTCAGCGTTACCGTTTAAGTCATGAAGAAATAATGAGCTGCTGTGAAAACGGTTATTATCTCGGATTCCGGACTTTTGTGCTGCAGGGCGGCGAGGATCCTTTTTTCAACGATGATATTATGTGCGCCGTTATATCCGATATACGCGAAAAGTATCCCGACTGCGCGATAACGCTTTCACTCGGAGAGCGCACATCTGAAAGCTACAGACGCATGAAAGAGGCGGGCGCGGACCGTTATCTTCTGCGCCACGAAGCGGCCGACCAAAAGCTTTACAGCTTGTTGCATCCCCCGGAGATGAGCCTTGAAAACAGAAAAAACTGTCTTTCTGAGCTTAAACGTCTCGGATATCAGGTGGGAGCGGGTTTCATGGTCGGTGCCCCATACCAGACTACAGACTGCCTTATTTCTGATATACGGTTTATGCAGAAGCTTGAGCCGCATATGATAGGCATAGGTCCTTTCATACCTCATCACAACACAAAATTCGCTGACAGCAGGGGCGGGACTCTTGAACTCACCGTCCGGCTTCTCGGTATAATAAGGCTGATGTTTCCGCGCGTACTGCTTCCGGCGACAACGGCTCTCGGGACAATATCTCCCATCGGGCGCGAATTGGGACTGCGCACGGGTTGCAATGTCGTTATGCCGAACCTGTCACCCGTAAAAGTCAGAAAAAAATACGATCTGTATGACAATAAAATATGCACAGGCGAGGAGTCTGCCGAGTGCCGCTCATGCCTTCAGCGAAGGATAGAAAGCGCCGGCTATGAAGTGGCGTGCGAGCGGGGCGATTATCCCGCCTGAATGTTTCGGTTACATAATTACGGTTAAGGAGAATAATATGAAAGTCAGATTTCATCTTCCGGAATTTTCTTCGCATTTCAGATTTAATCTGTTGTGGCTGACAATGATGGAAAACTGCCCCGAATATTTCAGGGATGGTATTGAGATCGCTTCGTTCTACGGAGTTTTCCCTCCGGCTCTGTGGAATGGCGGAAGGTCAAAGGGCGGATATGTTGACAAGGACTTTATACGCAATGTGATAAAGACATTCAACGGAAAGAACATACCGCTGAGGTTCACGTTTACAAATCCGTGCCTTGAAAAGAAGCATCTTAGCGACCAGCGTTGTAATATGGTCCTCTCAATGGCTCACAATGATCTGAACGGCGTCATAGTCGTATCACCCCTTCTTGAGGACTATATCAGAAAAAACTATCCCAAATACAAAATAACGAGTTCGACCTGCAAAAGGCTCAACACTCTTGAACTGCTGTCAGAGGAACTTGAGAAAGATTATCATATCGTTGTCGTTGACTATGATCTGAACAACAAATTCGATATCCTCGAAAAAGTACCTCACAAGGAAAAATGCGAACTGCTTGTAAACGCCTGCTGTCTGGCGGGATGCCCTCGGCGTACGACACACTACAGATCGATCGGACTTCAGCAGATCGCCTATTGCGAGCATATCAAGAAATACCCGAATGTCCCGTTCGACAGCAAAAAGATCGAAGAGGAGACTCTCGGAAAAAATTTCAGCTGTCCGAGTATGAGCAAAAGCTTTTACGATCTTAAGAAAATGCCCCAGCCTACACAGATAAGTCCCGATGATATATGGGATAAATATGTTCCGATGGGGTTCAGTCAGTTCAAGATCGAAGGCAGGACTTCAAACTTCCTAAATCTTATGGAAATATATCTTTACTATATGGTAAAGCCCGAGTGCAGAGATGAAGCGCGTTACAGAATGCTTCTCAATATGGAAAATTTCGGAATAATAAAGATAAACGAAATGTGATTTTTCCCTTGACAAAAAGAAAGCAACAGTGTATAATAAAGTGATGATAAGTGTGAAAAGCGCAGCAATTAGAGTAACCGGTGAATGAGTCTTTCAGAGAGTTCCGGGCGGGTGTGACGGTTCAGACCGTATCGGTGAAGTGCGATTGTAAGCTCCGGGGAGGAAACGGCAGTATTCTCCGGCGTCTGCCCTCGTTACGGGTATCTTGAGAAATAAATCGGAGTGGAACCGCGTTTATACGCCTCTGAGGGATTATTCCCCGGAGGCTCTTTTTGTTGTTTCAGAAATTTGATTTTATGCGCTCCATTAAATATCGGCAATTTCCAAAAATACGAAAATCAAAGGAGGAGACGATGATGTTCCGCCAGCTCAAGGAAGATATCGCTCTGATTAAAGAGCGCGATCCGGCGGCAAGAAGTTCATTGGAGATCCTTTTGACATACCCGAGCCTCAGGGCGATGAGATCCTACAGAAGAGCTCACTGGTTCTACCTGCACGGTATGTTTACCATCGCAAGGATGATCTCCCAGCATTCGAGAAAAAAGACCGGCATTGAGATACACCCCGGCGCCACTATCGGAAAAGGTCTTTTCATAGATCACGGCATGGGAGTCGTTATCGGCGAAACGGCGGTAGTGGGCGACAACTGCCTTATTTACCAGGGTGCGACGCTTGGAGGCACAGGAAAAGATAAAGGAAAAAGGCATCCCACACTCGGAGATAATGTCCTTGTCGGCGCGGGAGCAAAAGTCCTTGGCCCGTTCACGGTCGGCAGCAATGTCAAGATCGCGGCAAACGCCGTCGTTCTCAACGCGATACCCGATGACTGCACGGCCGTCGGTGTTCCCGCGAGAGTCGTGAGAATGAACGGCGAACGCGTAAATCACCCCAGTGTGACTCAGGAGATCGACCAGATCCACATTCCCGACCCCGTTTCACAGGAACTGTGCCAGATCGAGGGCGAGATCGAACGCCTTAAAAGGAAGATTGAAGAACTTGAAAACGATAAATAAAACTAAATTTTAATTATTCGGAAGGGAAGGAAATGTTATGCTCCTCTATAATACTCTCACGAGAAACAAAGAAGAATTTACTCCGAGAATCCCGGGAAAGGTAAGTATGTATACGTGCGGTCCCACCGTTTACCACTATGCCCATATCGGAAATCTCAGAACATATATCATGGAAGATGTTCTCGAAAAATATCTCCGTTTCTCCGGACTTGACGTAAAAAGAGTCATGAACATCACAGATGTCGGCCATCTGACAAGCGACGGTGACACAGGCGACGATAAAATGCTCAGGGGCGCGAAACGCGAACACAAGTCGGTTATGGAGATCGCAAAATTCTATACAGACGCCTTTTTTGAGGACTGCGGAAAATTAAATATCAAGACCCCGGACGTTGTGGAACCGGCGACATCCTGCATAGATGAATTCATTCGTGTCATCACGGGCCTTATCGACAAGGGCTTTGCCTACGAGGCGGGCGGAAATATATATTTTGACACATCAAAGCTCAGAAATTACTATGTATTCAACGATTTTCGGGAAGACGACCTTGCCGTAGGTGTGCGCGAGGGCGTTGAGGAGGACTCAAACAAGAGAAACAAAGCCGATTTTGTACTGTGGTTCACAAAGTCAAAATTCGAGGATCAGGAACTGAAATGGGACAGCCCGTGGGGTCTCGGATATCCCGGCTGGCATATCGAATGTTCATGCATAAGCATGAAGAACTTCGGCGAATATCTTGATATCCACTGCGGCGGAGTCGATAATATATTTCCCCACCACACGAACGAGATAGCACAGAGCGAATCCTACCTCGGCCACGAGTGGTGCCGCCACTGGTTTCACGTTCACCACCTGAACACAAGCGACGGTAAAATGAGCAAATCAAAAGGGGAATTTCTCACGGTATCGCTGCTTGAGGAAAAGGGCTATTCTCCGATAGTATACCGCTTTTTCTGCCTGCTCTCGCATTACAGAAAATCGCTCGTTTTTTCGTGGGAAAGTCTTGACAATGCCGCATCGACGTATGACAAACTGCTCGCGAAGATCGCTCCTCTGACGAATCATGAGGGAGATGATAAAATTTCGGAAGATGAATTTGACCGGCTCATGAAAAATTTCAAAGCCGCCCTCGACAACGACCTTAACACATCACTTGCGATCACAGCCGTTTATGATACCCTGAAATCAGACACGAACACGGCGACAAAGCTTGCTCTGCTCAGAGAATTTGACAAAGTCCTCAGCCTCGACCTTATCGAAAATGCCGCAAAATTCCGCGAGAGATCCGACAACTCCGTCTCTGAGATACCGCCGGAAGTCGCAGAACTTGCCGATCAGCGCAAAAAAGCGAGAGCGGAAAAGAATTTTGCCCTTGCCGATGAACTGCGTGACAGAATCAACGCTATGGGTTATGAAGTCATTGAAACACGCCAAGGCACCGAGATAAGAAAGACAGGTTGTTGACATTATGGCAAGGATATATCCGCTTTTCAGTTCAAGCAGCGGCAATTGCACATATATAGGCACGGAAAAAGACGGGATCCTTATTGACTGCGGAGTCAGTTTCAAGCGCCTTTCGGACGCGCTTGCGCTCAATAACATTCCCCTGTCCGCGATACGTAATGTTTTTATAACGCATGAGCACAGTGACCACGTAAACGGTCTTAAAATGCTGACAAAAAAGACGGGGTGCACCGTTTACGGACAGATGGAAACGCTTCAGCGCCTTTGCGACTGTGACAGGATATCCCCGTCATCGGGTGTTGTCGATGTGACCGGATATACGATCTGCCTTTCGGATTTTGAGATCGAGTGCTTCGATACCCCGCATGACGCGATACAAAGCTGCGGATACAGAATACATACCGGTGACGACAAATACTGTGCCGTCTGCACGGATCTCGGCCATATCACAAGTGAGGTCGACAGTGCCCTTACAGGATGCAGACTTGTTCTAATTGAATCGAACTATGATGAAAATATGCTGAGGACCGGAGATTATCCGTATTATCTGAAGCAAAGGATCCTTTCTCCACGGGGACACCTCTCAAACGATGACTGTGCCGCTCAGGTGGCAAAGCTGATTGAAAGCGGGACTGTGTATTTTATTCTCGGTCATCTGAGCCAGCAGAACAATACTCCTGAACTTGCGGACAGCACCGTTGAAAAGAGCCTTTCCCGCTTCACGCGCGGAAAAGACTATCTTATGGGTGTCGCTCCCGTTCAGACAGAGGGAGGAGCTGTCATATTCTGATGAACATAAGACTTGTCGCCGCAGGAGGTGTCAAAGAGGAATATTTCAGAAAAGCCTGTGACGAATATATAAAACGCCTGTCAAGATACTGCTCGTTTGAGCTTTACGAAGTCGATGAATACAGGCTGAGCTCCGACCCGTCCCCGAAAGAGATCGACAACGCACTCGGAAAAGAAGCGGAAAGCATACGCAGATACATAAAAGGGTACACGATAGTGCTATGTGTAGAGGGAAAACAGCTGAGCAGCGTTCAGCTTTCGGAAACTCTGACGCAGGCGGGAATAAACGGATACAGCACCGTGACTTTCATAATAGGAAGCTCATACGGAATTTCCCGGGAAATAAAATCCCTCGGGGATATAAATCTCTCAATGTCATCCATGACTTTTCCTCATCAGCTTGCGAGAGTCATGCTTCTTGAGCAGATATACCGCGCGTTTCAGATCGCGGAGGGCGGAAAATACCATAAATAACAAATAAAAAAGGGAAGCCTGTAAAGACTTCCCGATTTTTTGATTTTCCGAAAACAGCATGATCCGAAAAGATCATCAGTTACTCAAAAAAGAATCTATGCCAAGAATTCCGAGAACAGCAGTACCCAGGAATATCATGACCACACCGAATACGGCGCTGATAGCATTAAGTATGATTCCGGCAATCGCCATTCCTTTTCCGGCTGTTTTCTTTTTCAGCGCTATTATGCCCAGAATCAGACCTACGACAGCACAGATAAATGTTACATAATACCAGCAGCAGGAAATAAGGATTCCGACGATACCGAGTATCATTGACGTTATCGCGAGACCCATTCCTCCTCCGCTGCTCTGACCGCCATTTGTCGCATTTGCGGACGCGGGATCATTGGCGGGAGCGGATACGTTATTTACAGGCGGGGCGCAGTATTGCCGGTCTGTGTGGTATATTCCTGATCAGTGGTGACATTGTTGTTTGTCACTTCGCTGTTTTCCGTAACGGTATCGTTTCCGACTGATGAACCGTTTTCCGGAATGTTATCACAAAAATATAACTTTGTCAATATAATTAGCAATATTATTTTATTGTTTTAACTTTTATCTGCTTCCGCCTGCATACACGCGTCTTTCATCTGCTTTGCGTAAGAAAATATTTCATCGCCCGCGTTTTCGCCGCTCTTTGCTATTATTTTCACGATCGCGCTTCCGACGATGACTCCGTCCGCAATACCCGAAAAATGCCTTGCCTGTTCGGGAGTGTTTATTCCGAATCCAACCGCGCAGGGCAGATCGCTGCTCTCTCTTATTTTTCTGACTATCGAGGCGACATCCGTAGAAATATTCTCTCTCGTTCCGGTGACTCCCATTGATGAAACGACATATATAAACCCTGCGGCATCTTCGGCTATACTGTGTATCCTTTCATCTGATGTGGGCGCGACAAGAGATATTATATCTATTCCGTATTTTTCAGCCTCGTTTCTTACCTCGCCCTTTTCCTCGAAAGGCATATCGGGAATTATGATCCCGTCAAGACCGCACTCCCTGCAGCGGCAGAAGAACGCGTCGGGACCGTATTTATAAACGGGGTTGAGATATGTGAGAAAAACAAACGGCGTATCGGGATGTTTTTCCCGTACCCTTACAAGCAGATCGAATATCTTGCCGAGATCGGCTCCGGCATTGAGCGCGCGGATGTTGGCGTCCTGAATAACAGGTCCCTCAGCGATCGGATCGGAAAAAGGTATCCCTATTTCAACAAGATCGGTCCCTCCCTCAATAAGTCTGTCGATAAACTCCTCTGTCTTTTCCATGGAAGGGTCGCCGGCCGTAAGAAAGGCGATAAACGCTTTTTTCGCAAAAGCTCTCTTTATTCTCTCACTCATATATCTTCACTCCTCTGTATCTTGCTATAGCCGCGACGTCCTTATCTCCTCTTCCCGACAGACAGATTATGATCGACTGATCCTTGTCAAACTGTCCGGCGATCTTCCTGGCGTACGCGACGGCATGAGCCGACTCTATGGCACAGATGATCCCCTCTTCCCTCGCGAGAAATTCAAATGCCGAGACGGCTTCCTCATCTGTGACGGGCACATATTCGGCTCTTCCCGTATCATGCAGATGAGCGTGCTCAGGACCTATGCCGGGATAGTCAAGACCTGCGGAGATTGAGTACACCGGTGCTATCTGTCCTTCGTCGTTCTGACAGAAATAGGACTTCATTCCGTGGAAAATACCGAGTGTTCCGTTTGCTATCGTAGCCGCGTTTTTCGGTGTATCCACTCCGAGTCCCGCCGCCTCGCAGCCGATAAGCCGTACATCCTTGTCGTTAATAAAATTGTAAAACATACCCATGGCGTTGCTTCCTCCGCCGACACAGGCAATAACCGCCGCCGGAAGTTTTCCCTCGGCAAGAAGGATCTGTTCTCTTGCCTCACGGCTTATGACGCTCTGGAAATCCCGCACTATCATCGGGAAAGGATGCGGCCCCATAACGGAACCGAGAACATAATGAGTATCATCAACTCTCGATACCCATTCGCGCATTGCTTCATTGACGGCATCCTTGAGAGTCATCGTTCCGCTCGTGACGGGGTGGACCTTTGCACCGAGAAGTTCCATTCTGTACACATTCAGAGCCTGTCGCTCGGTATCGACTTTCCCCATGAATATCTCGCATTCCATTCCGAGGAGCGCCGCCGCCGTTGCCGCCGCGACACCGTGCTGACCTGCGCCCGTCTCGGCAATGATCCGCGTTTTCCCCATCTTTTTTGCCATCAGCGCCTGTCCGAGAACGTTGTTTATCTTGTGCGAGCCTGTATGGTTCAGATCCTCGCGCTTGAGATATATTTTCGCGCCGCCCAGAGCTTTCGTCATCTTTTCAGCGTAGTAAAGCAGTGACGGTCTGCCGGCATATTCTCTCAGAAGCCTGTCAAGCTCGTCATTGAACTCTTTGTCATTCTTACAGTACTCATAAAATTCCTCAAGGCGGTGTATTTCATTCATCAGGGTTTCAGGAATATATTGTCCTCCGTGAATCCCGTATCTGCCGTTTTCCATTCATACTTTCCTTTCTCTTTCATTCGGCGCGGTAACTTCTCACCGCGTGGATAAGCTCAGCCATTTTTTCCCTGTCTTTGACTTTGTCTGTCTCGGCTCCGCTGCTGACATCGATGCAATACGGCTGAATACGCATCGCTTCCGAAATATTCTCGATACAGATACCTCCCGCAAGAAAAGTGTTTTCCGGTATCCTTCCGCCGAGAAGATCCCATGAAAAAGTGCGGCCGCTCCCTTTCCCGCTGTCGAGCAGTATATAATCCGACGGGAAGCCGTAAGCCTTTTTCAGATCATCCTCTCCCGAAACGCAGAACGATTTTATCACGGGCACACCCGCCGGAAGCATTTTTCTGAGCTCTCTTACATATTCCGCTGTCTCGCATCCGTGAAGCTGTACGGCATCGATTATCTTCTTGCCGGCAATACCGGCGATATATCCGGGATCCTCATCAACAAAGACTCCGACGGGACATATTCCGGGGTCGAGACCGCTCCTTAATTTTGCCGCCTGCCCGACGGTGACATTTCTGTGGCTTTTCGGAAAAAACACAAATCCTATATAATCGGGTCTGAGCTCGTTCGCAAAAGATATATCCTCTTTTCTGAAAAGTCCGCATACTTTTATCTTCATATGCTCACCCGGTACCTTTCAGACTGTCAAGCAGCTTTTTTTTATCCGGGCTTCGCATAAACGCCTCTCCGACGAGTATGGCGTCCGCTCCGCTTTTTTCCGCCATACGGGCGTCATCCGCGGAATTTATCCCGCTTTCGGACACGATGATCTTATCCTTGGGAAGCAAAGCGGCAAGCCTTGCGGTATTATTGATATCAACGGTAAAATCCCTGAGATCCCTGTTGTTTATCCCGATTATCTCCGCCCCGCTCTTCACGGCACGCTCCGCCTCTTTCCCGTCATGCACTTCCGTCAGCGCGGAAAGCCCGAGTTCATGCGCTATTTCCAGATATTCGGCAAGTCTGCCGTCATCAAGTATCGCGCAGATCAGGAGGACAGCCGACGCGCCCAGAGTCTTAGCCTCATAGATCTGATAGGAGTCAACGATAAAATCCTTGCGAAGGCATGGTATTTTTACGCCCGACGCTATCTCTTCAAGATACTTTCCGCTTCCGAGGAAAAACTCCGGCTCGGTCAGGACCGAGATCGCGTCCGCTCCGCAACTCTCATACTCGGCGGCGATCTCCATATACGGAAAATCCTCGGAGATCACCCCTTTTGACGGCGAGGCTTTCTTGACCTCGCATATAACGGACAGCCCTTCGCGCCTGAGCGCCTGCCTGAACGGAAAAGTCTTGTCAGCCGTCAGGCTCTCGGCTCTGTGGCGCATTTCCTCCGGGGTGACTTTTTTCTTTTCCTCGGCGACACGCTCACGGCCGGCGGCGGCGATGCGGTCAAGTATCATTTATTTACCTCCGCGCTGGCGGCTGTAAAAGTTTCAAGCTTTGTTTTGGCCTTTCCGCTGTCGATCGTTTCCTCGATAAGAACTTTCGCGTCTACGGGACTGCATTCAGGATGAACCACATGATATGCGTATGCCGAATTGAGAACGACAGCGTCACGCTTGGCTCCTTTTTCTCCGTCGAGTATTCTGCGGATTATAGCCGCGTTTTCATCCGGAAGCCCTCCCCTGAGATCCTCCATCGTGCAGCGTTTGAGTCCGATATCCTCGGGAACTATCACATATTTTTTCTTCTGACCGCCGATCGTCTCACAGACGGCTGTTTCGCCGCAAAGTGATATTTCGTCAAGTCCCGAGCGACCGTAAACGACCATTGAATTTTTTACGCCGATATTCTGCAGGACATCGGCAAGAGGCTCAACGAGATCCTCACTGTACACGCCCATGAGCTGGTATTCCGGGAAAGCCGGATTCGCGAGGGGTCCGACGATGTTGAAGATCGTGTGGAAACCGAGTTCGCGGCGGATCTGTCCGACGTTCTTCATCGCGGCATGATATTTCTGCGCGAACAGGAAACAAAGTCCGTATGTGTCAAGGAGTTTTCCGCTGTCCTCGGGTGATGTGTCAAGACTTATGCCAAGCGCCTCGACCACATCCATAGCTCCGCACTTGCTCGACGCGGCACGGTTTCCGTGTTTGGCGACATTTACACCGGCTGCCGACAGGACGATTGCCGATGCCGTCGATATATTGAAACTGTCCGATTTGTCTCCGCCCGTTCCGACGATCTCAAGCGCTTCTTTTGTGTGCGGTACCTTTGTGCAGTACTTTCTCATAACGTCGGCTGCCGCCGTTATCTCGTCGATCGTTTCCCCTTTGATCGAAAGAGCGGTGAGAAACGCCGATTTCTGGATATCGTTCACCTGTCCGCTCATGATCTTGTCGAATGCCTCTGTTACAGTCGCTCTGTCAAGTTTCTGTCCTGACGAAAGCATTAAAAGTTCCTTTTTTAACATTACCGTTACCTCCGTTAATATAAATATAATTTCATGCCGCATCGGGCGTTTTCAAAGCGCCTGCGGCTTAAAGATCGAGAAAATTTCTGAGTATCCTCACTCCGTCGGGAGTCATAATCGATTCGGGATGAAACTGCACGCCGAATACGGGAAATCTTGAATGCTCCACTGCCATCACCTCATTGTCCGAGGAATGCCCCGTCACCCTGAGGCATTCGGGTATCGTTCCCTCATCGGCAGAAAGTGAATGATACCGTGCGCCTTTTATCCTGTTGGGAAGTCCCTTGAAAATGGCGCTTTTGCTGTCTATTTTGATGATGTCCGGCTTTCCGTGAACAAGCTTTTTCGCGTGTGTCACCTTTCCGCCGAACGCCTCGACTATGCACTGGTGACCGAGGCATACGCCGAGTATCGGCACATCCCCCGCAAGTTCCCTTATTATCTCTATACAGTTACCGGCGTTGACAGGCTTTCCCGGACCGGGAGATATGATAATATGCGTGGGTCTCATCCGGCGTATGTCGGCTGGTTCCGCCTTATCATTGCGCACCGTCTTTATATCGGGATCCATGCTTCCCGCAAGCTGATAAAGATTGTACGAAAAGCTGTCATAATTATCTATGAGCAGTATCATGAATATACGCCTCCCTCCGCGTGTTCTATCGCCTCAATGACGGCCTTTGCCTTGTTTATGCATTCCTGATATTCCTTTTCGGGCACGCTGTCGGCGACGATACCGGCTCCGCTCCTGATAAACAGCTTGCCGTTTTTCATAAACGCAAGACGAATTGCTATGCACACGTCAAGGTTTCCGGACAGACTTATATATCCCACGGCTCCGCCGTAAATTCCTCTCTTGTTCTTCTCAAGCTCGTTTATGATCTCACACGCTCTTATCTTCGGCGCTCCGGAGAGCGTTCCGGCGGGCAGAACGGCGTCGACCGCGTCAAGCGCACCATATCCGTCGGCTATCTCGCCTCTCACGGAGGATCCTATATGCATTACTTTCGAAAAGCGCTGAATTGCCAGATACTCATCAACGCCGACACTTCCGAATTTGCTTATCTTTCCGAGATCGTTCCGTCCGAGATCCACAAGCATATTATGCTCGGCAAGCTCTTTTTCATCGGACAGCAGTTCTTCCTCAAGCATTTTGTCCGACTTCTCGTCGGCACCCCGCGGCCGCGTTCCGGCGAGAGGATATGTGTGCAGCACCCCGTCTTCGAGTCTTACAAGCGTTTCGGGCGATGCTCCGGCAAGTTCTATATCGCTGCTTGAGAAGTAGAACATATAGGGCGAGGGGTTTTCCGTCCTGAGTACTCTGTACACATCAAACAGACTGCCGATAGCCTTTGCCTCAAGACGATTCGAGAGAACGACCTGGAAAATATCTCCGTCATAGATATATTTCTTTGCCTTTTCGACCATCTTGCAGTACTGAGTTTTACTGAACAGAGGCTCTACCGGGGACAGAAGTTTCAGCGGATCGAAGGTGACCTGCTCTCCCTCAAGGATAAGAGAACATATCCTGTTGAGTTCACGGCATCCTGTTTCATATCTTTTCTCTATATCATCCGTTCTGATATTGACCATGACAAATATTTTCTGGAGCATATTGTCAAACGCTATTATCTTGTCAAAAAGCATAAGATCGACATCTTTGAAACCTTCGGTATCGGGCGCGTCAAGTTCGAGTGACGGCTCGCAGTATTTGATATAATCATACGAGAAATATCCCACAAGACCGCCTGTGAACGGAGGCAGATCCTTGCATTGCGGACTTTTGCAGTCATTGAGGATCTGCGCTATATATTTTCTCGGGTCGGCGCTGCTGTGTGTGATATGTTTTTCGCCTGAAATACTCACGTTTCCGTCCGTACAGGTTATCTCAAGCACCGGATCGAAACCGATGAATGTGTATCTTCCCCATTGTTTCGTGTTGTCCGCGCTCTCAAGAATAAAGCAGTGCCTGCTGTGTTTTTTCAGCGATGAGAGTACTTTCAGGGGCGTATGCATATCCGAAAACATCTCCGCCGCCACGGGTAC
The DNA here is from genome assembly GCA_964414745.1 of uncultured Alistipes sp. GTDB lineage: Bacteria > Bacillota > Clostridia > Oscillospirales > Ruminococcaceae > Ruminococcus. The sequence continues at coordinate 214,899 of CAYPXB010000001.1, read as the reverse complement.
CATCGTATATTTACCGTTTTCCGCAAGGTCTTCGGCTTTTTCGAGTGTTGTTATGATCTGCGGTTTTATCATCCCGCTACCTCCTTTTTACTGTAACAAAAAGTCCCTGACAAGACAACATATCTCGTCAAGGACCAATAAACCTGATTTATCGGCGGTGCCACCTTGATTTGCAACGCTTTCGCGCTGCCTCTTAACAGGATACAGACATATCCCCGACATCTTACGCGTGTCAATGCGTCACGGAATACTCGGCACGGCATATGTAAAACATACACCATGATCCTTTGACCATGCCCTCAGCGGTCCATTTGACAGCCCGTTTCAGTTCGGTTCTCAGCAAACTCCGAATCTCTGTACAGCCGGCGGCTGTTTTTACTTCCGCGTCAACGGTTTACGGGTATGCGCTGCCGCATCTGCCCTCTGAAAAGCAAAACGCCGGCACAAAACCCTACTAATATTATATACGACGCTACAAAAATGTCAATACTCGAACATTCGTTTTGTGCAAACATTGCATTTTTCATATGACACATTATGCATTTTCAACAGTTTATCGGATGCGATCCGGTTCTCTTTAATTTCCTGTCCCCGTCACCGTGAAAGTGACCTCGACCTTTTCCCAGCCGCTTTCAAACACCTGCTCATCGATCACAGCTGCCGAATATCCGGGATCGTCCTTTACATTACCCTCAGAACTGTGTGCATCCTCCGGAAGATCTTTCACCCATGTGTTGTAAATATTCGACCGCATTTCGACTCCGTCATCGGATGATGTGTAGTTCTTTGCCTTAAGTCCTACATCCTCGCCGTTTATTTTTATTTCGGTTATCTCCATGCTCATACCGGGGAATAGTTTTGTCCCGTCCTTTACTATTATGCTCGCGAACTTGCACCCTTTCGGTATAAACTCCCCGTCGGCGTTGCCTGTTTCGGCATATTTGAATCCTCTCGTCCCCGCGTCAACGCTCACGGTATATTCACCGTCCCCGCTGATCGCGGCTATTCCCGCGTTGTAGCAAAGAGGCGATCCGTCGCTGCTCTCGCCCCAGTATCTGACATTCCAGTCACCGTCGATTATGGCAAGATACGCGTCCCCCGGTCCGGCTGCCCTTTTTTCCTCAAGACCCGGCGGCTCCGAAGCTGTCGAAAATTCCGCCGACCCTCCGCTTTCTCCGGAATCTGCTACGCTGCTTTGCCCGGCCTTTATCCGGCACCCAAAAGCCGTGCATAATAACAACGCAACCGGCAGGAGTACCGTATAACGCGATCTTCTGCCGCTTATCACGCTGTTTCTCCTGTCATGCCCGTCATATAAGATTCGGGCAGCTCGGCAAGTATCTTCGCGATGAATTTTTGTACCGACGCTGCGTCCGATGAATTGACACCGTCGCCGTTCTGGTATACATCGGCGTTTCTTATTCCGCGCTCGGTGATATCCGCCGTCGCGGGGTCGACAGTATATGACAGGATGAGTACGGCGTCACTTACAAGTATCACTCCGTCCTCGTTTGCGTCACCCCAGAAAATATCATCTTCGCCGCCGGTCGTACCTGTCGTTTCCGTGGTCTGCTCCGTTATTTCCGCGGTCGTTTCTTCCGTCGTCACCTCTGCACTCTTTTCTTTTACCAGCACGACATAATTTACACAATAGGCGGACTGACCGTTTTCGCCGAGTTCAACCGTTTCTCCGGAGGGTACACTTTTTTTCAGGAACGAAAATGTGACTTCATTGTCGGTCGTCGCGGAAAGTCCCGTTTCTTCCCAGCCGCTCATCCATTCCGGCAGCGTTTCGACTCTTGTGTCAAAACCGACATATATATCGATGTCGTCCCCCGCGGTGAACGTCGCGAGAGTTCCCGCAGAAAATTTTGAATCACACGCCGTCAGAAGTTTTTCGCTTCCCGTAAGCTCATCGGGCAAAGTCAGATATGTAAATTCTCTGTCGCCGAACACGGTATCTCCCGCCGCTGCATTGTCGGCGATCCCCCATGAAAGTATATTCGCGTCGTCGTTTACATACAGATTTTTTATCAGTCTGCCGTTAAGCGGCACACGCTGCTTTGAAAAGGTGAACCTGTCCACGTTGATGAGGAATCCCTCTCCGCCCGTGAATTTAAGATAAAGGTCGTGCGTTCCGCTTATCGTCGGGATATTCCTGTCAAAAGTCTCCCACGTCTGCCAGCCGTCTGTTCCGCCTGCGGAAACGGTCGCCGCGGGTTCACCGTCAGGTGAATCGAGAAAGATACCGACGGACGCCTCTCCTCCGGCGGCTGTTATCTCAAAGCTCTTCGCTCCGTCCTCGAAATCGACATTTCTGAACATGATATAATCGCCGTTTTCGATATAGCCGACGTTCTGTCCACCTGCCTCGCAGTCCTCGACCTGAACGCCCTCCTGCCCGCTGAACGACTCCGCTTCGATCATATCATACGCCGATATTTTCTCATACTCCTGCTCGGGGGAGATCTCCACGATGCCTTCGGGGAACGAGTTTACCGTAAGATCGTTGATATAATACTCGATATTCGT
>CAYPXB010000001.1:137028-212267 GCA_964414745.1 uncultured Alistipes sp. | reverse complement strand
GCCTGACGGTCGGCAGCGGTCCTGAGATCCGGCGATATTCCGTTTCCGGCAAAGCTGAGAACATGGTCGTAAGAAGCCTCGGCGCTCTCACACGTATCCGCTGTCGAAACATTTTCTCCGTTCACGACGGTCTGAAAAGCCGTTTCGCTCCTCAGCGAATCTTTGGTGATACCGAGACCGTCCTTGACGGTGATTCCGTTCCAGTTGTCGGCAGTGACATCGGGATAAACAGAACCGTCTTTGTTGAGCATACGGTTGCCCTTGAGATATATGCCGAAATTCTCGGGTTTAGTGGAACTGTCGACATCCACATAGTGCTTTCCGCCGGTCGTTCCGTTGCCCATTTTCAGTGTGTTATTCGTATAGTTCAGGTGGCCTATCGTTCCGTAGGCGGTCTGATAAGCCCAGTTGTATATCACATTGTTCGTGAAGTCGGCAGTTTCCGTTCCTGAAACTTTGCCCCTGAAATTGCGCGAAACGTTGTGCACTATCAGATTATGATCGAAAGTGCTGTAGCCCTTTCCCATCATAAGGCCGAAACCGTGTATGCCTTTGCTGTGCCCGCCCCACGAATCGGCGGGACCGATAACGGAATACTGTACGGTATAATATTCGTTATTCGAATATAGTCCCCACTGCTCATCGGTCGTCCAACTCATCGAGCAGTGGTCGATCACCGAGCCGGAGCCCTTCGCTCCTCCCCACGCGTCATTTCCGCTGCTTGTCGCAGCATACGGTCCGGGGCGCGAGCTTATATAGCGGCATATGATATTGTCGCCGCTCATTCCGAGTTTATAATTCTTCAGCGTTATACCCGATCCGCCCGGCGCTGTCTGTCCGGCTATCGTTATATTATCTGAAACGAGGATATTGCTCTTTAATTCAATGGTACCACTCACATCAAACACAACGATCCTTCCCGGATGGCTGACTGCGTCACGGAAAGATCCCTCGCCGCTGTCGTTCAGATTGGTAACGTGAACAACGCTTCCGCCTCTTCCTCCGGTTGCGTATTTTCCGCCGCCCACGGCTCCCGGAAAAGCCGTGACCTGTTTTTCGGCATCAGCCTTTATCTCCTGTCCGCGATATGCGTAAAACGGCAGAGTAAACGCCGCTGCCGCACTCAGCATGACCGCCGTTATCCTGCTCAGATTTTTCTTCATCCGTCATTCCTCCTTTTCCGCATTTCCATTGCCATATACTTCTGCCGCTATATCGACCGTCTGTTTCGCGTCTTTTGAATAATAATCGGCGTGTATTTTCTTCGCGTATGACTCTGTTAGCACAGCACCGCCGACGACTGTCCTGCAGCCGGGGTATTTTTCGTTGAGAAGCTTTATCGTGTCCTCCATCGCCCCGAGCGTCGTCGTCATAAGTGCCGACAGTCCCACGAGCTTTACCCCGTTTTCGACAGCGGCGTCGAGTATCACCTGCTTGTCGACATCTTTTCCGAGATCGATGACGGTGAAACCGTAGCTTTCGAGAAGAACTCTGACGATGTTTTTGCCAATGTCGTGTATATCGCCTTTTACAGTCGCCAGCACGACTTTTCCTTTAGAGATATCCCCGCCCTTTTCGGCGGATATTTTCCCTTTTATCACTTCAAAACACGCCTGAGCCGCTCCCGCGGTCTGTATGAGCTGCGGAAGGAAAATGCTCCCTTTCTCGAACTTCTCGCCCGCTGCGTCAAGCGCAGGCACAAGGTATTTGTTTATGATATCCATGGGGTCTGTCTTTTCAGAAAGATCTTTTGCCGCCCTGACCGCGTCGTTTTTAAGCCCGTTCTCAACGGCATATACAAGATCCGGCGTATCCGCGGGAACTGCCGGAACGGTTTTTTCACCGGTTTTTTCGCCCTGAGAATATTTTTTTATAAAATCGGCGCAGTTTCTGTCATATCCCGCGAGAACACGATACGCCATGACAGCGCCCGTCATAGATTCCACGTTGGGATTTATTATCGGAAGATCGAGGCCGCTCCGGAGAGCCATCGTAAGGAATGTGCGGTTTACAAGTTCGCGCGAGGGAAGCCCGAAAGAGATATTCGACACACCGAGCACGGTCTTGACTCCAAGCTCGTCTTTTACCGTTTTCAGCGCCTCAAGTGTCACCTGTGCGCCGTCCTGCTCGGCGGACGCCGTCAAAGTCAGGCAGTCAATGAAAACATCACTTTTCGGTATGCCATACTCCTTTGCCTTTCGTATTATTTTTTCAGCTATCGCGACCCTGCCCTCCGCCGTTTTCGGAATGCCTCCGCTGTCAAGAGTCAGTCCGACGACACAGGCTCCGTATTTCCTGACAAGCGGGAGTATCCGGTCAAGTGACTCATCCTCGCCGTTTACCGAATTTACGATCGCCTTGCCGTTATACACCCGCAGCCCGGCCTCAAGGACTTCGGGTATCGTCGAATCAAGCTGAAGCGGCGTGTCGCAAACCCCCTGGATCGCCTTGACGGCGGAGACCATCATAGCCTTTTCATCGATACCCGGAAGTCCTACATTCACATCGAGTATCTCGGCACCGGCGTTTACCTGCTCCACAGCCTGACCGAGGATATAATCCATATCTTTTGCCCGGAGCGCTTCTTTGAATCTTTTTTTGCCTGTTGGATTTATCCTTTCTCCTATTATCCTCGGCATATCTGTATCGACAAAGTTTACCGCGGAGCAGACGCCCGTTCTCGTTTTTACGGTACGCGGTCTGTATGAAATACGCGACAGAGCGTCTTTCATCTCTCTGATATGAAGCGGCGTCGTCCCGCAGCAGCCGCCGAATATCTTCGCTCCCGTCCCGGCAAGCTTTACCGCGCTCTCCGCGAACATCGCGGCTGTTATGTCATACTCATCCGTTACGGGATCGGGCAGACCGGCGTTTGGCTTTACGACAACGGGAAGATCGGTGAGTGAACATATCTTTTCCACGACGGGAAAGATCTCATCCGGTCCGAGAGAGCAGTTGACCCCGAGAGCGTCGGCTCCGAGTCCCCCGACCACAGCCGTCATGCATTCGGGTGATACTCCGGTGAATGTACGCATATTCTCCTCAAAAGTCATCGTTACCATCACAGGCAGCCGGGAATTTTCTTTTGCCGCAAGGAGCGCCGCTCTCACCTCGCCGAGATCCGACATCGTTTCAATAGCGATAAGATCGGCTTCCGAACCCGCCGTAACGATCTCACGAAAACAGTCATACGCCTCTTCAAACGAAAAGATCCCCGCCGGCTCGAGAAGCTGTCCCAATGGTCCGATATCAAGGGCGACGAGCGCCTTACCGTCCGCGGCTTCCCTCGCGTTTTTCACTCCCGCCGCGACGACTTCGGCAACGGAATGACCCGACCCCGAAAGTTTGCAGCGGTTCGCGCCGAAAGTATTCGTATAGATAATATCTGCCCCGCTTTCTGTATACATCCGGTGTATATCCATGATACGGCCGGGATCGGTCAGATTCAGAAGTTCGGGTATGTTTCCCGTATCCGCGCCGTTTGCACGGATCATCGTCCCCATCGCCCCGTCCATGATTATAAAACCGTCGCTGTCAAGTAATTCGCGGAAATTTTTCGGCATTGCGCATTCCTCTTTCAGATATTTGTATCAATCATTCCTGAACGTACCCAGAAACCTGAAATATTCCAGATTTTCGGCAAGATCGTTCAGCAGAGCCTTTACATTCGGATCTGTTATCCTTCCGCCGAAATCAAGGTAAAACATCACTTCAAAGCTTCCGTCCTTTACGGGTCTGTTCTCTATCCGGCTCAGATTCATCCCGTTTATGCAGAATTTTGTCAGCAGGCGGTAAAGACTGCCCTCAACGTGCGGTATCTTGAGCATGACCGAAACGGTGTCTGCCTCGGGCATCACCTGAAGATCCCTCGAGATGCATATGAACCTTGTCCTGTTCACGGAGCAGTCGGCTATATTTTCGGCAATTATGCAAAGTCCGTGCTGTCTTGCGCACTCCGGTGAGCAGATAGCCGCCGTATTATCACCGCTTTTCGACACATACTCCGCCGCGAGAGCGGTATTGCCGTAATCGGTCGCCTTCAGACCGTTGTCATAGATAAAATCGGAGCACTGCGCGATGGCCTGGGAATGCGAGTAAACACGGGATATATCCTCTATTGCCATCGGTCTTGCCGCCGCGAGACAGTGGTTTATCTCAAGGCAGACCGAATTTACGATATACACGGAATATTCGGACATAAGGTCATAAACGGCAGAAACGGATCCCGCGGTCGAATTGTTCATCGGAAGCACTCCGTATTGCACTTTTCCGCTCTCTACGGCTTTGAAAACATCCTCAAACGTGCGGAAAAACAGAAACTTTCTCTTGCCGAAGATCTGTTCGGCTGCCGTTTCCGAATTCGCACCCGAAACGCCCTGACACGCGACAGCCTCCGCACCGGCAAAATCGGGCACGGTGAAATCATACGACGGAGAATCGGAGACCATACTGCGGTTCTGGAGATTTTTACTTATGTCCATTATCGTCCTGAACAGCACCGCCGTACCCGTTTCAAGGCGCGGATCCCCCGTCCGTGATCTTATACGGCCGATTATCTCATCTTCTCTGCCGCCCTGAAAGACAGGCAGGGAATGCTCTTTCTTATAGTCCGCCACTTTCCGGCACAGATCCATGCGCTCAAGAAAAAGATCCAGGATACGGTCATCTATACTGTCAATGCCGTCGCGCAGCTCATCAAGATCCATATGTTATCCTCCTGTGTCCCAAAATACACAAAATACCTGTGATTCATTGTCATCCGGACGGTATTTATCACGTTCCGAGTACTATTGTATCAGATTTTTTTGTAAAAATCAATAAAAAAACTGTAAATATATTGCAAATGCCATCTCATTTGTGTTATAATAATTTGGAACGGACTGTCGACACCGAAAAAAGGGCGCCGTTCGGAGGAGATATACGAAATGACAAGGATTCTCGGCATTGACCCGGGATATGCCATCGTGGGCTTCGGCATTCTCGATTATGACGGTATAAAATTCCGCCCCATAGAATACGGCGCTGTCCTGACTGAGGCGGGAAGACCGTTTGCCGAAAGACTGAGATCCATACATGAGGATATAGAATATATTTTCGACAGATACAAGCCGGACAGCATGGCAGTCGAGCGACTTTACTTTACGACAAACCAGAAAACGGCAATAGATGTTGCGCAGGCGAGGGGCGTCACCGTCCTTTCCGCCGCCGTGAGAAACATTCCCGTATGCGAATATACGCCGCTGCAGGTAAAACAGTCGGTTGTCGGATACGGAAAGGCGGAAAAGCGCCAGGTCATGGAAATGACAAGGCAGTTGCTCGGACTTGAGCAGATCCCGAAGCCGGATGACGCCGCCGACGCGCTTGCCATAGCGATCTGCCACGGCCACTCCACAAGATTCGGATAGATACGGGTCTGATCCGCGTCCGGCGGAAGCACAGATCCGGGTTCAGACGGAGATATGATATGTTTTACAGTATACGGGGAAAACTTATTCACAAAGAGCTGAATCTTGCCGTCGTCGAATGCGGCGGTGTAGGTTATGCCTGCCGCACTTCAGCGTCGACGATATCTTCTGTCGGCGCGCTCGGAAGCGAGGTCACGCTATACACACACCTTTACGTCCGGGAGGACACGATCGAGCTTTTCGGATTTTCAACACCGCAGGAGCTTAACTGTTTCAGACTGCTGATATCCGTTACGGGTGTCGGACCGAAAGCGGCAATTGCGATCCTGTCCGATGTAACGCCTGAGAGTTTCGCATTTCTTGTGGCGTCCGGCAACAGCAAAGCTTTTACCGGGACAAAGGGCATAGGTGCCAAGACCGCCCAGAGGATCGTCCTGGAACTTAAAGACAAACTTTCGCCGGAAAGTCTCTCCGCCGATACGTTCACAGCCGACACGGGCGCAACGCCCGCGGGACAGTCCGCCTCATCATCGATGTCGGAGGCGCTTGAGGCTCTCAGCGTTCTCGGATATTCGGGCGCGGAAACGGCTCCGGTACTGGGCAGGCTCGACCCCGCTTCGGACACGCAGACACTGATAAAAGAGGCTCTGAGGATAATGTCCGAAAAACGGAAACGGTAAGCTGCAGGTCTGACGGCTTTATGAAAATAATGCTCTTATACAGGTTCCGCAGTCAGTCGGAGCCTTGAAATATGACGCCGGTGACTGCCGGTTCCGCGCGGTCCAGCCTCTGCCTGTGATCTACCCGGACAGGCGCGGACAGTCACCCCCGGCTCAGAATCAGAAAGGAAGATATATATGAACCTTGATGAATTACTGAAGGCTGCCATAACAGATCCTTCAAAACGTTCGGTCTTCTTGCAGACGCTTATCAAGAGCGACGTATTCGTCATATGCAAGAATCCCGTAAGACAGACAAGAGGCAATGACGGCGGAGGCATTCAGCTTGAACTGATCACTATCCAGAATCCGGACGGTGATATTTTCATACCGTTTTTTACAAGCTACAGAGCCTTGCAGCAGTTTGCGAAAAGATACGTCGAATTCTACAAGATAAACTGTCTGAGGCTATTCGACCTGATACAGTCGGCGTCCGCGGTGCTCAATCCGAACTCGTACGGAAAAGAGTTTTCGTCGCAGGAGATAAAGAGCATACTGCTTATCGCCCAGAATCTGAAGATCAAGGCGATCTCCTACAATGAAGCCGATATTATCTCATACAAGCCCGTTGACTATTCGGTGGGACATATCACAAAGGCGGCATCGAAATTTCTCTCAAAGCAGCCCAATGTGGACAGGGCATTCATCATGGAGATGACGAAAGGCTGCGAAAAGCCGCAGCTTCTTATGGTGCTGGATATGATGGGAAGCACAAGAAAACTTTTCGTTCCGCTTTCAAAGTACCTTTCAAGGGTAACAAGAAGCAACGAGCACCTGTGCTTTATAAGCTATGAACAGGATATGGGCAAAAAAGCCGCGGCGGCGGTCGAACCGTTCTATGTCCGTAAAAAGAGATATTTTGAAAAATAAAAGCCGGCTGCTCTTCCGTGATCACCGCTTTTATTACGCCTGCCTGATAACGGCTCCGGAGGTTGATATAATTGATACAGACCGATGATATGGAGTTTTCTCCGAGGATCATCTCTCCCGAAGATTCCGCGGAGGATACCGATACAGATATAACGCTGAGACCGCAGACGCTCCATGAATACATAGGTCAGGACAAAGTCAAGGAAAATCTGGCTGTTTACATAGAAGCCGCGAAACGCAGAAATGAACCGCTCGATCATGTTCTCCTTTACGGCCCTCCGGGACTGGGAAAAACGACTCTTGCCGGAATAATTGCGCATGAACTCGGCGTAAACCTGCGGATCACCACAGGTCCCGCCATTGAGCGCCCCGGAGATCTCGTATCGATGCTGACGAGCCTTATGGAAAATGATGTTATATTCATTGATGAGATCCACAGGCTCTCACGCGCTGTCGAGGAGATACTTTATCCGGCGATGGAGGACAGGGTCATCGATATCATAATAGGAAAGGGGCCTTCGGCGCGCTCCATACGGATGGATCTGAAGCCTTTTACCCTGATAGGCGCCACAACGAGAGCAGGACAGCTTTCCTCACCGCTCCGTGACCGTTTCGGCGTCATTCACCGTCTGGAGCTCTATACGAAAGAACAGCTCACGGACATTGTGCGCAGGAGCAGTATGATACTCGGAATACCCTGCACCGCGGACGGCGCTGCCGAGATCGCGGGTAGGGCGAGAGGTACACCGAGAATAGCAAACAGGCTTCTCAAGAGAGTTCGCGATTTTGCCGATGTTATGGGAAACGGAGAAATAACACAGGAGATCGCGTCAGTCGCGCTGAGCCGCCTTGAGATCGATAATCTCGGTCTTGACAGCCTTGACAGACGTATGCTCGAGATGATAATAAAAGGGTACGGCGGCGGTCCCGTCGGACTTGAAACACTGGCGGCGGCTCTCGGAGAAGAAGCCGTTACGCTTGAGGATGTATGCGAGCCGTTTCTTATGCAGCTCGGATTTCTCGGAAGGACGCCGCGTGGAAGGTGCGCTACGAGACTTGCGTATGAACATCTCGGCTTTCCGCCGGAAAACAACGATGACGGACAGCTGACGCTGTGATCTTATATCTGTAAATGCGTTTGGTAAAAAGGAGTTTTTTCAATGGGAAGATTATTTGGAACAGACGGCGCGAGAGGAGTTGCCATAACTGAGCTCACTTGTGAGCTCGCGATGCAGATCGGACGGGCGGCGGCGCTTGTCCTCACAAAAAAGGCAAGCCGCAAAGCCCGCCTTCTCATAGGCAAAGACACGAGGATCTCATCCGACATCCTCGAGGCGGCTCTTTGTGCCGGAATATGTTCGGTAGGAGCTGATGCCGTGATACTCGGTGTCGTTCCCACTCCGGCAGTCGCGTATCTTGTCAAAGAATATAAAGCCGATGCCGGGGTGATGATCTCGGCTTCTCACAACAGCGTGGAGTTTAACGGAATAAAACTTTTCGCCTCGTCCGGCTACAAACTCAGCGACGATATAGAAGAAGAGATCGAACGCCTTATCCTTGACGCTCCTGAGGAGATCCCTCTCAGATCACACACGAATGTGGGAAGGATATCAAGGTGTGAAACGGCTGTCCCGGACTATACGGCGCATATAAAAAATGTCATAAAGACAGATCTCGGCGGACTTCGTGTCGCCATTGACTGCGCGAACGGCAGCTCCAGCGTGACGGCCGGAAAGCTTTTTGAGGATCTCGGTGCAGAAGTCACGCTGATAAACAACGATCCCGACGGGACAAACATAAATAAAAACTGCGGTTCTACGCATATCGAGCAACTCATGGAGTTTGTCTCCGGGAATGACTTTGACTGCGGTCTCGCCTTTGACGGTGATGCCGACAGATGCCTTGCCGTTGACGAAAACGGTGAGCTTGTCGACGGCGATAAACTGATAGCGATCTGTGCAAAGGATTATAAAGAAAAAGGACTGCTCAAGAACGATTCCGCCGTCGTCACAATAATGACGAACCTCGGGTTCAGACATTTTGCCCGTGATAACGGCATAAACACGGTCACGGCAAGTGTCGGCGACAGGTATGTGCTTGAGAAGATGCTTGACGGCGGATACAATATCGGCGGCGAGCAGAGCGGGCATATAATATTCCTTGACCACGCTACGACGGGAGACGGTCAGCTTTCGGGAGCAATAGTCCTTGAGATACTGAAAAATTCGGGTAAAAAGATGAGTGAGCTTGCGAATATCATGTACAAATTTCCTCAGGTGATGATAAATGTCCGCATAAACCCGAAAGAAAAAGAACTCTGGAAAAATGACAAGGTCATCACCAATCTGATTGAGACACACGAAAAGACTCTCGGCGATTCGGGACGGATCGTCGTTCGCGAGAGCGGCACGGAGCCGCTTATACGGGTGATGATCGAGGGAAGGGATTTTACACTTATAAATTCCATGGCGATGGAGATAGCAAACACCATCAAAAGACGCTCCGGAAGATAGGAAATAAAGATCCTGCCCGCTGAAACAAGTTTAAGGGGAAGTTTATTTGAGAACGGCTGAAAACTGGAAAGATTATACGCTTCTCGACACCTCTGACGGCGAAAGGCTTGAAGTATGGGGTGATATATCCCTCATTCGCCCCGACCCGCAGGTGATCTGGAAGACCGAAAAGACAGATCCGCTGTGGAAAAGCGCGGACGGCCGATATATCCGCTCATCTTCAGGCGGAGGCAAATGGACTTACAGGAAAATGCCGCCCGAATCGTGGAAAATAAGATATGGCAATCTTACGTTCATCATCCGCCCGACAGGTTTCAAGCATACCGGACTTTTCCCGGAACAGGCCGTAAACTGGGATTTTATGACTGAAAAGATAAAAGGCGCGGAAAGACCGGTAAATGTCCTGAATCTCTTTGCCTACACGGGAGGCGCGACGCTTGCGTGCGCGGAGGCAGGTGCTTCTGTCTGCCATGTTGACGCGTCAAAGGGTATGATGAGGTGGGCGAGAGACAACGCCGCGGCGTCGGGTCTTTCGGACAGACCTGTCAGATGGATATGCGACGACTGCGAAAAATTCATAGCGCGCGAAATAAGGCGAAACCGAAAATATGATGCCGTCATTATGGATCCTCCGAGCTACGGCCGGGGGCCGGGCGGCGAAGTCTGGAAGCTGGAAGACTGCGTGTATGATCTTGTGAATATGTGCAGCGGCCTGCTCTCGGAAAAGCCTCTTTTCTTTATGATAAACAGCTACACGACGGGTCTTTCGCCATCGGTTACGGGCTATATACTGGATGTCACGCTGAAAAAGAAACACGGAGGAAGGATCGTATCCGACGAGATCGGCCTCCCCGTGAGATCGACCGGTCTGACTCTGCCGTGCGGTTCTACGGCGATATGGGAGCTGTAGCAGATGGATAAAACGGAAAACATAATAGAAACACAGTCACTCAGGTTTGCCTATTGCCCCGAGGATGACACGGCAGAACCGACCGAAGTCCTCAGGGGAATAGATATAAAAATAAAAAAAGGCGAATTCATGGCGGTCCTCGGTCCCAACGGATCCGGAAAATCGACGTTTGCCAAACTTATCAACGGCATACTTCAGCCGACGCACGGCAAGATCTACGTAAATGGCATCGATACATCCGACGATGAAAGACTTTCTGAGCTGCGGCAGTGTGCGGGAATGGTCTTTCAGAATCCCGACAACCAGATCGTGTCGTCCATTGTCGAGGAGGACGTTGCCTTCGCTCTCGAAAATCTCGGAGTTCCCTATGGCGAAATGCGCAACCGCGTGGACGAGGCGCTAAAAGCTGTCGATATGTATGACTACCGTATGCACTCGCCGAGCCAGCTTTCGGGAGGTCAGAAGCAGCGTGTCGCCATAGCGGGGATAATCGCCATGCGGCCGAAATGTATCATCCTTGATGAGCCGACAGCCATGCTTGACCCGCAGGGGCGCAAGGAGGTCATGGCGACCGTCGGAAATATGAATAAAGAATACGGTATCACCGTCATACTTATTACACATTACATGGATGAGGCGGCTCAGTGCGGCCGTGTCGCCGTGATGGACGGGGGAAAAATAATCCTCGATGATACACCGGAACGCGTTTTCTCGCAGGTGCAGCTTCTCAGAAAGATCGGCCTCGATGTTCCGCAGGCATCGGAACTTGCGTGGGAACTGAGAAACGCAGGGTGTGACATTCCGGAAGGCATACTGACGGAAGAAGAATGCGCACAGGCCGTACTCCGCCTTTTTCAGAAACGGCATTCTAAGGAGAGTTGATATTGGCAGTACTCAGAGTTGAAAATCTGACATATACATACAGCATAGGCACACCGTTTGAGAAAACGGCGGTCGACAACGTGAGTCTTGAGATACCGGAGGGCATCATAATAGGTGTTATGGGTCACACAGGTTCCGGAAAATCCACACTGATCCAGCATATGAACGGACTTCTCAGACCGACGTCGGGTCACGTTTTTCTCGACGGTCGCGATATCTGGGAGGATAAATCAAAAATACGCGACGTGCGTTTCAGGGTAGGTCTTGTTTTTCAGTACCCGGAATATCAGCTGTTTGAGGAAACGGTTTATAAAGATATCGCTTTCGGTCCGAAAAATATGGGACTTGACGATGACGAGATAAAAAGACGTGTGATCGGGACAGCCCGCAATACGGGAATCAGTGAGGAGCTTCTTGATCGTTCCCCCTTCGATCTTTCGGGCGGTCAGAAACGCAGGGTCGCTATCGCCGGGGTCATGGCGATGGAGCCGGAGATACTCATACTCGACGAGCCGACTGCCGGTCTTGACCCGGCAGGAAGGGACAGGATACTCGATCTTATAAAAAACTATCACGATATGACGAAAAAAACGATCCTCGTCGTCACACACAGCATGGAGGATATCGCGCGTTTTGCCGACAAGATACTTGTAATGAACAGGGCGCGTATCTTCTGTTTTGACGATACGGAAAAAGTCTTCGGCAAAGCGGAGGAGATAGAAAAAATAGGACTTGACGTGCCGCAGGTGACAAAAATATTCAACAGGCTGAAAAAAGCGGGGCTCGATTTCGGCAAAGAAGTATACACCGTGCCGTACGCGCGCCGGCTCATTCTCGACCGGCTTGCCGGGGGGAGGTCGCCGGATTGCTGAAAGACATAACGATAGGACAGTTTTTTCCGGGAGAAAGTCTTCTTCACAGACTTGATCCCCGGTTCAAGATAATCATGACGATAATCTTTATCGTCGCCATATTCTGGGGAGATTCTTTGTGGTGTCTCGCGATCGGGGCTTTATTTACGCTCTTTTGCATATTTCTGTCACGGATACCGCTCAGGATGTTCGGAAAAAGCATTAAACCGCTCCTGCCTTTCGTGGCACTGACAGCTCTGCTCAATCTGCTTTTCATAAGGAGCGGGGATATTTATTTTCAGTGGAAATTCCTTAAGATAACATCGGACGGCATCTACACGAGTGTTTTTATGATAGTGAGGATAGTCCTGCTCATAGCCGGAAGCTCGCTGCTCACGTACACGACGTCCCCGATCACTCTTACTGACGCTATCGAAAGGCTTCTTTCTCCACTGAAAAAACTGAAATTCCCCGTTCATGAACTTGCGATGATGATGTCGATCGCTCTCCGCTTTATTCCGACACTTATTGAGGAAACGGACAAGATAATCTCCGCGCAGAAAGCAAGAGGAGCCGAAATAGACAGCGGAAACATCATGTCAAGGGTCAGAAATATCATATCGGTTATCGTGCCGCTCTTCATTTCGGCATTCAGACGCGCGGACGAACTCGCGGTCGCGATGGAATGCAGGTGCTACAATGGCGGAACCGGCAGGACAAAACTGAGACAATTGAAAGCTTCGGTGCCGGATTATATCGCTCTCACCGTTATGATACTGTTTTTCGCGGTAATAATCATTGTAAACCGTATCACGTGACGATCGCAACAATAACTGTTATACAGAGGTGTGAAATGAACAAAAAAGGAAACAGCAAAAAAAAGCCGGAAAGCGGCGCAGGCAGCCGTATTGCCGCGTACAGGAACAGTTTTTTCTACAGAGTCATCTACGGGAAAGGAATTCTTTATTTTATTCTTTCTTTCCTTATACCTGCTGTTATAATGACGCTTGCTTTCAGAAACAATGAGATACACCCGTTCGGCGACGAGCAGATGCTTGTGGTCGATCTCTGGCATCAGTACTATCCGTTTTTCAGGGTGGTCCGGGAAAAACTGCTTGACGGAGGATCGTTTCTTTATTCATGGTTCAACGGACTCGGCACCAATTTTCTCTCTCTTATATCGTATTACGCCGCAAGCCCCCTGAACTGGATGTCGGTCTTATTCGATGAGGAACACGTGCGCGACGCCCTGACTTTCATACTCATAACGAAAATAGGATTCTGCGGTGCTTTCTTCAGCTGCTTTTTAAGATATACATTCGGGAGAAAAGATATATCGATCTGCTTCTTCTCCGCTATGTTCGCTCTCTGCAGCTATATGCTGGGATATTACTGGAATGTCATGTGGTTCGACACAATAGCACTCTTCCCGCTCGTTATGCTCGGTGTTACCGCAATCTGCCGTGAGGGAAAATGGAAAACATTTACATTTTCTCTCGCTCTTTCGCTTATAGCGAATTATTACATCGGCTATTTCACGTGTATCTTCACGGTGTTTATGTTCGCCGCCATGATAATCATAAATTTCAGGGGATTAAAAGATCTCTTCCGCAAATTATGGATAACGGCAAGATCGTCTGTCCTCGGTATCGCCCTCGGCGGTTTCATTCTGCTCCCGGCTTACTACGGGTTGCAGCTTACAAACAGTGTGAACAACACATTTCCGAAAGAAGTCACATGGTATGAATCATGGACAAAGATCTTCGCGAACACGATTTCATACAGCGAGCCCGCCATGAAAGAGGGTCTGCCGAATTTCGCGTGCGGTATGCTCGCAATAGTACTGCTGGGGGTATTCCTTTTCTCGACCGGAATAAAGATACGTGAAAAGATTGCCGTTGTTTCGGGACTTGCGATAATAGCGGTAAGCTGTAATATGAACATACTGAATTATATCTGGCACGGCTTCCACTTCACAAATATGATACCGTACAGGTTCGCGTTCATATTCTCGTTTATTCTGATAGCCGCGGCGTACAGGGCATACGACATAATCCTGCAGAACGGGGTCAAGATCTATCAGATCGTGCTGATGACCGTATTCCCGTGGGTGGTGTGCTATCTCAATTACGCCATAAGAAAGGAAGACGCGGATTTCGGAACGGAAGGCGCGCTGAAAAAATCCATAATCATCGCCGGTGTGTTCATTCTGATATTTATCGCGGTAAAAATTTTCCCGTTCACGAACACGAAGATCAGGAATTCCGTGCTGAGCGTATTTCTTGGTGTCGCTCTTGTCGGAGAACTTTCGGCGAATGCCACTCTGGGTGTAAAAACGGTCGGCTCATCGGACTATACGGGATATCCGAGTTACTATGACGATGTGGAAAAGCTTCTTGATGACGCGGATAATGCGGATGACAGCCCGTTCTACAGGACGGAAGTAACGAAAACATACACGCTCAATGACAGCGCGCTTTACGGTTACTACGGACTTTCGCAGTTTTCTTCCGCAGCGAATGTTTCGGTGACGACATTCTGCAAACGTCTCGGACTTTATGCCTCCGAAGCCGGAAACAGATATTATTACCGGCTCTCGACACCTGTCGTAAACTCAATGATGGGAATAAAATATCTCATATCAAAGACAGGATACCAGCGCGGGGAGAAAATGGCTCTGTCGGAGTTTTCCAAGGCAAAAACAAGCGTTATGTACGTAAATAACTATCCTCTTTCACTCGGATATATGGTCGATCCGGCAATACTTGAGCTTAAGGACGATGCTTACGGAAATCCTTTCGCGTACCAGAATGAGCTCCTGAAACTGTCCTCCGGCATATCGCAGGACTGCTTTACGCCTCAGCCGGTGGCTCTCGCCTCATATGACGGAATGGAAGTCACAAAGAGAGCTTACGGGGACTATTCGTTTACGAAAACAAACGGAAAAAATTCCGATGCCTCGTCTACATATGACTACAACGGTATCGACGGGTCATATCTCTACGGATACGCTTCAAACGGCGGATGTAACGGTGTCGATGTGTTCAACGAGACGGAAAGCGTCGATTCAGGCATAGAAATAGAAAGCTATCCGATAGTATTCCCTATGGGCGGATCGCAGAGCGGCGAGACCGTTTCCGTCAAGATGAAAGCCGACCCCGAAAAGGATAGCGGAACATTCAAATTGATGGTCTACGCACTTGATAAGAATATATGGGAACAGGCATACGCTAATCTTGCCGATGAACAGCTTGATATAAAACAGTTTGACGATACGAAGATAACCGGAACGGTAAATGCGCTTAAAGACGGCATAATGTTCTTCTCCATACCTTACGAAAACGGATGGACAGTCAGAATCGACGGACAGGAAGTCGAAACTGTAAAACTTGCCGGAGCCATGCTCGGCGCAGAAGTGCCCGCGGGGGAGCATGAGATCTCTCTGAGCTATATTCCGGAAGGATTTGTCGCGGGAACGACGGCAACCGGGGTAAGCACCGTTTTATGCGTCACATTGATGTGCCTTGACCGGAGAAAGAAAAACAGACCCGCTCCGGAAACGGATGACCCCGACGGCAGTGGCGAAAGTGACGAAAAAGATACCGTTACAGAAAACCCCGAACCGGAAGCCGCTGAGAAGAGTGATGAAAAGCCCTCGAAAAAAGGCGCAAAAAAATCTTCGGGAAAAAAGAAAAATGAGAAATCTTAAGATCTTCATATCATACAGGGGAACAAGATACCACGGTTTTCAGCGCCAGGACAATGCTCTGACCGTTCAGGAGGTAATAGAAAAAAGTTTTTCGAAGGTACTCAATGAAACAGTTTCCGTAACGGGTTGCTCAAGGACCGATACAGGCGTTCACGCAAAAAGATTCTGCCTGAATGTGAAGACGTCAAGTACGATTGCCTGCCGGAATTTCATAAGAGGCGTGAACGGGGAACTTCCCGAGGATATATCCGTTCTGTCATGTGAGGACGCTCCAGAAGATTTCAACGCGAGATTTGACTGCGTCGGAAAAGAATATATGTATCTTATGCACTGCAGCGAATCAAAAGACCCTTTCACAACGGATCTTATGCTTCACTACCGGAGAATGTTTGATACAGAAAAGGCGAAAAAGGCCTCATCCTGTTTTATCGGCACGCATGATTTTTCCTCTTTTTGTTCGGATCATACAAATGTATCAACAAAAATAAGGACGATTTATTCATTTGATATAGAAAAATACGGGGATACTGTCAAAATACTTGTAAAAGGCGACGGTTTTCTGTATAATATGGTTAGGATCATGGTCGGGACTTTGCTTGATATAAACGAAGGGCGCATAGACCCCGACGATATTCCCCGCATTATATCATCGCGTGACAGACTTTGCGCAGGAAGGACTGCGATGGCGCACGGACTTTATCTTAACAGGATCTTCTACGAAAGCCGGGAGGCGATATGAATGCCGACATATGATGCCGAAGACATAGTTGAACTTAAAAAAAGAGAAAAGCGGAAAAAACGGCGCTTAAAGTTTTTGGCATTTCTGGCTGTCGCCCTTGTTGTATTCGGGATCTTTTACACCAAAGATCTCTGGCTTCCGAAACTTAAAAATCTCGGAAGACAGTATAAAACGATCACTAATGACGCCACTCTGGCGCAGGGCAACTTTCCTATACAGATATCGGGAGGCTCGGAATATCAGCTCGGCTACGGTGATGATACGCTTTTTCTCCTGTGTGACACATATCTTTACTACTATGATCTGAACGGAGGGCAGATCGAAAAGCGCCAGCATCCGTACATGAACCCCGTTCTGAGGAACGCGGACAAATATGTGCTTGTCTTTGAGAGCGGCGGCGATGAATTTACCGTTGAGGATTCCGACGAAGTGATGTACTCGAAACAGCTTGAGAACGCGATAATGTTCGCGAGAGTAAGCGATGACGGATACTGTGCTGTTGTTACGACATCCGACAATTACGCCTGCGAACTGACGGTTTATAACGATTCCGGAAAGCTTATTTATTCAAGAAGCTGTGTCGACAGGATATGTGATATTTCATTTGACAACAGTAGTTCGGGCTGTGTGATAAGCTACCTCGGAGCCGATAACGGCGAGCTTTCGACAAGTGTCCAAAGCATCTCCTTCGATTCCGACATGGAAAACTGGACTTCGCCCCAAATCGACACTCTTTGCATTGAATCGGGAGGATACGAAAACGGCGCAGTCGTGATAGGGATCTCCGCCTATGCGTATGTCGATGACAGCGGTCAGATAGTTTCTTTTTACGAATATGAAGGAGATTTTGCCGGAGGGGCAAGTGAAAACGGCGACGCCGCTGTGATAATAAACGACGACGATCGCAGGAGCTATTCTCTTGAATTGTTCGGCGGCGGAGCGGAACCTGTTTCTGTGGAATTTGACGAACCGCTCAAATATGTCGAAATATATGACGGACTCGCGTATGTGATGACGGCATCAAGCCTTTTCTCGTATGATTTTGACGGCGGGATGCGTTCCACCGCGAAAATACCGGACTCTTACGAGCAGTTCCGAAGAAGTGATGACAATATTTTCCTTATGAGCTATGATCACATAGACAGGATAGATTACAACAGCTGACATAATGTTATGTTGCCAGCGAAGGGAGGTAAGCCGGTAAAATTCCGGCGAATATAATGGGAACACAATTCTGGTGGTTCTATGACGCGATGATAGTCGCAATAACTCTTGTTACCGTGTTTTTATCGGCTCGGAGCGGGTTTATGAAATCCATGCTCTCCGTCGTGGGCTATGTAATAAGCCTTATTGTCAGTTTTTCTCTGTGCGGTGTGATCTCATCGGGAGTATATAACACCGCGATAAGACAGGGAGATATGAATAACATAAGAGAAGATCTTTCGCATTTTGACCTGAAATTCGAGACAACATCGTATATAAACACGCTGGGGTACAACGTTACCGTGGATAACAAGAATCTGTCGGAAATATTCACCGGTGATGGTGATATATATGACGAACTGTACAACTATCTGAACAACGTAAACGGCCGTGTGGTCGATGACAAAGAAAGTTTCGACAAGAAGATAAACGAAGGCTTTGCCATAATGATGCGTGATTTCCTCACAGATACACATTCTGATTACATCGGAAGTTCCGCTTATGATAAATGTATATCAGACCCCGATAAAGTAAAACGCGCCGTTTATCTGATCGAAACGGACAGCATGGAACCGGAGGCGGCAACATATACTGATTCAGCGAAATATATCGAGGATAATTTTGCCGCCGACGCCTATAAGGATGCCATAAAAGTATTGTCCTTCATAATTCTGACGGCAGTTCTGCTGCTGCTCATATTCAGCATAATAAGAAAATCCGGCAGCGGAAATATGGGGGAGATCACCGACCGCATACTCGGCGGAGCAATGGGAATATTATCAAGTGCCGCCATAATCGTGATCCTTTCGGTGGTCGTCAAAGCGGTCATTATGTTCAGCGGCAATGAGATGATGCTTTTCAATACCGATACGATAGAAAAGACTTTCGTCTTCAGACATATATACAGACTGATCTCAGGTCTATGACGGCTTTTAAGTGACGCATTCAATTACGCTTTCAACCGGTCAGCTGACCGGCCGGCAGTAAAACAGTACTGGAGGTATTTATCCCGATGATGATGTGCAGCAGATGCAAAAAACGTCCTGCGGTTGTTTTTATAACTTCTGTGCAGGGAAATGATAAGAAGAACGAAGGTTTCTGCCTTTCGTGCGCGAGGGATCTCAGGATCCCGCAGGTCACTGAATATATAGAAAATCTCGGCATTTCCGACGAGGAGATCGATCAGATATCCGACCAGATGATGGATATGATCGACGGAGAAAGCTTTGAGATGGGCGGGTCGGGTCTTATGCCGAATTTTCTGACAAATATGATGAACGGCAAAAAGCCGGAAAACAGTGAGTCTCCGGATAATCCTCCGAACGAAGAGCAAAACGGCTATGACAGAAGCGCCGGCGGAAGACCCGACAGACGGAATCCTGCCGGCGGAAGAAAAGAAAAAAAGCAAAAGGAGCTCAAATTCCTGAGCAGCTACTGCACGGATCTTACACAGAGAGCCGCCGACGGAAAGCAGGACAGGATAATCGGGAGAGATACCGAGATCGCGCGTGTGATACAGATACTGTCCCGAAGGACAAAGAATAATCCCTGTCTTATAGGAGAACCGGGCGTCGGAAAAACAGCTATCGCCGAGGGTATAGCACAGCGCATATCTGAGGGAAATGTGCCTTTTAACCTGGCGGATAAAAGACTTTTTCTGCTCGATCTCACTGCTCTTGTCGCGGGAACGCAGTTCCGCGGACAGTTTGAGAGCCGCATGAAAGGACTTGTCGACGAGGTAAAACGCGAGGGAAATATAATTCTTTTCATCGATGAGGTACATAATCTTATCGGAACAGGCGATGCCGAAGGATCGATGAACGCGGCGAATATCCTAAAACCTGCTCTTTCACGCGGGGAAGTTCAGGTGATAGGCGCCACGACGTTCGGTGAATACAGAAAATATATTGAAAAAGACTCCGCTCTTGAAAGACGTTTTCAGCCCGTGACTGTAACGGAGCCGACAGTTGAGGATACCGTTAATGTTCTGCTCGGTATAAAAAAATACTATGAAGATTACCACAAGGTAAAGATCTCGGATTATCTCATAAGAGTATGCGCGGTGCTGTCGGAACGTTACATAACAGACAGATTTCTTCCCGATAAAGCGATAGATCTGCTTGATGAAAGCTGCGCCCTTGCCTGCATACGTTCGCCCGAAATTGCCGAATATGAAAAACTGAAAAAAGAAATTTCAGCGCTTGAAGAAAAAGAAAACGCGATATCAGAGCAGAGCGATCCCGATTATGAGGCGCTTGCCGAGGTAAAGGGCAATCTCATACACGCACGCGAAAAAATGCAGAAAATAAAAGAAAAGGCGGAAAATGTCGAAGTCACGGAAAATGATATAACAAAAGTCGTCGAACTCTGGACAGGCATTCCCGCGAGCAAGATCGCTGAGACAGAATTTCTGAAGATATCAAGGCTTGAAGGGCAGCTGAAAAAGCGGGTGCTCGGTCAGGATGAAGCGATCGAAGTCCTGACAAAAGCGATAAAGCGCACAAGGGTCCATCTGAACAAAAGACGCAGACCGGCATCATTTATTTTCGTGGGTCCGACCGGTGTCGGAAAGACAGAACTTGTCAAGGCACTCTCCGAAGAGCTTTTTGATTCGACGGAGCCTCTTATCCGGCTTGATATGACGGAATATATGGAAAAACATTCTGTCGCGCGTATGATAGGCTCACCTCCGGGATATGTGGGATATGACGAAGCGGGACAGCTCACCGAAAAAGTCCGCCGTCGTCCTTATTCCGTAATTTTGTTTGACGAAATCGAAAAAGCACACCCGGATGTTATGAATATACTTATGCAGATACTCGACGAGGGAAAAATAGATGACGCGCACGGACGGACGATAAATTTTGAAAACACGATACTATGCATGACGTCAAACGCGGGCTCGACCGACAAATCTACCGGCGTAGGCTTTAACAGGACGGAAAATGAGATCTCCCGCGACAAGGCTTTAAAAGGTCTGAGAGAGTTTCTGCGGCCGGAGTTCATCAGCCGTATTGACGAGATCGTCGTCTTCAGACAGCTTACGAAAGAGAATTTCGCTTCTATCGCGGCTCTTATGCTCGATGAGATGAAAGAACCTCTCGCGGAAAAGAATATTTCGATAGAATATGACCAGAAGGCGCTTGATCTTATCGCCGAAAAATCATACGGAAAGCCCTATGGCGCAAGGGATATAAGGCGTGTCATAAGGCAGGATGTCGAGGATAAGATCGCGGAGATCATCATAAACAGTTCATCTGACACCGGAATTATCTCTGTATCGGCCGATGAGGAAGGAAAAGAAATAACTGTCGAAGGAAGAAGAAAAGATGATCATGAAGAAAAAGACAATATCTGACACGCTTGTTATCATTCTGTCGGCCGTGCTGCTCGCCGGTTGCTCCGGAAAGGGCGACAGTGAATCGGGCGGTAATCCTGTTTCAGACGCCGAAACACCTTCATCCGAAGCCGCACCGGTGCTCTCTATCGGAAAATATGATGCGGATCCCGGCGAAACAGTCGAGGTGACCGTATCTGTCACCGGAGCGGATAATAAATGGGCAATGTGCGGCGTTCATTTTTCATTTCCGAGCGTCCTTGAATGCAGACTGTCTTCATCGGACAACAGATTTGCCGAGTTTAAGTCAGGCGACGCCGTGAGCGAGATGTCCGCCGTTACGGCAGCGGTGTGGACCGACAACCGCACGGAGGAGATGGAAAAGAACGATCTTTACTCGCTCTTCTTTGCCGCCGCAGGTGAAAGTGATATAGGCAAAGACGGGGATATAGCGACATTTTATCTGACTGTCCCCGGTGACGCAAAGCCGGGCACGGTCTATCCTCTCGACTTTTTTGAGCAGGAGGGCGATATGTTCCTTGATATAGCGTCCGACAAGGCAGTGCAGGATTATGCTTTCAGCCACTGGCAGAATGGTTCGATAACCGTGAAATGATAACCGGAGCAGAGCGGCGTGTTTTCTTTCCGGAAAATATGCCGCTTTGTCTTATTCGTCATTTTTACTGTTAAATCGGATTATTGAGAGCAATTTTTGTGAAAATAAACTAACTTTAGTGATTTCTATTGACATAAAAAGTAAACTGTGATAGAATTTTAATCGTGAAAATATAATAGTGTTTTTTGTGCGGGTGTAGTTCAATGGTAGAATTCCAGCCTTCCAAGCTGGTTACGTGGGTTCGATTCCCATCACCCGCTCCATTTGCGCCTTTAACTCAGTTGGATAGAGTAACTGCCTTCTAAGCAGTAAGCCATTGGTTCGAGTCCAATAAGGCGCGCCATTGACGGTGGGTGTAGCTTAGTTGGTTAAAGCGTCGGATTGTGGTCCCGAAGACCATGGGTTCGAATCCCATCTCCCACCCCAGCAGGCAGGCGTTTCCGGTTTTCGGAAATGCCTGTTTTTTATTTTGCGTGTACACAGCCCGGAAGCCGGATTCCTTTCTTGACTTTACAGGTTTCAGGGTGTATAATTATTCTGTCACTTTACTTATATCGGAAATCATTAAAAGCAGGGGTGTATGATGGAACAGGAAAAGACCGTAAAAAAACACAGGGTAAAAGATTACTTCAGCCAGCTTCTCGATATGAGGAGCAATATGCTCAGCTATGATGAACTCCATGAGATGATGCAGGAGAACACGATCATTCACGGTGCAAATATGTGGATACTTATGATGGCGATCCTCATAGCGTCGATCGGTCTGAATGTGAACTCAACCGCCGTTATAATCGGCGCAATGCTGATATCACCTCTTATGAGCGGCATTCTGACCATGGGCTATTCTCTCGCTATCAGAGATCTTCATATGCTCAGGTGCGCCGCGTCGCGTTTCGCCACACAGGTCGTCATAAGTCTTGTGACATCGACGATATATTTTTCGCTCTCTCCGCTCACGACGGCGACAAGCGAAATGATCGCCCGGACAAGTCCCACGCTCTGGGATGTTCTTATAGCTCTGTTCGGAGGTATCGCCGGAAGTATAGGCTGCACGAGGAAAAAGACGAGCAACGTCATACCGGGCGTTGCCATCGCCACAGCTCTCATGCCGCCTATCTGTACCGTCGGTTACGGACTTGCCACAAGACAGCTTGATTTCATTCTCGGTGCTCTCTATCTTTTTGCGATAAACACGCTGTTTATCGCTCTTTCCTCGTTCTTTGTGACAAAATTGCTCCGTGTACCTGTCCGGATGGAACTTGACGTAAAGAAAGAAAAACGCATAAGCCGCATAATAACCGCCGTCGTCATAATAACGATAATTCCCAGTGCTCTGTTTGCCGCGTTTACGGTATACAGATCCGTTCTTGAAAAGAACATCAACGACTATCTTTCAAAAGAATTCGTTTTTCCCGACGCGACCGTCGTCCAGAGCAGTTTTGACAATATCGACAGAAAGATCTCTGTCTCGCTTGTCGGCACACAGGTCCCCGATGACAAGATCTCCGAACTTGAGGGAAAGCTGGCGGATTACGATCTTGACGGCTACACGCTCCATGTGACACAGAACAGAACGATCGAGAGTGATACGGACAGCGACAAAGTTACGATAGCCGTCCAGGAAAATACCATCCGTGAACTTCAGGAGCAGCTCAAAGAACAGAAAGAAGAAAACAGCCGGCTCAGTAAAGATCTCAATGAACAGGTCGACTGTGAAGCGCTTTCGGAGAAGGCAACTGAGATATTTACAGAATTAAGCGATGTCACCTGCGGACTGATGTACGGAAGTGACGGAAAATATATCCTTTTGTCGGGGACGTCCTCCTCCGCTCTCACGGAAAGCGAATCGGACGTTATACGCAATTTTGTAAAAACAGAAAGCGGTATATCCGAAGTAGTGCTTGATATCACGGCACCGGCAGTCACGACCGCTCCCGAAAAATAAAAAAACCGCCGGCAGTCAATATTGCCGGCGGATATTTTTCACGTTTTCGTCAACTGATCCTGATCGTATATGAATATGCGTGATCTTTTCCCGGATCAAGCTTTATAGCATGAGCCTTTTTCTCAATATCCTCTTCATCATCGTCATAATAAACAGGCACCGATGTCCATGGCTCGAGGCAGACAAATGACGCATTATCGTCTTTTTCAGGCGACCAGACGGCTATGCACCGCGAATCGGGGAACTCGACAGTCACGCTGTGCCCGGATCTTCTTGATTTCAGCGACACCTTATCTGATAACGGGTCGGGAATAATAACGGCGTCATAGTCGAAAAGTTCTCTTGTCACGTTTATGATGTTGCCGTCTTCGACGAGTGTGACCGGTTTTCCGTCTATATTTCTGACGATATGCTCATTTTCCCCGTACTCGATATAATAATCTGTAAATTCAGACTCATCGTCAAGCGGACAGTTGAAAGCGGGATGTCCGCCGATGTAGAAATAAATGGGTATCGTGTCCGCGTTATGAACGATGTTCTCTACCTTCACCCCGTCACCGAGAACGGAATATCTCACGACAAACTCAAATTTATAGGGATATTGCGCCAAAGTCTCTTCGTCCGGGCGCAATATATAGCTGACACAGGAATCATTTTTTTCAAGGACCGTGAACTCCTTGTCCCTCGCAAATCCGTGATTTGCTTTCATCGTGTATCTTTTTCCGTTAGCTCTGTACGTTCTGTCCTTCGGGGAACATATGAACGGAAAAAGTACAGGCGCGTATCTTCTCCATGAACTGCCGCATTGCCAGAGATACTCTCTTTCTCCGAGTTTCAGCGAATGAAGCTCAGCGCCGAAAGTGTCGGCAGCGAATGATATATTTCCTTTTCTTATCTCACATAACATAACAGGCACCTCCCGCAAAAAGCGTTATTTTCGTGATATATTATAACATTGTGTACGGAATATGTCAATAAAAAGAATTGATATAACGGCCGTAATTTGAAAATCGATTGAATTTTGGAACCGTCTGTGGTATAATATAATAAAACTTATCGGATACGGCGCGTGATCTTCTGAAAATCCGCGTTCTCGTAAAATCGTAAAAACCCGATCGAAAGGAAGTTTATAATGAAAAGACTTGGATTCGGACTTATGCGCCTGCCTCAGAACGACAGGAGCAATGCAACGGATATCGATATCGATACAACGAAAGAAATGGTAGATGTCTTCATACAAAACGGTTTCACGTATTTCGATACGGCTTGGATGTACCATGGATACGCGAGCGAATCCGCGACGAAAGAAGTTCTTGTGGAACGGTATCCGCGCGACAGCTATACGCTCGCGACAAAACTTCACGCCGAGTACTTTGACTCTCTTGAGGATCGGGACAATATTTTCAACGCACAGCTTGAAAAGACCGGCGCGGGATATTTTGACTACTATCTGCTTCATGGTATAGAGGCACCGATGTATAAAAAATACGAGGAACTTGACTGTTTCAACTGGCTGCTTGATAAAAAAGAAAAAGGACTTGTCAGGCACGCGGGATTCTCTTTTCACGACACTCCACAGCTTCTTGATGAAATATTGACGAAATACCCTCAGATGGAATTTGTTCAGCTTCAGATAAACTATCTTGACTGGGAAAGTCCATGGATCCGCGCGCGTGAGTGTTATGAAGTCGCGAGAAAGCATGACAAGCCGATAATCGTGATGGAGCCGGTAAAAGGCGGCACTCTCGCCAATATACCCGAAAAGGCCGAGAAACTTTTCAAAGATCACGATCCCGGTATGAGCGTGTCAAGCTGGGCGATCCGCTTTACCGCAAGCCTGCCCGGCGTGATGTTGGTCCTGTCGGGAATGTCAGATACAGAACAGATGAAAGACAATATACGCACAATGGGGGATTTTACTCCTCTTACGGAGGAAGAAAAAGACCTTTGCTTCAAAGCCGCCGATATAATAAATTCTCAGATTGCGATACCGTGTACGGGCTGTTCATACTGCACCGCGGGATGTCCGCAACATATAGCGATACCTCAGTATTTTTCGCTTTACAATGAGGATATGCGCGAAAAACTGGAAGAAAAGGGCTGGACGATAAATTACTCGAATTATGAGAATCTTTGCCATGTTGCCGGAAAAGCGTCTGACTGCATAGCCTGCGGACAGTGTGAAAGCGTATGCCCTCAGCATCTTCCGATAATAGAGGATCTCAAAAAAATATCCGCTCATTACGGAAAATGAAATAATATAGGGAACATCAAAAATCCAAAACAGTACCGGGGGAGAAAACAACAATGAATCTTTTACCGCTTAATATTTTTATCTACGTTTCTTTCATCATCACTTTTCTGATATTCGCAATATCGGTCTTCAGAAAAGATCCGAAGAAAAGCAAGATCGTAAAACCCGCATTGATCGTCGCCGAGGCGTACGCGTGCCTTATGACGGCCTTTGATCTGTCGGGACTTATCGATTTCGGGGGATTGAAAAATCTTCCACTGTTTACGACTCTCATAGGCGGATGCGTCCTGTTATTCTTCCTGTTCAGGCAAAGGATACCCGAAAAATACCGTCGGCCGGCTTTATTTTCGGTAAAGGCCTTTATAATATGCTCCGCCTGCGAAATATTTATATTCAACGGCAACTGCGCACACCTGTTTTTCAGGGACTACGATTACACCGTCCTTGACATGGAAACGGCAGTCACGGAAAATTTCAATGTGTCCACTGGCAAAAACGTGAGCGCGGGTCACTTTTCAATTGAGTTCAACGGTATCGAAAAACCGGTAGGTACGATAAGCGTCAATGCTCTCTCGAACACCAAAGGCTATGTCGATATGACGATAGATATGTCGGATGACAGCAACAGCGCGGGATACAGATACGGTATCGCCACATCGGAAATACTGCGCGGCAACGAGAGAAGCCAGACCTGCGTCTGCAATTTTTCGGGAAATGTACATGATCTTAAATTGGAATTCGACACGGAGGAATCCGAGACCGTTACGGTAACTTCGGTCACGCTCAACAAACCGTTTATGCTGCACTTCTCCCTTATGAGATTTCTCTGTATCTTTATCGCAGCACTGCTGATATGGCTTTTCGCGAGATCGAAAACATTTGCCGGAAGCTACCGCGAGAGCGAACAGTCCGTGAAAGTCTGCGCTATTGTCCTCACCACGGTCCTGCTGTCGGCATCTCTGATCCTCGCGGACATCGGCAGACCGGGCGGTATGGGATTTTTCGATGAATTCAGGCAAAAATCGGGAAATCAGATCACTCAGGAACTTGTCGACTCTTTTGAGGCTGGGCGGACGGATATAGATATTGAAATGAATCCTGCGCTTGAGGAACTTGAAAATCCGTATGACTTAAGCCAGCGCGACGCAAACAACATAGGCGCGTACCCTTGGGATCACCTCTACTATAACGGAAAATACTACTCATATTACGGCATTGCGCCTGTGCTGTTCCTCTTTCTCCCATACCATATGATGACGGGTTGTTATTTCCCTGCCATCTGGGCAATATGGCTTTTCGGCGCCGGAGGTATACTGTTCCTGACGCTGTTTTATCTTTGCTTTATGAAAAAATTCTTTCCGGACGTCCGGTCTTCAGTCGTCGTGCTCTGTCTTATCATAATGCAGTGCTGCAGCGGCATATTCTTCTGCTTCAATCTTCCCAATTTTTATGAAATAGCGCAGTCGTGCGGTTTCCTATGTGTGACTGCGGGTGCGTATTTCCTTATAAGCTCGAATGTGATAGGCGACGGAAAAATAAGTTATGGAAAGCTTTTCACATCCGGAGTGTTTCTGAGCCTTGCCGTTTTGTCACGCCCGACAACGGCAGTGTACTGCGTTGCCGCCATGATCTTCGTACTTGCGGGATTTCTGAAAAAACGTCGCGAGAAAACGGCGAAAAGCGGCTCTAAGTCCATCTTTATTTACTTGCCGTACTTTTTATGTGCCCTTATACCTTATGTTATCTTCGGTTCGGTTCAGATGTTGTACAACTACGCAAGATTCGGCTCTCCGTTTGATTTCGGTATCGAGTATTCACTGACGATAAATGATTTCACAAGCGCGGAATATCATACACATTTCGCAGTCATCGGTTTCCTGAATTACCTGTTCATGCTGCCGAAAGTCAGCGAGAATTTCCCGTTTATAATCCCGGAATCACCGCACACCTTCTCGCCGCAGGGCTACTATTACGTTGCCACGGGCTCGGCACTCGGCCTGCTCTGGAAGGCTCTGCCTCTGCTGTCTTACGCTGGAGCGCACAAGGCATACAGACTCTCAGACAACAAAAACAAAAAGCTGTACGCGGTCATGCTGGCGACTGTCTGCGTGATCTGCCCGTTTGTCGTGATATTCTCCATATGGGAAAGCGGATACGGCGCGAGATACTGCGTAGATTTCGCGTGGGAAATGATCATCGGCGCCCTTATCATAGCGTTTATCATATACCGCAGTTGTGAAAAGCAGACAAAGAAACTGCTTAATATATTTGTGGTAGCGGCGGCCGCCATAAGTGTTTATCTTAATATGGCTCAGATCTGGGACTGGGTCGGAATAAGATCCTTCGCATCCCCCGAAAGCCAGGCTTCCGCTCTCGCGATAGCAAGGCTGTTTGAATTCTGGAGGTAAAATTTTCGCCGCAGTTTCTCTGCGGTTCTGAGGTTATCAACATTATGAAAGACAAAGTTTTTTCAGACAAGCTCAGATCACTCGTGATCCCCATAGCGTTTCAGCAGTTTATGACGGCTCTCGTAAGTGCCTCGGACGCGTTTATGCTCGGTATCAGAGACCAAAACGCGCTGTCCGCCGTTTCCCTCGCGGGCCAGATAATGTTTGTGCTGTCTCTCTTTCTGAACGGCATAACCGCAGGAGCGTCGATATTTGCGGCTCAGTACTGGGGAAAAGGGGACAGAGAGTCAGTCGAGAAGATACTGGGGATCGCTCTTGTCGCGTCATCGTCGGTCTCGGCTGTGTTCTCGGTATTTGCGCTGGTCTCGCCCGGTCTTCTTATGAAGATATTCACATCCGAGGCACGCCTTATCGGTCTAGGTGCGGAATATCTTCGGATCGTCGGCATTTCATATCTTATGCTCGGAATATCGCAGATTTGCCTGTGTATTCTGAAAAACTGCGGAAACGCGTCAGAAAGCGCCCTTATAAGCGCAGTCTCGATGGGGCTCAATATCGTGCTTAATGCCGTATTTATCTATATTTTCGGCATGAATGTCGCGGGTGCCGCCATCGCGACGGTGATCTCCAAGGCAACAGAGCTTTTGTGGTCGGTCGTTTTCCTGCAAAGCCGCAGGACTGTCCGTATAAGATTAGGAAATCTGTACCGTATGAATAAGATCCTCCTTCATGATTTCCGTAAATACACGCTCCCCGTTCTCGGCAACCAGCTCGGCTGGGGATGCGGATTTGCCATGTATTCCGTGATAATGGGGCATTTGAACGGGGACGCCGTGGCGGCAAATTCCGTAGCGAACATCGTCAAGAACCTCGCAATATGCGTCTGTACGGGTATAGCGAACGGAGGCGCGATAATGGTCGGAAACGAACTCGGCCGCGGCGACACGGAAACGGCGAAAAGGTACGGCTCGAAGCTATGCAGGATCGCGGCTCTCGCCGGCGCGGCGACCGGACTTGTCATAATCTGCCTTATCCCGTTTCTGCGTATGTCAATAAAGCTGACCGACAGAGCGAGTGGCTATCTGACCGTTATGCTGTTCATATGCTCTTACTATGTTATCGGCAAATCCCTGAATATGACGACCATCGGCGGAATTTTCTGTGCCGGAGGAGATTCCCGCTTCGGGCTTGTGTGTGACACGGTGACCATGTGGGGAGTTACCGTCCCTCTCGGGCTTATTTCGGCCTTTGTGCTTCACCTGCCCGTTCTCGCGGTCTACGCGATAATCAACACCGACGAGATAATCAAGCTCCCTGTCGTATATGCGCACTATAAAAAATACAGGTGGCTGAAAGTCCTCACGAGAGATTCCGGGGAGTTGCAGACGCAACGATCCGGCGATTGACACAGTGCCTCCGTGATGATATAATTACAGCGTTGATAATTTCAGACAAGATGATATTTATTGAAAAGGAGAGCCCGTTATGAGCGAAGATCACAAAAGTTATGAAAGCCCGTTCTGCACAAGATACGCAAGTGAGGAAATGCAGTACATTTTCTCACCCGACAAAAAATTCACCACATGGAGAAAACTCTGGGTCGCTCTTGCCAGAGCGGAAATGAAACTCGGTCTGCCGGTCACGGAAGCTCAGGTAAAACAACTTGAGGAACATATGTATGATATAGATTACGAAGTTGCGGAAAAGCGTGAAAAAGAGGTCCGTCACGATGTCATGGCGCACGTTTACGCTTACGGACAGGTGTGCCCCGACGCGTATCCGATAATCCACCTCGGAGCAACTTCGTGCTATGTGGGAGACAACACAGACATAATAATAATGAGAGATGCGATGAATATCGTCCGCAGAAAACTGATAAACGTGATGAACAATCTCGCGTCTTTCGCTGATAAATACAAAGATCTCCCGTGCCTTGCCTATACCCATCTTCAGCCCGCACAGCTCACGACTGTCGGAAAAAGAGCGACTCTCTGGCTTAACGATCTTCTTATGGATCTCAACGATCTCGAATACAGGATATCGATGCTGAAACTGCTCGGCTCAAAGGGTACGACCGGCACTCAGGCTTCTTTTATGGAACTTTTTGAGGGCGACACGGAAAAAGTCAAGGAACTTGAAAGACTTATCGCCGAAGAAATGGGATTTGACGGCGTTGTTCCCGTCTCGGGTCAGACGTACTCAAGAAAGATCGATTCACAAGTTCTTTCCGTCCTCGGAGGAATTGCTCAGTCGTGCAGCAAGTTTTCCAACGATATGCGGATACTCCAGAGCTTCAAGGAAATGGAGGAGCCGCGGGAAAGCAAGCAGATCGGTTCATCCGCGATGGCATACAAGCGCAATCCCATGAGGTGCGAACGAATAACATCACTTTCAAGATATGTTATCGTAGATACCCTGAACCCCGCTTTCACTGCAGGTACACAGTGGTTTGAGAGAACGCTCGACGACTCCGCAAACAAGAGGATCTCCGTAGCCGAAGCATTTCTGGGCGTTGACGCCATCCTGAATATCATGCTTAACGTTACGAACGGAATAGTCGTATACCCGGAGATGATACGCAAGCGCGTCATGGCGGAGCTTCCGTTCATGGCGACGGAGAATATAATGATGGACGCGGTAAAAAAAGGCGGAAACCGTCAGGAACTCCACGAAAAGATAAGAGAATACTCCATGATAGCGGGCGAACAGGTGAAGGTATACGGAAAGGAGAACAACCTCTGCCGCCTCATCGCCGATGATCCGATGTTCATGGTGACGGAAGAGGAACTTGAAGAAGTCCTCAGACCGGAAAACTATACCGGGCGCAGTTCCGAACAGGTGGAAGAATTTCTCGATGAGTGCATAAAACCGGTACTTTCGGCAAATAAGGATATTCTCGGCGAGAGCTTTGAGATGAAAAATTAAACAGAATGAAAGCAGCGTTATTATGAAAAAAAAATATCTTGAGGCCGGAAAGATCGTTTCGGTACACGGGATCCGCGGCGAGGTGAAGATCGTGTCGTACTGTGATTCACCCGGACTGCTGTGCGGCTTAAATCGCCTTTTTCTCGGAAAAGACCACACCGAAGTGACAGTTGAGAGAAGCCGTGTCCATAAAGGAATGGTCATATCAAAGCTGAGCGGCATCGACACCCCGGAGCAGGCGGAGCAGCTGCGCGACACTGTCCTTTATATGGACAGAGATGATATAAAACTCGGTGACAGAACATATTTTATACAGGATCTTATCGGAATTACCGTGCGAGACGCCGATACGGATCTTGTATACGGAAAGATCACCGATGTCATGCAGACAGGGGCAAACGATGTCTATGTAGTAAACGGAAACGGCAGAGAATATCTTGTCCCGGCCATAGCCGATGTTGTAACAGAAACCGATATTGAAAACAATACCATGCTTATCCGCCCTCTTGACGGTCTTTTCGATTAGGGAGTGCTTTGCTTATGAAGATCGAGATCGCTACACTTTTCCCCGAGATGTGTGAGACGGTGCTCAGCGAGAGCATCATCGGAAGAGCGCGAAAAGCGGGGATACTTGATATAAACTGCCGTCAGATACGGGATTATACCGACGATAAACACAGAAGAGTGGACGATACTCCGTATGGCGGCGGCATGGGAATGGTCATGCAGTGTGAGCCGATATATAACTGCTACAAGGCCGTGTGTTCTGAAATGAGAACAAAGCCGCATACCATATACATGTCACCGAAAGGGACGATACTTGACCAGCAAAAATCGAAAGAACTTTCGGCAATGGAAAATATTTTTATAATATGCGGTCATTATGAGGGCGTAGATCAGCGTGTTATCGATAAAATAGTCGATGAGGAAATATCAGTCGGTGACTATGTCCTGACAGGCGGTGAGCTTCCTGCATTGATTCTCGTTGACTCCGTCGCAAGGATGTGCCCGGGTGTCCTCTCAGATTCAGTCTGCTTCGAGGATGAAAGCATATACAGCGGTCTGCTGGAGTATCCGCAGTATACACGCCCCGAAGTCTGGGAAGGAGAAACGGTACCCGAAATCCTGCTGTCCGGTCATCACAAAAATATTGAGATCTGGAGAAGAGAAAAGAGCATTGAGATAACGGCGGAAAGACGGCCTGACCTGATAAAAAAATATTACGATAAGTATAAAAAGGGATAAAATTAAATTCATTTATATGTTTTTAACATATTCAACTGTTGAGAATTATTAAACATTAACAAAGAATTTGCCGCTTTTTATTGTGATATTAAACAAGCAAACCGAAAAAAAGTACTTTTGATTTTATGTAAATGTAGAATTTATCAAAAAAAGAGCATTTTAATTGAAAAAATCGTTGACTGCAAAAAAAAATGTCTGTATAATGTAAATCAGCAATATGACAATTGCTGAAATAAAAATCGTCTACTTTAGAATAGGAGAGTTGTATATGTTCGTAAGAGAAGTAATGGTCAAAAATCAGGTCGGACTTCACGCAAGGCCCGCAACCTTCTTTATCCAGAAAGCAAATGAATTCAAATCGTCTATCTGGATCGAGAAAGAAGAGCGCAGAGTCAATGCAAAAAGCTTGCTTGGTATCCTTTCGCTCGGTATCGTGGGCGGAACCAACATTAAGATCATTGCCGACGGTGTCGACGAGAAGGCATCTGTAGACGCCCTCGTTGAGCTCGTTGATAACGGATTCAGCGAAGAGAGCAGATAAAGACCTGAAGACAGAACATTGATTTTTGGCGTTGCCCGCCTGATTCGGGCAGCGCCTCTTTTATTGCCTGACGACTGAGAAAAAGGCGATACCCACGTTATAAACGGGGTATCGCCTGTATATTTTATACAACTACGGCATCAAGGCCGAACTCCTCAATGGAGATCTCTCCCTTTATCAGGTCGTTTTTTCCGGAATTCCACGCAAAGACCTCTTCATATCTGTTTTTAAGCTCTTCGGCTTTTTCGATGCTCAGATCGAGAAGCCGGTAGTTTATAAAATCAAACCCTTTGCACTCTCTGTGTACTTTTCCCGACAATATGCCGCATTTTACACCCGGCAGATTTTTTTTCATATACTTCATACTGCGGCTGCTGAACGACTGGAGAAGATACTCGCCCTGATATTCCTTCAGCATCGATACAAGTATCTTCTCAAGCTTCATCGATCTTATGAATCTATGCGGTTCTTTTGTTTCTATGAGCACGGGTACTTTTCCGCCGATAAGCTCAAGGACTTCGGAAAAAGTGGGTATATGCTCGTTGCTCTTGCCGAGTCTGAGTTTTTTCAGTTCCTCAAGCTTCAGATTGGAGATCTTTTTGTTTTTTCCGCACATTCTTCTGAGTTTCTTATCATGGAATACCACAGGCACTCCGTCGGCTGAGAGCCGCACATCAAGCTCAATGCCATATCCGGCTTTAAGAGAGCGTCTGAATGCCGTAAGAGAATTTTCGGGGACATCATTGTCGTGAAATCCTCTGTGTGAAAAAATTATTTTTTTATCCTGCACAGGTTTGCCTCCCCTGAATTTATTGCCCTGACAGTTCTGTCAGCAAGCTCTACAATAAGATTAGCGTTGTCGTCGATGCCGATCGCCCGGCATTCTGTCTGTTTCCCCGCTGTATTGAGGGTTATAATATTTCCCGTCAGCAGTTCCCTCTTCCTGTAATCCTCAATAAAATCCCGACCGGTGATGTTTTCAAGACGCATTTCAAGTCTGTTCAGAAGCTCTGCAGCGAGCAGATCACGGTTTATCTTCTTTCCCGTCTCACTTTCGACAGAAGACACAATACGCAAAAGATCTTCTCCCATTTCTTTTTCCGAGGAAAAGACATTTATCCCGATACCTATGACAGCATATTCAAGCGCGGCATTTTCAACGCTCATGGAAGCTTCCGTCAGTATACCGCATACTTTTTTCCCGCCGATATAAATATCGTTCACCCATTTTATCCCCGTGCGACATCCGCACAATTCCTCGATCGTCTCAGCCACGGCACAGGCCGCGCAGGATGTGATAAGCTGCGCCGTTTCAATGCTTATCTCCGGCCTTATCACGACACTCATATAAAGCCCTTTTCCCGCAGGCGAGACAAATTTTCTGCCCATGCGGCCTTTTCCGCCTGTCTGGGTATCGGCGATGACCGTCGTGCCGTGAGCGGCACCCGAGGACGCAAGTTCCTTCGCAACATTGTTTGTCGACCCGGCTGTATCAAGCACCGTAAGATCTCTCCCGAGGGCTTTCGTCCGCAGTCTTCCCGCTATGACGGGGGCGGAAAGATGATTGTTTCTTTCGGATATCCTGTATCCTTTCCCTCTTTCGGACTCTATCAAAAAGCCCTCTTCCTCCAGAGCCTTTACGGATTTCCAGACCGCGTTACGGCTCACACCGAGTTTTTTCGCAAGTCCCGCACCCGAAATAAAATCATCTGCGGATACGGCAAGCGTTTCGAGAAGTTCGGTCTTCACACTCATAGCATCGATCCTTTCAGAAAACAACACACTGTAATTATATAATATTTTTCAGAACAAATCAAGTGTTTTTTCAAAAGTATATTTTAATAATATCCAAAATATAGTTTACATTTCTCTTTACATTTTATGAATATTGTGGTATAATATCTAAGATCAGATACCGTGTGAGGTGCTGCTTGCCGGTTGTGATCACGGGGTCTTAAAAATCACGCATATTATTTTACAAAGTGCCATACAGGAGGTAAAAATCGGAATGAAAAATTATGAAATCGTTGACGGAGTCGAAAAGCTGGAGAAAGCGATCGCCCGTGTCAGGGAAGCTCAGCGGAAATTTGCGGCTTTCACACAGGAACAGGTCGACAGGATCTTTCTCGCAGCCGCTTCCGCCGCCAATAAACAGCGTATTCCGCTTGCGAAACTTGCCGTCCGGGAGACCGGAATGGGCGTTGTCGAAGACAAAGTCATAAAAAATCATTATGCCTCTGAGTACATTTACAACGCTTATAAAGATACAAAAACCTGCGGCGTCATCGAAGAAGACAAAGCATACGGAATAAAAAAGATAGCAGAGCCTATCGGCGTTATCGGAGCGGTCATCCCCACGACAAACCCGACTTCAACGGCTATTTTCAAAACGCTCGTCGCCCTTAAAACACGCAACGGAATTATCATAAGCCCTCACCCGCGCGCCAAAGAATCAACTATAGCCGCCGCCAAGGTCGTGCTGGAAGCGGCAGTCGACGCCGGAGCTCCCGATGATATAATCTCGTGGATCGATATTCCGTCTCTGGAGATGACGAATCTTCTCATGAAAGAGTCTGATATAATCCTTGCGACCGGCGGACCCGGAATGGTCAAAGCAGCGTATTCTTCGGGAAAACCGGCTCTCGGAGTAGGTGCCGGAAATACTCCCGCGATAATCGATGAGACGGCTGATATCCTGCTTGCCGTAAACTCGATAATACATTCAAAAACTTTTGATAACGGTATGATATGCGCTTCCGAGCAGTCCGTCATCGTCCATGAGAACGTTTATGACAGTGTAAAACGGGAATTTGCATCCAGAGGCTGTTATTTCCTCAAGCCCGATGAGATCGAAAAAGTCAGAAAGACGATCATCATAAACGGTTCGCTCAACGCGAAGATCGTCGGTCAGAAAGCGCATAAGATCGCATCCCTTGCCGGAGTACAGGTTCCGGAAGGTACGAAGATCCTCATTGGCGAAGTGGAGAGCACGGATCTTTCAGAGGAATTTGCCCATGAAAAACTTTCGCCTGTTCTTGCCATGTACAAGGCACGTGACATACAGGACGCTTTCGCGAAAGCCGAACGTCTCATCGCCGACGGAGGATACGGTCATACTTCATCGATATATCTTGACGTAAACTCATCCCGTGATAAACTCGATGAATTTGCCGAGAGGATGAAGACCTGCCGCATACTCGTAAATACTCCTTCTTCTCACGGAGGTATCGGAGATCTTTACAATTTCAGACTCACACCGTCGCTCACCCTCGGATGCGGCTCGTGGGGAGGAAATTCAGTTTCCGAAAATGTGGGTGTCAAGCACCTTCTCAACATAAAGACCGTGGCTGAAAGGAGAGAGAATATGCTTTGGTTCAGAACACCTGAAAAGGTATACATCAAAAAGGGCTGTCTGCCCGTGGCGCTTGATGAACTCAGAACGGTAAGAAACGCGAAAAGAGCATTCATCGTTACCGACAGTTTCCTGTACAAGAACGGTTACACGAAGCCGGTCACCGATAAACTTGAGGAAATAGGCATCGAACACGCGACGTTCTTCGATGTCGCCCCCGATCCGACACTCGCCTGCGCGAAAGCCGGCACGGAACAGATGAGAGCGTTCGCTCCCGACTGTATCATCGCCGTCGGCGGCGGATCCGCGATGGACGCGGCAAAGATCATGTGGGTGCTGTATGAACACCCGGACGCTGATTTTATGGATATGGCAATGCGTTTTCAGGATATAAGAAAGCGTATATATACTTTCCCGAAAATGGGTGAAAAAGCGTATTTCATCGCTGTTCCGACATCGGCGGGCACCGGTTCGGAAGTAACTCCGTTCGCGGTCATCACCGATGAAAATACCGGCGTAAAATATCCTCTCGCGGATTACCAGCTTATGCCCAATATGGCGATCATCGATACCGATTTCCATATGACGGCTCCCAAGGGCCTCACCGCCGCTTCCGGTATTGACGCCGTAACTCACGCTCTTGAGGCGTATGCTTCCGTTATGGCAACGGAATACACGGACGGTCTTGCACTGAAGGCGCTTAAGACGATATTCGAATATCTGCCGCGCGCTTATGACAACGGTCCGAATGATGCCGAGGCCCGTGAAAAGATGGCAAACGCCGCGACTATGGCAGGAATGGCTTTCGCAAACGCATTTCTCGGAGTGTGCCACTCCATGGCACATAAGCTCGGCGCGTTCCACCATATAGCCCACGGTATCGCAAATGCCCTTATGATTGACGAAGTCCTCAGATATAACGCCTCC
Organism: uncultured Alistipes sp.; assembly: GCA_964414745.1. GTDB lineage: Bacteria > Bacillota > Clostridia > Oscillospirales > Ruminococcaceae > Ruminococcus. Next base: position 174,916 of record CAYPXB010000001.1, on the reverse strand, counting down.
GAAGCTCCCGCGAAAATGGGTACATTCTCGCAGTACGACCATCCGCACACGCTTGCAAGATATGCCGAGATCGCCGATTATCTCGGCCTCGGCGGCAGCAGTGACGAGGAAAAACTTGAAAATCTCATAAGCGCCATTGACGATCTTAAAGAAAAGATCGGCATCAAGCCGACGATACGCGATTACGTCCCGGATGAAGCGGATTTTCTGCGCAGACTTGATGATATGTCGGAACAGGCATTCGATGACCAGTGCACAGGCGCAAACCCGCGCTATCCGCTCATAGAAGAAATAAAGCAGATGTATCTGAATGCGTATTACGGAAAAACATTTGTCGAGAGCGAAATGCCGGACGCGTCACAGCTTTCCGGATCGGATCCCGGAAACAAATAATCATAAAGGGAGGGTGCAGTAATGAAACTAGATAATGTTATAGCTGTCAGAAAAAACAAAAAGATCTACCGTGACGGCGACAGGTGTATAAAACTTTTCAACCATGATTTTTCAAAACAGGATGTCCTCAATGAGGCTCTGAACTCTGCCCGTATCGAGGAAACAGGTATCCCGATACCGAAAGTTCTCGAAGTGACGACAACGGACGGACAGTGGGCCATCGTCTTTGATTACATAAAAGGCGACACGCTCGCACAGCTTATCGAAAAAGATCCCGGAAAAAAAGACGAGTATCTCGATTTTTTCGTAAATCTTCAGATCTCGGTGCAGGCAAAGACCTGCCCGATGCTCAATAAGCTCAAGGATAAGATGAACCGCAAGATCAGCCAGACAGATCTTGATTCAACAACACGCTATGAACTTCATACACGCCTTGAGGGTATGCCCAAGCATAATAAGATCTGCCACGGTGATTTCAATCCCTCAAATATTATAATCTCGGATGACGGAACGCCTTATATCATTGACTGGTCGCACGTCACTCAGGGAAACGCGTCTGCCGACGCCGCGAGGACTTATCTGCTCTTCTGCCTGAACGGAAATACGGAATACGCCGAAAAATACCTCTCACTGTTCTGCGAAAAAAGCGGCACGGCAAGAGAATATGTTCAGAAGTGGATGCCGATCGTTGCGGCTTCCCAGTCGGTAAAGGGTAACGAGGAGGAACGGGAGTTTCTTTTAAGATGGGTAAATGTCGTCGATTATGACTGAATAATATAAAAGCTCCGGTCACACAATGACCGGAGCTTTTGTCTGAGATCTGTACTCAAAAAAAGACCCGCACACAGGAATGTGCGGATCCGCGCCGGATGCCGGCTTTCTGGAGCTAGTGACCCGAGTCGAACGGGCGACCTGTTCATTACGAGTGAACTGCTCTACCTACTGAGCCACACTAGCACCTTTTAACCCCCGACATTCAGTATTATAACACAGCGGTTCTGAAAAGTCAAGCATTTTATCGGATATCCGAAATTTTTTGCTCCTCCGTCTGCCGGATAAATACAATTTTCATCATAACTGGGTCTTATTATAATTGACATTTATCAAAAAATGGTGTATAATTATCTGACAGATATATTCCGGTGATCTTATTATCCGGTTCTTTGATGCGGAGGTTATTTTGAAAACCGTAAAATTTATCGCTCCCGTCCTCGCGACCGCTGTGTTATGCGGCTGTTCATTCGGTTCGGGTATAGATACTCTTATGACCCCGCCCAAACTCAGCGTGGATCAGGAACAGATATACAGTGCGCTGACCGATGCCACAGGAACGTCAATAAGGCTCAAATACCCGACGTCCGGCTCTTATCTGTCTTCTTTCATTATAGAAGATCTCGACGGTGACGGGGTAAATGAAGCAATGGTCTTTTATGAAAAGACCGGCCTTACAGTGGAAGAAAATACACTCAGAATAAATATACTGGACAGATCGGACGGAAAATGGAGTTCTGTCTGTGACACTCCCGCAGACGGTTCGGAGATCGAAAAGGTCATCATCTCGAAACTCGGATCGAATGACCGCATAAATCTTATAATCGGCAGCAACCTCATAAACCGCTCCGAAAAGACGGTTTCGATCTATAATTACGGCGACGGTACGATAAAGAAAAATTTTTCCTCATCATATTCTTTTATCGACGTCACGGATCTTGATATGGACGATCAGAACGAATTTCTCCTGCTCACAGCGCAGGCGTCGGATTCTCCGGCGGTGGCTCAGGCATACAAACTGGACGATAATGGTAAATATCATCAGTATACGCGGGAACTGAGCGGCAGTTTCACGGAATTTGACAGCCTTGTTTACGGCGAGATCGGGGACGGAAAAAAGGGCCTTTATATTGACGCCGTATCGGGTGCCGGCATGATACAGACAGATATAGTCTACATGGATTCAGGCGGTCTGAATAAAATTTTCTCAACTCCGGAGCAAAGTCTTTCGACGGTGCGCCCGTCCGGCTGCAATTCGTTCGATATAGACTCGGACGGAGTACCTGAGATACCGGTTCAGGATATATTTCCCGGCAATGAGGATGTTCCGGAAAGCGAACAGATCAAGATAACAAACTGGATGTATATTGACGAGGATCGGCAGCTTAAACAAAAATACTCTTCATATTACAGTGTCACCGACGGATATATCTTTCTGATACCCGAAAACTGGAAAAACAAGGTCACCGTCCGGAGAGATTCCGTAAACGATGAGATCGTATTTTACGAGTTTGACGGAAAAATTACAGGTAGCGAGCTTCTGCGGGTATTCGTGGCGACCGACTCTGCCTCAAGGGAAGACAGGATCTCAAACGGCTATATGCTGATGCACACGAAGGGCGGATCTGCGTATCTTGCTTATATTCCGCCATTTTCACAAACCGGTGACAGTACGCTGTTTCTTACACCCGGTGACGTCGCCGTACGTTTCAAATTCAAAGAATAAACCGGCATTCCGATTTTCGGTTACAGTATCTGAACATAAAAGGAGGGGATCCGATGAAGCGCATACTTGTATGTGAGGACGAGGCTCCTATCCGCGAGTTTGTCGTCATAAACCTTAATCGCGCAGGATATGACGTCGTGGATGTTGACTGCGGAGAGGCGGCATTGAAAACTTTTGAGGAAGAACACGGAAATTTCGATATCGTTCTTCTTGACATAATGCTGCCCGGTATAGACGGATTTACCGTTTGCAAAAAGATCCGCGAAAAAAGTTCGACCATAGGCATTATCATGCTCTCGGCGAGAACACAGGAAATGGATAAAGTCAGCGGTCTTATGATAGGAGCGGACGATTATATAACAAAACCTTTTTCACCGTCCGAGCTTACCGCGCGCGTTGACGCGATATACAGGCGAGTCAGCATGAGCTTTATAAAAAACGAGAAACAGTCTGTTGTCGAATCCGGTCCGTTTGTCCTCAATCTGAAAAGCCGTACCGTATCGAAAAACGGCCGGCAGATAGAGCTTACCCAGGTGGAATATCAGATACTGGAGTATTTTATGAACAACAAGAATACAGCTCTTGACCGGGCGAGCATACTCAATCATATATGGGGCGAAAGCTATTACGGCGATGACAAGATCGTCGATGTCAATATAAGGCGCATCAGGATGAAAATAGAAGATGAACCGTCAAATCCCAAATATATAATCACTATATGGGGATACGGATACAAATGGAATGATCCGCAGTAATGGCAAAAAAGAGTATTACGAGGCGCTGGATCACCAATAATCTGGGAATCGTCATAATGATGATGGTGGTCATAGAGATAATTTTTATATATGCCGTGCAAAACTATTATTACAGTTCCGCCCGTCAGTATCTTGTTTCAAAACTTAATGCCGTAACAAGTGTTCTGAGCATCCACGCACAGGACAGTTCGGCGAATTTTTCATCCGAAATGAGAAATACGCTTGAAACATTCAACGAAAAAGACAAGATAGAGCTTATGGCGATCAACTCCAAGGGCAGAGTCGTTCTGACATCTTCGGGATTTTCTCCCGATATCAACGCCTCTATGCCGGATTATGAGGAATCGCTCGAATCCGGAAACGGATACTATGTCGGAAAAATGCAAAGCGGCGAAAAGATAATGGCTGTTTCAGTCCCTATCTCTTCCCTGAGCGGCGAATACAGCGCGATAAGAATGGTAACATCTCTTACCGAGATCGACAATACCGTGAAAACATATATTTTCACTTTTACCGTGATAGCCCTCGCAATTCTGCTTGTCATCGTGACAACGGGCATATTCTTTGCCGGCTCCATAGCGAAACCGATACGGCAGATAAGCACGATAGCAATGAACTTCGCGAAGGGCGATTTCTCGGTTCGCATCAAAAACAACAGCGACGACGAGATCGGCGAGCTTTGCACCGCAATAAATCATATGGCGGATGAGCTGTCCGCGGCGGAGGCCATGAAAAATGAGTTTATCTCATCTGTTTCCCATGAGTTGAGAACTCCTCTTACGGCCATAAAAGGCTGGGCGGAAACACTTATGATGGACAAGGGCAACAATCCCGACACCATGAAAAAAGGTGTAAGCGTCATCGTAAGCGAAACGGAGAGACTTTCTCAGATGGTTGAGGAACTTCTCGACTTTTCCCGTATGCAAAGCGGACATTTTACGCTTCAAAGCGCGACAATGGATGTTCTCGCGGAACTCGGAGACGCCGTGCTTATCTACAGCGACAAGGCAAAACGGGATAACATAAGGATAATATACGAAGAACCTGAAATGCTCCCGTTTGTTTACGGCGATAAGAACAGAATACGCCAGGTCTTTATAAATATTATAGACAATGCGGTCAAATATTCATCACCCGGCGATACCGTAACGATAAAGGCCGGACGGTCGGGCTCAGACGTAAAGATAACGGTATCGGACACAGGCTGCGGGATAAAGGAATCCGACCTTCCGCACGTAAAGACAAAATTTTTCAAGGCAAACCACACAAGACGCGGCTCAGGTATCGGCCTCGCGGTCGCGGACGAGATAATAACGATGCACGGAGGCACTCTGGATATAAAAAGTCAGGAAGGGAAAGGAACGACTGTCATCATCACGCTTCCGGCCATTTCCTGACTGTGCGGCGGAATGCCGGATAAAATATTCCCGGAAATAAATAAAACAGGAGTTGCAGGCTGTATGAGCAAAAAAAATTCGCCCCCGGAAAACGGCGAAAAATTCAAATCAAAGATCGGAGGGCAGGCTCTCATTGAGGGGATCATGATGCTCGGTCCGAATAAAGGCGCCATGGCGTGCCGCCTGCCGGACGGCTCGATCGACCTTGAGACGTGGGACGAGCGAAACGGAAAAAACGCACCCTGGTATAAAAAAGTACCGCTTGTCAGGGGGTGCGTGAATTTCGTTATCTCTCTTGTAAAAGGCTACAAATATATAATGAGATCGGCGGAAAAGCAGATGACGGAGGAGGAAAAAGAGGAAGAAGAAAATTCATCGGCATTTTTCAACATAACGATGACGATCGGCACGATTCTTGCGTTTGCTCTCTGTCTTGGTCTTTTCGTGTGGCTGCCGAAATTTGTCGTAAGCATTATAAAACCGCTAACATCTTCACGCATAATAAGATCTATGGCCGAAGGTATCATGAGGATCATTATTTTTGTGGGATATATGGCTCTGACGGGGCTGATGAAAGATATCCGCAGACAATTTGAATATCACGGCGCAGAGCATAAGACGATAGCCTGCCACGAGGCTATGCTCCCGCTGACGGTGGAAAATGTGAAAAAGCAGTCAAGATTTCACAAAAGATGCGGAACGAGTTTCATATTCATAGTACTTATAGTCAGCATTTTTGCGATGTGTTTCGTTCCGTTCACCGTCGTATGGCAGAGGATCCTGTGCAGTCTGCTGCTGCTGCCTTTGGTGGTCGGCGTGTCTTATGAACTTATAAGGCTTGCGGGAAATCATGATAACCTTTTCACACGAATTCTGTCCGCTCCGGGGCTTGCCATGCAGAGGATAACGACACGGGAGCCCGATGATTCACAGATCGAAGTTGCCATTGCCGCACTTGTTCCGTGTATTCCCGAAGATAAGGAAGAGGATAAGTGGTGACTCCCCGACAGCTTTTCATCGAAATTAAAAAAACTCTTGATGAGGCCGGCATCGACGATCCGCGTTTTGATGCCGTGTGTATAACGGAAGACTGCTTCGGAAAAAAACTTCCGGATATCCTGTCCGATACAAGTCTGGCAGTTGATGAAGAAACCTTATCAAAAGCCGGAGAGATGGCGGAAAAAAGAAAAAGCGGCATTCCCCTGCAGTATATACTCGGAGAGTGGGAGTTCTACGGTCTGCGTTTTGCCGTCGGCGAGGGCGTTCTCATACCGCGGCGGGATACGGAAACGCTCGTCGATCATGTGCTTGAGATATGCGAAAAAGAGAATATTCAGAATCCGAGAATAGCCGACCTTTGCAGCGGCAGCGGCTGTATCGCGACAGCACTGAAAAAAGCTCTGCCGTCCGCCGATATATATGCTTTTGAGATCTCCGAAAAAGCTCTTTGTTATCTCATACAGAATGCCGAAATAAACGGCGCTGCGATAAATATTGTCGGGGGCGATGTTCTGAGCGAAGATATTGCCGGTTCTCTGCGGGATATTGACATAGTCGTCTGCAATCCGCCATATCTTACAGATGAGGATATGAACAGTCTGCAGAAAGAAGTGTCATTTGAACCGCATATCGCTCTTTACGGCGGAAAAGACGGGCTTGACTTTTACAGAAAAATAACTCCGCTCTGGAAAAACTCTCTCAGGGCAGGCGGATATCTTGTTTTTGAACTCGGACAGTATCAGCATATTTATGTCCGTAAAATACTTGAAGACAACAATTTTTACAATATTAAACTACACTGCGACGGTTCCGGTATCATAAGGACCGCGGCAGGGAAAAAACCGGAGGAAAATCATGGCTAAAAAAGAACTTGCGAAAAAAGCTACCGTAGTAAGAGTTACGACTCAGGAAGACAAAAAAACAGCTCTTGAAGGGGCACTGAAGCAGATTGAGAAAAAATACGGAGCCGGCGCCATCATGAGGCTCGGTCAGACAACGACCCTGAATGTCGACTCGATCCCCACAGGTTCTATGACACTCGACCTTGCTCTCGGCATAGGAGGTGTCCCGAGAGGCCGCATTGTGGAGATCTTCGGACCTGAGAGTTCCGGCAAGACGACCGTGGCACTCCAGATAATAGCGGAAGCTCAGAAAATGGGCGGCGAGGCGGCATTTATCGATGTAGAACACGCACTTGACCCTGTTTACGCGAAAGCTCTCGGCGTAAATATCGACAACCTCCTTGTCTCGCAGCCGGACAGCGGTGAGCAGGCGCTTGAGATAGCTGAGGCACTGATACGCTCGGGAGCGATAGATGTCGTTGTGCTTGATTCCATCGCAGCGATGACCACACGCGCCGAGATCGACGGAGAGATGGGCGATCTTCATGTCGGACAGCTTGCCCGTCTTATGTCACAGGCTATGAGAAAACTGACGGGAGCAATATCAAAATCAAACTGCGTCGCCATTTTCATAAATCAGATACGTGAAAAGATCGGTGTTATGTATGGCAACCCCGAAACGACACCGGGCGGACGCGCACTCAAGTTCTACTCATCTGTACGTATCGATGTAAGAAAAGGCGAAGTGATAAAGGACGGCGGCGAAATAATAGGCGCACGCACAAAATGCAAGATCGTAAAGAACAAAGTCGCTCCCCCGTTCAAGGAATGTGAATTTGATCTTATTTACGGACACGGAATATCCCGCACCGGAGAAGTCCTTGACCTTGCGACGGATCTCGGAATAATAAAAAAGAGCGGTTCATGGTTCAGCTATAATGGCCAGAAACTCGGTCAGGGACGCGACAATGCAAAGGATGTCCTTCAGAATGATCCCGATCTGCTCAAAGAGGTCGAATCTGCCATACTTGAGCACAAGGAAGAACTGAAAGGCACGCCGGGCAGCGATCCGGATGACAGTTCGGTTTCGGCAAAGGATGCAATGGATGCTTTCTCGTCAAGTGAAAAAGATATCGGCTCATCGTCTGTCGCAGACACCGAGAATATCCTTGCAGATATCGATGAAGATTTTGAGGAGTTCACCCCCGCTGAGGAATAAGATCCCATGAAGATAACATCACTCAGACAGTACAAGGGTACGACATTTGAGGCTGTAATAGATAACGAACGCAAGTTATACCTTCATATCGATATTATAAACGATTTCGGACTTTCCGAGGGTTCGGAACTTACCCGTGATGAACTTCTGAGGGTGATCTATTCCTCAAATTTTCGCAGAGCCTACCAATATGCCCTGTACTGCCTCGATTACAGGGACTATTCGCGGAAGGAAATGCTCGACAAACTCATAAAAACGTACAAAAACGAAAAGCTCTGCTCGGCAGTCACGGAAAAACTGGAAAGTGCGGGGATCATCGACGACAGAAGATATGCCGAAAAACTCGCGACAAAATATGTGGAGTCGAAAAAATTCGGAATCAGGAGAGCAAAGTTCGAGATGCTGCGTAAAGGTATCCCCGAAGATATCGCCGATGAGTATCTTGAGCCGATGAGAGAGATTGCCGGTGAAAATCTGTCATATCTGCTGAAAAATAAATATTCGGGTCTGCTGGAAGATGAAGATGACAGAAAATCTGTGGAGAAAGCGAAAAGCTCGCTTGTTCGCTACGGGTATAATTACGGTGAGATAAATAATGCCGTTCACGAATATTTTGAAAATGCCGCTACGGAGGAGGATAACTGAATGCCGATAAAAGTTGGATTGGTATCGCTGGGCTGTTCAAAAAACCTTGTCGATTCGGAAAGAATGCTTTATAAACTGAGGAAAAAAGGATATGAACTTGTCACCGAACCGGGTCTTGCCGATATCGCGATAGTCAATACGTGCGGATTTATACAGTCGGCAAAAGAAGAGGCCATTGAGACGATTCTTGAACTCGGAGAACTGAAGAAAGAGGGAACTCTGAAAAAGATAATCGTCACGGGCTGTCTTTCCGAAAGATACCGTGAGGAGGCGGCTGAACTTTTCCCGGAGGCCGACGCCGTTATAGGTCTTGGCAACAATAAGGATATAACAGATGTTCTCGACCATGTGCTTGCAAATGAGAGATATGTGAACTTCGCCTCAAAGACGGACGCGGAACTTAAAGGCGACAGGATAATATCAACGCTCCCGTTTTTTGCCTATCTCAAAATAGCGGAGGGTTGCAGCAACTGCTGCTCTTTCTGCGCCATACCGCAGATAAGAGGAAAGTACCGCAGTGTTCCCATGGAGGACGTCCTCGGTGAGGCGAAGTGGCTTGCCGAAAACGGAGTGACTGAGATCGTTCTTATCGCTCAGGATACTTCCCGGTACGGAGAGGATCTGTACGGCAGACAAGCTCTGCCGGAACTTTTGCATAAGATCTGCGAGATCGACGGTCTGCACTGGGTGAGAATGCTGTACTGTTATCCGGAACGGATAACCGATGAACTTCTGGATACGATCGCGCATGAGAAAAAGATCGTCAAATACCTTGATGTGCCGATACAGCACTGCTGCGAAGATATATTGAAAAGAATGAACCGGTGGGGCAGTGAGCCGGAACTTGAGGAGTTGTTTAAAAAGATAAGATCACGCGTACCGGGGATAATACTTCGCACTACACTGATAACGGGATTCCCGGGAGAAACGCGGGAGCAGTTTGACAGACTTGCGGAGTTTGTTTCACGGGTGAAATTCGAGCGGCTGGGATGTTTCGTCTATTCGCGAGAGGAGAATACGAAAGCATATGACTATCCCGACCAGATCGACGCAGAAACAGCGTCACACCGCTCAGATATAATAATGGAGCAGCAGATGCTGATAAGCGCGAAAAACAACGAAAAATCACTCGGAGAGATAAAAGAGGCCGTTGTCGAGGGCTATGACAAATATGCAGAATGCTATTTCGGAAGGACTGCCGCCGACGCTCCCGATATCGACGGAAAAGTCTTTTTTACATCGTCCGATCCCCTGAAAACGGGCGACTACGTAAATATAAAAATTACGGATACACTCGATTATGATCTGATAGGTGAGGTGATTGCAGAATGAATCTTCCGAATAAACTTACCCTCATGCGTGCCGCTCTTGTCCCGGTCTTTCTGCTTGTGATATATCTGGACTTCCCTTTTCACTACGCGGCCGCTCTTATTGTTTTTGCGGCGGCTTCCATAACAGACGCTCTTGACGGAAAGATAGCAAGAAAGAACAACCTTGTGACTAATTTCGGCAAATTTCTCGATCCTCTTGCCGATAAAGTCCTCGTAATATCCGCGCTTGCCGTATTTGTGGATATCAAAGAAGTGAACATCGGGGCGATTCCGCTGATTATAATAATCGCGAGAGAGTTTATGGTCTCGGGTCTGAGACTTCTGGCAGCCGACAGCGGTATTGTCGTTGCGGCGGGTATCTGGGGCAAACTGAAGACCGCTTTCACAATGGTCACGATCGTGGGCATACTGCTCTGGCTGAGTATCGAAAATGATTTTTCTCTGAGCCTTTCCGCGGGACTTGCCGATTCGGTAAACAATATTGTCGCGCCCGCTCTGATATGGATCTCCGCCGCGCTTACGGTGATCTCGGGACTTGTCTATCTGAAAGGCTACTGGAATCTCATTGATTCGGACAAGTGATGGGAGATGTAATATAATATGAAATACTGTGCCGGACACGTAAAATACCTTATTGCAATCGATGAACTTCTTCGTTCCGGCAGAAAGGTACGTTGTGTGGATATCGCCGGAAAACTCGGTGTATCCCGCGCAAGCGTCAGCAAAATGCTCAGATGTCTTGTAGATTACGGATATGTATATGATGACTTCTGCAACAGCGTGCGGCTTACGGATGCGGGCAGAAAAGCCGTTGATGATATTCGGCAGGTCTTCGGCGATATATATGTATTCTTCCGCAGGATACTTAAACTTCCCCATGATGAAGCGCACAGACAGGCGATAATGTTTGTCGCGGATTTTCCGGAGGAAACCTGTGTGAAACTCAGAGATACGGTAAGGCGTACTCTGGACAAAAAGAAAACCGCCGAATGACAGAGCGGCAGTGTGTAAAACAGATTTGTGCGGTTATACGGAGAGTGTATAAATGAACAAATACAAAAAGCTGGCAATGAATACGGTCGTCTTTGCCATCGGCAGCTTCGGTTCTAAAATACTTGTCCTGCTTCTCACCAGACTTTATACGAGTAATATAAGTCCGAGCGACAGCAGCACGAAAGAACTGCTCGAAATAACGGCGAACTTTCTCATACCGATCGTGACTTTTTCCATGACGGACGCGATAATAAGATTCGGTCTTGACAAGCGCTATGACAAACGCAATGTATTCACCACCGCGTGCTGTGTGACCGGAACGGGTCTTGTTGCCATGCTTGTTCTTTCTCCCCTTCTGAAACTTATCCCTTTTCTTGATTATCTCGATGGATATACCGTACTTCTGCTCATCTATATATGCACATCGTCATTCAGAGCGCTCTGCTCGCATTTCACAAGAGCAAGGGGTCTTGTGAGACTTTTCTCGTTTGACGGTATCCTGACGACACTTATTCTCTTTATCTTTAATATCATCTTTATATCAAAGCTCGGTCTCGGCGTAAGAGGTTTCATGCTCTCGGTCATTCTCTCGGATCTTTGTTCGGCGATATTTTTGTTTACTGTCACAAAACTGCATAAATACCTGAAACTCAGATATTTCAGCGGCAGGCTCGCCAAAAGTATGCTGAAATTCTCGGTTCCTCTGATACCTACGGCGGTAATGTGGATAATCACGGGATTTTCAGACAGGCTTTTTATAAGGAATATGCACAGCGACAGAGTGCAGCTCGGCAGCGCCGCCGCGGGAATATACGGCTATGCGACGAAAATACCGAATCTTATCTCTATGGTGTCGACGATCTTTTTTCAGGCATGGAATATGTCGGCGATAACCGAAAATGATTCAGAAGACCGAAGTTCTTTTTATGAAAAAGTCTTTTCCACATATCAGTCGCTTATGTTCATAGCGTCCGCGTTTCTGATAGCCGCAGTGAAAGTGATCACACCCATATTCATATATTCGGGAAATTTCAAAGAATATGCCGAAGTTTATAAATATACACCGATACTCGTCGTAGCCGTCCTGTTCATGTGCTTTGACCAGTTTCTCAGCAGCATTTACACGGCGACAAAACATACCGAAAACTCATTCTGGACAAGTCTTGTCGCCTGCGTGGCAAATATCCTGCTGAACATTATACTGATCCCGAGATACGGCATACAGGGCGCGTCGATAGCAACGCTTGCAAGCTATGCTATCTGTTATATAATAAGGATATTTGACGCGAGAAGATATGTTATGTTCAGGGTGGATCACGGAAAATTTATAATAAACTGCCTTGTCCTTGCGGGACTTTGTCTGGCGGTAATAAAAGAGCCGGAATTTGAATCGGCTTACCTTGTCTGCGGTTTTATATTTATGGTCTTCAGCAACTACAAGGCAATATTCGTAATGCTGAAAAAACTTATGAAGAAAAACTGATGAAATATTACGCAAAACGCGGCTTCTTTCCGAAGTGAGGGCAGCCGCTTTTATTTTTATAGTACAAATTGCAATAAAATCGCATAAAAAAACGAATCTTTTAGTTGAAAAGGCCGAAAATGAACAAAACTCTTGACAAATATCCGTATTAGTGATAAATTATAATTAGCACTCAAAGAGATAGAGTGCTAAAGCAACGAAAGGTCGTGTGTATCATGGGCGACAGAAAGCTGAAGATACTCGCAGCTGTGGTCGATGAGTACATCAGGACAGGAGAGCCTGTAAGTTCCAAAACGATCTGTAAACTGGAGGACATAAATGTTTCCGCCGCTACCGTAAGGAATGATATGGCCGCTCTCGAACAGATGGGATATCTTGAACAGCCGCACACGTCTGCCGGAAGAGTTCCGACCTTCAAGGGATACAGATTGTATATAGATGAGCTGATAACTCTTCCCACTCTTTCGGATGAAGAAAAAAAGAGACTTGACGCAATGCTCGGAGACGAAAGCACTCCGGAGGAACTTCTGATCCAGAATGCGACCACCGCGCTGACGGAACTGACACAGTGCGCGGTCGTTGCGACAAATTTCGCCCCGAGGTTCTCGGTCATCTCTAAAGTAGAAGTAATTCCCACCGGAAAAAGACTGTATGTCATACTGCTGATAACATCGAACGGACGGATTAAAAACAAGGCGTGCCGTCTTGAGTTTGACCTGAGCGATGAGCAACTCGAATTTTTTTCTCATTTCATCGATGAAAATCTGCACGGTATCTCGGTTGATGAGCTTTCGGATGAGATGATGGACAAGATGGTTGCCGCTCTCGGCGCATACATGGTCTCGCTGACACCGCTTGTACAGGGGGTATGTGAGCTGTCTGCCGATTTCAGAAATGAAGAGCTTACCATGAGCGGCGGAGAAAAACTACTGTCGTGTGATGAACTTGACAAGACCGAAGTCGTCCGGTTTATAGAACACAAAAACGAGCTGACCGGTCTGCTTGACAGCGCTTTCAGCGGATTGCAGGTAAAATTCGGCGTTTCGAACGACAGCTTTGTAATAGGAAACTCAAGTCTTATCGTTTCAAAATACCACAAAGGCAAACATGAAGTCGGTTCGCTTGGCGTTATCGGTCCTATGAGGATAGATTACAAAAAAATAATTCCCTATGTCGAATATTTTACGCAGAAGATATCTTCTCTCATTTCAGAAAATGAAGATGATATGATCCCGGAATTGCCGGATTCAGCCGACGAAAATAAATCGTGATTGTAATATGAAAGGAGCTGCCGATGAAAGATAAGAATTCAGATCCCGTAAAAGAGCCGGAACCGGATAGTCCCGGGGAGGAGAAGGAAACGGATAACAACGAGGAACTCGCAGAATCTTCGGAGGAGTTTTTTTCCGGTGAAGAAAATGATGACGATGATTCCGGAACCGAACCCGATGAAATTGATGATGAATCTGATGCGGATGATGTGCCGGAAACCGAGGATGACCCGTGCGACAAGTTAAAAGAGGCTCTTCAGGACGCTAATGACAAATATATCCGTCTGTTGGCGGAGTATGACAATTACCGCAAAAGAACGGCAAAAGAAAAGACGGAAACATATAATAACGCGGTTTCCGGCTGTATTGAGAGCATACTTCCCGTAATCGACGGTTTTGAACGGTCGCTTGAGGCGGAATGCGCGGATGAGAATTTCAAGAACGGAATGATGATGATCTTCAATCAGTTCAAGGATATCCTCGGAAAAATCGGTGTTACAGAGATCGAATCGCTCGGTGTGCCGTTCGATCCGAAGATACACAACGCAATAAGCCAGCAGGAAAATACAGAATATGAGGCCGGCGTGGTGTGCGCCGTATACCAGAAAGGCTATAAACTCGGCGATAAACTTATAAGACCGGCTATGGTTGCAGTAGCGCAATAGCCTGAATAAAACAGCTTAACCCCGAAATATCCACATTATTTTAAGAAAGGTGATATATCATGAGTAAAATTATCGGAATTGACTTAGGTACAACAAACTCCTGCGTAGCCGTTATGGAAGGCGGAAACGCGGTAGTCATCCCCAACTCGGAAGGCGCAAGAACGACTCCGTCTGTTGTTGCCTTTACAAACAACAATGAGAGACTTGTAGGTCAGGTGGCAAAAAGACAGGCAATAACGAACCATGACAGAACGGTTTCCTCCATCAAAAGACACATGGGTTCCGACTACAAAGTTACGATCGATAACAAAAAATATACTCCTCAGGAGATCTCCGCGATGATCCTTCAGAAACTTAAGGCAGACGCCGAGGCTTACCTCGGTGAGCCGGTCACGGAGGCTGTCATCACTGTCCCCGCCTATTTTACGGACTCTCAGAGACAGGCGACAAAAGACGCCGGACAGATCGCAGGTCTTAACGTAAGGAGAATTATAAACGAACCGACCGCCGCAGCTCTTTCGTACGGTATAGACAAGGAAGAAGATCAGACGATCATGGTTTATGACCTCGGTGGCGGAACGTTTGATGTGTCGATCATTGAAATGGGCGAAGATGTCCAGCAGGTCCTCGCTACCGCCGGAAACAACCGTCTTGGCGGAGATGACTTTGACCAGAGAATAATCGACTGGATGGTCGATGAATTCAAAAAATCCGAGGGCATCGATCTTTCGACGGATAAAATGGCGGCTCAGCGTCTCAAGGACGCCGCGGAAAAATCAAAGATCGAGCTTTCCTCAACGACAACTTCCAATATTAACATACCGTTTATCACCGTTGACGCATCCGGTACTCCGAAACACCTTGATCTGACGCTTACACAGGCGAAATTCAATGAACTGACGGCA
Organism: uncultured Alistipes sp.; assembly: GCA_964414745.1. Lineage (GTDB taxonomy): Bacteria > Bacillota > Clostridia > Oscillospirales > Ruminococcaceae > Ruminococcus. The sequence goes on along the minus strand of CAYPXB010000001.1, from coordinate 159,521 downwards.
GATCTTGTTGAAGCAACCATGAAACCGGTCCGCCAGGCACTCAGTGACAGCGGTCTGAATCCCTCCGACCTCAGCAAAGTCCTTATGGTGGGCGGATCTTCGAGGATCCCCGCCGTTCAGGATGCCGTAAAGAAGTTCATGGGCAAAGAACCGTTCAAGGGCATTAACCCCGACGAATGTGTTGCTCTCGGAGCGGCATATCAGGGCGGTGTCCTCGGCGGCGAGGTAGAAAACGGTCTGCTCCTTCTGGATGTCACTCCGCTTTCGCTCGGTATTGAAACTGCCGGCGGTATCTGCACAAGGATGATCGAAAGGAACACAACGATACCCACGAAGAAAACGCAGATATTCTCGACTTACGCCGACAATCAGCCGGCTGTCGACATAAATGTACTGCAGGGCGAGCGTGAATTTGCGCGCGACAACAAACAACTCGGTACTTTCCGCCTCGACGGAATAGCTCCCGCTCCGAGAGGTATTCCTCAGATTGAAGTAACGTTTGATATCGACCAGAACGGTATCGTCCACGTTTCCGCGAAAGATCTCGGAACAGGCAAGGAGCAGAACATTTCGATCACGGCGTCTACGAATATGTCAAAAGAAGATATAGACAAGGCAGTCAAGGAAGCCGAGCGCTACGCGGAGGAAGACAAAAAACGCCGTGAACAGGTTGACAACAAGAACGAAGCCGAAAACCTTGTTTTCCAGTGCGAGAAAGCACTCAACGATTTCGGTGATAAGGTAACACCGGAGCAGAAATCCGCTATAGAAGCAAAGTGTGCGGAACTGAAGGCAGCGATCTCCGCCGATAACAACGACGAGATCAAGAGAAAGAAAGACGAGCTTCAGAAAGATTTCTATGATCTTTCCGCCAAGATCTATCAGCAGTCGAATCCCAACGGAGACACCATAGATCCGTCACAGTTCAACAATATGGGCGGTCAGGGACATCAGGACGGCGGCAATTCCGGCGATGACGGAGTTGTTGACGCGGATTATACCGAGGTATGACGGAACAATATCTGTATTTCGGATATATCCGGATCGGATTCACGCCGAACGCGGCGCTTAATACACTTTTTCGGGCGAAATGATCTTTCGCCCTAAAGGTGTGTATGTGCGAAAATTACCGGCCCGAGGCCGCTTTTTGAAAAAGCCTGTTTCCGGCATACCGTTTTGAGGAGAATGTATATGGCAGAAAAAAGAGATTATTATGAAGTACTCGGCATCCAGAAGGACGCTTCGGAAGATGAGATCAAAAAAGCGTTTAAGAAAAAAGCAAGAGAATACCACCCGGATCTGCACCCGGATGACCCCGACTGCGAGGAGAAATTCAAGGAAGTAAACGAGGCCTATGAAGTTCTTTCTGATGCTGAAAAGAGGCAGCGTTACGACCAGTTCGGTCATGCCGGAGTCGACCCGTCATACGGGGCGGCAGGCACGGGTGACTTTAGCGGATTCGGCGGATTCGGAGATGTCGGAGATATACTCGAGGGCTTTTTCGGAGGCTTCGGTTTCAACGGTTCCGGAACAAAATCAACGACAAACACACCCAAAAGAGGCGCGGATATAAATGTCTCCGTAGTCATCGAATTTATGGAGGCGTGCCGCGGCAAAAGGCAGGAAATGAAGATAAACCGTATGGTCATCTGCGACTCCTGCAACGGTTCGGGAGCCGATGAAAACACGACCACCGAAGTATGCCCGGATTGTCAGGGACGAGGTTCGATAAAGGCGACGCAAAGAACGCCGTTCGGTATGATCTCATCGACGAAAGTCTGCCCGCACTGCGGAGGCAAAGGCAAGATCGTAAAAAATCCGTGCGGCAAATGCAGAGGAACCGGCAGGATAAAATCAATCAGGACTGTAAATGTCGATATTCCCGAGGGTATTGCGGACGGTCAGAAGATAAGACTTTCCGGTCAGGGAGATGTCGGTGTGAACGGAGGCCCTCCCGGAGATCTTATTGTCCTTGTATCCGTAAAGCCTCACCCCCTGTTCACCCGTGAAGGAAACGATATTCACTGCGAGATACCGATAACGTACGCTCAGGCTGTCCTCGGTGACGAGATAACTGTTCCGACGATTGACGGAAACGTCAAGTATACGATAGGCGAAGGAACCCAGACGGACACGATATTCCGTCTGAAAGGAAAGGGCGTAAAAAGAGTCAACCACACGGACAGAGGAAACCAGTATGTCAAGATCGTTGTCGAAGTCCCGAAGAACCTCACAAAAAAGCAGAAAGACCTCCTGAAGGCGTTTGAGGACTCACTCAATGATAAAAACTACGCAAAAAGGCAGAGTTTCTTTGAAAAACTCAAGGAAAAACTCGACCAGAAGATCTGATATATCTCAATTATAAAGCAGAGCATAAAAATGTTCTGCTTTTTTTGTTGACAAACTCAGATGACGGTGCTATAATATAAGTGTAATAAAAGATATGGTACACTTGCTACACAAAGGAGATGACCATATGTTCACTATAGATCTCACAAGCCGTATTCCGATCTATGAACAGATATATAAAAAGATCATCGAACTGATAATAAAAGGTACCCTCAAGGAAAACGACCAGATACCGAGCGTCCGGAATTTCGCGAAAGATGTCGGCGTAAATCCGAACACCGTGGCTAAGGCCTATCAGGAGCTTGAGAGAAACGGTATAATCTACTCGCTTCCGGGCAGGGGCAGCTTTATCGCGAAACCGGACGCGGAACTGTTCCGGTCTGTTATTCTGGACGGATTCGACAAAACGGTGGCCGACGCGATAAACAGGGGGATCTCCGCAGAGGATCTCAAAGATCGCATAGACAAAATTACGGAGGAAATTAAAAATGATTGAACTTAAAAAGACGGTCAAGCGCTTTGACAGCTTTATGGCTCTTGACGGGATCGACCTCAGGATCGAGACAGGGACGGCTTTCGGACTGCTGGGCTCGAACGGCGCTGGCAAATCCACTGTCCTGCGGCTTCTTTCGGGGATATACCGTCCCGACGGCGGTGAAGTTATCATCGACGGGGAAAAAGTATATGACAATGTGAGGGTTAAACAGGATCTTTTCTTCATAAACGATGAAACTGTCCAGTTCTCCTCTTTTACGCTTAAAAAACTCAAAAATTTCTACAAAAGCTATTATCCGCAGTTCTCGGAGGAGCTTTTTGAGTCACTCAGAAACAAAATAAATCTGCCCCTAAACAAGAGGATCAGTGATTTCTCAAAGGGAATGAAAAGACAGGCTGTCGTTATAATCGCGCTTGCCTGCCGCACGAAATATCTGTTCCTCGATGAGGCATTTGACGGACTTGACCCCACGATGCGGATCATCGTGAAAAAAATGCTTGTCGACGCCATGATCGACCGGGATCTTACGACCGTTATCTCCTCGCACAATCTAAAGGAAATAAACGAAGTCTGCGACAGCGTCGCTCTCCTGCACAGCGGGAAGATCATATTCTCTCATGATATCGACAGCGTAAAAGGCGGCGTTCACAAGATACAGGCTGTATTTCCTCCCGAGAGTGACGGCTCGCCGAAGAATTATACATTCGAACAGATAAAAGCTATTGTGCCGGATGTGTTGCATTTTGAGAAAAACCAAAGTATTTATTACATAATCGCAAAAGGCGACGAGGAACACATACGCAAGGCTTTTGCCACGGAAAATCCGCTTCTTCTTGAGATAATTCCGCTGACGCTCGAGGAGATATTCATATATGAACTGGAGGCGCTCGGATATGACAGCAGTGACATCAACTCCTAAAAAAAGTTTTTTCGGTACGAATTTAAAAAACGGTCTTATCTCCGACCGCACGCTGCTTATCGTTAATTCAGCCCTTCAGCTTGTCGGTTTTCCGCTCATAGTCCTGGCCGTCGTTATCAGGTTATATATTGATGAACATAATGTAATACCGGTCTCATACATCGATACGCTGCTTATGTCTCTTATCACCGTTTCGATCGTGGCTATCTGCATAAGCATACTTTCGGGCATAGTCATCGCGAGAAGCAGTTTCAAGTATCTGTACAAAAAGACCCTCGTGGACATGAACTATTCGTTGCCGCTAACCTCTCGCCAGAGGTTCTTCTCGAACTATCTTTCCGGTCTTATCATATATATGGTGCCGGCAGTGGCCGCTCTTCTTCTCGGTCTGCTGATAGCCGGCTGCGGATCGGCGGTCGTCGATCTGTCGGTTTTCTGGGAAAACATATGGATATTCTTAAAAGCAGTACTCATAATCTATATAGGTATGCTTCTGTATTTTTCCCTCACCGTTCTTGTGACGGTCTGCTGCGGAAGCTCGTTTGAGTCAATATTCGGTTGTATCGCTCTGAATGCCCTGATCCCCGGAGCCGTGGCTTGTACATATACGATGATAGAGATATTTTGTGACTTCGGATTTCAGGGGGGTGAATCAATGCTGTTCTCTCCGCTGTTTCTGTCCACTTCCCCGTTCGGCGCGGTGTTTTATCTGATAACTTTTGTGAACAACTCGTCGTTTTCGGAGTCAACCGATGATTTCGCAAACTATAACTATATAAGATGGCTTGTATTCTCACTGGCGGTCATCGCGGTATTTACCATTCTGTCATACTTCCTTTACAAACACAGAAAAGCCGAAAGTGTATCAAAACCGTATGTTTACAAATCATTCTACACGGTGATAAAGGCGCTGGGAGTGTACTGCATTCTCTCGCTTACGATCTCGTTCGGCGGCATCGTCGTGGCAAGCGTCTTTTTGTGCGCGATAATCTACTTTATACTCGAGGTCATCACGAGAAGGGGCTTCAGAAAGTTCTGGATCTCCGTGATAAACTTCGCGGTGACAGTCGCGGTGGTGATCGCGTTCTGCGAAATATGCAAATCGACCGAAGGTTTCCGTTTCGGCCACTATGTCCCGAATGCCTCGACTGTTGATATGGTGACTCTGACCTACGGCGGAAACGGCAATATCAGTAATATAACATTCAGGGACAGGGACGTTATCAGAAACACGACAAAGTCGCATAAAATGCTGAAGGATATGTACTACATCGGTGACGACGGTGAAAGCGCTGATGATTCCGGCTATATTCCGTCCGAAAAGCTCGAAATAACAGATAGTACCAACATCTGGATAACATACTACATGAAATCCGGTACGGCGCTGTCATACCGTATGTATGAGGCGAACGCGCAGGTACTTAACGATCTTACAAAAAGCATCCTTATTTCTCCGGAGTATGCGGAAAATTGCAGAAAGACCATCATGGCCGAGGCAAACAGATTCAATGAATCTTCGTTTTCGTCAGATATACGGCTTACAGATAAACTCCTGCCTGACAACGGAACAACTAAAACGGTTCAGAGAAAAGTAGCGTCAGAAATAGCCGACGCGTATTATGAAGATGTCGTCAATATGACTGAGGAGGATCTGGAATCATCACCGGTGATCGGATATATAAACGAATGCGAGATCCGTGAGTGCTTTACAAACACGATAAAGGCTCTTGAAAAAGAAGATCTCAAGGTGCCCGGTATCGACTATGAAATTGTCGCCGACACAATGAGAGTCTGCTTCGTGGATAATTATTTCTCCCGCCACTGTTTCGGAAGACTGCAGGAAGATGATTCTGATGATCCGTCTTCGTCGCAGTATACCGGACCATACCACCGGGATGACAAAAAAATAAGTTCGATCCCCGAACCGTACTGTGAAAATATCGATTCGGAATATTTCAGCCGCTCCGCCCTGCATAACGATCTTACACGCTCGGCAATCGAAAAAGCTCAGCCGTACGTATATGATTCCGAAGTGTCGGGAATAATAATACTCACAAGTTATGACAGCTACTATTATGAGGATTCACAATATATGACGAGCAGTTCATGTACATTTTTGTACCTGCCGAAAAATGAAGAAAATGATGAACTGATGGAAGACCTCGTCAAACTTAACAGCGGAGACAAAGATATGTTCTATAACGGTTACGATTATTATGATGACAATTACGACTATTATGTTTATTATTAAGGATCAGACAACTATTCATAAAAAAACGGAATAATATGAATTTTTAAGCACAAACTTCTGAAAAACAGGTTGTTTTTTCAGAAGTTTTTGTGTATAATAATAGTATAACAGCAATAATAACGGAATCGGAGTGAAGATCATGCCTACACCTCATAACAGCGCAAATAAAGGCGACATAGCAAAAACGGTGCTCATGCCCGGCGACCCGCTGAGGGCAAAATTCATCGCGGAAACATATCTTGATGACGCGGTCTGCTACAATGAAATACGCGGAATGCTCGGCTATACGGGAAAATACAAGGGTATTCCCGTATCAGTTCAGGGAAGCGGAATGGGTATTCCGTCGATCGGAATCTATTCGTGGGAGCTTTTCAACGAATACGATGTTGACAACATAATCCGCATAGGCACAGCCGGGGGAATTGACGAAAGTGTTGATATCCGTGATGTCATCATCGCTCTCAGCGCAAGCACAAACTCAAACTACGCCGCGCAGTTCGGACTGCCCGGAACATACGCCCCAACCGCTTCATGGAAACTTATATCGGCGGCTGTCTCGGCGGCAGATGAAAAAAACTGCACTTATCATGTCGGAAATGTTCTGTCGAGCGATACATTCTATGATGACAGCCAAAGTCTCTCAAAATGGCTGAAAATGGGCGTGCTTGCTGTTGAGATGGAATCGGCGGCGCTCTATATGAATGCCGCGCGCGCGAAAAAGAACGCCCTGTGCATACTTACCGTGTCGGACTGTCACCTTAAAGGAACTTCGACCACACCCGCGGAAAGGCAGACATCATTCCGTGATATGATGGAAATAGCTCTTGAGACTGCTCTGAAAATTCAGGAAAGAAGTATTGAATGAAAAATTTTTTCAGATCCGCCGGCCTGCTTATAAAAAGCTTTCCGCAGATACTTGTATTTGAGCTGTTGTATAAACTTATTCTTTCGGCTTTTGGCGCACCTTTGCTGAATCTGCTGCTGAGGATCGCCATGAACAGTGCGGGTGTTGCTTATCTTTCTTTTGAAAATATCGTAAAACTTTTGCTCCATCCTCTGACATGGGTTATCTTTCTCGCCATACTCCTTCTTGTGGCCTTCTTTTCGGTCATAGAGCTCTCGGCTCTTACTTTATGCTACTCATGCCGCATTTCTCAAAGAAAGATAAAAATATCGGATATGCTCATCTCGGGCGTCAGGATATTCTCAAAAAATATCCGTATGAAAGACATACCGCGCCTGATCGGATTTGTTTTTATCATACCAATGATACAGCTTACACTGTCTTCGGGTATTTTCTTCGCGCCTCTGACTCCTATGGTACAGCGCGTATCCACACTGTTTAATCCGGTGCTTTGTGTCATACTCGCGATACTTGTGGCAATTCTCCTTCTTATCTTCCTTTCTGACCGCTGCTACTGTATACATTTTCTCATGCTTACAGACTACAGTTTCGCCGACAGTCTGAAAAAAAGCCGGCAGCTGCTGTCAGATCAGAAACTGCGCATCTTCCTCGGCATACTCTGGTGGAGCATTCTTCTCGCCGCCATGGCCGCCATCGTGACATTCGTTCCGAGTTTTATCGTACTGCTTCTGAGAAACGGTCTGTCTCAACCAAATGAAGCTCTTTTATCCGCGCTCAGCATACTCAGGTATGCCGGAAAGATTTTTGCAGCCGTTTCGTCCGTAATAGCGGCTCCTGTTCTGATGTGTTTCATAACATCAAAATTTTTTGATGATGTGAAGGACAGCGAAACTTTACAGTTTCCTAAACAGGAAAGAGAGAAACTCCCGAGATCTCTCAAAATTTTTCTGGCAATCTCTCTGTCTGCCGTATGTATATTTCTGAATTTTTCATATATAAAGGGAATATACAGGGGCAATATAGGAATAAATCTCGGTGTATTCAGTATGCCGCAGCTCACTGCCCACCGCGGTTACTCTTATGTAGCTCCCGAAAATACATATTATTCGTTCGAAGAAGCCATAAATATAGGCACGGATTATATCGAACTTGATGTTCAGCAGTCCTCCGACGGTCAGCTTGTCGTGATCCATGACAGCACCCTTGACCGGACAACAAACGGTATCGGCAACGTTTCGGACTACAGCTACAGCGAACTGTCCGACCTTTCCGCGGGAAGCTGGTTCAAAAAGGGCGACTTCTCGGACGCCAAGATAATGCTTCTCTCCGAAGTGCTTGAAATGGCCGATAACAACATAATGCTGAATATTGAAATAAAAGATTCCGGAGACGTCAAGGACACAGCGCGGAAAACGGCTGAAATGCTTGATGAGTACAACTTTACGGATTCTTGCTATGTTACTTCTTTTTCATATCCCGCTCTTGAAACCGTAAAAAAGACGAACAAATCCATAAAGACCGCTCTGATAGCGAATATTGCCTCAACAGCGGTGCTCTCCCAGCTGAAGTATATCGACGCCATCAGTGTGAATTACCTGTTCGTCAACCAGAACACCGTTACAGAAGCCCATAAATGCGGCAAAGATGTTTTTGTCTGGACGGTGAACAGCCGTGACGATATTGAGCGTATGATCGATATAGGCGTTGACAATATCATAACCGACCGCCCTGATATTGCGATGGAATCAGTCTATTCATACGGTAAAAGCGATTTTGCGCTTGTCTTTCTGAAAAAGATATTCGGAGTATAAAAAAGCTGTGTATCGGAAACAGATCGGATACACAGCCTATTTTATTTTTATTTTGATTCTTCATTCTTTGTTTCAAGTGTTTCGACACCGAGATCATTCAGAAAATCCGCAACGATAAATCTCGGCCTCTGCTTTACTTCGGCATAGATCTTTCCGATATACTCTCCGATAATTCCGAGACACATAAGCTGTATTCCACCGATGAGCCATATCGAGCAGACGATGCTTGACCAGCCGAGTTCGGTATGTCCGACAATTTTTGATATGAATGCCCATATAAACGCGATCGCGCTGACAAATGTCATCAGAAATCCGAGTCCGGTTATGAATTTCAGCGGTTTTACACTGAACGATGTGATCCCGTTTATCGCGAAACTGAGCATTTTTTTGAACGGGTACTTGCTCTCACCGGCAAAACGCTCGTGGCGTTCGTAGTAAACGCTTGTGCTCTGAAATCCGATAAGCGGCACAAGTCCTCTCAGAAAGAGATTGACTTCCTTGTAGCCCGACAGTTCCTGAAGCACACGCCTGCTCATAAGACGAAAATCCGCATGGTTGTATATCACATCCGCGCCCATAAGCTTCATAAACTTGTAAAAAGCCTCCGCTGTGAAGCGTTTGAAAAAAGTATCTGTCTTTCGCTCGCTCCTGACTCCGTAGACTACCTGATTGCCCTCGTAGTATTTTTCGACCATGGCGTCGATCGTGTCTATATCATCCTGAAGATCGGCATCCATCGAAATTGCCATATCACAAATATCTTTGACGGTCATAAGACCCGCGAGAACAGCGTTCTGGTGGCCGCTGTTGTGAGCGAGATTTATTCCGGAAAAAAATTCCGGACTGCTCTCGTGAAGCTCTTTTATTATTTCCCATGTCTTGTCTTTTGATCCGTCGTTTACGAACACAACACGGCTGTCGGGCGAGATCATTTTCCTCGCGATCAGCGATTCGTATTTTTCTTTGAGCCGCCGCGCTGTTTCATGAAGGACTTCTTCCTCATTATAACACGGCAGCACCATATATAAGATATCGGGATTTTCCATTCAACTTTCCTCTTTTCGCTGTAATATACCGAATTATACCACTTATCCCCGCGATTGTCAACTTTGACGGAACGCCGCTTGTTTACGTTCTGCTCTGTGCGGCGATTCTTCTCTTACCCGTCTGCCGGACCGGATTCCTGTCCGGCTGTTTCGCCGGCGCCCGCCGTATTTTCATATGTTGCTTCTTGCCTGCGAATTTCCCTGTACTCGTCAAGAGTCATCACACCGCTTGAATTATAGCTGTGGATAAACTCGTCTTTTGTCGAATATTTCTCTGAAAATCCGCCTTCTTCATCCAAAAGATAATCTCCGTACCAAAGGCCGAAAAACGACCAGACCGCATTATCTCTGAATGATTCATCCGCGTTGGGAACACTGCTGCACTCGCTGAGCGCTATGAGCTTGTCGGAACCTATCAGCTGCTGGAGCTTTGCGAATTTGTCATATCGGCTTCCGAAATCTTCTCCTTCGGACAGATATATATCAAGAGACGCTATATCAAACGTATCTCTGTCCACGATAGTGCTCTCGCTCTGCCCGTTCCAGATCCAGATGAGATTATCCAGATCAAAATACTCCGTCATACGCCTGTACATAAGTTTCCACAACCACTTATAATTTTCCACTCCGTCGGCACCCCACCAGAACCAGTCTCCCGAGCCTTCGTGCAGAGGTCTCCAGAGCACGGGGATACCTCTGTCTTTCAGAGTCATGAGCTGACCTGCCATATTGTCGATATCGAGTATTATACCGTAGCATTCCTCGGAAATTTTTCCCTCTCCGTAGAGTCCTCTTATCTCCTCCTCGGAAAGCAGCGCGATATCCTCCTGAGTGACGGCGTTTCCGAGCCTGAAATCCGTTTCCGATGATAGTACGGATGAGTTTTCGCCCGGAGCTTCCCAGTGCCACATAAAGCCTATTATACCGCCGTTTTTATACCAGTCTGCCGCGGCATCGATCTCTTTATAGTTTTCATCGAATGAATCCTCCGGATTTTCCAGAGCGGAAAACCTTATGACGGGATACTTGCCCGTTATGGAATAAACAGAATCAAGCTCCTTGTTTTCCACGCCTGAGACATACTGCCCCGATATGATATATTTCCCGTAGTTTTCGGCAAGAAATCCCATAAGCTGTCTTGCCGGCTCGCCGGCGTTCTCATTTGACATCCATCCCGCTGTGTCGTATTCGATCTTTCCGAGCGAGGTATTGCTTGTGACTTTGAGATAATCAACGTCAATATCGCCTTTTGTGGATATCCCGATAACAGACTTTCCTTTTACGATAAAGACACCGTAAAGAGTGATAACGGTAAATTTACCGTCTGATGTCGTATCAAAGCGCCTTATCTCCGAATCATTGAGACTGATAACGCAGTTACTGACAGAATCGGACGCTATGCAGAATGAAATATCATAGTGCTGGTTGCTCGGCATATCGACGTCAAAATCAAGATGACCGGTTTTTCCTCCCGAAAACCCGGTGACATAGCCCTCGCCGCTGTAATTTGTCCTTTCCGTCGCCGCCGTAAGCCCCTCTCCGAGATCGCATTCCTCGGCCTCGTAAGTCTGTCCCGTAAACTGTTTCTCTATCTTGGGGTACGAGACGGGATAATCCGGATAAGACTGCGCCGGCTCTGTCGTGATCACCTCGGATAACATGGAACTCTCGGGGATCTCATCTATCGATATATCGCTCTCTTGGCTGACAGATACCCTCGGGACCGATTGACAGCCGACAAGCGTTATCGCAGACGCCGCGGCAGCCATCAGAATGACACCGGCAGTCACCGCGGTCATTATTTTTTTCAGATTCATACGACCCTCCTGTCGCACAGATCACGCTCTGACGGTATATGTCTTTCCCGCCTCAACATTAAAAGTAATGACACTGTCCTCAATGCTCGATCCGACTGTCCCGCCGTCGCATTGAATACTCACCACACAATTTGTTTTCAGACGGCAGACCCCGTCGTTGTCCGGAATGATCTCGGCAGCTTTCAGGACTCCCTCCGACCATTCTATATTGACTTCAAATCCGCCTTTCGCACGCAGCCCTTTTACGCTGCCCTCAGACCATACCTCCGGCAGAGCGGGCAGGAGATAGATGATTCCGGAGCAGCTTTGCATAAGCGCCTCCGTTATCGCGGATGTTCCGCCGAAATTTCCGTCTATCTGAAAAGGTGGAAGGTTGCAGAGCAGATTCGGGCTCACGGAATACGCGAGCAGTTTTTTCAGATTTTCATAAACCATGCGGTTGTCATAAAGCCTTGCCCACATATTGGCTATCCATGCGAAACTCCATCCGCCGTTGCCGTCCGCGTGTATAAGACGCCTTACGAGCGTCGCGCGCGCCGCGTCAGCGAGCTTGGGTGTTTTGTCCGGAGTTATCAGGTCAGCCGGATGAAGCGCGAAAAGTTGTGATATATGACGGTGTCCGATCTCGACTTCGTCATAATCTTCGCTCCATTCTTTTATCTGTCCGAATTTTCCTATCTCGGGCTTAGGTATCTTTTCAAGCTGTCTTTCCAGCTTTTCACAGAATTCCCTGTCGATTCCGAGAATATTCGCGCTTTCAATCACATCAAGGTACAGTACCGTTATGATCTGGCAGTCCATGGCGGGTCCCTCGCAGATGCTTCCCTTTACGCCGTCTGCCGTAATATATGTATTTTCAGGCGACACGGACGGGCTTGTGACAAGCTGTCCTTTTTTGTTCTCAATAAGATACTCCGAGAAAAATTCCGCCGCCTCTTTCATTATATGGTATTTTTCGGCGAGGAACTGCTTATCGAGGGTATATTGGTAATGCTCGAATATATGCAACGCAAGCCATGCTCCGCCCATAGGCCATATCGTCGCGGGCATCCACATATCCTGCGGAGCGGTATCCCCCCATATATCCGTGTTGTGATGACACACAAAACCTCTGTTGACTCCGTACATCTCTTTCGCAGTCACGCGTCCGTTCTCACAGATACGCTCGAGAAGATCAAAAAGCGGCAGATGGCACTCGGACAGGTTGCAGCTTTCCGCGCACCAGTAATTCATCTCCGTATTGACATTGACGCAGTATCTGCTTCCCCATACGGGCAGCATTTCCTCGTTCCATATGCCCTGAAGGTTCATGGGCTGCGTGCCGGGACGGCTTGCGGATATCAGCAGGTATCTTCCGTAATTGAAGAAAAGCTCTATCAGCTTGTTATCATGGATATCACGCACGCATTCCTTGTCGTCAAGCTCATTTCCACGAAGCCTTGCGATCCTCTCATCGGTCGGCAGCTCACTGAGATCCTCCTCGCCGTCGTCCGCAAGAATGAAAGTCACGCGGTCAAAAAGTGCTTTATAATCAGACGTATGCCTCTCGTAAAGTTCCTTATACGTTCTCTGAAGAGCCATCTGAACATCGAGAACAGCTGACTTTTTATAAAATTCCGTGTAAAAGCTTGTGCGGACCGAAACCGCTATCATCACTTCGTCCGCGTTGTACGCACAGATCTTTCCGCCAAGCGTCCGCAGCTTTCCGCCTTTTGCGGACGCACCTACGGCGGCGGCGAAAAATATTCCGTCACGGCTTCCGGTTCCGCCTGTGTAGATAAGCATATTTTTTCCGCACGGGCGGTTGTCGTCGTAGTAATCATCCCTGCCGTCGATGTTGCACGAAAGATTTATCTTTCCTTTCTCCGAGGCACTTATATGTATGATCATAACCTGATCCGGAGCGGAAACGAAAACCTCCCTCTTATATATGATGTCTCCGCAGGAAAAACTTACAGACGCCACAGCGTCTGAAAGCTCCAGAGTGCGCCGGTATTCTCTTGCTTTTCCGGGAATCTCCATATCAATATAAATATTTCCGAGCGGCATATAGCGTCGCATATTCGGTGTAACTCCGCGAAGTTTCTCGGTAACTGTCTTTTCAGCCTCACGGATATTTCCCTGTGCAAGGTATGCCCTGACTTCGGAAAGTCCCTCTTTGGCGTCGGGATTTACCCTATGGCGCGGACCGCCCGACCAGACAGAATCCTCATTTATCTTTATGACCTCATGATCGGCGCCTCCGAAGATCATTCCGCCTATCCTTCCGTTGCCGACAGGAAGAGCTTCATTGAATTTTCCGGCGGGGCTCGTATATCTCAGTAAAGTTTCTGTAAGCATAATATTCTCCTTTCAGAAACGATTTTTCCATAATTAAAAGATATGCGTCAAAAATTGCCTTTTTCAGCGGCATATCATATATATTATAACACAGACTTCTCTCTTTTGCAAACCTTATATCTCATAGATGACAAGTTCGGGAGGATTGAACAGCCTCAGCTTCCCGAGACCGCCTGACAGCAAAAGCTTCATATCTCCGATATCATAGACGCCTTTTGTATACTTCGGAAAAAATTTCCTCTCCGGCGACAGGACTCCTATATTCAGAAACGGAATACGTACCGATCCGCCGTGAACATGTCCCGCCACCGCGTAATCGGCTCCCCACTGCGAGTAAGACTGCGCAAAAAGCGGATTATGGACGAGAAGCACCGTTTCCGTATCTTTTGGCGCAGACCCCACGAGACTTTTTATTTCTCCGGTATCGACTGTGTCAAGATCACGGTATCTGCCGTTTTTCTTGTACACGGAATATTTCAGCTCAAGGCCGCATATGTTAAGCTTTCTGCCTTTTACCGCGATCTCCTCGCTCTTATTTCTGAGTAAATGAACACCGGTTTCTTCCGCGGTATTTATAAGCTCGCGCTGTACTTTTTCAGCGAGATCCGCCTCATGATTTCCGAATACCATATATACCGGTGCCATTCTGACAAGCCGCTCAAAAAGGCTTCTGACACCGGCAAGGTCTTTGCAGTCTCTTGAGACTATATCACCGCTTATCATGATGATATCCGGCAGTTCCCGCTCCGTCCTGTCACAGAGCAGACGGTTGTCCTTTCCGAATCTTCTCTTGTGAAGATCGGCGATATGCGCTATTTTTATGCCGCCTTTTCTGAAGATCTCCCGCCTCACTCTCAGTATGCCGGAATTTTCGGCTGTAAAAAGACAGAGCAGGAGAAGTGCGGCCGCTCCTATATATTTCACTTTATTTCTTTCCTGTATATAAATATGATATTATAAAGCAATATCGTTACCGAACACCCAAGTCCCGTAACGATATGATCTTCTGACAGATTACATCCGCGCCGCCTCGGATGACATCAAAATCACTCGATAACGACCGAAACTTTAAGATCTCTCTTTGCCGCTCCCGCACGCATTATCGTACGGAGCGCCTTTGCGATCCTTCCCTGCTTTCCGATGACACGTCCCATATCATCGGGGGCGACCGTAAGATGATAGACTATAACGCCCTCTTCATCGGGTTCGTCAGTCGTAATTTTTATCGCGCTCTTGTCCTCGACAAGACCTTCTACGATCGCGTGTAATAAATCTTCCATCAAGCTACCTCCGTGTAATGCCCGCAGGAATGTGAGGGACGGGGGGATCTTCCCGCGTTTTCCCTCTCTTCCGCAGAAAACATTTTAATCAAAGAATTCCTTCTTTTTCAAGAATAAACTTTACGGTATCCGTAGGCTGAGCTCCTTTTGAGATCCAGTCTTTTGCCTTGTCGGCGTCAACTTTAATTACGGAAGGCTCCTTTGTGGGATCGTAAAAGCCGATCTCCTCAATAAATCTGCCGTCTCTCGGATATCTCGAATCAGCGACAACTATGCGATAAAAAGGCGCTTTCTTCGCACCCATCCTCCTGAGTCTTATCTTTACTGCCATTTTTTTCACCTCCGAAAATTTTTTATATTAACAGCTCTTCACAAAAAAACCGATTTTCTTAAGCCGTTTTCTCCCTGTTCTGACCGCATACAGGTTATATATCAAGGCGGACTTGCCGCGTTGAATCTTAAAAAACTTCGCCTGTTCAGACCACAGGAGGCAGATTTCCGCCGCCTTTTCCCGTCATCTTGTCAAAATTCATCGTGGCAAGCTGTTTTCTCGCCCTCTTCTGGAACATCTTGCTTTTGTTCCCCGTGATCTTTTTCATGACCTGCTGCATCTGGTCAAACTGCTTAAGCAATCTGTTGACATCCTCGACTTTATTGCCCGAGCCGGCCGCTATTCTCTTTTTTCTCGACGCGTTTATTATAGACGGCTTTGCTCTCTCGGCCTTTGTCATCGAAGTTATCATTGCCTCTATGCGTCCTACCTGACTTTCGTCTATATCAGCCTCGTCTATTTTTGAACCGACACCGGGGAGCATTCCGATTATATTCTTCATTGAGCCCATTTTTCTGATCTGTTTCATCTGGTCAAGCAGATCATCCATATCAAAATTGTTCTCTTTGAATTTTTTTGTCAGTTTCTCCGCTTCCTTCTGGGTCATGACGTTCTCCGCTTTTTCTATAAGTGTCAGAACATCACCCATTCCGAGTATGCGCGACGCCATCCTGTCAGGATAAAACTGCTCGAAATCATCAAGTTTTTCTCCCATTCCGACATATTTTATAGGTTTGCCGGTGACTGACAGAACGGAAAGAGCCGCTCCGCCACGTGTGTCCGAATCGAGTTTCGACATAAGGATACTCGTGATACCGACAGCCTCGTCAAAGGCTTTCGCTACATTTACCGCGTCCTGTCCGGTCATTGCGTCAACGACGAGCATTATCTCATCCGGCTCCGTGACCTCTTTTATATCTTTCAGCTCCTGCATAAGTTCCGTATCGATATGGAGACGTCCCGCGGTGTCTATGATAAGAATATCATAACCGTAATCCTTCGCGTATGAAAGTGCCTGTTTCGCAATTATCACGGGGCTTATCTGACCCATCTCAAAAACCTTGACATCGGCTTTCTCTCCGACGACCTGAAGCTGATTTATGGCGGCAGGTCTGTAAATATCACACGCCGCGAGCAGGGGACGATGACCCTCTTTTTTCAGCAGTTTCGCAAGTTTTGCCGCGTGTGTCGTCTTTCCGGAGCCCTGAAGGCCGCACATCATTATGACGGTCGGAGGCTTGGAGGCAAAATTTATCCTCTCGTTTCCGTTGCCCATAAGAGCGCATAACTCTTCATAAACGATCTTTATTACCTGCTGGCCGGGAGTAAGACTTGTAAGCACATCCTCTCCTACGGCGCGCTCAGTGACTTTCGCGACAAAATCTTTTACGACTTTATAACTTACATCAGCTTCGAGAAGTGCGAGGCGCACCTCCCGCATAGCTTCCTTAACATCACTTTCGGTAAGTCTTCCTCTTGATTTAAGTTTCTTGAAAACATTGTTCAGTTTTTCCGAAAGTCCCTCAAATGCCATGCTTTTCTCCCTCCTGCAATTTTATTTCCGACAAGGCTGTATTATCTTCAATCTGCTTCAAACAGCAACTCAATACCCTTGTTTATCTCAGTCTCCATCTCCAGACGCAGATCGTCGCTGCCGACCTCTTTTGTCATCTCATTCAGCCTGTCAAAGCATTTTCTCATTCTTCCCGTTTTTTCCGCGAATCCGAGCTTTGACTCATATTCAGCCAGTATTCTCTCCGTCCTCTTTATAATATCTCTGACCGCCTGCCGTGTTATCCCGTATATCTCCGATATTTCCGAGAGAGTCAGATCCTCGCAATAATAAAGCTCAGTCATATTTTTCTGACACTCCGTAAGAAGTTCGCCGTAACAATCCAGGAGCAGGACAAATTTCAGTTCCTTTGCCATAATAGGAAGCTCCTCAAGCCTTTTGTAATGCAAAATCACATTACACATTATAGACCATACGGATCATCTTGTCAAGCATTTTTTCAAAATTTTTCCGCTTTCCCTTGACATATCTCTTTATTTATGCTATAATGACAACGTTGTCGAGGTGTGGCTCAGTTTGGTAGAGTACTACGTTCGGGACGTAGGGGTCGCAGGTTCAAATCCTGTCACCTCGACCATTTTGTTTTTACGAGCGACTGCATACCGTTTTTTCAATGGTCTGCAGTCTTTTTTAATAAAAAAACCGGAGTTTCCGCTCCGGCTATGAAATTTATTTTACAAAACGATGTTTTCTCTCAGAAACAAATCTTTCTCACACCGCCGCTTTTTTATCCGATTTTTCCCCGTCATCAAAAACACTGACTTTTTCTATATCCGCTCCGAGCATTTTCAGCTTTTTCTCCATGCAGTCATATCCGCGCTCAATGTGGTGTATCTCATCGATCTCGGTTATTCCGCTCGCGGCAAGCCCCGCGATTATAAGAGCCGCTCCCGCTCTGAGATCACAGGCTGTGACAGGCGCTCCCATGAGCTTTCCCGTTCCCTCGACGAGTGCGATCTTTCCGTTGACGGTAATATCCGCCCCCATTCTGCGCAACTCATCCACATACCTGAAGCGCTGTTCCCAGACGCCTTCCGTAACGATGCTCGTTCCCTCCGCAAGCGTAAGCAGTGTTGTTATCTGCGGCTGCATATCGGTAGGAAATCCCGGGTGAGGAGTAGTTTTAACGTTTGCTTTCACAAGGGGTCCGTCGACCCAGACTCTCATGCTGTCATCATATTGCACGATATTGACGCCTATCTTCTCAAGCTTTTTCGTTATGGACTCAAGATGTTTCGGAATTATGCTCTTTATAAGAATATCACCTTTTGTTGCGGCGGCTGCCACCATGAACGTTCCCGCCTCGATCTGATCGGGAATAACGGCATACTCCGTTCCGTGAAGGTATCTGACGCCCCTTATCTTTATCACATCTGTTCCGGCGCCCATTATATCGGCACCCATAGAGTTGAGAAAATTCGCAAGATCGACAATATGCGGCTCTTTCGCAGCGTTTTCGATGACTGTGAGTCCCTCCGCCCTGACAGAAGCGAGCATAGCGTTCATTGTCGCTCCGACAGAAACGACATCGAAAAAGATCTGGCTTCCCGTAAGCCTGTCTGCCTCAAGATCTATCATTCCGCGGCTGAGCGAATACCTTGCCCCCAGAGCGGAAAACGCCTTCAGATGCTGGTCGATGGGTCTGTCACCGAGAGGACATCCGCCCGGCATAGAAACTCTTGCCTTGTGAAACTTTCCGAGTAAAGCTCCCAGAAAGTAGTATGACGCTCGCATTTTTTTCGCTGTTTCATACGGTACGCAATATTTGTTTATCCCCGTCGGATCGATGCGGTATGTATCTTTTGCGATGCAGAGCACCTGCGCTCCCATCTCCCTGAGTATCCGGAGGCAAAGGTTCACATCGCTTATCGACGGAACATTCTCAATGACGCACGGCTCATCCGATAATATGACCGCGGGAAGTATCGCCACGGCGGCATTTTTCGCCCCGCTTATCGTGACCTCACCCAAAAGAGGACGTCCGCCCTTTATAACAAACTTCTCCAAAACATTCTCTCCTTGCTTTTCAGGAGCTTTTTTATCTCTCTGTCCTGAACTCTTTCTTTTATTCTATCCGCGGCGTGTGATTTTTTGATCCGCGCCGAAAAAAACATAAACCGGGCCGACTGCCGGATCTGTCATCAGCCGGCATCCGGGCCGTCCGTCGCTGCTTCACCGTAATCGCTCAGATACCAGCGAAGTTCCTCTCCGCCGTATTCCTCGACTTTCGCGGACTCGATAACAACGTCTGTCAGAGGCTTCGCGCTGTTCGCGTCAACTTCCACATTCTGCAGATCAAATACTATGTCAAGTCCCTCAAAAACCTGTCCGAACAGGGTGTATCCGCCGTCAAGCCACGGTGCGCCGCCCTGTTCCTTATAGATCTGCCTTGCGTTATCCGAAAACTTTATCCCGTACTGAGACTCAAGCTGTGTCAGCGATTCGTCGGAATATTTATCTCCGGTCACTATATAAAACTGCGATCCGTCTGTCGCGGTCGAACCGCTGTTGGCATAAGCAACAGCTCCCGCGGCATGGATGATATTGGGATTCGTTCCTCCGTCAAACGAGCCTCCCCATTTCGACTCGCCGCCGCGTCCTGTTCCCTCCGGGTCACCGCCCTGTATCATAAAATCTTTGATGATACGGTGGAATATGACGCCGTCATAATAGCCGTCCCCGGCAAGACTTACGAAGTTTTCAACTCCCTTTTCGGCATATTCGGGGAAAAGTTTTATCTTGATCTCTCCGTCATATCCTTTTACTTTCAGCGTGACTATCTGCTCGCCTTCTTTCGGCGGGGTGAAATTCGCGATCTTTTCGGCGACCATATATGTCGCTTTCTGTGTAGGAGTGACCGATTCTCCGGAACTGTCGGAGATCTCGACTTCCTTGCCGCAGGACACGAAAGCCGCCGCCATGGCGCCGCACATAAGGGTTGCCAGAATTTTTTTCAGCATTTATATACGCTCCCAAATAATTTGTTACCGACCGGATACCCGACCCGATTTATCTGTTTTCAAAAAGGGCAGTGCCGTTTCGTCGTTTTACGGACAGATCTGCCCAAATATCGTTGTTTCCAGACAAAAAGCGGACGGTTTTGTGCCTGCTTGCACACCCGTCACTTTCTAATTATACTATACTGTGCCTGTTTTGTAAATAGATTTCGGAAAATTTTGTCATCTTGGAGAAAAGCTTTTATGATTCTCTCCGGGTTTTTTCTGATTCTGCCATATCATCCCGGTTTTTGCATTTTATTTGTTATTTTTTTAACTTTTATCTTCATCTCCGGAATTTCCGTCGTTTTCACTGTGATAAGTGTCTGTCTTTACCGAATCCACCATGATATCGTCCTTCGGTATCTTGTATACGGAATCCTCGTTTTCCTCGACTTCAAGCGAGGCAAGCTTTTCAACGACATCCATCCCTTCGTAAACCTGACCGATGACCGTCATCTGTTGGGAAAAATTAGGTATACCGCCATGCTCGATAAACGCTTCGGCAAGCTTTTCATCGCCGTCTGAGCGCAGTTCCTCTTTGTCCTCATCGGAAAATTCCAAAGTATTTATAAAAGCGAAACGGCTTCCGCAATAATATGTTCCTCCGCCGAACAGATTTTCGAAAAAAGATTTATCGACCGTGGAAGTGAGGCAGCAGACCGCCCCTTTGAAAGGCCAGAGATCCTGGCTGAGTTCGCGCTCGATGAGTTCTCTTCCCGTTTCATATCCCTCTTTCAGAGTGCCGTCCTTGTTCGGACTTCCCAATGCGCTGTACGCTCCCGACTCGGAATTGAAAACATACGTGCCATCATAATAGCCGCTCTCGGCGAGTTCGGTGAAATTTTCGACGGCATTCGGCGAATACTCGGGATAAAGCACGAATCTGACTTCTCCGAGCGTCGTATCGACGATCGCAATGGGATCGCCGTCTTCGGGATCTTCAAACTGCACAAACTTCATCGTGTCCGGATCTATGACTATCTGATTTTTCGCGCCGGCATAGGCCGATATGAGCATATACCCAAGTATCAGCAGCGACATGACCAGCGAGAATATCAGAACGGTCTTTACGATTTTTCTTCCTTGATTCATCAGACTTCCCCACTAAGGCGCATATTGCCGGATCATTACGCGGCGAAAAATAAAATAAGATAAAATTTCAGAGCTTTTTCTTCTCGTCTTCGATCATCTTCAGAAGATCGTCTACGGACATATCCGACACGTTCTTCTTCTTGGCGTCGGCCTCGGATTTTTTCAATATATCATCTATATTCGGCGAAGTGCTCTTTCTTTTCATTGCCGTCGCCGACTGACTTCTCAGAGGAGTTGTTTTCGGTATATCATCGCGCGACATCTCCGCAAGCTGGGCTTTTGACAGGATTCCCGTGTTGTCCAAGGCATCTCCGTTCCCGGTTCCGCCCCGACCGTAAAGATTTGTGCTGAATGTTCCCGTGCGCTCTGCTTCCGCCGTCTTTCTGAGCATTTCCTCACGCAGAGCGTCGGCTGTCGGAGCCGTGGAAGACTGTCCGCCCATATTTCTCGCCGCAAACGACGATTCCGCGGAACCCTGGACTTTGAACTGCATCGTGCGCTCCTTCTCCCTCTGATACGGAGAATCCGGATTTACCTGCTTATGGCTGAAATTCTCGGCGATAGACATCTTTTTCCTTTCAAACTCGTCACTCGGCTGTATCTCCTGCGAAGCCTCGAACAGGGGAGAACTGTTTCTCGCGTGGGAAACGGGTCTGTTTTTGCTTTCGGCCTGCTCCTGCTCATCAAATTCATAGAAATCGTAATCCCGGTCTTTTTCCTCATCTCCGGATGACGCGATCTTTATGATAAGGAATATCACGAGTATAACGCACGGCAGTATGAGTTCCAGGATTATTCCCTTTATGCTCGTCGAAAAGCTTATAAACTTGCCGAGTTCAAGACTTTCGGGGTTGCCGGTGCAGAGTGCCGGTATATCTTCGCGCGAAACGAGCAGCATATCGCCGTTTGCGTCCTTTTCGGGACCCAGAGACGTCGCGACCGCATATCTTTTCGCTCCGTTTCCGCCGTCGACTATATCATATATGCTTCTGACCTGAAGTCCGGCCGTCTGTCCGGCGATATTGCAGAGAACTATATCGCCCTTGATAAGTTCCGTCTCGGGAGTTACTTCACCGGCAAGGAGCGCCGCACCCTGAGTGACGTTCTCTCCGAGAGGACTTCTGTCAACGACGTAAATATACCGGCCGAATATATGCGGAGTCTTTCCGTTTGAAAACGCGACATTCAAAGCAAGTGAGACAATGATAAACAGCACTGCCACAACGGCTATGACCGTTTTCAGCACAGAGAAGCTTTTTTTGTTTTCCATGAGCTATCATTTCCTTTCTTATATTGAAACGGATGTTATTTCTTTCACATTTCT
>CAYPXB010000001.1:130799-136928 GCA_964414745.1 uncultured Alistipes sp. | reverse complement strand
CAATCAGCTATGACATCCGACTTATTTTGTCAAAAAATGTGTATACTTTTTGTATATACTGGCTATAAATTTACGATATGAATCAAATTTATTATAATTTTTTTGATGAATGTAAAATTAGTTGATAAAATTTTGTGAAAAAATACAGTTGAAAGTTTATCATAAATATAGTATAATTTTGTTGTATATTTTAAGCACAATAAAAATTTAGTTTAACACCGGCAAAAAATTCAGATAATATCACAGATTTGCCGGAGAATGGAGAATCATTATGGCCAACGGAAAGACAAACCCTCTCATGGAACAGATCAGAAAAGAATTTCCCGAAAAATTGCAGCTGATCTACAATGTTTCACCGGAGGAGGCTTCTGACAAGCAGGTTTATCAGGTACTTTCGTCAATAATCGTTTCAATACTCGGAAGGAAAAGACAGACTTTCATAAATCACGTTCATTCTGTAGGCGGCAAGCAGGTCTATTACCTGTCGATGGAGTTCCTTATGGGACGCTCGCTCAAGACAAGCATCTACAACCTCAGACTTGCCGATGACATAAGAGAAATGCTCAAAGATTATAACATAAACCTTGAGCGCATTTATGATTATGAACCGGATGCCGGCCTCGGAAACGGAGGCCTCGGCCGTCTTGCCGCATGCTATCTCGACGCTCTCGCAACTCAGGCTTATCCCGCGATGGGATACTCGATCTGCTATGAGTACGGCATTTTCCAGCAGAAGCTTGAGGACGGCTGGCAGACAGAACTGCCCGACAACTGGCTGCCCGGCGGTTCGGCATGGCTCGTTCCGAAGCCGGAGCTCGCGATCGATGTCCACTTTGAGGGCGATCTTCACGAATACTGGGACGACCGCTATCACCATATCTCTTATGTAAACTACAGTACTGTCGTAGCTATACCTTATGATATGTATGTATCCGGCTATGACTCGCCCGGTGTTTCGGTCCTGCGACTGTGGTCCGCGAAAGCTCCGAGCTTCGATATGAATATGTTCAACAAGGGCGATTACGCCAGCGCGCTCGCCCAGAACTCTATCGCCAACGCCATATCGAAAGTACTTTACCCGAACGATAACCATCTTGAGGGAAAATCGCTTCGCCTGAGACAGCAGTATTTCCTCTGTGCCGCCTCGGTCGGCGATATCGTCAACAACCATATGTCGGTATACGGCACGCTTGACAACCTGCATGAAAAAGTCGCGATACATATAAATGACACACACCCGACGCTTGCCATACCCGAACTTATGAGGATACTCCTCGATGACTGCGGCTACACATGGGAAAAGGCGTGGGATATCGTGATCCACACATTCGCGTATACGAACCACACCGTTATGGCCGAGGCTCTCGAAAAGTGGGATGTAAACCTCGTAAAGCAGGTCATTCCGAGGATCTTCTCGATCATTGTTGAGATAAACAACCGCTACTGCCAGTCCCTCATGGAGAAAAACGGCTATGACAGCGCTAAGACGACAAGTATGTCGATCATCAAGGACAACCAGATCCACATGGCAACGCTTTGCGTCGCTGTTTCACACAGTGTCAACGGTGTTTCGAAGCTCCACTCCGATATAATCAAGCAGAGCGTTTTCCACGATGAATATCTGAATGCTCCCGAAAAGTTCAAGAACGTGACAAACGGCATAGCATACAGGAGATGGCTGTACCAGTCGAACCCGAATCTTACGGAGCTTCTGTGCGATACGATAGGCGACAAGTTCATAAAAGACGCGTCTGCGCTCAGCAAATTCAAGGAATTTGAGAACGACGAAAGCGTTCTGAACAGGCTTCAGGAGGTAAAGCGCAGGAACAAAGAGGATTTTTGCAAGCATATCAAGAACACGACAAAGATCGAGCTAAACCCCGACAGTATTTTCGATGTCCAGGTAAAAAGGCTGCATGAATACAAGAGGCAGCACCTCAATGTAATGAATATCCTCGCGGATTACAGCTATCTTATCGAAAATCCCGACGCCGATTACACACCGAAAACGTATATATTCGCCGCAAAGGCGGCACCGGGATATTATCTCGCGAAGCAGATCATCAAGATGATATGGGCGATCTCCGAGGAAATAAGGAAAAATCCGAAGATAAACCAGAAACTCTCTGTAGTGTTCCTTGAAAACTACTGTGTGACACTCTCCGAAGTGCTTATGCCCGCGAGCGAGATCTCCGAGCAGATCTCTCTTGCCGGAACCGAGGCTTCGGGCACAGGCAACATGAAAATGATGATCAACGGCGCCGTTACTCTCGGAACGCTTGACGGAGCGAATATCGAGATAAAAGACGCGGCGGGAGATGATAATATCATTATCTTCGGTATGAAATCGGACGAGGTCGCCGCTCTTAAGAAAAGCGGTTATAATCCGACAGAATATTTTGACAACAATCCGCTTATACATGAGGCTATCGAGCGTATGTACCACGGTATCAACGGCTGTACCTTCACCGATGTGGCGGATTCGCTAAAGGAACGCGATCCTTATATGGTTCTTGCCGACTTTGACTCATACCGCCAGGCTCAGCGCTACACCACAGAGTGCTACAATGATAAAATGAAGTGGGCAAAGATGTCACTTAACAATATCGCCGGCGCGGGAATCTTCTCCGCCGACCGCGCGGTAACGGAGTATGCCGAAAATATCTGGCATCTCAAATAACAGTATATACTATGACACGGAAGCAGTTACCCGACGGGCGAAAGATAACTTGTAAAAGCGCAGATATCTCAAAGCCGTCCGGGTTTTGCTTCCTAAATTTACACCTGACGACAAACGGCCGGCAATAATATCCGTACCGGGAAACATTCACAGAGTCCGGGCATAACTTGTTTCC
Source organism: uncultured Alistipes sp. (assembly GCA_964414745.1). Classification (GTDB taxonomy): domain Bacteria; phylum Bacillota; class Clostridia; order Oscillospirales; family Ruminococcaceae; genus Ruminococcus. The sequence goes on along the minus strand of CAYPXB010000001.1, from coordinate 134,073 downwards.
GAAAGGGGATCTCATATGAAATTGCTCTATGACAGCTGGGATAAGAACTACAAATCCGTCTTCGGCGCTCTGAAGCGTCATCAGCAGTGCCGTTTTTCCATAAGGCTCCCAAAAGAGGATGTCCTTGATTTTCCGCCTGTTCTCGTGCTTTTCCGGACAGGTTTCAAGGAGCGTTTCCTGCCTATGTTCAAAACAGCGGAGGAAGAGGACTGCAACGTCTACTCCGCTGACTATATTCCGAGATACTGCGACGTGCACTACTATTATTTTTCATTTACCTGCAAAGGTACCCGTCATTATATAAAGAAGACGAACTGCCACGAAGGCGCTCTCGAAGAAGGAGATCTTTTCCAGCTGACCGTCTACAATGACACGTATGAAACACCGGATTTCCTCAAGGGAGGAGTCATGTACCAGATCTTCCCCGACAGGTTCTGCAAAAGCGGAAAAGTACACGAAAACATTCCGTCCGGCAGGATATTGAGGGATGACTGGGGAGGTATGCCGTTCTACAAGCCGGATCCGAACGGTCATGTATGGAACAATGACTATTTCGGAGGGGATTTTGCCGGAATACAGTCAAAACTTCCGTATCTGAAAGACCTCGGCGTCACGTGCATTTATCTTAATCCTATTTTCGAGTCTCACGAAAATCACCGCTATAACACGGCAAATTATATGAAAGCCGACCCACTGCTCGGCACGAATGACGAATTTCGTCAGCTTTGCGAAGAAGCGAAAAAATTGGGAATATCCGTTATTCTGGACGGAGTCTTTTCTCACACGGGCGCGGACAGTATCTATTTCAACAAATTCAACCGCTACCCCGGCGAAGGAGCGTACAACTCAAAAGACAGCCCGTATTACGAGTGGTACTCTTTTATAGAATATCCGTCCGAGTATGAATCGTGGTGGGGGATCGACACGCTCCCGAACGTTACCGAAAACAATGAGAGCTATACGAAATACATATGCGGTGACGACGGCGTCCTCAATTACTGGATGTCCCTCGGTGCCGCGGGATTCCGCCTTGACGTCGCCGACGAACTGCCCGATGCTTTTCTTGATAATCTCAGAAAATCCGTAAAGGATTATGACAAGGACAAGATCATCATCGGCGAGGTCTGGGAGGACGCCTCGAATAAGGTAAGTTACGGCGTAAAGAGACGCTATCTTCTGGGTACTCAGCTTGATTCCGTCATGAATTATCCGTTCAGAAACGCCATTATCGATTACGTCAAATACGGCGACGCGGTGAAACTGGAAAACACGGTCATGACGATAATGGAAAATTATCCCAAACCGACAACAGAAGTCCTGATGAATTTTGTTTCCACTCATGATATAGAGCGAGCCATAACTGTCCTCGGCGGTGAAAGTTGCGACGGAAAGGACAAAGACTGGATGTCGGAACATTTTCTCTCGGAAGAGGAATACGAAAACGGAAAAAATATGCTTAAGACCGCCATGGCTCTGCAGTTTTTCCTGCCCGGCGTCCCAAGCATCTATTACGGTGACGAGGCGGGAATGCAGGGATACAAAGATCCGTTCAACCGCGGCTGCTATCCGTGGGGAAACGAGGACACGGAGCTTATAGAATATACGCGGCAGCTTGCGAAAGTAAGAAGATCTCTGAACACAATGAAAGACGGCGGCATCTACTTTGTCTACAGCAACGACAACGCTGTCGCTTTCACGCGCACGGCGACAACTCCGGATAAACACGATGATATAATCTTCATCAACAGAAGCGAGTTCGAGGTCGTTATCGGAAACATATCAGGCGTTCTCGGCCGCTTCAGGAATATCAAGCAGGAATACGGAAAATTCGAGGACGACAAGGTGTTTATCGAGCCTCACGGATATACGATACTTGAGGCAAAGTTTATAAATTGACCCGTTGCTGCTCCGAACAGAGCCGTAATATCTCCGCTTTTCTGCAAATTTTGTGATTATTTATGCATTTTGCCCTAAATCCGCATATATAAAGCACGATAATACCGACATTTTGCCTATTGAAAAAATTATCGGAAAATGTTAAAATTATAGTTGTCTCAGTGCGGATATTTCCGCTTGCGGATGTGCACAGCATCCGCCGGAGCATTACCCGAAAGTGCTTCAGATTCTGTACCGCGTGGCACTGTGCCGTGACATGAATGTTCCGCGAGTTCAAGGAGGTGTAAAACAGAAATGCCGAATATTAAATCCGCGAAGAAAAGAGTTAAGGTAAATCAGACAAAAGCCGCCGCAAACAAGGCAAGAAAAACAAACCTTAAAACAGTTATAAAGAAAGCTGACCTGGCGTGCGCCAATAATTCAGCCGACAAAGAAGAGGCTGTAAGAATTGCCATAAAGAAAGTGGATCAGGCGTGTGCGAAAGGTATAATGCATAAAAATACCGCCGCAAGAAAAAAATCACAGCTTGCGAAGAAACTCAATGCCTCCGGCTGATTAAGGATATTTGCCGGTCTTCGACGCTGTGTTGCCGTATTTTTGTTGATAACGGTCAATATGCGGAGAATATATAAAAATATTTCCCCCGCGGAAAGGGCTTCTGTTCCTGCTCCGCGGGGGTTTTTTTACTATTATTTTCTCTTATTTCAGATAATATGTCAAACTGTACGATATAATCTCACTGTTTATCGAAACTGCCTGTTTCAAGCTCAAACGGCAACGCCCCGGCGGAGATGAATTCAGCGACTTTTTCCGCCTCATCAAGACTGATAAAATTACTCCTGAGTGTCATAACGCCGTCTGACGCCTTTTCTTCGACTGTTTCGGCATACATCATCGCGTTGTCGATCCAGAACGCAAGCTGTGTTCCTGTTCCGGCAAGTTCCTCTGTTGCGGCAATATATTTCTGCGCGCCGGCCTCCGTAAAGGTCACATCAACCCGGTATCGCTGTTTTCCGTCCTCCGTCACCGTATCCGCCTTTGCCGATCCGATATCCGGGGATTCAAGAACGATATTTTCGGCATCGGATGGCGTAAGGCCCGCGTTGACTCCCTTTTCAAGACGGGACGCGTACTTTACTTTTATCTCTCTGATAACGGCGTTCACGTCAAAATCGGCCTTTTTCCCCGACCACGACAGATCTGCCGTTATACTGCCTGCGTTCGCGTCGACCGTCAGATCGCTCTTGTCGAAATCATAGAAATCCAGCCGCTTTGCGATTATTTCCGCCGCAGTATCAAGATCATCTTCAGAAACAGCTCCCGTTCCCTCCGCGGGAACAAGGACGACCTTCGCGCTTCCGGCTGAGTTGTCGGTGAC
>CAYPXB010000001.1:127588-130699 GCA_964414745.1 uncultured Alistipes sp. | reverse complement strand
TTTTTCTCCGAATCCGGAATAAACTCAAAAAAGTCTTTTAAAGATCACGTCATTCCTGTTTCTTCTGTGTTCCGTCAGCCTGTACCTGCGCTTTCAGAAGATCTCTGATCTCCATGAGCAGTTCCTGATCGACGGTAGGCTCCGGAGCGGCAGGCTCAGGCTCTTCCTGTTTTTTCTTCTTGCCGAGTGACATAAGCTTATTCAGAAGTTTGACAATGAGGAAGATAACGAACGCCATTATGATAAAATTGATGATGGCGGTTATAAACGAACCGTAATCTATATACTGATCTCCCAAAAGATGAATCTTGCCCTGAACTTCGGCGCCGCCGATACATCCGATGATGGGATTGATGATATTTTCTGTGAGTGATGTTACGATGCCCTGAAAAGCTCCGCCTATGATGACGCCGACCGCAAGGTCGATAACGTTGCCCCTGAGAGCAAATTCCTTAAATTCCTCCAAGAAATTTTTCAAAAAGTTTTTCATATTCCTGCTCCTTTTCTTTCATATTTGATATACGGGCATATCTCCCGGTTTAAGATCTCATTTTTTCGGGATCTCGGGGATCTCCGGCTCCTTGTCGCTGTTTGACGTTTTTCTCGCCTGCATATATTCCGGAAGTTCTATTTTGTCGATCTCATCGTTGGTGTCGCTCTTTTTCTTCGGAAGAGCCTCGACCGGTTTAAGATCCTGATCCATAATGCTTGCGGTATGTTTCCGCTCAAAAGTCTCCAACTCGTCGGGATTTGCCTCTCCCGCGAATTTCATCGTGACTCTCGATTTTTTATGCTCGTTTGCCTCAAGTCTGCCGGCGTCGACTTCCTGAGTCGCACTCATATAATTGAATTTATACGGTGCCGGGTTTTCACGGAGGTCATCCGCGTTTACCTCTCTGACTCCCGTTCCCCTCATATACAGTTTGTTTATCCGATCGTTATCGTTCGGTCTCAGGTCCGCGGCATTCACATTGGGAGTATCGCCCATATAAGATACTTTTTTGTGTTCCCTTCTGTTTAGCCTGCTCATATCCATGCCCTCGGCCGAAACAGAACCCATATCGTCGCCGGGTCTGTGATGAGCGGGTTTGCTGAAGAAATCGTCCCGGCTGTCATCGTCCTCATCATCGGCATAAAGATCGTCCCAAAATTTGCTCTTGGCGCTGCCGCCCGCGTTTCCGCCATTCTCGTGAGCCTTTGGTCCCGGTGCATTCTGTGCGGGAGGCGTCGCTCCGTAAGCACCCGGAGCGGGCATACCGGGATTTGCTCCCATCGGCCCCGCGTTCATCGGTGCGGGCGATACCGGCTCTCCCTTTTCGTTGTACAAAGGCTGGCGGTTGTACACAGCCGGCTGCCCGTATATCGGCATACCGTTCTGGTCGTAGCCTATGACCTGCGGCTGAGCGTACATCATGGGCTGGGGCGGCTGTCCGTATATCGGCATACCGTTCTGGTCGTAACCTATGACCTGCGGTTGCGCGTACATCATGGGCTGAGGCTGACTGTATATCGGCATACCGCTCTGGTCGTAGCCTATGATCTGTGGCTGAGGCATAACAGGCGGCTGGCCGTATACAGGCGGCTGTCCCGCGTACATCGGGTTCATATACGCATTCGCGCCGGGCGGGTTCTGCGCCTGCATCTGAACAGACTGCTGCGGCATCTGATTTCCCGCCGGCATACCCATACCGACCGGCTGTTGCGGCATCGCACCCATATTGTTCATCGGCTGCATTCCCGCCATGGGCTGACGCGGCATAGCCGTGCCCTGCTGGAATCCACGGACGGGCTGATTTATTCCCGTGTCCGGGGCAGTTGTTCCTTCTCCGCCCGTCTGAGAAGTATACGGCTCGTCTATGCTGCTGAAATCAAACTCCTCGTCCGTGTCATTGAGTTCATCCGCCGTAAACATACCGTGGGACTGCGACGGGGCATTGTCATTTATGGTAAACGTGCCGCTGCTTATCTTAAAGCTGTTTTTGTCGGAATCATAATCCTCCTCCGAACGATATCCGCCCATATCGACCTGCTCGATGTTTATTTCATCGGGATCTTCAAGGTTACTGCCGCACTTGACACAAAACTTGAATGACGGTTCGTTGTCCGTTCCGCACTTCGGACAGATCATAAAATCCACTCCCTCTGTTCCGTAATTCGACAATTTTACATTGCCGACACAATATATTCCATACATAATTTATTGTATCATTTTTCAATCAACTTTTCAATATATTAAAAAATAATTGTGCATACTATCCCTATTTTAGGTTGTTTTTTTATGCGATATGTATAATATCTATGTTAAGAATCCTTCAACGATCTTTGTAAAATCAATTTGACTTTTTTATTTTACCAAAGACTTTTATTCGGCTGTAAACATATAAAATATTTGACATTATATGGCACTCATGGTATAATGTTATATATAAAATCAACGGGGTCGCTTTATACGGGCGATCGATCTGATAACAGCGGTGATACGGAATTGAAAAAAACAGTTGACGGAATCGAAATAAATTATGAAGAAAAGGGGAGCGGGGATTCGGTCATTCTCCTCCACGGATGGGGCTCGAATATCACCCTGTTTGCAGATCTTATGGATGTTCTCTCGGTAAAATACACCGTTTTTGCCATGGATATGCCGGGATTCGGCGAGAGTAGTGAGCCTCCCGGCGCATGGTGCGTAGATGATTATGTAAGGTTTGTCACTGATTTTATCACCGGCTTCGGCATCGGAAAAGTAACTTTGCTCGGCCACTCGTTCGGCGGAAGGATCGTTATCAAAATGTGCAGCAAGGAAGATCTTCCGTTTATCGTGGAAAAAGCGATACTTGTAGACAGCGCCGGCATTCTGCCCCCGAAAACAAACAGGAAAAATTTCCGCACATATTATTACAAAGCCGGGAAAGCGATCCTCTCGTCAAAGCTTATGCAGAAGATCTCGCCCGGGTCACTTGAAAATTTCAGAAAAAAGATGGGAAGTGCCGACTACGCGGCTGCTTCCCCTCTTATGAGACAGGTGCTTGTCAAAGTCGTGAACGAAGATCTTGAGCCGTATCTGCCGAATATAAAATGCCCGACACTTCTTGTCTGGGGAGTCAATGACACAGC
>CAYPXB010000001.1:123546-127488 GCA_964414745.1 uncultured Alistipes sp. | reverse complement strand
ATCTGCCGAATATAAAATGCCCGACACTTCTTGTCTGGGGAGTCAATGACACAGCAACACCGATTTCGGACGCCGAAAAAATGGAAAAGCTCATTCCCGACGCGGGACTTGTGAGGCTTGAAAACGCGGGACATTATTCTTTTCTGGATCAGCGGTATATTTTCAACAGAGTCATTCGCTCATTTATGAAAATAGAGGAGGAAAACTGATGCCTCAGGCGGTCAATATCATTATTTTTTTTGTATACGCCGCCGGTTCCGTCTGCGCGACCGTGCTGACAGCGTTGCGTGAATTTCATATGCTGCAGCTCAACGGGTACAAAATGCCCGAACATATGAAATGGATGCGAAAAAATTTCAGACGGTATATTCTGTTTATAATATTTTTACTGCTCGGAATCTTATTTCTCTTTATTCCCGAATGTATATATTTGCTGCCTGTTTTGTTCGCGGCGGATGTGATTGTCTGTATTATAAACAGACCGGGGAAAAAATACAAAAAGCCTCTTGTGTATACCGCGAGAATGAAGCGTATGTTTGTGACTTTCGCTATAATGACGGCTCTGTTTTTTGTGCCGGCGATCATAATTTTCACCCGCAGGATAAACTCCCCCGGCGAAGAGCTTCTGCATTCGGCGCAGACCGCGTGTTTCCTGATAAACACAGCCGTGTGCCTTACGCCGCTGATCGTACCGCTTTCAAATATCATAAACAGACCTGTCGAGAAGGCCATTGCGCGGTATTACATAAACGACGCAAAGAAAATACTCAAAGATATGCCGAATCTTCGCAGAATAGGAATCACGGGAAGCTACGGCAAGACAAGCATGAAGTTCTGCCTCAGCGAGCTGTTAAGTTCGCGCTATGAAACGCTCAGGACACCCGAAAGCTTCAACACGCCTATGGGCGTCACGATAACGATACGCCGTGACCTGAAGCCGACACATCAGATATTTGTCTGCGAAATGGGCGCGCGGCGGACAGGGGAGATAAAAGAGCTCTGCGATATAGTAGACCCCCATGACGGCATTATCACCTCGGTGGGTCCCCAGCATCTGGAAACTTTCAGAACGCAGGAAAATGTCGTCAGAACAAAGTTTGAGCTTGCCGACAGCATTTCTCCGCTCGGGAAAATATATCTCAACGGCGACAACGACCTTATAAGAGAAAAAGCCGCTGAATACAAAAACGCCATCCTCTACGGAACGAGCGACGGCTGTGACTACAGAGCAAGCGATATATCGGTCTCGTTCAGGGGAACAGCCTTTACCGTCACGACACCGGACGGGGACTCGTGCAGATTTACGACAAAACTGCTCGGTGAACACAATGTTCTGAATCTCACGGGAGCTGTGGCTTACTGTCACGGATACGGGATACCGCTTGAAAAACTCGTGCTTCCGGTGAAAAGATTAGAGGCAGTGCCGCACAGACTCCAGCTTGTCGACAGGGGCGGAGATACCATTTTCATCGACGACGCGTATAACTCGAACCCAAGCGGATGCCGCGCCGCTCTGAATGTCCTCGGATTGTTTGATGAGTGCAGGATACTCGTCACCCCCGGTATGGTGGAACTCGGTGAAAAGCAGGAGGAGCTCAACCGCGAGTTCGGCAGAGAGGCGGCAAAAGTGTGCGACTATATCTTTCTTGTCGGAATAAACCGGACAAAGCCTATTTTCGCGGGTGTTACGGAATCGGGCTTCCCGCGTGAACGTGTCCGGGCAGTCGATACTCTCGATGAGGCTGTCACCGAAGTCGGGCGCATATCGACGGACAAGAAAAAGATCGTGCTTCTGGAAAACGACCTGCCCGACAATTACTGATAAAGTACGCTTACACAGAAAATATATAAGAACGGAGCTTTTGCATATGAGTAAAATAAATCTTGCAGTACTGTTCGGAGGAAAAAGCGTTGAGCATGAAATATCCGTTATTTCCGCTGTTCAGGCAATGAGCAATCTTGACAAGGAAAAGTATAATATCATTCCCGTGTATATTACGAAAAGCAATGAGTTCTATACCGGGGAAAAGCTTGCGGATATCGACTCTTTCAGGGATATTCCCGCGCTTTTGGAGGAATGTACCGGATGCGTCATGCTCCGTGATGAGGGAAAAGTCCGGCTTATCCGCAGAAAGCCGAAGAAATTCGGTTCAAATCTTATCTCGGATATTGATATAGCTTTTCCGGTAGTTCACGGGACAAACGTAGAAGACGGAGCTTTACAGGGATTTTTGCAGACTCTCGATATCCCGTATGTGGGTTGTGACGTTATCTCGTCGGCCGTGGGCATGGACAAATTCGTTATGAAAACGCTTCTGAAAGAGGCGGGTTTCCCCGTCCTTGACTGCTGCAGGTTTTATTCCTACGAAGCCGAAAACATCGCGGAGTGTATTGAAAAAACTGAGAAAAAATTCGGATATCCCGTTATCGTCAAGCCTGTAAATCTCGGCTCAAGCGTCGGCATAACGAAAGCGCACGACCGCGATTCGCTTGAAACCGCGATAGACGAAGGTTTTCGTTTTGCCGACAGAATACTTGTAGAGCCCGCCGTGGTAAATCTCAAGGAGGTAAACTGCTCCGTCATCGGCGACTGCGAACAGGCAGAGGCGTCCGTCTGCGAAGAACCCGTACAATTTGACGAGATCCTCAGCTATGAGGATAAATATATGAGCGGGGGCAAATCGGGCGGAAGCAAGGGCATGGCGACACTTAAAAGGAAAATACCGGCGGAAATAACGAAGGAGCAGGAGGATACTGTCAGAAAAACGGCTGTTGACGCGTTCAGATATCTCGGCTGTTCCGGCGTCGCGCGTATCGATTTTCTCATCGATATGAGCAGCGGCATGATATATATAAACGAAATAAATACAATACCCGGTTCGCTGTCGTTTTATCTGTGGGAGCCGAAAGGCGTCAGGTACCCGGATCTTCTCGACAGACTTATCGATCTGGCGCTGAAAAGACACCGCATGAATGAGAAAATAAACTACTCTTTTGACACGAATATCCTTTCCATGGGCGGTTCTTTCGGCTCGAAGGGCAGCAAAAAATAAAACTTATCTGAGATCATGCGCCTGCCGGTCGCTTTCCAACCGGTATTACAAAAATAAAGAAGGAGGATATAAATATGACGGAAAAAGAAAAACTCGCGGAAGGGGAACTTTACAACTCGGACGACACCGAACTTGTGAATGAGAGGATAAGAGCGAAGAAATTCTGCGCCGATTACAACACCGTCCCGTACAATGATTTTACCCGCAGGGAACGCATACTTTCCCAGCTTCTCGGACTTAAAGGCGAGAACTGCCGTATAGAGGCAAATTTTTTCTGTGATTACGGCTATAACATTATTGTGGGAGATAATTTTTACTCAAATCACAACTGCGTTTTTCTCGACTGCGCCGAGATCGTTTTCGGGGACAATGTCTTTGTCGGCCCGAACTGCGGATTTTATACCGCCGAGCATCCGTTTGACGCCGAAACGAGAAACAAAAGGCTTGAACGCGCGAAACCCATAAAAATAGGCGACAATGTATGGATCGGCGGAAATGTCTGTGTCCTGCCGGGTGTTACGATAGGCAACAACTCCGTTATAGGAGCCGGAAGCGTCGTAAACAGAGATATTCCGGATAATGTTGTCGCCGCGGGAAATCCATGCAGGGTCATCAGAAAGATCGATGAAAAAGCCGGTGAAAAAAGCGAAGAAGATCCCGGCAATGACAATAAGGATAAGACTGAGAAAAAGGCCGATGAAAAAAACGGCGGAAAGCCAGACGGTAAGAACGATAAGATTGAAAAAAAGGCTGAAAAAAAGAGGAGGTAAATATATGTTTGAAATACTCGAAAAAAGGTGCCTTAATCCGACTGTGACTCTTATGAAGATAGACGCGCCGCTTGTGGCGAGAAAAGCCGAACCGGGGCAGTTCATCATCCTCAGGACCG
>CAYPXB010000001.1:113982-123446 GCA_964414745.1 uncultured Alistipes sp. | reverse complement strand
GCGCCGCTTGTGGCGAGAAAAGCCGAACCGGGGCAGTTCATCATCCTCAGGACCGATGAAGACGGTGAACGCATACCGCTTACTGTTGCCGACTGCGACCGCGGGAAAGGCTCTGTGACGATAATCTTTCAGATCGTCGGCGCCACCACGGAAAAGCTGAATCACATGAATGAGGGCGATTGCCTCGCCGATTTCGCGGGTCCTCTCGGTCGTCCGACCGAGACCGAAGGACTTAAAAAAGTCGCCGTTGTCGGCGGAGGTGTGGGCTGCGCCATAGCATATCCGGTTACGAAAAAGCTTTTCCAGATGGGCTGTGAAGTCCACGCCATAGCCGGTTTCCGCAACAAGGATCTTGTTATACTCGAGGACGAATTCCGCGCGGCAAGCTCAAAATTCGTGCTTATGTCGGATGACGGAAGCTGCGGTGAGAAAGGCCTTGTGACCGACGCGCTGAGAAAGCTTATCGAAAGCGGCGAAAAGTATGATGAAGTCATCACGATAGGCCCTCTTATCATGATGAAATTCGTATGCGCCCTCACGAAAGAATACAACATAAAAACGATCGCGTCAATGAATCCCATAATGATCGACGGGACGGGAATGTGCGGCGGCTGCCGTCTGACAGTCGGGGGCAAGACGAAATTCGCGTGTGTCGACGGTCCGGACTTTGACGGGCATGAGATTGATTTTGACGAGATAATGTCGAGGAACGCGATGTACAGAGATTTTGAGCGCAAGGCTTATGACGAGACCTGCAATCTCTTCAGACAGGAGGTAAAATAATATGCCCAATATGTCACCGAAAAAAAATGAGATGCCCGTTCAGGAACCGGACATCAGAAATAAAAATTTCAGCGAAGTTGCCCTCGGCTATGATGAAGCTGTCGCCGTCGATGAGGCAAAGCGCTGTCTAAACTGCAAAAACAGACCATGCACCTCCGGTTGTCCCGTTCAGATCGATATACCCGCGTTTATTGCCCAAGTCGCGGACGGAAACTTTGAAAAAGCATACGGTATAATCACGCAGTCAAGCTCTCTCCCGGCTATCTGCGGCAGGGTCTGCCCTCAGGAAACGCAGTGCGAATGCAAGTGCGTAAGGGGTATAAAAGGCGAACCTGTCGCTATCGGCAGACTGGAACGCTTCGTGGCGGACTATCACAATACGCACCATGCCACGGCTCCCGTCGCCCCCGAACCGAACGGTCACAAAGTGGCTGTCATAGGCTCCGGCCCGTCCGGTCTGACGTGTGCCGGTGACCTCGCGAAAAAGGGATACAGTGTGACTGTCTACGAAGCTCTTCACGTAGCCGGCGGTGTGCTTTCCTACGGCATACCTGAGTTTCGTCTGCCGAAATCAATAGTACAGCAGGAGATAGACGGTCTTAAAGCGCTCGGCGTAGATGTCCGTACGGATATTATAATCGGAAAAACGCTTTCTGTCGACGAGCTTATGAACGAATTCGGTTATGAAGCCGTGTTCATCGGGTCGGGCGCGGGCCTTCCGCGTTTTATGAATATAAAAGGCGAGAACCTGAGCGGAGTTTACTCGGCAAATGAGTTTCTTACGAGGATAAATCTCATGAAAGCGTACACGGACACTTCATCGACTCCCATACGCGCCGGAACAAAGGCTGTTGTCGTGGGCGGAGGAAATGTTGCCATGGACGCGGCAAGATGCGCAAAAAGACTCGGTGCGGATGTAACTGTCGTATACAGACGTACGGAAAAAGAACTTCCCGCGAGAGCCGAGGAAGTGGAACACGCCGTCGAGGAGGGGATCGTTTTCAGGTTCCTTACAAATCCGGTCGAGATACTCGGCGATGAGAAAAAATGGGTAAAAGGTATAGTCTGCGAAAAAATGAGACTTTCCGAGCCCGACGCGTCGGGAAGAGCACGCCCCGTTCCGATCGAAAACAGCAATTTTGAGATAGATGCCGACTGTGTTATAATGGCGATAGGAACTTCTCCGAATCCGCTTATCAAATCCACCACAGAAGGCCTTGATACCCAGAAATGGGGCGGTATAATCGCCGATGAAGAGACCGGTCTTACCTCAAGAGAAGGTGTTTACGCCGGGGGAGACGCTGTGACGGGCGCCGCTACGGTAATACTCGCGATGGGTGCCGGAAAGAAAGCCGCCGCCGCAATAGACGAATATATAAAAAGTAAATAAAATAAAAAAGAGAGCGGCAAATCCGCTCTCTTTATTATTTCACTGCTCTTCAGCCGGTGCTTCTTCGCTCACGGCGCTTTCGCCCGCGCTGCTCTCACTTTCAGCTGTCGTGCCGGCCGCTCCGGTCTGCTCCCCGACAACGCTGCCGCTTCCTTCGGAGGTATTGCTTTCCAAAGTTCTGTCTGTATATACGGTAACGATAAAGCCGTCTTTGTTATTTCCGGATACATCATATTCCGCAGTGCTTGCAACAGGTATATATGTCGAATCGGAGCCGTCATCGGACGGTACAAAATAAACTTCGTAATCATCAGTTCCGTCTGTAAAGACAAGGTGTTCGCCGTCATATGTGTGCTCACGCACAAGATTTATATATTCCTCAAGACAAAGGCCATTTTCGTACATATAATACGCGTGGGGCACGCCGACATAACGGTAATGCCATGGCTCGGCGGGAAAACCTGTAATATCTTCTTTTTCAGGGGTATATCTGAGGATAAATCCGTATTTCCAGCAGTTTTTATTTATCCAGTCATATTTTCCCGTTCCGTCATAATCCCACGTCGTGCTCGTGGTAAGGTCGACGGAATAGCCCGTTTCATGCTCACTGTGACCGGGCTCTGCCACGTGGTCGGATTCCTCAAGACCCGTCTGTTCAAGATCGTTTTCATAAAGTTCCTGCTGACGCTCGTTTGTCCTGTATCCCTCAAGTATGACAATATCGTCATATCCCGAAGCCTCATTGAAATCACTTATCATATCCGTCAGCGGAGAATATATCTCTTTTCTGATCTTCGTGTCATTGTCATTTCCGACATACGCGGTAACACCGTCCGCCTCAAGCTGCTGATTGAGTATTATCAAATCTTCACTGCCGCCGAAATATTCATTTTCACGGTTTACGAGAATAAGATCTCCTTTGAATTTATCCTTTGTCTCGACGGAGGCTGTCTGATATATCTCTTTTTCCGTGTCTTCGGTAGACTGTTCAGTCGTTTCACCAACATCAATGACCGATTCCTCAACCAGTGAAGATCTTCCGAGCGGTTTTGCCGATTTTACGACCTGAACGACCGCATATACTCCCAATGCCAGAATAACAGCCGAAATACAAACTTCTGTTATTATTTTGGCGTGCTTTATACTTTTTCTTTTATTTTCATCTTTTGCCATAATAAAGCGCTCCTTTAAACATCAGACGGCAGAACCGCCGCCCGTATCGCTTCTACGGATACATATTCTGTCAAAGTAAAAATCTGAAATCTCACCCCACCAAGATATTTATATTGTCAGCTGTCTGAAGTGATCCCCGAAAACTTCTCATGGCCAAATCGGAATTGCGGCAGCACAGGACGTCCTGCGCTCCGATATCCGCGCATCTTCGTGATAATTATATCACACTTTACCGTAAAAATATAGAGTTTTGGCTATATCTTTGTAAGAACGCTAATTTTTTTCAATATTTTTTGATATTTTTTATATATTTTCCACAAATAAAACGTCGTGAAAAATCCCCTGCTCCCGGCAGGGGATATTTTTTTGCTTATTTGAATTTTTTCTGAGAGAGTTTCAGCCTGTTCATCGCTCTGTTCAGAGCGGCCTGTGTGTGGTAATATTCCATGATGCTCTGCTTGCTCCTGAGCTTTTCTTCAGACCGGAGCTTCGCTTCCTCTGCCCTTTTAACATCAATCTCCTCCGGCAGTTCGCACGCGTCGGCAAGGATCACCGCGGACTCGGGCTTTACTTCCATAAAGCCTTCGGAGATCGCGGCATGATACCACTGACCGTCGACCATATACTTCAGCTCTCCTGTGGGAAGCGATGTTACAAGAGGTGTATGCCCCGGCAGAATGCCGAGCAGTCCGTCTATCGCCGTGACAACAAGGTGCTCACACTCTCCCTGATAGAATATGCGGTCGCTCGCAATTATCTCAAGATGGAACGTCTTCGCCATGTCCGAGCCTCCTTATCTCTTCCGCCTTTCTGAGTACGTCGTCGATCGTTCCCGCCATCATAAAAGCGGACTCCGGACAGTCATCGAGATCTCCCTCGATTATAGCCTTGAAACCGCGTATCGTCTCCGGAAGCGGAACATATTTTCCCTTAAGACCCGTGAAATTCTCGGCTACGTTAAACGGCTGCGACAGAAATTTCTGTATTTTTCTCGCTCTGTAAACGGCGATCTTGTCATCTTCGTCAAGTTCTTCCATTCCGAGTATGGCGATTATATCCTGGAGTTCCTTGTATTTCTGCAAAAGCTCCTGCGTGCGTCTCGCAATAGTGTAATGCTCCTCTCCCACGATATCCGGCTCAAGTATACGCGAATTTGATTCAAGCGGATCGACAGCGGGATAGATGCCCTGCTCGACGATCTTTCTTGAAAGAACGGTCGTCGCGTCAAGGTGGGCGAACGTAACAGCCGGCGCAGGATCCGTAAGGTCGTCCGCGGGAACGTAAACAGCCTGTACCGATGTTATCGAGCCGCTCTTGGTCGATGTAATACGCTCCTGAAGTTCTCCGACTTCCGTCGCGAGCGTGGGCTGATAGCCGACAGCGGACGGCATTCTTCCGAGAAGAGCGGAAACTTCCGATCCGGCCTGAACATACCTGAATATATTATCGATAAAAAGCAGGACATCCTTGTTTTCACGGTCGCGGAAATATTCCGCCATCGTCAGCCCTGTCTGCGCGACTCTCATACGCGATCCGGGGGGCTCATTCATCTGACCGAACACAAGCGCCGTTTTGTTTATTACACCGGACTCCTGCATTTCGTTCCAGAGGTCGTTTCCCTCTCTTGAACGCTCCCCCACACCGGTAAAGATAGAATAACCGCCGTGTTCGGTCGCGATATTATGGATAAGTTCCTGAATAAGGACGGTCTTTCCGACACCCGCTCCGCCAAAAAGGCCTATCTTTCCGCCCTTGGCATACGGCGCGAGCAGGTCGATGACTTTGATTCCGGTCTCAAGTATCTCA
Source organism: uncultured Alistipes sp. (assembly GCA_964414745.1). Lineage (GTDB taxonomy): Bacteria > Bacillota > Clostridia > Oscillospirales > Ruminococcaceae > Ruminococcus. The sequence continues at coordinate 118,294 of CAYPXB010000001.1, read as the reverse complement.
ACAACGGGATTCTGATCCCTGAACGACGGAGCCTTTCTGTGTATCTCCCATTTTTCCTCGGTCTCTACCGCTCCTTTTTTGTCTATCGGCTCTCCGAGCACATTGAACATCCTGCCGAGCGTTTTTTCTCCCACGGGGACTTTGATACATGAACCCGTCGCGGTGACTTCGATGCCTTTTGACAGCCCTTCGCTTGTCGCGAGCATTATGCAGCGCACAACGTGATTTCCGAGGTGCTGGGCGACTTCCATAACTCTTTTGCCGTCATCCATCTCCACCGTTAGCGCGTCACGTACCATCGGGAGCTTTCCGTCGGGAAACTCAACATCTATTACAGGGCCTATGACCTGCGTTATCCTGCCCTTTTCCATCCTTGATCTCCTCTCCGGCGACACAGAACCGGTATTTATTCTCAGATCCGTCGCACCTTTTATTCCTCTATACCGCTCGCTCCGCTCACGACTTCGGTTATCTCCTGTGTTATCGCCGCCTGTCTTGCTCTGTTGTACAGCAGCGACAACTCACGGATCATATCCCTGGCGCTTGTCGTCGCGGCATCCATCGCCGTCATCCTCGACTGCTGCTCACAGCAGAACGACTCTACCATCGCTCCGTATATGACACCTTTTACGTAGTTCGGAATAAGATACTCCATTACTTTCCTCGAACTCGGTACAAATTCAGCTTTCGGCATCTTCTTCATGTTGCCGTCTTTGTCCAGCCCGAAATGTATCCGGCGGAACGGCAGGAGCTGTACCGTTTTCGGGGTATATACCCCCGAACTTTCCATTTCCGTGTACACAAGGTAGACCTCGTCAAGTTCGCGGTCGACAAATTTTCCGAGTATAAGCTCGGCAATATCTCTCGCGCGGTACATCGTAGGGTTCTGGGTCGTATAAAGAAACTCGCTGTCAACAAGAAAGCTGCTGCTGTCGTTGTTTCTTCTCGTAAAATACATTCTTCCGACCTGCCCCAGCACGAACAGACGGCAGTTGTTTATATCGTTTTTTTCTATCTCAGCCTCTGCCCGGCGCAGCACATTGTGGTTGTAACTTCCGCAAAGTCCCTTGTCGGCAGTTATGACGACATATCCTTTCTTTCTGCGCTCCTCGGGCACATCGGCTCTTTTGTTGAAGTATTTCTGCCGTATCTCGGGGGTGTGCACAAGTATATCACTCAGGGTCTCCTGAAGTTTGTCAAAATACGGCTTCATCGAGTCAAGATTTTTTCTCGCTTTCTTGAGCTTGGACGAAGATATAAGATACATCGCGTTCGTTATCTTCAGTATCTGCTGAATACTGGCTATACGCTCTCTTATTTCTCTGATATTAGGCAAATCCGCTCACCGTCCTACCCTTTGAATTCCGTTATCGCTTTGTCAAGCCGCTGGCATATGCTGTCGGTGAGGACCTTTCCGCGGTCTATCTCGTCAAAAATACCCGTTGCGTGCGTTTTTATGTATGCCATCATATCTTCGCAGAAACTGTGTACTTCCCTGACCGGAACATCTTTAAGATATCCCTTTGTCGCGGCGTACAGAAGTATCACTTCCTTATGATGAGGAAGAGGCGAGTAAAGCGGCTGTTTCAGAAGCTCCATAAGTATATGCCCGTTATTTAGCAGATCCGCGGTCGCCTGGTCAAGATCCGACGAGAACTGCGTGAACACTTCCATCTCACGGAACTGCGCAAGATCGATCCTCAGCGTTCCGGAAACTTTTTTCATGGCCTTTGTCTGGGCGGCTCCTCCGACACGCGACACGGACAGTCCGACATTGACGGCAGGACGCACGCCTGAAAAAAACAGTTCACTCTCGAGAAATATCTGTCCGTCGGTTATCGATATGACATTTGTCGGTATGTACGCGGAAACGTCCCCCGCAAGCGTTTCGATTATGGGCAGAGCCGTAAGCGAACCGCCGCCGTGCTCCTCGTCAAGACGGCTCGATCGCTCAAGAAGCCTTGAATGCAGATAAAAAACATCTCCGGGATATGCCTCTCGTCCGGGCGGTCTGTGAAGCAGCAGTGACATGGCGCGGTAGGCGACGGCGTGCTTTGACAGATCATCGTAAACTATAAGGACATCTCTGCCCTTTGACATAAAATACTCCGCCATGGCAGTTCCCGAATACGGAGCTATATACTGAAAAGGCGCCGGATCGCTCGCAGATGCCGAAACAACGATCGTATAATCCATCGCTCCGTTCTTTTTCAGATTATTGACGACCTGTGCCACCGTCGATGACTTTTGTCCTATCGCAACATATATGCAGATTACATCCTGCCCTCTCTGGTTTATGATGGTATCGACCGCTATCGACGTTTTTCCCGTCTGCCTGTCGCCGATTATAAGTTCACGCTGGCCTCTGCCTATCGGAAACATCGAGTCTATCGCGAGTATTCCCGTCTGGAGAGGAACACTTACAGACCTTCTCTCGACTATGCCCGGAGCCTCGCGCTCTATGGGAAAATAATCGACAGTCTGTATATCCCCCTCGCCGTCGATAGGTGCCCCGAGAGCATCGACAACACGTCCAAGAAGCGCCTCTCCGACACCGACGCCCGCCTTTTTTCCGGTCCTCGTGACAGTCGATCCCTCTGTAAGACCGTAATCATCACCGAGAAGAACGACTCCTATTGATTTTTCCTCAAGATTCTGGACGATTCCCCGTACGCCGGTCTCAAACTCGACCAGTTCACCGTACATCACGTGGTTCATACCGTAAACTCTTGCTATGCCGTCGCCGAGCCGGGTTATATATCCCGTTTCCGTGGCTCCCGATTTTTTCTCAAAATCGTCAACCTCGCTCCTGAGAACGGAGATGATATCGTTTTCTCCGAAACCTCTGCCGGCGACACCGGCATTATAATGAACCGCCTTGTTCATCAGGGTCTCTCGCATCTGCCTGAGACTTTTTCTGTAGCTTTTGTCGTATTCGATATCCCCGGCATTGAGTATGAATCCGCCGATTATATCCGGATCACGCTTATATTCTATTTCAACATCGCGTTTATCGAATTTTTTCTTTATAAAATCCTCAAGATCCTCCTGCTGCTTTCCGGTAAGAGGAGTGACATACCGGACGGTTGCCCTTATACTTCCGTCGCGCTCAATGCAAGTGCGGATGTATTCACTGAGAATATCGTCAAGATCTCCCGCCTCTCCGCTCTCACACAGCGTTATGACAAAAGTCTGCAGCTCCGCGGGAAAAAGCTTTTTTACGATATTTGTTTTCTCCTCAACGGTGACAACGGGATTGTCGAGAGTCTGGGAAAGATCATCGCACGAACGCAGTATATACCTTGATTCGGCGGCGATCTCCCTGGTGATCTTGTGGTTTGTGAGGTAGCTGATATGATCCTTCAGACTGTCTGTCATGATTTGTCAGCCTCCTCCCGGGAAAGAAAATCATCCACAACCTTTCTGTTGCGCTCGTCATCCATATTCTCGCCGATTATCTTTGTAGCCGCGGCTATGGCAATATCGGCGATCTGCGCCTGTGCCTCCTGTACAGATCTCTGGCGCTCCGCCTCTATCGTCTTGTTCGCGGCGTCTATGATCCTGTCCGCTTCTTCTTCTGATTTGCGGATTATCTCCTGCTTTTCTGAGGCGGCTTCCTCTCTTGCCTTTGTGATTATATCGCGGGCTTCCTGTTTCGCGTCGGATATCGACGCTTCATACTCGCTCCTGAGAGCCTCGGCCTCTTCGCGGGACTTCTGTGCCTCATCGATATCTTTCTGTATGCCGGCGGTGCGTTCTTCCATTATCCTGTTTACCGGCTTGAAAAGAAATATCCTGAGCAGTATGAAAAGTATTATTATATTTATAAACGACCATATTATCGTATAATCGAATTTAAGAATAGACTGTCCGGACTCTTCCTCTCCGGCAGAGCCCTGCGCTGTCGTTGTTTCCTTTTCTTCGTCATCTGAAATATCGACACCGCTGTCGGCCGCGGCCGCCATAACGGCTGCGAGTATTGCTTCTGATGAGACGACTGTCATTTTAAGTCCCTCCGTTCTGATCTTTCCCCGGCAGAAAGTATATACAGACCGGCACGCAAACCAAAAAAGAAATCATCGTATCCGTGTCGGTTTTTATTTTTCAGACCGGTCAAATAAATATTTTCCTGTAGAGGCACTTTTTCACTTAAGGAAAAGAATTATAAGCAAGGCTATTACGAAACCGTAGATAGCGGTCGCCTCCGCGAGCGCGCATCCGAGAAGGAGCGCCTTGTTTATATCTCCCTTTGCCTCGGGCTGTCGTGCTATCGCCTCGGCTGCCTTCGATGTCGCTATTCCTATTCCGATTC
>CAYPXB010000001.1:107136-113882 GCA_964414745.1 uncultured Alistipes sp. | reverse complement strand
GGCTGTCGTGCTATCGCCTCGGCTGCCTTCGATGTCGCTATTCCTATTCCGATTCCCGCGCCCACTCCCGTAAGAACGGCAAGTCCCGCGCCTATCGCTATCGTTCCCATACTGCTTTCCTCCTGTTGATTTTTTATCTTAAGCCGATTTTTCGGGTCATTCCATCGATTCCGACATAAACAGCGATGTCAGAAATACAAATACGTAAGCCTGTATCAGTCCGTCAAAAACATCAAAATAAAAACTGAACACGACCGGAAGTCCCACCGGTACGAGAAGCTTTATAAGCTCCATCACGACAAACGAGCCCAAAACATTTCCGAAAAGTCGCATACAGAGCGACAACGGCCGGATGACAAGCTCAAGCAGGTTCATCGGGAGCATAACGCCCATAGGTTCTTTGAATCCCCTCAGCCAACCTTTCACGCCTCTTTCCCTTATGCCGCAGTACTGTATCAGCACTATGCTGATGACCGCGAGCGAAACTGTGACGTTGAAATCTTTTGTGGGCGGTCTGAGACCGAACAGCCCGAGAAGGTTCGATATTCCGATGTATATCATAAGCGTTTCGAGGATGGGAAGATATTTTTTACCTTTCGGACCGAGGATATCAAGAAAGAAATTGTTCATCCAGTTGATGAATATCTCAATAAGACACTGCGTTCCCGTCGGGACTTTTTTCAGCTTTCTGACGAAGATCACGGAAAAAAGTACGAGAGCAGCCATGATCACCCACGTCATAACACATGATTCCGGTACGGGGATTCCCCCGAACAGCGGTATTTCAAACGCGATCCGGCAGTCCAGCTCATCCATGAGCTTATCCGCAAGATCGTTCATAACAACACCCTCTTTCATGATCGTGACTAAACAGTCATCGGTCTGTTCACCCCGCAGACGCACCCTTGCGCATTTCACCGGCAAAATAAAAACGGAGATACTGCCCGGTGGCAAAATCTCCGTAGCTCAGGTTCAGGCGCAAAGTCTAAGCTTTATCCTGCGGATCATCTGTCAGGTTTATGGACAAACCTGTTCACAGACCTTATAATATACCTATTTTTCATATTTGTCAAGTCAAAATTCTTATTCTTCAGAAATTTTAGTTTTTTTACGATTTATCAAATTATTAAAAACCGTAGCATACAGCTTTATTTATTATCCGCCGTGTCACTGCCCTGCGCCGTTTCCAAAGCGCTGTTGAGCCTGTCAATGGCGTTCGTATTGAGCTTTGATGTAAGCTTGAGGCGGTCGATCTCGGCTTTGAATGAATTCAGATCATCCGCTATTTTCTTCATCGCGTTTTCATTTTTTACCTGCGTATCCTCAAGAGAACAGACTCTTTTGATAAGATCGTTTATGTTCGCGGCAAGCAGTTCGTTTACCTTATTCTGCTTTTCGCCGAAGTGCTCAAGGCTCGATTTTGTCCTGAATGCTCCGTTTTCGTCTTCATAGGCTTTTATCTTTTCGTTTGTAAGTTTCAGTTCAGACATTTTTCCACCACCCGGATCTGCTGTATGATCTCTTGCCGGTATATCCCGTCAAAAGCTGTTAAATGTTTTTATTATCTTTTTTCTTATTGTCGCCTGTCAGGGCTATGTCTGACTGAGCGTTCATCTTCTTTGGGAAAAGCATCGTCTTGACAGTCATAAGTATTATCTGAAGATCCAGTTTCATGGAATAATTCTCAATATACATAAGATCCATCTTCAGTTTGTCATACGGAGAAGTATCATAAACACCGGTTACCTGAGCATATCCCGTAAGTCCCGCCTTGACTTTCAGTCTGTACGCAAATTCGGGCATCTCTTTTGTATATTCCTCCGTCAGTTCGGGCCGTTCGGGTCTCGGTCCCACTACAGACATATCACCTTTGAGTATATTAAACAGCTGTGGAAGTTCGTCAAGCCTGAATTTTCTCAGCCATTTTCCGGCTCGTGTGACACGATCATCCTCATTTTCACAAAGCTTCGGAACGCCGTTTTTTTCGGCATCGACGATCATACTCCTGAATTTGTACACATAAAATTCTTTTCCGTCGATCGTCAGCCTCTTTTGCTTATATAGGACGGGTCCGCCGTCATCCGCTTTTATCATAATGACAGCTGCAAGCATAAGTACAGACGCCGGGACAAGCGCGATTATACTGAACACGATATCAAATATCCTCTTGAACAGGCGCTGCTCGAAAGCAAGCCCGTAATTCCGGCAAAGAAGGAGCGGTGTGTCAAAAAGACGTATGTCGTCGGCTCCGCGCACGATAATATCCGAGATCTTCGGAGCAAGATACGCCCTGACAGAATGCTCGAAGCAGAATTTAAGATAATCATTTCTGAGTTCCGCCGGTATATCGCTTATTATGACGCCCTCGTACTTGAGTATGAGCTGTTTTATCCTCTCCGGGTCGTCGTTGATGCTGACAGATTCGCATATCATATATTTGTCAACCCGCTGGCTCATCTTCATGACAAGCGCCGCCGAACGGCTGCTTCCGTAGATAATGGCAAGCTTTCTCGGCGGATAGATCGTAAAATAGATCTTTCCGGTCACGAATGTCCAGATGGCGAGAATGACAAAATCCGCCACCGTCATCAGAATTATCGGCTCTATCTTCATGAAAGCCCTGCCTATAAGACTTATCAGAAAATAAATGATGATGTTGACGCAGACTATGGATATGACCTGCGAGCAAAGCATATCTGTCTGTTTCAGATATCCGAGTTTGAATCCGCCGTACGCTTTGAAAAATATTACCGTGAGGACGGCATACACAACGATAAGCGCCCAGTTTCCGCGCCTGTAAAACGGCAATACGATCGATTCGCTGTAATACCTGTACCAGAAAAAGGCGAATGTCGCGGATATTATACCGAGAAGCAACACGGCGGAAGTAAAAGTAACGATCCTTTTATATTTGTCTCTTTTAATCATTTTCTTCGCGGCTTCCGCAAGAGCCGCATCGTGTCTCCCTTGTTTTAATCCGATGTGCCGCCGGTAAATTCCGTTTCGCTGTTTTTTATCTCTCTGAATCCGGAAATAACATCAGATCTACCGGCAAAAGGCATTCACACCACGTTAATTATACCAAATCAGGCGGCGTGTGTCAATAGATTTTGCCTTTTTTACAAATTTTCACATTTGTAAATATGCTCGCACCATTCTTTAAGAAAACAGTGTTGCATAATCCGGCATTGTATGGTATAATATTTGTCAGCCGGGATCGCCCGTGACACGGTCTCGCTTTTACAGATATTACAGAACCTGAAAGGAACAATGATATGAAAAGTGTTGATCTTGACCTTATAAACAGAAAAATAAAAGATGATCCCTCCGGCCTTATCGGTGATTGTGACGAGGCCTTCCGGCGCCGTCTGAGGGAAATAGCGGAAGATATAGCGGATCACCGCCACGAACGGCCGATCATACTTCTCTCGGGTCCTTCCGGCTCGGGAAAGACCACGACGGCGAGAATGATCGAAAAAATACTTGACAACAAGGGCATAGAAACACACACGCTGTCGATGGATGATTATTTTACCCCGCTCACTCCCGAAGAAAAAGAAGTCCTTGCCCTCGGAAAACTGGATCTTGAGACCCCGGCGCGCATGGACAAGGTTTTTTTATCAAGCCAGCTTTCGGCGATAGAAAGATGTGAGGAAGTCGAACTTCCGCTGTATGATTTCAAACAGTCCGTAAGGCGAAAAAGCGGAGTTACCCTCAAACGCAAACCGGGAGAACTCGTCATACTTGAGGGGATCCACAGCCTTAATCCGGATATAATCTCTCTGCCGGACGAAAAGAGCGCCAGAATTTACATAAGCGTGCGCACGAGGATATCCTCAGGCGACAGGCTCCTTCATCCGTCGAAGATACGACTTATGCGGCGAATGATACGCGACAGCATCTTCCGCAAAAGGACTTTTGAGGAGACGCTCAATATGTTCGTCAGTGTGGAAACAGGGGAAAATAAATATATCATGCCCTATAAACACCGCTCGCAGTATGATATTGACACTTTTATGCCGTATGAGATATGCGCCTATCGGAAATTCCTGCTCGACGGACTGAATTCTGTCGATGACAGGACCGATATAAACGATGCCGTCTCTTTCCTCTCTCTCGCGTATGATCTTGATACGGATCTTATACCGCCTGATTCTCTTATCCGTGAATTCATCGGATAAAAGTGCAGTCATCAATAAATCAAGATGTAAAAACGGCAGAGCCCTAAGACTCTGCCGCTGTTTTTATTTCTTCTTTTTCCTTGACGCCTTTCTTGTTTCCCACCATGACCATGTTACCGGCGCTACAAAAAGGGACGAATACGTTCCCGAAATAAGGCCGAACATGAGCGGTACCGAGAAAGTCAGCAGGGATGTATATCCGCTTATCAGGACGACAATAGTTACAACGACCATCGTTCCGATCGTTGTGATCGATGTCCTTATGGAACGCGTCAGCGACTGTGAGCAGCCCGCGTTGATTATTTCCTCGATAGGAGCCTTGGGTGTAAGATTCTTGTTCTCTCTTATCCTGTCATAGATAACTATTGTGTTGTTTATGGAGTAGCCGAGTATGGTAAGGATAACGGCAACCGTGTTTGAGTTGATCTCGAAGCCGAATATCACGATACAGCAAAACGCGACAACAAGGTCATGCAGCAGGGCAAGTATCGAGCAGACTCCCGCAGACCATCCACCTATTTTTCTGAACCTCAGCGCGATGTACAGGATTATCAGCACGGCCGCGAAGATGACCGCTACTATACACTTGAGGAAAAATTCCGTTCCTGTCGTGGGATTTACGTCATTTGAATCATAAAGCTCTATCGAATTATCGGCAAATTTTTCTTTGAGCGCCCCCGTAAGTTCCGTCTGTCTGTCAACGGTAAGACCGCTTTCGGATGTAAAGGAGATAACAAGTTCGTTCATATCCGAGTTGAAACTCTCTCCGCTCTGCACTTTTACAGGAACGTCCACGATGTCGGAGACCGTTTTTTCTGCTTCGTTCAGGTCGATGTCTCCCGTATACTGGTATGTTATCAGAGTGCCGCCTTTGAATTCGATCGCGATGTTAAGCCCGCGTATGAGCGACGCCGCAAGTGTGACGACAAGCACGATCACGGAGATAATTATTATCATCTTTTTCTTTGAGCAGAAATTATAAATCTTTGCGGTCGAGACCGTTTCAGCGGCATTGTTTTTCTTCTTACTCATTTAACATCACCCCCGTAAAGCTTTCTGTTCCTGAAACACTTGAACTTTGAAAGTGAAGTTACCATAAGTCTTGCGGCAAATACTCCCATGATGAAATTGAAAACAACGCCCGCCAGAAGTGTAAAACCGAACGAGTAGACGACTCCCTCGGCGGTAGCGCCGAATGCCGCGAAGATCGTGCTGTTGAGTATCTTGGAGAAGAAACTTGACGGAACACCGAACGCTCCCATAAGGACGACAGCGACGATGACATTCGTGATATTTCCGTCGAGGATCGCGGAAAACGCTTTCTTGTACGCGACACTTATCGCAGCGTCAAGTGACTTTCCGGACCGAAGTTCTTCTTTTAACCTCTCACCGGTTATGATATTCGCGTCGACACCCATACCTGCCGCAAGGATTATACCGGCTATACCCGGAATAGTCAGTGTCGAGCTGTTCATAAATCCGAACCATCCCGAAACAGCCGCGATACTTCCCGCGATCTGGCCTCCGAGCGCTATAACGGCGACAACTCCGGGGAGTCTGTACAATACTATCATATAGATCGCTATCAGTATGAAAGAAATCACTGCCGCAAAAAGTATGGCTTCAAGCGATCCTTCACCCATTGTCGGGGATATCGTCTTGAAACTTGAAGTCTCCATCTTGAACGGAAGGGCTCCCGAATTTATTTTGGAGGCAAGGCTTTTTGCTTCGTCGGAAGTAAAAGTTCCCGTGATATACGCCTCTCCCCCGGTTATCGCTTCGTTTACCGTCGGGGCGGAGATCATTATTTCATCCATCCAGATCGAGATGGGCGTCGAGCTGCCCGCAAGTTCAGCCGTTGCGGCGGCGAAATCGGCCTGTCCGCTTTCGTTGAGGGTAAGTTTTACCATCCACTCGTAGTCGCCTTCTTCATTCTGCAGATTTACCGCCTCTGCCTTGCTGACGTCGGCGCCGGAAATGACGATGTCACCGGTGGGAGTTACATTCTCCTCTTCGTCGGTATCATAGTCGGATCCTTTGCGGAATGTAAGCTCCGCCGTCTCTCCGAGTTCCTTTACGGCAGCCTCCGGGTCAAAATCGCTCTCTCCTGCCTGCCACGGAAAGCGGACGATGATCCGGTCGCTTTTGTTGTCGCTGTAAACTTCACTGTCGTTTATTCCGAGGGAAAGAAGTCTTGTTTTGATAATTTCTGTGGCGGCATCAAGCTGATCGTCAGTCGCGTCATATTCCTCCGCGGGAGAAAATGTGACGTCAACACCGCCCTGGATATCGATTCCGAGACGTATATCATCTATGCCGTTGATAAGTCCCGTCACCTTATCGCCGAAGCGGTAATCCAGACCGGTTATCGCCGATACGGAAAATACTATTATCAAAGCAAGGACAATGAAGAAGGTTGGTTTTCCGATCTTTTTCATGCTCATGCCTCCTGATAAAAAATGTCATAACGATAATAATAAAATAATTATATTATAAATCCGCGAAAATGTCAAGGATAACTTTTTATCCGGCTTTTACTGCGGATCACCTCTTTTTGCCTTTGCC
>CAYPXB010000001.1:101436-107036 GCA_964414745.1 uncultured Alistipes sp. | reverse complement strand
CAAGGATAACTTTTTATCCGGCTTTTACTGCGGATCACCTCTTTTTGCCTTTGCCTTTCTTCTTTTTTGATTTATTGCTCTTTTTGTTCCGGTTATTCTGATTGTTCCGATTGCTCTGATTGTTTTTCTTTCCCTGATTGGCCTGATTATTCTGATTACCCTGATTGTTCTGTTTATTCTGATTATTCTGCCCTGCCGCCGGATTCAGGTCGCCCTTCTGCTTATTTCCGGGATCTTTTCCGGTTTCTGCTTCTTTTTTCTCTTTATCGGGAGCGGGCTCGTTTTCCTTGGCAGCGAGTATTCTGACTTTCTTTCGGCTGTTTTCGGAGATCTCCGCGTCCGAAAGCCCCTTGGCTCTGAGTTCTTTGTTTCTTCTCCTTTCGACAAGAATCTTATTGTGTTTTCTGTCATAAAGATAGAGAAGTATTATTATTCCGGCTCCGAAGATAAGAGTTATGACACCGACGACAAATCCGGGAGGTGTGTATGTCATGGAAACCGTATGCTCACCCGGCGAAAGATTTATGCCGATGAACGCATTGAGTATATCAAACGTTTCGACTTCCTCTCCGTCGACTTTTACCGTCCATCCCGGCTCACTCGGTATCGAAGTGAACATTACCTGCCCTTCGGCGGCGTTTATCGTTCCTTCCACATGGCGGTCGTTGAAATCGGTTATCTTCCACTGATTCGGTCTGAGAGTATCTATATCGGTCCGGAAAAGTTCGTCGTTGAACTGATAGAAGAAAAAGTCCTTTATGATCGTGTATTCCTCTGTGTCGGGTGTCACCTGATTGAGTCTTATCGTCAGACGCACCTCGATATCCGTTCCGGCAGGGAACGAACCGAGTCTCACGATGCTGTAGTCGTGATTTTCATAGTATGAACCCGAACCGAGCGATCTGTGATTTATGAATGTCTGCCCGTCCTCTGATTTTTCATCCGAGATCCAGAGATTGACGGCTTTTTCATTCAGAGTCTTCAGATACATGAAAACATCGTCGTCGCTTTGGGTCGTGATGTGAATGTTCACAACAGGATCTACCGCGTCGGCGTCAGCCGTAAACAGCCTCTGATCCCCGTAGGGAGATTCGGTACACTGCGAAAGAACGACATTCTCGGGAAGGCGCGTGAAATACTCGTTCGTGCCGTCTATGACAGTCCCCTCCGAAGTTTCGGTAAACCGGGTGTTTCCCGTCAGTGTGCCGAGGAACATATTCTGGCTGTTGAAAGGATTGTCGTTTCCGAGATGATCGAGCTTTTTTATATCGCTGCTTACCATATATCCCACAGAAAGGGCGTCCGGATTTTCGTACACGTGGAATGTGCCCTCTTTATCGTCTTCGCCGATATAGTCCTGTGTGAATATCTCGTTATAATTCGGGTTCAGTCTGCCCCCGACATCTTTTTCCGGATCGCTGATGACATACCTGATACCGAGGAGAGAATCGGAAAGAGGCGTGTTTCCGTCATATCTCGTAACATAGCTTCTCATCGAGTAGCCCATGGTCTCGATGAAATTGATCATCCTTGTGTTCATTACGGAACTTGAGTGGGATATGCCCTTGAGTCCGTACGCGAGATTATCGTTGACCGTACGGAAAAACGTCTTTTCCGCGCGGAATACTTTGTTGTCACCGTGTTCCCTGTCATATTCCTCGACAGATCTTGTTATATCTCTTCCCGCCTGTATGGTGTTGTAATATGTCGAACGGTTTGAGTATGCCACTTCCTTGTTCACTTTTTTGAAAGAGTCATAGGCGTTGTACCCGGCCTCGAAAAATACGACCGCAGCCATTGCCAGAGTGAGCATCCGCTTCTTTCCGGCATCTTTCATACGGCTGTAAAAATAGAGCATCACAAGGTAAAACGCCGCAAGCATAAGACCGAATGCTATGGTTCCGAGCCATACTTCCGTCCACTTTTCGCCGCTGAACGATTCTTCCGTCGTATAAGGCCATACAGCGACGTACTTGAATTTCTCCTGAGAGTATTCATATGTTTTCATCAGGGCGTTGAATATGAGCACCACAACGGTTATTCCCGCGAATGTGCCGCCTATGTTCTTCATCGACAGCTTGTATCCGTCAAGTTTCGAGAATATCTCTGCCGCCATTGACACGAAAATAAACGACAGCAGGAAAGAATATCTGTAAGGCAGCCAGTTCGGTGTCTGTCCGCCGTGCCACATCATATCAATGGGCTTTATATACATACTTGTCAGCAGAATGAGTATAACTGCCGAGTAGCCGATCTTTCTCTTCTTTGTGACTTTGGTGTTAAGGTAAAACAGCGGCAGCAGAACAAGCGAGAGAACACCGCAGTAGATCTCCGGAAGGCCTTGCATATTTACCGAATAATACTGATTCGGAAACAGCGTGGGGACAAGTTCTATCGGAGAAAACTGCGTCTTGAAACTGTAATCCGGCGTTCCCGAGAAGTCAAATTTACCGAGCGAAAGAGCATTGTATACCGGCAGGATCATAATGGCGCTGCACATTAGTACGACGACCGTCGAAAGACCCATCCGCAAAATTATCTTCGAATAATCCCCGCCTCTGAATTTTTTCTCGCTTCCGAAGAAAAGATAGAAGAAGAAGTAAATAGCCACAAATATCGCTATCATAAAGCCGATATAGAAATTCGCGACAAACATGACGGCAAGCGGTATTATATAGTTTATCTTTCTTCCGTCGTCTATCAGGTATTCTATGCCGAGCATTATCAGCGGCAGGAACACTATGCCGTCGATCCACATGGGATCTATCAGCTGAATGACCGCGTATCCCATCAGGGCGTACATAGTGGAGAAAAGCAGTGACTGGAGCGGCTGTACCTTTTTTGATCTTGTCGCGTAAATCATGAATGTCAGACCCGCGGAGCCGATTTTGCAAAGCTGCATTATCATCATGCTTTCGAGTATCATCGTCCGCGGGAGCAGCATTACTATAAGCGTAAAGGGACTTGCGAGATAGTAGCCGATAATACCCATAAACTCGCCCGAAAGATTCCTGCTCCAGTTGTAGAAGATCGATCCGTCTCCCCACAAGGCGTCACGCAGCGCCTCAAAATAGTATATATACTGGCCGTTGAGATCAAGCGCGAGCACGGAGCGTTCGCCGAACGGATAGATATCAAACGCGGCGTACGCTATAAGGACAATGACAGCCGGAATGAAAAACGCGGCAATATAGATCCATACGGGTATTTTTATTCTCGTATCAGGCGTCGCTACCGGTATTGCCGGTCTGATCTTCTGTGTTTTTTTAGCCAAACCTGTTCCTCCTTCTCTTATATCACACATCTTGTCTGCATCGGGTAATTATTTCTCTGTAATGTAACAATAAGCAAAATAAAACAAAAATGCCGGCACGTCCCGCAATATCGCAATATATCGGCAAAAGCAGCCAGCGTGTCTCTTTGCCGAAAACTATACAGGTCAAAACTGCCTTATCTATTATACATCATAATCAAAAACTTTGCAAGCAATTTTTTAATTTTCACAAAAGTATCCGCCCAAGGCGTCCTTAAGGATAAAATCTCATAAATTTTTGCATTATTTTGTTATTTTCCGATTTGATAAATACAGACGAAGCAAGTCGATCTGCCGTTTGACACTTGATTTTCCTTGTGATATAATCGAAAATAAGCCGGAATAAAAAATTCAATAATTTTTTCTTAGGTCAAGAATTTGTTAATTTACGCATAATTGTGATATCAAAACAAATTCCGCGGCGGTATAATATTTTCCGAAAAAGGATCAGAAGGAGAAAAACGATGGATATACTGAAAAATATGGGAATAAGAAAAGGCATAAATTTCGGAGGATGGTTCTCTCAGTGCGACTACAGCGAAGATACTTTCAACTGTTTCATAACGGAAGACGATTTTAAAAAAGTCGCGTCATGGGGCTTTGACCATGTCAGGATCCCCGTTGATTACAATGTGCTTGAAAATGATGAAGGCGGCTACAGCGAGGACGGGTTTGCACGTATTTCAAAAGCTGTCGAAGCAGCGGATAAATACGGACTCAGGGTCGTTCTGGATCTCCATAAGACAGCCGGATTTTCTTTCGACAAAGGAGAAAATGAGACCGGATTCTTTGACAGCGAAATATATCAGCGGCGCTTCTTCTGCCTGTGGGAGGAGATAGCGAAGCGCTTCGGCGACTGCCCCGATACAGTCGCTTTCGAGCTTCTCAACGAGGTCACCGAGAGCAGATTCATAGACACGTGGAATAAAGTCGCGGGAGAATGCACGGAACGTATCCGGACTTTTGCCCCGGATACGGCGATACTTGTGGGAAGCTACCACAACAACGCCGCCGATGCCGTAAAAGATCTCGCCGCTCCTTATGATGACAAAGTCATATACAACTTTCACTGCTACGAGCCTCTGAAGTTCACTCATCAAGGTGCCTACTGGACGGATGCTATTGTGAAAGAAGAACGCTACTCCTTCGAAGAGCTGAATATAACTCCGGAATATTTTGAAGACCTCTTCGCGGGCGCCCTCGAAAAGGGGAAGAAAGAAAATACCCGGCTTTATTGCGGGGAATTCGGCGTGATCGACGTTGTCGACCCCGCACAGGCTCTGAAGTGGTTCAGAACCATCGGCACGGTCTTCAACAAATACAGTATGGCAAGAGCGCTTTGGTGCTACAAGGGTCTTGATTTCGCGCTGTCGGAAAAGCGCATGGACAGATACAGAGACGAGATAATCAGTTCGATCTGACCGGATATTTTCAAAAATCGATCAAGGTGGAATTATATGGACAATAATGCTGAAAAAAACATAGCCTCACACCTGTTTTCCAAAAGGGAGGAAACATTTGAACACGCGTCTTTTGACCGCGAGACGGCGTTTTATGAAAGCATATGCTCCGGAAATATAGAACTTGTCCGCATTTATGCGACACCGCTCTGCAGCGAAGGGTGCGGAACTCTCAGCAAAGACCCTCTGAGAAATATCAAATACCATTTTGTCGTTCTCGCCGCCATTATAGCGAGATATTGCGTAAACAGCGGCATGACTCCGGAAGAAGCCTACAGCATGAGTGATGTCTATATCATGAAAGCGGACGAATGCCGGACCGAGGACGAAGTCCGCGCGGTACACCGGGAGATGATCGAGAGTTACACAAATCATATGAGAGATGTAAAAAACAGGGGTGTTTACTCAAAGCAGATAGTACGTGCCATTGATTATATAAGCAATAATCTGCACAGCCGGATACGCATAAACGACGCGGCCGATCATCTGAATATAAGTCCTTCATATCTGTCAAGACTGTTCAAGCTCGAAACAGGCATGAACTTCAGTGATTACGTGAGCAGATCGAAGATCGAGGAAGCGGCGGGTCTTCTCCTGTATTCGGAGTACACCGACGCCGAGATAAGCGCGCTCCTCGGCTTCAGCTCGCAAAGCTATTTTATAAAAACATTCAAAAAATATATGGGTGTCACACCCAAAGAATACAAGAGAAAGTATAAATTTCCCGATGTGTCAAAATAACGGGATTTTTCTTGAATGTCATTATTTTACCATTTTTATCAATATACTGATATACAACGGCTGTAAAAGGACTTAGAATCAAGACA
>CAYPXB010000001.1:87549-101336 GCA_964414745.1 uncultured Alistipes sp. | reverse complement strand
ATTTTTATCAATATACTGATATACAACGGCTGTAAAAGGACTTAGAATCAAGACAGTTTATAATTATCGGAAATGAAAGGAAAGAAAGCACCATGAAGAAAAAATCAGGCAAACGTTGTGCCGCGGCTCTCACAGCGTGTATGATAATGACATCCGCTCTGCCGGCTGCCGTGCTGCCCGTTGTCACGACCGCCGCGGAAAATATCATCGACAACTCGACTTTTGACTCCGGAACGAGCGGATGGGATACGTACAAAGAGAGCGGCGGTATCTGCTCTCTCGGTACGGAAGACGGAAAACTTGCGCTCACCGTGACAAATACCGGCACGGTAAATTATGCCGTCCAAGTGTTCTATGATATAATCCCGCTTTACAAAAACGGAGTCTACCATCTTAAATTCGATATCTCCTCCACAGTTGACAGACCCGTGGAAGCCGCTATCCAGATGAACGGCGGGGATTATCAGGCATACGTATATAAAAAGCTCAGCCTGACTTCGCAACCGCAATCGTGTGATATTCAGTTTACCATGGAATATGACACAGACATAATGTCCAAGCTGGTGTTCAACTGCGGAAGTACGGGCGCAGATCTTCCGGAACATAAAATCTACATCGACAATGTTTCTCTTGAACTTACAGATGATTCAAATGTCGATTACTCAACGATCACGGAACCGGAAAACTCTATCAATATAAATCAGGTGGGATACAGACCGGACGGCAGGAAAGTCGCCGTCTTCCGCGGCGTTCCCTCGCAGGACACATCATTCTCCGTTGTCAGTGCCGAAACGGGCGAGTCTGTCTACACCGGAACGCTCTCCGGAGAGATCTCGAACTCGGCGGCGGATGAATCCGACCGTCTCGGTGATTTCTCCGGTTTCACAGAGCCGGGAAGATATTATATCACCTGCGGAGATCTTGAAAAATCATACACATTTGAAATAGGTGACGATGTCTACGGCAATCTTACCGATGATACGGTAAAAATGCTCTATCTTCAGCGTTGCGGAACAGAGGTCGATGACCCGGTCTTCGGTCATCCCGCCTGCCATAACAGCATTGCCACGATATATGGCACAAGCCAGACTGTCGATGTTTCGGGCGGCTGGCATGACGCCGGTGATTACGGCCGTTATATAGTTGCCGGCTCAAAGGCCGTTGCCGATATTATGTACGCGTACAGCGCACAGCCCGAAATGTTCGGCGACAGCACAGGTATCCCCGAGAGCGGAAACGGTGTTCCCGACATTCTCGACGAGGCGCGCTATGAACTTGAATGGATGCAGAAAATGCAGGCGGAGAGTGGCGGCGTCTACAACAAGGTAAGCTGTGCGACGTTCCCCGGATATGTTATGCCTGAGCAGGAAACGAATCCTCTGCTTGTAATGCCTGTCACAACGCCGGCTACCGGCGACTTCTGTGCGGCTATGGCTCTGGCGTCCGAATTATTCAGGGATTACGACGAGGTGTTTTCGGATAAATGTCTGAGTGCGGCGGAGAAGGCATGGGATTTTCTCCAGAACAATTCCGGCATATACTACCAGAATCCACCCGATGTGACGACGGGAGAATACGGTGACAAGACCGATCTTGACGAGCGCTACTGGGCGGCTGCCCAGATGTACAGGGCAACCGGTGACACAAAATACTCCGATGCCCTCGGATCGATGTCCGTCAAAACGGGGCTTGACTGGTCTACCGTCGGCGACTACGGCAATATAGCTATCCTGACAATGAAAGATATTGATGAAAACTCGGATATATACACGAAAGCAAAGAACTCCGTCATGGCAAGCGCGACAACGCTGAGCAGACTTTTTGGCAACAACCCTTACGGCGCCGCATTGTCAAAATACGATTGGGGAAGCAATATGACGATAGCAAACGCAGGTATCATTCTGAGCCTTGCGGCGGATCTTTCGGACGACAGCAGCTATACAGATGCAGCCTCCGCACAGCTTGACTATCTGCTCGGCGACAATCCGCTCGGAACGTGTTTTGTTACGGGATACGGCGAAAAGACCGTTAAAAATCCTCATCACAGACCGTCAATGGCAAAACAGACGGCAATGAAGGGTATGCTTGTCGGCGGCGTGAACCAGAATCTTGAGGATTCCGCGGCAAAAGCATACTGCCGCGACAAGGCGAACGCGAAGAGATACGTTGATAATTCCGAAAGCTATTCCACGAATGAGATCGCGATATACTGGAATTCTCCGCTGACTTATCTGCTCGCCCTCACAACCGGGAAAAATCAGAATATCGAACCTCCGACAGAAGAACCGACGACAGAGCCTGTGACAACCGAGCCTGCAACCACTACGGAACCCGCCACCTCGGAACAGACCACTACACAGGAACCGTCAACCGAAGCCTCCTCCGCAGAACAGACCACCGGACAGTCTTCTGCGGCTACAAAATGGGGAGACGCGGATGTAAACGGTATAATAGATGTTGCCGATGTTGTCTGCATACTGTCATATACTTGCGACAAAGAACATTCCGATATGACTGAGCAGGGTATTTTAAACTCCGATGTTTACCAGCACGGCGACGGAATAAATTCCTCAGACGCCGCTTCGGTACAGAAACTTATCGCAAAAATACTCGATGAGCTCCCGGAATCTTATATGTCCGGTATATCCGGCAATCTGTAAAATAAATAATCCGAATATCGCTACTGCGTCCTTCCCCGTAATCTGTCGCCGGATAACGGGGAAGGCTTTTTATTTGCGGTGATTGTGCGAATTTTAACATTTTCTCTATTGATTTTTGGGGATATAAGTGATATAATTTAAATGGTGATCTGATCGGTTTTGACATTTTTCAGAGGGGATGTGGTATTATCGGATCTCATAAAAAACCCGCTGCCGCGCCTGACCGAGATAACGGTTTTGAATCCTTTGCCAGGATCGTGATCACAGCTCTTATGCTGTGTTTCGCGTCATTTCTGATGATCGTGAGTTTTTTGCATACAACGGGAATGGAGATCGTAAAACCCGGAGCCGGCTCCGATTCGGTAGTAACTCCGCTCAGGGAAGGTATCGAGTCGGTCGCTTATTACAATGATCCGTTTATAATAAATATCCTGCTCCTTGCGGTGTGCTTGCTGATAAGTTTCCTTATCATCCCGAGATTGAAAAAGATCCCCGTAACGCCGGCTGTGATCATCATGGGAGTCTATACGATCGTGATCGGAATGATATGGGTAAGTTCTTCCAAGACCCTGCCCACGGAGGATTCCTTCATGGTAACGGAGGCTGCCGTCGGAGCGGCACATGATGATTTTTCATTAATGGCGGATGACCGGTATTTTATGGATTTCTCATTCCAGCTTGGTTATGTCCTGTTTAACGAAGTGGCCGTCAGAATACATGAGATCTTCGGACCATATGAAAATGCTCTCTTCTTCGAGAGGATAAATGTGGTATTTCTCGCTGTTTCATATATCGGCATAGCGCTTGTCAATAACAAGATCTTCAAAGACAAACGTATCACTGTTTTTACTGTCCTGCTCTTTATGATACTTCCTCAGCCGGTCATTTTTACGGTCTTTACATACGGAATAATACCGGGGCTTGCTTTTGCCGTTTTCGCTCTTTATTTTGAGATCTCTTTTCTGAAAAAAAGCAACCCGATCTTTGCGGCTCTTTCCGCTGTCTTTATCGCGATTGCCGTGATGATAAAGACAAATTATGTAATCTTTCTGATTGCCATGCTCGCGATAGCTTTTGCCACGATGTTCAGGC
This sequence comes from uncultured Alistipes sp., assembly GCA_964414745.1. Classification (GTDB taxonomy): domain Bacteria; phylum Bacillota; class Clostridia; order Oscillospirales; family Ruminococcaceae; genus Ruminococcus. The sequence continues at coordinate 97,584 of CAYPXB010000001.1, read as the reverse complement.
GTAAAAAGTTTTTGGGAAACCTTGCGTTTATTGCGGCTGCCGCCATATTGGGACTTTCGGTTACTCCGGCGGTGAAAAGTTTTTACGAGTCAAGGATAGGAAAATCTCTGAAGGAACAGATACCGTTTGTTTCATGGATCTCTATGGGGTTCAGCGAATCGGATCTGGCGCCGGGCTGGTACAACGCGGCTTATACCGTACTCAATTATTCCGACAATAACTTTGATCCGGACAGGGCAAGCGAAAAGTCCGTTGAAAATATCAAGGAGAGACTTGAATATTTTTCGGAAAACAGACAGTACGCAAATGATTTTTTCTATAAAAAAATCGTCTCTCAATGGAATGAAACGACATATCAGAGTATCTGGAACAACAAGGTCAGATATACGGACGGAGAAAAAGGTAAAATAGCGAAATGGGTATGCGGAGAGGGCGAATATTCCGTAAGGGAATATATGGATATTGTCGCACAGTTCGTTTTTGTTGCTGTTTTTCTGGGACTATTGTGCTGCCTCAGAAACAGGGATTTTCTGACAACTGCTTTCCCGCTTATAATTCTCGGTGGTTTTCTCTATCACCTGATCTCTGAGGCAAAATCACAGTATGCCATGCCGTATTTTATAATAATGTGCGGCTTTGCACCGTATGGCGCAGTAAAACTGTGCGATCTGTTCCGGAAAAAAATATCGGGACGAAAGTTTCTCTCAAAAGTTTTTGCCGGAAGTTGCGAAGATCCCGGTATTGCTGCCGCTGATGAAGAAACCGAAGGAACTGTCGGAGAAACCGCTTATGATGATAACGATGACAGACAGGAGGGCGATGACGGCACAGCCGGGAATAAGACACCGCGGGACGACTGAATTTTTCAAGACATATTTTCCGAAAATCTTTATATAAAACAGGGAGGTCTGATAATATGAACACTGTATTTACAGAGGATAATATCGAGCAACTGCTTGACAAAGGGATCGCCGACGGAAAGATCGTCGCCTACTATCAACCCAAATATGACGCCATAACCTGCCAGGTCAGCGGCGCCGAGGCTTTAGCAAGGTGGATCGGCGACGACGGCAAGATAATTCCGCCGGATTCATTCGTTCCTCTCCTCGAAAAAAGCACGCTTATAACAAAACTTGACTGGCACATTCTGGATCTTGTCTGTGACTTTCTGAAAAAGCAGAATGAATGCGGAGTACACCGTGTGCCGATATCGGTAAATTTCTCAAGAGTGCACACACATGAAACCGATTTTACCGAACACCTTTGCAGAGTCGTCGACGGTTTCGATGTTCCGCGACGCCTCATCGAGGTCGAGGTCACCGAGTCTGCCCTCGCAAAAGGAAAAGATTATATAATCGACTTTATAGCGAATGTACGCGATGCCGGTTTTTCCGTGGCCATTGATGACTTCGGAAGCGGGCTGTCGTCGCTCAATTTTGTAAAAGATGTTCCCGCAAATGTATTGAAAATAGATAAATCACTCCTGAGCGGAAACTGCGAAAACGAAAAAGAGAGGATCGTTCTTGAGAGCATATTCACATTCGCGCAACGGTTAAAGCTGTCGACTGTCGCGGAGGGTGTCGAAACAAAAGAACAGCTCGGTTTTCTGCGCACCTGCGGATGTGAACTGATACAGGGATATTATTTTGCCAAGCCTATGGACTCTGAGAGCTTTATGGATCTTTTGGAAAAAGAGACAGAAGATGCCGAAACAGAGGATATTCTTCTGACACAGCCCATGGCCTCCGCCACGCAGTTGCTCCTTGACGCAATATTTATGTGCTATCCTCTTGTCATAATGAGCAACCTCTCAAGAAACAGTTTCTACATGATGGCATATGAAAACTTCACCGCGCGCACGTGTCCTTCAACCGGAGTTTACACCGAACTCATCGTACACGGCGCATCGACGATGCATCCCGACGACCGTGAGCTCTTTTCAAAAACGTTTGATATCCGGGATCAGATCGATGCGTATAACAACGGTCAGAGAAAGCGCCGTGTTGTAACAAGACAAAAAGGCGACGACGGTATCTACCGTGAAGTCGAAACGACAAATTACTACGTCAAAAACCCTTCGTCGGACGATATTCTCGCGATAACATTTTCAAAAAATCTTGAAGACTGACATAAAAATACCGCGGAGATCACGAAAAATCTCCGCGGCTGTTTTTTATTATTCCATAAAGAGCGGTGTCGAATAGTATCTGTCTCCGCTGTCCGGAAGAAGAATAACTATATTCTTTCCCTTGTATTCCGGTCTCTTGGCTATCTCTATACCGGCGTGAAGAACGGCGCCGGATGAAATTCCGACAAGAACGCCCTCTGTTTTCGCAAGCAACTTTCCGGCCGCAAACGCGTCTTCGCCTTTGACGGGGAACACTTCATCGTATATATCAGTATTGAGGATATCCGGAACAAAGCCCGCTCCGATTCCCTGTATCTTGTGAGGACCGGATTTTCCGCCCGAAAGTACAGGCGAGTCTGACGGCTCTACCGCGATGACCTTGACGGAAGGCTTCTGGGATTTCAGAAATTCACCGACTCCGGTTATCGTTCCGCCTGTGCCGACACCTGAAATAAAAACATCAACGCCGCCGTCGGTATCCTCCCAGATCTCAGGTCCCGTGGTCTTTCTGTGTATGGCTGAATTGGCGGGATTGGAAAACTGTCCGGGAATAAAGCTGTTCTCGTACTCTTTCGCTATCTCCTCGGCTTTCGCGATAGCACCTTTCATTCCTTTTGTTCCGTCCGTAAGAACTATCTCAGCCCCATAGGCCTTAAGGATATTTCTGCGCTCAACGCTCATCGTTTCAGGCATCGTCAATATGACTTTGTAGCCTTTTGATGCTGCTATAGCCGCAAGACCGATACCCGTATTGCCGGATGTCGGCTCAATGATGACGCTGTCTTTTTTCAGAACGCCCCTTTGCTCGGCATCTTCTATCATAGCGATTGCGATCCTGTCTTTTACGCTTCCTGCGGGATTGAAATACTCAAGTTTCAGCAGTATGGTTGCCTCAAGACTGAGATTTTTTTCGATATTTACAGCCTCCAGTATCGGAGTTTTGCCTATGAGCTCTGTAGAGCTCTTATAAATTTTGGACATTTTGTATTCCTCCTGTTTACCGATAATATTTCATACTAAACCAGTATGAATAGTATATATTGTATATTCAGTATAATACAACCTTTTTGGGCATTTGTCAAGCATATAAATTATTTTCGTCATTATGCTGTATTTATAGGGAAATTTTTCTGATTTATTGTCATATATGCATTATAATATTTTTGATAATTGCCTCTGTAACAGATTTCCCGACCTGTCCGGCACTTGACTTTTAGCTATAATATGCTATAATGATATAAAGCTGTACAGAATACGGGAATAAGATATAATATGTTATCAGTTTAAGAGAGGTTTTTATGGCTAAGGATAAAAAAATGGTCTCCGCGATAACCTCAATGGATGAGGATTTCGCTCAGTGGTATACCGATATTGTAAAGAAAGCAGAACTTATTGAATATACGAGTGTCAAGGGCTGTATGGTCATACGTCCCTACGGTTACGCTATCTGGGAAAATATACAGAAGATACTTGACGGTATGTTCAAGGAAACAGGGCACGAAAACGTGTGTATGCCGATGTTTATACCGGAGAGCCTTCTTCAGAAGGAAAAGGATCATGTAGAAGGGTTTGCTCCGGAAGTAGCATGGGTGACGTACGGCGGAAATGAAAAACTTGAGGACAGACTGTGTGTCCGCCCGACTTCCGAAACGCTGTTCTGCGAGCATTATTCAAATATAATCCACTCATACCGCGATCTGCCCAAACTTTATAATCAGTGGGTGAGTGTCGTACGCTGGGAAAAGACAACAAGACCGTTCCTGAGATCCAGAGAATTTCTGTGGCAGGAAGGCCATACGATACACGCGACAGCCGAAGAGGCTATAGAAGAGACAGAGCGTATGCTTAATATATACGCCGATTTTTGCGAAAATTATCTTGCCATCCCCGTTATCAAGGGAAAAAAGACGGACAGCGACAAATTTGCCGGAGCAGTCACGACATACGCTATTGAAGCCCTGATGCATGACGGAAAAGCTCTGCAGGCGGGAACATCACACTACTTCGGCGACGGATTCGCAAAAGCTTTTGATATAGAGTTTACCGACAGAGATAATAAAAGAGTCTATCCTCATCAGACAAGCTGGGGTGTCACCACACGGCTTATCGGCGCGATAATCATGACTCACGGTGATGACAGCGGTCTTGTTCTGCCTCCTGCCGTCGCGCCTGTTCAGGTCATCGTGATCCCTATTGCGCAGCATAAAGAAGGCGTTCTTGAAAAGGCGAACGAGATAAAAGAAAAACTTGCTTCTGCAGGATACAGGGTAAAACTCGACGACAGTGACAATTCGCCGGGATGGAAATTTTCCGAATATGAAATGAAAGGCGTTCCTCTGCGACTTGAGATCGGTCCGAAAGATATTGAAAATAATCAGTGTGTCATAGCGTCAAGATGGAACGGCGAAAAATCTGCCGTTCCGCTTGATGAGCTTATACCGGCTGTCGAGCGCCTGCTCGGTGAAGCACATGACGGAATGTTCGGCAAAGCTCTGAAAAACCGCGAAAGCAAAACATACACGTGCCGTACCGTGTCGGATATAAATGAAGCGCTTGAGAAAAACGGCGACGGTTTCATCAAAGCAATGTGGTGCGGCGACGAAAATTGTGAGAAAGAAGTCAAAGACAAAACCGGAGTGGGATCGAGATGTATCCCATTTGAGCAGGAACAGATCTCGGATAAATGCGTTTGCTGTGGAAAACCGGCAAAATATATGCTGTACTGGGGCAAAGCATATTGATATCACGGATAAAACCGAAAGAGACGGCGTAGAGCCGTCTCTTTTTTCTATGGTCTGATAATATCTTTTCTCATATAAGGCCGAAGTGCTTCCGGGATACGTATACTTCCGTCTTCATTGACGTTATTTTCAAGAAAAGCAATAAGCATTCTCGGGGGCGCCACAACGGTATTGTTCAGAGTATGCGGAAAATATTTTTCTTTTCCCGATTTTACCCGTATTCCGAGGCGCCTTGCCTGCGCGTCTCCGAGATTTGAGCAACTTCCGACTTCAAAATATTTTTTCTGCCTCGGTGACCATGCCTCAACGTCAATACTTTTGACTTTCAGATCGGCAAGATCGCCCGAACAGCACTCAAGCGTCCTCACGGGAATATCAAGCGTCCTGAAAAACTCAACAGTATATCCGTAGAGTTTATGAAACCATTCCATACTGTCCTCGGGCTTGCAGACAACTATCATTTCCTGCTTTTCAAACTGGTGTATCCTGTAAACGCCCCGCTCCTCTATGCCTTTTGAACCGACTTCTTTTCTGAAGCACGGAGAATAACTTGTCAAAGTCTGGGGCAGATCGTCCTCGGAAAGTATGGAATCGATGAATTTTCCTATCATGGAATGTTCGCTCGTACCGATAAGATAGAGATCTTCGCCCTCTATCTTATACATCATGTTATCCATTTCCGCAAAACTCATGACACCGGTAACGACGTTGCTCCTTATCATAAACGGGGGGATATAATAGGTAAATCCCTTGTCTATCATAAAATCCCTCGAATATGACAGTATGCACGACTGAAGCTGAGCTATATCGCCGCAGAGATAATAGAAACCGCTTCCGCTCGTTTTCCTCGCCGAATCGATATCTATGCCGTGTACTTTTTCCATTATATCCACATGATACGGCACTTCAAAATCGGGGACGACCGGCTCTCCGAACCGTTCGACTTCAACATTTTCGCTGTCATCCTTTCCTATCGGCACACTGTCATCGATAATATTCGGAATGACAAGCATTATTTCTCTTATTTCGGCTTCAAGCTTTGTCTCGATGGCTTCCATTCTTTCAAGTTCTTCGCCAAAACGGGTGACTTCGGCTTTTACTTTTTCCGCCTCTTCAAGCTGATTTTTTGCCATAAGGCCACCTATCTGCTTGCTTTTTACACGACGCTGATTTCTGAGATCGTCGCACTTTACTTTCGTCTCTCTGTATTTTCTGTCAAGCTCCGCGACTTTGTCCACAAGCTCAAGTTTTTCATCCTGAAATTTTTTCCTTATATTCTCCTTGACTGATTCGGGATCCGTTCTTATCAATTTAATATCTATCAAAGTTAAGACTCTCCTTTATTCCTCTCCGGTAAGTTTTTCCGCCAATGTGAAAAGATCTTCTTTATCGTAAAATTCAAGTACAAGACTGCCTTTGTTTTTGCCGTAATTGACTTTTACCTTGCGACCGAGCCGCTCGCTCAGCGACAGTTCCATCTCAACGAAATAATTATCGCCTTTCGTTAAAGTATCATTTTCACCGGTCTTTTTTTCCTTTACCGATCTCTGCGCCGCACGTTCTACCTGACGTACCGTAAGACCGCCGTCTGCTGCCTTAAGTGCCGTTTCGACAAGAAGTTCTTCGTCCTCAAAACCAAGCAGCGCTTTGGCATGACCCGATGACAGTTTGCCGTTTTCAAGCATTTTCAGGACTTCTTCGGGCAAAGTCAGAAGTCTTATCGAGTTTGCGACCGATGACCTTGAACGTCCGACGGTATTTGCGACTTTCTCCTGTGTCATACCGTATTTTTCGATAAGTTCCTTATAACCCTCCGCCTCTTCGACCGGATTCAGATTTTCTCTCTGCAGATTTTCGATCAGCGCGATCTGCATCGCTTCAAAATCGGTAAGTTCTCGTATATTTACGGGTACTTCCGTAAGACCGAGCATCCTCGCCGCGCGCCATCTTCTTTCACCCGCCACTATCTGGTAACCGCCGTGACTCATGGGACGAACAAGTATCGGCTGAAGTATGCCATGTTCTTTTATGGAATCCGCGAGAGCCGTTATGGCCTCATCGCTGAAATTTTTTCGCGGCTGATTCCTGTTCGGTTCGAGTTCAGAGACCCGCAATGTTTTTTTGACTTGCACGTCGCTTGAGTTTTCACTGAATAATGAATCAAGTCCCGCGCCCAATCCGCCTTTTGCCATTTTTTAAATATCGGTTTTTACCGAATCTCCTTTCTCATTTATTTTTTGAATTTCTGAATGCTCCTTTTCTTTTTTTCTTCCTGATCTGCGGTGTTTCCCCTATCAGTTCCTGTCCCAGAAGTTCATAAGCCTGTGCTCCTTTTGATGACTTGTCATAGTACATCACTGGTTTGCCGTGACTCGGCGCTTCCGAGATCCTGACATTTCTCGGTATCTTCGTATCGAAAACTTTTCCGGGAAAATACTTTTCAACTTCGGCAAGAACATCATTTGCAACATTTAACCGCCCGTCAAACATTGTGAACAGTATTCCCTCTATTTCCATGGAAGGATTATAATTATTCTTGACGATCTTCAGAGTATTCACAAGCTGTGACAGTCCTTCGAGAGCGTAAAACTCGGCAAGCATCGGTATTATCACACTGTCACAGGCAACAAGCGCATTTATCGTGATCGTTCCCAGCGCCGGAGGACAGTCGATAAAAATATAGTCATAATCTTCTTTACAGGTGAGAATCTGCATTTTCAGCCGGTTGACTCTGTTATCGGCGTTATAGAGCTCCAGTTCGCACCCCGCCAGATCCTCTGTAGCCGGAAGTATCGAGATATTCTCAAAATCCGTGGAAACGGCGGTATCTTTGGCTCTCGCTTTTCCGATCATAACATCATATGTAGTATAGGTGACTGTTTTTTTACTGATTCCGAGACCCGTCGTAGTATTTCCCTGCGGATCGGCGTCGACACAAAGCACATTGAACCCTCTCGATCCGAGGTAAGCCGCCAGATTTACCACTGTCGTGGATTTACCGACCCCGCCTTTCTGGTTTGTCACAGCAAAGATCCTGCCCATATATCTTCCTCTCATTTTCAAAAAATAAATTTTGTTTTGCTTTACTATGTCATTATATCATTTTTTTCTGCCGTTGTAAATAAAAAATCCGTAATTTAAAAATTTTCCGTCGATTAGTATGTAAAATGTTCCACGTGGAACATTTTCAGAAACTATAAACTCTCTTTCTTGATTTTTTTGCTGTTTCTCGGGTAAATATCGGGCGTCGTAGAAATTTTTCTTATAACGATAAGGCGCCTTTTTTCGTCAGACAGATCATATTCAATTTTTCTTTCAATCATACCTCCGAGAATATTTATCGCTTTTTCCCCCGCCGAAATATCCTCACCCGGACCCTTCATTGATATAAAATACCCTCCCGTTCTGACAAAAGGAATACAAAGTTCGCTTAATACAGATATGTTTGCGACAGCCCGCGCGCAGGAATAATCGAATTTTTCTCTCATAGATTCCGTCTTTCCGGCGTCTTCTGCCCTTGAATGAATTATCTCGGCGTCGATCCCCAATTTTTCACAAAGTTTTCTGAGAAAAGTGACTCTCTTACCAAGACTGTCGAGCAATGTTATTTTTAAATCGTCACGGTAAAGCCTGACCGGAACAAGAGGAAATCCGGCGCCTGTGCCAATATCTATCATGCTCGAGCCCTCCGGCAGATCTATATATTTACAGATCATAACGCTGTCCGTAAAATGTTTCAGAAAAATATCATCAGGTTCTGTTATGGCGGTCAGATTGACTTTTTTATTATATTCAACAAGAAATTCGGCATATATATCAAATTTTTCATAAAGTTCTTTTGTCAGTTCCAGTCCGGCGGTATTGAATACTCTGCGGTATTTTTCAAAGCTTTCGAACATATTATTCCTTTCCCTGCGCAAGCCAGACGACAAGAAGTGATATATCGGCCGGGGAGACACCCGATATTCTAGACGCCTGACCGACAGAATACGGCTGAATTTTATTCAGCTTTTCGATAGCCTCAAGCCGAAGTCCCCTTATCCTGCCATAGTCGAAATTTTCCGGAAGTCTCTTGTTTTCAAGTCCCCGCATTGTATCTACCTGAGCGAGCTGTTTTGAAATATATCCCTCGTATTTTATCTGCAGATCCACCTGTTCACAAACATCGTCCGGAAGCGGTCTGCGTGCTTTGTCAAACTCGGCGAGCATTTCATAATTAAGCTGCGGGCGACGTATGAGATCGGAAAGTTTGCAACCCGTTGTTATAGGAGCTGTGTCATGTGACTCAAGAAATTTATTGAGATCTTTACTCGGGGATATATTTAACGATTTTACCCTTTTTATCTCCGATTCGATAAGCTCTTTCTTTAACTTCAGCTTCTCGTATTTTTCGTCTGGGACAAGACCTATCTCGTGCCCTGTCGGCATAAGCCTCAGATCGGCGTTGTCCTGCCTTAAAATAAGTCTGTATTCACTGCGTGACGTCATCATTCTGTATGGATCCTGACAGCCTTTCGTGACAAGATCGTCTATTAAAGTTCCGATATAAGAGCTTGCCCTGTCAAGTATCATCGGTGCTTTTCCTTTTATCTTCAGCGCGGCATTGATCCCCGCGACGATCCCCTGCGCTGCGGCCTCCTCGTATCCCGAACTTCCGTTGAACTGCCCTGCCCCGTAAAGTCCCTCTATCTTCTTGAACTCAAGTGTCGGCAAAAGCTGGACAGGATCACAACAGTCATATTCGATAGCGTACGCGGGTCTCATTATCTCAACATTTTCAAGTCCTCTTATGGTTTTCAGAAAAGCAAGCTGAACATCTTCGGGAAGCGATGACGACATACCCTGAAGATAATATTCTTCCGTATTAAGTCCTATGGGTTCAACAAAAAGCTGATGTCTCGGTCTGTCCGGAAATCTTACGACCTTATCTTCGATTGACGGGCAATATCTCGGTCCGATCCCCTCTATCTTTCCGGAATAAAGCGGAGATCTGTCAAGATTTTTACGGATTATCTCATGAGTATTCTCATTTGTATAAGTAACATAGCAACTGACAATATTTTTTAACCCGTTGGGATCCGTTTCAAATGAAAACGGGACGATCTTTTCGTCACCGTCCTGCCTTTCCATTGCGTCAAAATCTATGCTTCTTTTATTGACTCTGCA
>CAYPXB010000001.1:79734-87449 GCA_964414745.1 uncultured Alistipes sp. | reverse complement strand
CACCGTCCTGCCTTTCCATTGCGTCAAAATCTATGCTTCTTTTATTGACTCTGCATGGTGTTCCTGTTTTAAATCTCCGTAATGATATTCCGTTCCCGATAAGACTTTCCGATAAAAATGTACTCGGCAAAGCCTGATCCGGTCCGCTTTCAAATGAAAACTCGCCGATATGTATTTTGCCTTTGAGATATGTTCCCGTCGCGATGATCACAGCTTTCACCGTATAGACACCGCCGAAAGTCGTCTCCAAAGCTCTTATCTTTCCGTTTTCGACAACTATGCCGGATACTTCCGCCTGTTTAATAAAAAGTCCCGGCTGTTTTTCGCAGATATTTTTCATGTAATTATGATACGCGATTCTGTCCGCCTGCACGCGCAGACTATGAACAGCGGGTCCTTTGCCTTTGTTGAGCATACGGCTCTGTATAAAGCATTTGTCGGCGGCTCTTCCCATTTCTCCGCCCAAAGCATCAACCTCACGCACAAGATGGCCTTTCGCTGTTCCTCCGATTGACGGATTGCACGGCATATTCGCAATCTGATCGAGCGATATGGTAAACATTACCGTCCTGCAGCCGAGACGTGCCGACGCCAAAGCCGCTTCGATACCGGCGTGTCCCGCTCCGATAACTGCCACATCATATTCTCCCATATCGTATGACATTTTTTCACCTCCCGAAATGTTCCACGTGAAACATTTTATTTTCCCACACAAAACCGTGAAAAGATTTCATCAACGACACGATCGGTGATCTTTTCGCCTGTAAGTTCAAGTAAATGCTGCTCCGCATCATCGATAAGCACAGTCACGGCATCATAAAACTCACCGGATAATATCGCTTCTATTGCCTCATCTATACTTTTTTCGGCTAGTTCGATACAATTTTTTTGTCTCTCGTTTGCCGCGACAGCCGAATCAAACTTTATCTCATCAAGGCAGAATATTTCTTCTATTGCTTTTTCCAGTCCGTCTAATCCGGATTTTTCTTTTGCCGAAAGACTTACGACTTGCCTGAAATTCTGATCGATTATTTTCCTGTCTATTTCCGGTCTGAGATCGTTTTTATTTATAACAGCGATCCTGTTCTTATTTTTTGTCATATTCATAAACTTCAGATCATCTTCCGTCAGCGGACAGCTTCCGTCAAAAACGCACAAAACAAGATCCGCGGCATCAAGATATTTCTGTGTTATCTCAACGCCCTTTTCCTCAATAATATCCTCCGTGTCCCTTATTCCCGCGGTATCCGAAATTCTAAGCGTTATATCTCCGACCGTAATATTTTCTTCCACGACATCTCTTGTAGTTCCGGCAATATCCGTGACAATGCTTCTTTCATATCCGCTCAGACAGTTGAAGAGCGAAGATTTTCCGACATTCGGTCTTCCCGCTATGACTGTGGAAATACCGTATTTGATTATCTGCCCTTTGTCATAATCTTTTATAAGCTCATGAAGTACAGACCGTGCGGATCTCAGACTGCTTACCAATTTTTCAGGACTGATCTCAGAAATATCATCATCTGGATAATCAGACCAGACAGAGAGGAGAGAGAGAGTTTCAAGAAGTATATCCGAAGCTTTTTGCGCCTGTCTGAAAACGGAACCGCTTTTCAGATCCTCGGCCATTTTCAGTTCTTTCTCTCCTTTTGCCGAAATAATATCCATGATTGACTCCGCTCTTGTGAGATCGATCTTTCCGTTGAGAAAAGCTCGTTTTGTAAATTCACCGGCGGGAGCATTCATTGCGCCGTTTTTAATGACAAGTCTTAATATCTTTCTTGTGACGAAAAGGCCTCCGTGACATGATATTTCAACGACATCTTCTCCCGTATAACTGTGCGGCGCCCGAAAAAGCGTCAGAACACAATCATCAATCTTTTCTTTATCGTCATACACAGCACCGTAAGCACAGGTATATCCGGCCATCCGGCTGATTTTTTCACTTTTGTACGGCTTAAATATCTTTTCGGCAATTGAGATCGAATCATCGCCTGAGATCCTGATTATCGCTATACCGCCGGGAGCAGTCGGAGTTGAAATAGCAGCAACAGTTGACAAAATCATCACCTCTAAAAAAACAACGGCAAAATGCCGTTGTCTTATTTTATTTAGTTAAATCTTTTATTTTTAGAATTCTATCTTTCCGTAAAGACCGCCGGCAATATCATCTTCCGGCTTCGGCTTTTTATAGTCTTTTTCAAAACTTGTCGAAAGATCTATATCCTTGGGTTCGTATGATTCACGGTTTTTGGGGCGACCGGATCTTGCATTTGAATTTTTTCTGTCTCCCCTGTTTTTTCCTCCGCGGCCGCCGTTTTTTCTTGAGTTGCTCGGTGAGATCACTATTTTTCTGAAAGGCTCTTCGCCGACTGAATGTGAATAAACACCGTCGATTCCGGAGATTGCGGAATGGATCACTCTTCTTTCATATGGATTCATTGGCTCAAGCGGTTGTGAACGTCCGCTCCTGAGAACGGATTTCGCCACTTTTTCGGCAAGCTGTTCAAGAGTTTCCTTTCTCTTTTTGCGGTAGCCGTAACAGTCTATTGTAATGCGAAAATATTCCTTGTCGCCTTTATTCGCTATAATAGAACTCAGATACTGTATTGCGTCGAGAGTGTCTCCGCGCCGACCGATGATCGTGCCGTTGTTACTGCTGTCTATTTCAATTATAGCGCCTGTTTCATTCTGATAGTATTTATACTCGGCGGTTATACCCATTGCTCTGAGTATATTGTCTATATAGTCTCTCGCCGTTATTACTTTCTTATTCAGGAGATTTAAATCTTCTACAGGTTCATAATTCTCGATAGAATATTCATCCGGCTCTTCAATGCTTTTTTCCGTTTTTTCAGTGACTGTCTTCTCTGATTTCTCTGTCTTTTCTGTCTTTTCTTTCTTTTCTGCTTTTTCTGTCTTTTCGGCGGACAAACTTTCAGCGGATTTTTTCTCATCATTTTTTTCATCCGCGGCAACGACCGCCGGATCTTCCTCGGCTTTTTCCTCAATTTTTTTCTCGGGTTCAATTACTTCGGTTTTCTGCTCAGCCGGTTTATTATCCACACTTTCCGTGTTCGCAACGGTCTCGGCATATGTTGCCTTAACTTTGGCATCTACCTTGCCGATGCCCAAAAAACCTTTTTTTCCTTCCTCAATGATCTCAAATTCGATCTCACTTGCTTTTTTTCCGAATTTTTTTGCCGCAAGTTCTTTAGCCTCTTCAACGGTCTTTGCCGTAAAAATCTCAGTCATTTCTATTACCTCCGGATATCAGTCATCGTCTTTTTCATCATATTCATCGCCGTATTTTTCCGCCATTCTTTTTCTTGCTTCGTTAATACGCTCGCGATTATATTTGTTCATTTCGGAACGGGAAACTTTTCCGTTCTCACTTTTTTGTCCGGTTCCTTTCTGCTGCTGTTCAAGAAGTTCCTGCTGCTCAAGCATACGCTGCATGAATGTTTTCTTTTCCGGGTGTTTCTCGGCTTTTCTGCGGGCTTTTTCCTTCTCCTTGATATCTACTTTCTCAATTCGTTTATCGGTAAAGTACAGATTAAGCACAAATGTTGTGAGAAAAGAAAGTATCGAAGAACAGATCCAGTAAAATCCGACTGCCGCCGGAAATGTAAATCCCCACCACACCGACATGAGAGGCATGAGATAAAGCATTATATTCATACATCCGATAGTCGGAGTATCGGGGTTGTTCTTTTTCTGGTATATCTGTGTGTAGATAGTAAAAAGAAGCTGTGTAAGACCGGCGAATATGGGTATCAGAAAAAGTACAACGCTTTCATGGTTCCAAGTATCGGGTCTGAATTGAGGAGTCTTACTCAGATCCGCCCCGAAAAGTCTGAAATTATTTGAAAAATCAGTTATGCTGTTTATTATGTTACTGCTTACGGAATTGAATTTAGAAAGATTTCCCGGTTTATTTATCTGTTCTATGGCAATAAGTTCGCATCTGAGATCGGAAAGACTTGTAGGCTTTCCGCCTGCTGATGTGACTATCTCGGAAGCTATATTTACAATAGTTTCTCTTACAGATTTCGTTATATGAAGAATATGCGTCAGAGGTTTATATACAACATCCAGCACGCCGAACAGCAGAAGTGTCTGTACGATCATCGGCATACACGAGGCGTTCGGATTGACTCCCTCTTTCTGATAAAGTTTCTGCGTTTCCTCCTGAAGTTTTGTAGGATTGTTGCTGTAGCTCTTCTGCAGTTTTGCTATCTTCGGATTTATCAGTTTCATCCTCGCGGAACTTTTCTGAGTATGGTAACTTATCGGAAAAAGTATGATTTTCGTCACCAAAGTGAATAACAGGATAGACAGACCGTAATTTCCCACAAAACTGTATATCCAGCTCATCAGATAGCCCAGCGGCAAGCCGATTATATCATAAATTGCATTCATACTGTAATATGACTCCTCTGACGGTTATTTTTATTCATACACATAATCACCCTTGTTGATATAATATCACCACTTGTTACTGATACTTTCTTCTGAAGGTAAATTTTTCGGGAACATAATCAATACCGCCCATTGACCAGGGATTACACCTGAGAAGTCTCCACGCGGCAAGAAGCGTTCCTCTTATGACGCCGAATCTCTCTATCGCGTCAATAGCATATTTGCTGCACGTCGGATAAAATTTACAAGTCGGAGGAAAAAGCGGCGATATAAATTTTCTGTAAAACTGAATCATGGCAATAAACAGTTTTTTCATTTATAACAGCCTTTCTCGGATAATTTCTTTGTGATACGGCATATATCCGGAATAGCGTGATCTTCCATATAAGAGCGGTATTCCTGTGATTTTATTTCACATATGGGACTTCTCGCTACTATTACTATATCTATACCGATAGGCATAAGTATCTCGGTCTCGCAATATACCTGCCTGATCACTCTTTTTGCCCTGTTTCGTTTTACGGCATTACCTGTCTTTTTTCCGGCGGTTATACCGAGCCTGTTATAGCTTCTTCCGTTCGGTCTTATATAAATAACGGAATATCTGCCCGAGATAAATTTTCCTTTTTTGTAAAGATTGAGAAAATCTTTATTATTGTTCAGAATTTCGGTATACAGCATAGTAATTATTTTCTATATCAACTGTCCTTAAAATGTCTTAAAGTTTGTTTTTAACAAAAAAGACCACAAAATAGATTTTGTGGTCAGTCTCGTCAGTGAGTTAATCTTGCTCTGCCCTTGGCTCTTCTACGAGCTAAGACCTTTCTGCCATCCTTTGTCGCCATTCTTTTTCTGAATCCGTGTTCTTTTTTTCTGTGGATCTTCTTCGGCTGGTATGTTCTCTTCACTACCCGGCATCTCCTTCCCGTATTTACTGTTCTTAATATGTCAGTATACGAATAAACAAATTTAAGCAATTCGTTTCTCAAAAATCTGCATTACAATTATCAATTATATATCAGATATCATTTTATGTCAAGCGGTTTCTGAAAATTTTTTAAGGTTTTATACAATTTATCAAATATATGCCTTTAATTAAACCGTTTTTTAGTAAAAATATATTTATCCGACGCCTAAGACCTTACTTTCATTATGTCACAAAAATACGAAATTAAAAAACATCCCCGGTTTTCAACATTTTGTAAAAAATATTTTGAAAATCTGACTTTATTTTCTACCATTGATGACATACAAAAAGCTTGCAATCAAGTCATCATTATGATATAATATAATATATTATAATACGTATATGGTCAGGTGTTTAATTAGTGCGAGAAATTTTTACCGTCAGTAATGACTTTTTATATTTTGATCTTCCGGAATACCGGATTTTTTATTACGGAGGTTTGACATGAATTCTTTTGAAGAAGTTTTTGAAAATGTAAAAAATTACTGCCTTGAAAACAAAACGATCCCCGAAATAGGTGTTACGACCTGGATAAACGCGATGAGTCCCGTAGAACTCAAAGGAAACGACGCTATATTTACCGTTCAGACCGAATTTCAGAAAAATATCGTTTTCAGTAATTTTATAAATCAGCTAAGCGAGGCATTTAAGAATATTCTGGGATTTGAAGTGAATATCGTAATAAACGTAAAGACCGAAACAGCATCCGATATACACGTTCCGACAGATGATGAACTTGATAAAAAGCACGCGGAACTTGAAGAATCATATAAATTTGCCAATTATGACTACACATTTGATACATTTATTGAGGGACGCTCCAATGAATTTGCACTTGCCTGCTGTAAATCCGTTGCGAAAAACTGCGGAACAAAAGCAATAAAAGTGTATAATCCGCTGTTTATATACGGCCCTTCGGGAATGGGAAAGACGCATCTTATTACGGCGATAGCGAACGAAGTCAGAAAAAATCATCCGGATCTCAATGTCGTTTTCGTCACAAGTGAAACATTCGGAAACGATCTTATAAGCGCTCTTAATACGAATCTCATATCTGATTTTCATGAAAAATACAGGAATTCTGATATACTGCTTGTCGACGATATCCAGTTTTTTGCCCATAAAGAACGTATGCAGGAAGAATTTTTCCACACTTTCAATAAATTATATCAGGAGGGAAAACAGATCGTTATCACATCCGACAAACCTCCTAAAGAACTCGTCACACTCGAAGAAAGACTCAGAACACGTTTTGAAAGCGGTCTTATCGCCGATATATCAGCTCCCGATTATGAGACAAGACTGGCAATAATCAATCGTAAATCAGAACTGCTCGATCTGAAAATGCCGGGAGAAGTCGCCGAATTTATGGCCAACAGGCTGAAATCAAATATCCGTCAGCTTGAAGGCGCTGTCCTTAAGCTTAAAGCTCTGAATCATCTCGCGGGAAGTCCGATAACGATATCGATGTCACAAAGCGTAATACGCGATGTTCTCACCGACGATCAGCCCATACCGATAACCGTTGAAAAGATAATTTCCGAAGTATCCACGGTATACGGTGTCTCACCCGAAGATCTGCGTTCCAACAAAAGAAGCGCGCAAATATCGATAGCGCGGAAAGTCGCGATTTATGTCGTAAGAGAGATAACGCAGATGCCGCTTGCCTCTATCGGAACGGAATTCGGCGGAAGAGATCATTCAACGATTGTATATTCTATAAACAGTATTACAGAGAGTATTAAAAAAGATAAGAATCTCAGTAATCTTGTCAATGATATAATCAAAAATATAAAAGACAAAAGCAAAGCCTGAAAACTTATCAACACAGTTTTCAACACTGTGTTGAAAAAATTAAAAATATTATTTTTGAGAATTCATTTATGTTAAGCCTTTTCTGATTTTATTAAATTATTTTTTCACTTTTTAACATGATTTCAGACTGACAGATTCGGCAGTGAGATCCTGTAAAAAAACAAAATTCAGTTGCCTTATCAACTTAACTGTCAACTTCAACTTAACATATCCTGACATAATAAACTTTTTTACCCGACAAAATTGAGATCATTAACTTTTCCGCAAAAGCGCAACAATATCCTGTTGACGCTGTTTTCGCGGAATATCCGGTAAAACCCGTAATATGAACTTTTCAACCGGATATACTACTACAACTAAATATCTTTATTATATTATTGTTTTCAAATCAATAATCAATAAGAGAACAGATAAGACTTAAGTTGTGACGGATAATATCTGTGCGGAACGATTATTACAATAGAAAAATTATAAATTAAACGGAGGTCTGTTTATGAAATTTATCTGCGAT
>CAYPXB010000001.1:62190-79634 GCA_964414745.1 uncultured Alistipes sp. | reverse complement strand
AAAAATTATAAATTAAACGGAGGTCTGTTTATGAAATTTATCTGCGATAAGAATGAACTTGCCGAGGCGATCGGAAACGTGTCACGTGCGGTTTTGCCAAAATCCGCCATACCCGTACTTGAGGGTATAAAAGCTGTTATAACTCCCGGAAATATCGAGCTTACATCGTATAATCTTGAAATGGGGATCAAAACGACGATACAGGCGGATACAAAGGACAGCGGAGAGTTTGTCGTAAACGCTAAATTATTCAATGAATTTACAAAACGTATGTCAGAAAATACCATCATGGTAGAGGTCGATGACAAACTGACGGTAAAAATGTCATGCAATTCGACCGAGTGCAGTTTTCCCGCCATGTCGGCAAGCGAGTTTCCCGATCTTCCGCTTGTCGATTCGGAAAAAACATTTTCCGTAAAGCAGTCTGTTCTGCGTTCCATGATAAATCAGACAAGTTACGCGGCTTCCCTGAATGAAAGCAAACCCATACTTATGGGAGAGCTTTTCGATATAAACGACGGAAGTTTCAATATGGTCGCGATTGACGGCTTCAGGCTCGCCATAAGAAATGAACTTATCGATTCAAAAGAGGATTATCATTTTGTCGTCCCGAAAAAGGCACTTTCGGAAGTGGCGTCACTGATAAAAGATGATTCAGACGATAAATATTGCAATATATGCACAAATGACAGACATATAATTTTCGAGATAAATAACGTTTTTGTGATCTCCCGCCTGCTCGAGGGTACTTTTCACAACTATAAGAGCAGTATCCCGACGGAATGTAAGACAGAAGTCATAGTAAACAAAAAAGATTTTATAAACTGCCTTGAAAGATGCTCACTAATCATAGATGACAAAAACAAAGCTCCGATACGCTGTGATGTGTCAGACGGCGCAATGAAGATAAACTGCCGTTCCGCACTCGGAAAAGTAAGCGATGTGATACCGGCGGATATTTCCGGAGAAACGGTTGTCATCGGATTTAATGACAGACTTTTCCTCGATGCGCTGCGTGCCGCGGAAGGGGATAAAGTGAAGATAAGATTCAGCGGAGCCATGAGAGTTATAGAGATACTTCCTCTTGACGGAGAGAGCTATATATTCCTCATAATGCCGATACAGCTCAAAAACTGATGATCCCGGAGCTTTGATCTGATCTATGGATATAAAAATAAGCACGGAGTTTATAAAACTCGATTCACTTCTCAAATTTTCGGGTATCGCCGGTACAGGCGGCGAGGCAAAAGAAATCATCCTTGAAAAGAAAGTGACCGTCAACGGAGAGATATGCACCGCGAGAGGAAAAAAATTAAGAAGCGGTGATGTTGTGCGTGTCGGTGATCGGGAGGTAACTGTCAGGTGACAGTAGATCATGTCAGGATAGACGGATTCAAGAATCTGAAAGAAATCGAATTCGACCCCGATGAAAGATATAATATAATAGTCGGAAAAAACGCGCAGGGAAAAACAAATCTCATTGAAGCAATCTGGATATTATCGGGATGCAAAAGTTTCAGAGGCTCCAAGGAAAAAGATTATATCTGTCTTGACGGAGCGAATATGATTTCGGAGATAGTTTTTAAGGACAGTGTACGGCGTCAGAATATATCTTTCAGGATGTCGAAGACCGGAACAGTCCCCAAGAGTCTTTTTCTCAACGGTGTAAAACTCAGGGGATCAAAGGGTCTTTTTGAAGTTTTCAAGTGCATAGCTTTTACTCCCGATGATGTGGATATAGTAAAAGGTTCTCCGGAAAAAAGAAGAGTTTTTATCGATATGGCGGCATCTCAGATAAATATCGGGATGGTATCGCATGTCACGAAAAACAATATAATAACGGAGCAGAGAAACGCCCTCTTAAAACAGATCCTTCAGGGCGAGTCGTCCGGGGATGCTCTTGAAGTATGGGACAGGCAGGCGGCCGCGGAGGGATCTGTCATATCATATATGCGAAACGAATATGTCGGCAGAATAAACGATATATGCGCCGGTCTGTATGGTACGATCTCGGGCGGTACCGAAAAGCTTGAGATAGAGTACCGGTCAAATATATACAGACCGGAGGATTTCAATTATCCGTGCGGAGCGGAAGCAGTGGAAAAATACTATAAAAAGCTGCGTGAAAGTTCGGAATATGATATAAAGACAGGTTGTACACATTCCGGTGTGAACAGAGATGAGATACTCATCAAACTCAACGGAGTCAGCGCCAGGGATTTCGGATCTCAGGGTCAGATAAAAAGTATAGCACTTGTGATGAAACTGGCGCAAGCGGAGATATTTATGAAAAAATCAAAAGATCCGCCTGTCATACTGCTTGACGACGTTATGGGAGAACTTGACGAGAGCAGGCAGAAATTTATTTTTGATATAATAAAGGATATGCAGGTCTTTATAACCGTATGTAACGAAAATTCGGTCCTTCCGGATATATCCGGAAAAGTGTTCAGGATAAGCGGAGGAAAGATCATCGGAGGAGTCTGAATATACTATGTATTTACATATAGGAAATAATTTTTCCGTTGACACAAAAGATGTTGTCGGAATTTTCGACATAGAAAATACGACTGTTGAAAAATGCACCAAAAATCTTCTCGAACGGGCAGAAAAAGAAAAAAAATGCGTATATACCACGTATGAGATGCCGAAAAGTTTTATCATTACGGTGAGAGACGGAAAAGAAAATCTGTATATATCGCAGTTATCCGCATTTACGCTGAAAAAAAGGATCTCAGGCGGCGGAGGATATAAATAACGCAGGAATATTTAAAAAGATGTTTTATAAAAACTGCTCGGAAAATTACCGGAGGTACTCATGAATCAGAATCAGGAAAGCAGTAATTACGACGAAAATGACATACAGGTTTTAGAAGGGCTTGAGGCTGTAAGAAAGCGCCCGGGAATGTATATCGGATCGACGGGACCGAAAGGATTGCATCACCTTGTCTATGAGATCGTTGACAATTCCATAGACGAAGCTCTCGCGGGATATTGCAGCGAGATAACCGTTGAGATACTTGAGGGAGATGTAATAAAAGTTTCGGATGACGGACGCGGAATACCCGTCGGCATACACCCAAAAGAGGGCATATCGGCAGCTACAGTCGTATATACCATGCTTCACGCCGGCGGAAAATTCGGCGGAGGAGGATACAAGGTCTCCGGCGGTCTGCACGGTGTGGGAGCCTCTGTCGTAAACGCGCTCTCTGAGTGGCTTGAACTTACGGTAAAAGACGGTGAACATATTTATTTTCAGCGTTTCCAAAGAGGAGAATATAAAGAAGAACTCAGGATAATCGGCGATACGACAGAAACGGGAACAACGGTAAAATTCAAGGCGGACGATGAAATATTCGAGGAAACAGTCTATGATTACGAAACTCTTCTGAAAAGGCTTCGTGAGCAGGCTTTTCTGAACGCGGGAATAAAGATAATTTTTTCGGATAAGAGAGATCCCGAAAACATAGTTACCGAAAAACTGCATTACGAAGGCGGAATACGCCAGTTTGTGGAGCATATCCATAAAACAAGAGGACTTGAGAGCCTCAGCGGCGATGTCATATACTTTTCCGGTGTTTCGGGTGATTCCTTCGCCGAGATAGCGATGCAGTACAATGACAGCTATAACGAGGTGATACTCTCGTTTGCGAACAATATCCACACTATCGACGGCGGCACTCATGAAACGGCATTCAAAAACACACTCACCAAAGTCATAAATGAATACGGCAGAAAGATGAATCTTCTGAAAGATAAGGAAAAGCTGACAGGTGACGACGTGCGGGAAGGACTCACGGCCATAGTTTCCGTAAAACTTACCGAGTGCGAGTTTGAGGGACAGACAAAAGGACGTCTCGGAAATCCCGAAGTAAAGCAGTTTATCGAGAAACTCGTACAGGAAAAGCTAATGAATTTTCTTGATGAGCATCCCGAAACGGCAAGACTTATCTTCGAAAAAAACATAGCCGCTCTCAAAGCGCGTGAGGCGGCGAAAAGGGCGAGAGAGAACGAGCGTAATAAAAACGCCTTCGGAAGATCACCCATGCCCGAGAAACTTGCGGACTGTTCCGAGAGGGACAACAGATACACCGAGCTTTATATAGTAGAGGGAGATTCCGCGGGAGGTTCCGCAAAACAGGGACGTGACAGACGATACCAGGCAATACTTTCTCTGTGGGGAAAAATGCTCAACGTCGAAAAGGCAAGGATAGATAAAATATACGGAAACGAAAAGCTTCTTCCCGTCGTTACGGCTCTCGGTACGGGAATAGGCGAGGATTTTGATATAAGCAAACTTCGCTACGGAAAAGTAATAATAATGGCGGATGCCGATGTCGACGGCGCGCATATAAGAACGCTTATGCTCACATTCTTTTTCAGATATATGCGCCCTCTTATCACGAACGGAAACATATATATAGCCCAGCCGCCTCTTTTCAAAGTGGAGAGAGCGAAGAAAGTAAGATATGCTTTTTCCGACCAGGAGCGCGACAGATATATCGAGGAATTGTCCGAAAGCGGCAAGTACAAGGTCGATGTCCAGAGATATAAAGGTCTCGGAGAAATGGATCCCATGCAGCTTTGGGAGACAACGATGGATCCCGAAAAACGGACGATGATAAAGATAACTATGGAAGACGCCATAAAGGCCGATGAGATATTCACGATCCTGATGGGCGACAAGGTCGAGCCGAGGCGTGATTTTATAGAGAAAAACGCGAAATACGCGGATAATCTCGATATTTGAGGAGATATGATGGAAGAAAACAGGAAGCTTGAAAAAAAATATACGCTGACGTTTGAAATAATGAGAGAAGGGTACGATATGTTTCAGAAGAAAAATGTCTACCCGAAGAGTTATTTTTTTATGTCGATATTTCTTGCACTTGCCGTCATATATATCGTTGCCGCCGTAAAAGATCCGAAAAGTATACTTGCCTATATACTTTTGTTTGTTTGTCTTGCGCTGGGCTTCAGAGAATGGTACAATCCCAGAAAACGTCGCAGGTCGTTTATTGACGCTTCACGTGAAATGGGAGATTGTGAGTATAATTTAGTGATAACCGACACAGATATAAAAATAACATCTGTCGGGGAAGAACCGGAAGAAAACGATGTGGATGAAAACGGTGAAGATGAGGACTCAGATATTGACGATTATGAAGAGCCTGCTCCGACCGAGATCCCGCTTGACGATAATATCTACGCTGAGGAGTATGAAAGATTTTTCCTGCTCTATTATGACAAAAGAGTTTTTTATATCATTCCGAAAAACGGCTGGAGCGAAGAGGAACTGCAGATATTCAGGGATTCCGTGCCGCCGAAAAAATAAAGGTATTTGTCTATGAGTGAGCTTGAAAGAAACGAAAGAAGCATTCTTAAGGGTCTCGGCACAGCTTCGTTGTCCGTCGTATTACTGTTTTTTTCCACGGTTTCTCTTGTTTACATCGAAAAAAGCGGCATAGCTCTCGCTGTGGGCGTTGTCCTTTGTATATTGGCATCTTTGCCGGTGATGGCGCTGATGTCGGAAGATATAAAAGATTTTCTGATAAAAGCGGCATCATATACAGTTTCTTTGGCTGTCTATATAGTTATATTCATGCGTATCGGATATTATTCGGCTTTGAAAAAATATATCGCTGTGGGAAAGCTGTCGGAAGGTGATCTGACAACGGCGGCGTTATGCTTTATATGTTCTTTTCTGTTTTTCCTGATCATTTCTTTTGTTGCGGGTCTCCTTGCGAAAAGATCCGGGTCATTATCCCGTATATCGGAAAAGATCGGGCAGTCCGGACAGAAAATTCAAGTAGTCTTTATAGCCGCGGTGTTTTTGTGTATAGCTGCCGCGTCGATGATATTCGGATGACAGATCGTATAAATTTTACAGAGTATAACCGGAGGTAAATTGATTTGCTTTACAACGATAATTCAAAGATCATAAACAATGAGATAGTTTCCGAAATGAAAAATTCGATGTTGCAGTACGCGATGTCGGTCATCGTTTCGCGGGCGCTCCCCGATGTGAGAGACGGTCTCAAGCCGGTTCACAGGCGCATTCTGTACACGCTTCATGAAAACGGGCTTACTCCCGACAAACCATACAGAAAATGTGCCGATACGGTCGGAGCTGTTCTCGGACGCTATCATCCGCACGGAGACGCCTCCGTTTACGACGCGCTTGTAAGACTTGCACAGGATTTTTCAATGAGATATCCCCTTGTCGACGGGCACGGAAATTTCGGCTCTATCGACGGAGACAAAGCAGCCGCCTACCGTTACACTGAGGCGAAGATGTCGAAGATATCCGTTCATATGCTTACCGACATAAACAAAGAAACAGTGGATTTTATGCCGAACTATGACGACAGGCTCAAAGAGCCCGTTGTGCTGCCGTCACGGTTTCCGAATCTTCTCGTGAACGGTTCTGTCGGTATAGCTGTCGGCATGGCGACGAACATTCCTCCGCACAACCTCGGAGAAGTCATTGACGCGCTGCAGCTTCTCATTGACGACCCCGAGTGTTCACTTGACGACATCATGGAGCACGTAAAAGGTCCTGATTTTCCGACAGGCGGAATAATAATGGGAAAAGCCGGCATACGCGCGGCTTACGGTACGGGACGCGGAAAAATCACGCTCCGTTCACGTACGCATTTTGAGGAGATAAAGGGCAGAAACGCCATAATAATCGATGAGATCCCATATATGGCGAACAAGAACAATCTTATAAAGAGCATAAATCAGCTTTGCAAAGACAAGAAGATAGACGGAATATACGATCTGAGAGATGAATCCGACAAAGACGGAATGCGTATCGTCATTGAACTTAAAAAAGACGCGAATGAGCAGATCGTCCTGAATAAGCTGTTCAGCTTCACGAAACTTCAGGATACGATCGGTATAATAATGCTTGCCCTTGTAAACGGCGAGCCTAAGGTACTCACGCTTAAATCTTTACTGCGCAACTATCTTGATTTTCAGGTCGATGTGATACAGAGGCGCACACGTTTTGAACTGAAGAAAGCTCTCGAAAGATCGCATATCCTTCAGGGCTTTGTGCTTGCCATCGATTATTTCGATGAGATAAAGAATATACTGTTCTCAAGCAAGACCCAGCAGGAGGCCAAAGACCGTATGGTCGAGCGGTTCAGGGATATCGACATATCCGCGCTTATCGACAGAGCCGAGTATGATCTTACGGGTCTTCACATAGAAAAGCAGACAGGTCTGTCACAGGAGCAGGCGGAGGCTATCGTTCAGATGCGCCTCGGACAGCTTACCGGTCTTGAGCGCAAGAAAATAACGGATGAGCTTTATGATCTTCTTACAAAGATCTCGGATTATGAGGACATCCTCGCCGATGTGAACCGCGTTTACTCCATAATTATGGATGATCTGAACGAGATAAAGAAGAAATTCAGCGACAAGAGGAGAACGGATATAGAATCTGTCAACGGTGAAGTCGATATAGAAGATCTTATTCCGGTCGAGGATTGCGTCGTGACTTTGACGAACAACGGCTATATAAAAAGAATGCCGGTAGAGGAATACAAGCTTCAGCGCAGGGGCGGCAAAGGCGTCACGGGAATGAAACAGCGCGAGGAAGATTTTGTCGACGAGATGTTCATATGTTCAACTCACGACAATATTCTCTTTATCTCGAACAAAGGCATAATGTACAAGCTCAAATGTTATGAGATACCCGACGGAACAAGAGCCTCAAGAGGATTTAATCTTATAAACCTGCTTCCTCTCTCGGACGGCGAAAAGATAGCCGCCATGATAAAGACCGTTGATTTCGGCAGCGATAAGAATATTGTCATGGTGACGAAATACGGCAAGATAAAGAAAACAAACCTTTCGCTCTACAGAAATGTACGTAAGAACGGACTTATAGCCATAGGTCTTGACGAAGGCGACGAGATCGCGGGAGTCCGTATGACTGACGGAAGCGCCCAGCTGTTTATCGCCACTCATAACGGTATGGCTATTCGTATCGAGGAATCGGAGATACGCCCTATATCAAGGTCATCTCACGGAGTCAGAGCCATAAAGCTGCATGAAGGTGACTATGTTGTTTCAATGGCGCGTATGCGTGAGGGAGCGTCGCTTCTGACTGTGACGGAAAACGGTTTCGGAAAGAGATCGTCGATCGACAGCTACAGAGTTCAGAGCAGAGGCGGATACGGCCTTACAAACTATAAGGTTGATGATGAAAGAGGTCACGTGTGCGGCATAAAGATAGTCGATGACGATGATGATATAATCATCATCTCAGGCGACGGTATCATAATACGTATTTTTGCGAGTGACATCCGCATTATGGGACGTGTCGCAAAGGGCGTGCGTGTGATGAGGCTTAACGGTGACTCAAAGGTCGTCGCTTTCACAAGAGCCGAACATGATGACTCCGCCGACTATGAGAAACCGGAGCAGCCGGTCGAACAGGAGAAAGCACCGGAAGATGAAACTGTTTCCGATACTGCGGGTGAGCCGGAAGAATAAAGGACCGGTGCGGTATGCTGAAAAAGATATTGAGCCCCGAATGCTGCGCGGAGTGCCGAAAGTGCTGTGTGTTTGACAGATATGATATATGGCAGACGCCCGTGTTCGATGACGGAGCCAGACAAAAGATACTTGAAGCGAAGCCGGGAACGGAATTTTTCAGAAAAGACGGAGGATGGATATATAACGCGGGCAGATTTGACGAAGATCAGCTTTTTGAATGTCCGGCTCTCACGAAAGACGGCTGTATGCTCGGCGACGAAAAGCCGTTTGACTGCCGCATATGGCCGTACCGGGTCATGATGATCGGGGATATGAGAGTGATAGCCATAGCAACGATCTGCGAGGAACTCTACGATCGTCCTCTGTCGCAACTTGTGGGGCTTCTTAAAGACGGGCTCGCGGAAACGATATTTTCCTACGCCGATAGTCACCCCGAGATGGTCAGACCGTATTTTGACGGATATCCCGTTCTTATGTTTGATAAGAAAAGTCTGCGTAAAATATAAAAAAACACCGGTGAAATGATATTCACCGGTGAATTTTTTTATAAAATTATGTTTTTTCGCTGTTTATAAACATATCATATATCCTTCTTATGGCTTCCGACAGATCATGTTCGCTCACGCCGATTATAACATTCAGCTCGCTTGAACCCTGATCGATCATCTTGACATTTATTCTTGCATGAGCCATAGAAGCGAATATTCTCGCGACAGTACCTCTCGTATTTTTCATTCTGCGTCCGACAATGGCGAGCAGAGCGATACCGTCCTCTGTTTCTATGCGGTCGGGTGACGCGTATTTTCTTATCTGCGAGACTACTTTTTCGCGCACGGGCTCAAATTTTGCCGTATCCACGACAATGCTCATCGTGTCGATTCCGGTCGGCATATGTTCAAATGAAATACCGTTTTCATAAAGTATATTCATTATTTTCACGACAAAGCCGGCCTCGCTGTTCATCATGGCTTTTTCGATATTTATCGCGCTGAAACCTTTTTTACCCGCGATTCCCGTTATGGTGTGCGAAATGCTCTCGTTCCTGAAATCATAGTCGTCGGAAACGATCATCGTTCCCGCGTCCTCGGGGTGATTCGTATTTTTTATATTTATGGGTATTCCCGCGGAACGCACAGGGAAAATAGCGTCCTCGTGAAGCACCGAAGCGCCCATATAGGCAAGCTCTCTGAGCTCTCTGTATGTTATGACGTCGATGACATCGGGGTTCTCCACGATCCTCGGATCCGCTATGAGAAATCCCGAGACATCGGTCCAGTTTTCATATATCTCAGCACTCACGGCGTTGGCGATGATAGAGCCGGTGACGTCCGAGCCGCCTCTTGAAAATGTTTTCACATATCCTTCGGTAGTGCGGCCGTAAAATCCGGGAATGACAGCGTTGTCCAAGCCTCTGAGGCGGTCTCTCACGGCAGCGACGGTCTCATCAAGAAGCAGAGAACCTTTTCTGTCGAAAATGATGATATCTGCCGCGTCGATAAAATTAAAACCGAGGTATGCTGCCAGAACTTTTCCGTTCAGATATTCGCCTCTGCTCGCGGCAAAATCCTTTGACGGACGCTTTATCAGCTCATTTTTTATATATTCAAATTCGCCGCTCAGGTCAATATCTATCTTCAGCTCGGATATGATATTTTCGTACCGCTCTTCAATAATGCGGAATTTATCTGAAAAATCCGTGTTTTCCGCGGCAAGTGAAGCGCATTCATAAAGCATATCCGTCACTTTCACATCGTCGGAAAATCTTTTTCCGGGTGCGGACGGAATTACATATATCCTTTTGCTGTCACTTTTTATTATATCATACACTTTCCTGAATTGTTTCGCGTCGGCAAGACTGCTGCCGCCGAATTTAACAACTTTGTTTGCCATCTTGATCCTTCCTTAAATTTCCGTAAAGGCGTTTATGCGCCGCGCAGTACTCAGAAAACGAGCTTTTCATCGAGAAAATCAGCAAGATCTTCAATATTCACGCGTTCCTGTTCCATGGTGTCGCGGTCACGTACCGTGACACAATTATCCTTTTCAAGCGTATCGAAATCATATGTGATACAGAAAGGCGTTCCGATCTCATCCTGCCTGCGGTATCTTTTTCCTATTGAGCCGATCTCGTCAAAGTCTACCATGAACCTCTTTGAGAGCATCTCATATACTTCCTCGGCTTTCGGCGTAAGTTTTTTCACAAGCGGAAGAACAGCCGCCTTGTAGGGAGCGAGAGCCGGATGAAAATGCATGACTGTTCTTATTTCTTTTTTCTCGTTTCCGTTTTTTTCTGTTGATATGAGTTCCTCCTCGTCATACGCCTCAGTGACAAGCGACAGGAAAAGTCTTTCGACACCGAGAGAAGGCTCAATAACGTACGGGATATATTTTTCATTTGTTTCGGGATCGAAATATTCAAGCGACTTTCCGCTCGTTTTCATATGCTGTGTAAGGTCATAATCGGTCCTGTCGGCTATTCCCCAGAGCTCGCCCCATCCGAACGGGAAGAGATACTCAAAATCCGTTGTCGCTTTCGAGTAAAAACAAAGTTCCTGCGGAGAATGGTCTCTCAGACGCAGGTTCTCCTCTTTAAGACCGAGCCGAAGCAGAAATTCCTTGCAAAAAGTCCTCCAGTAGTCGAACCATTCAAGATCCGTTCCCGGTTTGCAGAAAAACTCAAGCTCCATCTGCTCAAATTCCCTCACGCGGAATATAAAGTTTCCGGGGGTGATCTCGTTTCTGAACGATTTACCTATCTGAGCCACGCCGAAAGGGACTTTTTTTCTTGTCGTCCTCTGGATATTCGTGAAGTTCACGAAAATGCCCTGAGCCGTTTCCGGGCGGAGATAGAGCTCGGATTTCGAATTTTCCGTTACTCCCTGAAAAGTCCTGAACATAAGGTTGAACTGGCGGATGTCCGTAAAATCGGCATTCCCGCAATTCGGGCAGCAAATATTCTTTTCTTTTATGTATTCGCTCATCTGCTCGTTCGTCCAGCCCGATACATTTGTACCGTCGAAGTTTTCGATAAGATCATCGGCTCTGTGGCGCGTCTTACACTCTTTGCAGTCCATCAGCGGATCGGAAAAGCCTCCGATATGTCCCGACGCGACCCACGTCTGCGGATTCATAAGTATCGCGCTGTCAAGGCCGACGTTGTATTTATTCTCCTGCACAAAAGTCCTGAGCCACGCTCTTTTTATATTGTTCTTCAGTTCGACTCCGAGAGGGCCGTAATCCCATGTGTTGGCAAGACCGCCGTATATTTCCGAACCGGGATAGACAAACCCCCTTGATTTGCAAAGATCGACGATCTTGTCCATAACTTTTTCGCTGTTTTTCATCAAAAGACCTCATTTCAAAAATTCAGATAAAGCAACTACACAAAAAAGCCGCAGATCTTTCTGCGGCTTTTGATCTCGTATCCGGCAATTTTATCAGTTTACGATAGTTTTCTCTGTTTCCTTGTCGAAGATATGAATCCTGTTGGGATCCATAGCGATCTTGATAACGTCATTTGCTCTTGCTGTAGATCTCGGGCTTACTCTCGCGATAAGAGGAATATTGTCGCAGAGGAGATACAGATATGTCTCAGCGCCCATCATTTCGGTGATCTCAACAGTCGCGTCAATAACGCCGGTCGAAGCGTTCGAGAGGAACATTTCCTCATCGTGGAGGCTTTCGGGACGGATACCGAGGATGATCTCCTTGTTTACATAATTCGGAAGTTCATCGTTGACTTTTGACTCGGGAACGATTATCTGGTTGTCGTTACCGAATTCAACGATATACTGACCGAACTCTTCTTTAAGTGTCGCGTCGACAAAGTTCATCTGAGGCGATCCGAGGAATCCCGCAACGAACTTGTTCGCGGGTTTCTCATAAAGATTCTGAGGAGTGTCGACCTGCTGAACGAAACCGTCTTTCATACAAACGATCCTGTCGCCCATCGTCATGGCCTCTGTCTGGTCATGCGTTACATAAATAAATGTTGTACCGAGTTTCTTGTGGATCTTGGAGATCTCGGTTCTCATCTGGGCACGCAGTTTCGCGTCAAGGTTTGAAAGAGGCTCATCAAGAAGGAACACCTTAGGAGAACGCACGATAGCTCTTCCGAGCGCAACTCTCTGGCGCTGACCGCCCGACATAGCCTTCGGCTTTCTGTCGAGAAGGTGTGTAAGGTCAAGTATCTTGGCTGCCTCGTTGACTTTTCTTTCGATCTCATCTTTCGGAACCTTTCTGAGCTTAAGGCCGAATGCCATATTCTCAAAAACGGTCATATGAGGATAAAGAGCGTAGTTCTGGAAAACCATGGCGATATCTCTGTCTTTCGGAGCAATATCGTTTACAAGGCGGTCGCCGATGTAAAGCTCTCCTTCCGATATCTCCTCAAGTCCCGCGATCATACGCAGTGTTGTGGATTTACCACAGCCGGAAGGTCCTACGAGAACGATGAACTCTTTGTCTCTGATCTCCAAATTTACATCCGAAACGGCAACCACGCCGCCGGGGTATTTCTTATAAATGTTCTTTAGTGTTAAGCCTGCCATTGAAAAAGCCCTCCAGTTCATTATTCTTGCCGATACTTCAGAAATCACTATCAGCTATAATAATATAATAACAAATCCGACAAGAAATTGCAAGATGCTAAATTTACAAAGTTATAAATGTTTATTTATAAAAAATGCTGAAAAAACCGAAGAAAATTGCCCCAAAAAGTTATCAAAATCAAGTGGTTCGAATAAGTTTTCAACATTTTTGTGCAATAATCTCATACACTGACCTATTCCCAATTCTATGGGCAAAACAAGCCCTCCGAGGGATATTCTCATCAAACTTTCAACATAGTTATCAACAGCCGCAAACATTCGTTTTATTTGATGGTATTTTCCCTCGAATAATTCGACAAACGCCAATATATCGCTGTTTTCCGCCTGTTTTACTCTTGCGGGCAGACACCTTGTTCCGTCTTGCAGAATAATTCCGTTTTTGAATTTGTTAATATATTCAACTTGAAACGGTCTGTCAAGTTTCACAATATAAATTTTCGGGATATGACTTGCCGGCGAAAGCATTCTGTGAGCCAGCACTCCGTCGTTTGTGATAAGCACCTCTCCGAGCGAGTCTTTGTCAAGTCTTCCCGCCGGAAACATATCTTTTCTTCGCATCTGCGGCGGTATAAGATCCATCACCGTTTTTCCGTCGCCGTCGTCCGTCGAGCAGATATATCCCGCGGGTTTGTTCAGAAGTATATACTCATACTTTTCCGCGGAAAGAGCGACCCCGTCGACTGAAACAATCGTCCTTCCGGGATCGATCTTCATCTCCGGCGCCGGTGCAGTGGAAATATCCACGGTTATCCTGCCGGACCTTATGAGCTGTCTTATCTGGCTTCTTGTGTAATTCGTGCGTTCTGAAACAAACCTGTCAAGTCTTATCGGAGTCATAACCGTCCCTTTCCGGCAATTATATATTGGCCGGTTTTATCAGAAGATCTCAAACAAAGAGCCGAAGAAAGGAACTCTGACCGCTTTTCCCTCTCCCGCCGAGAGCATGAGAAGAACGGAAAAGATAAACAGGACCACACTCAGCACGACTGTCACGATTGTACCCACGATCGGGATAAATCCGATAATGGCCTCAACGAGGGAAACGATAACGCAGCATACAAGCCATGCGAGCTGCTGATTCGCGTGAAATGTGCAATACGGTGAGTTTTTGTCCTTGATGATCGGAAGGAAGAAGAGTATCGGCAAAATATAGGGGATCATCACCACGACCTTATTTCTGCTGATGTCATCGGGGGTAAAATTGTTCTGTTCCTGCTGATCGTTAAACGCGTCCAATACATTCATATTAAAGCCTCCTGATAAAATTTTTTATATCTGCCCGGGCATTTCCGGCATTTTTCCGCCGGTAACACAATGCGGGGGCATGGATAAAAGACAGCGAAAAGCCGCTCTCTCTTATTTTTCGTTTTTCTGTTCGAGCTCGCCTATGGCGGCAACAAAACTTTTCACATCGCTGAAATCCTTGTACACCGAAGCGAACCTGATATACGACACGGGGTCGATGTCCTTCAGTCTGTCGAGCACAAGGTCGCCGATCTCCGAGGATTTGGCTATCGTCTTAAGATTATTCGCGTAGAAATTTTCAACATGGTCGGCAATTTCCGAAACCTGGTCAACCGTCACCGGGCGTTTTTTTATCGCGAGAAATATGCCTTTTATAAGCTTGCTGCGGTCAAACGGTTCAAAAGTCCCGTCACGTTTTTCCACCATAAGCAGAGGCGTCTCCACGACCTCGTATGTCGTGAATCGCGCGTGGCACTTGATACATTCTCTTCTGCGCCTTATCTTTTCATCCGACGGGCGCGAGTCGACTACCTTTGAGTCATCAAATCCGCAGAAAGGGCAGTTCATCGGGGATCCTCCTTATTTCAAAGAATCAATCATATTTGACAGTACGCCGCAGCTTGACACAAGGTCGCTAATGCCCCTGAAACTGTTTCTGTAAAGTTCGAGGATAACGGAGCAATCGGGGGATAACAGGCTGAGTTTCGACAGAAAAGGCCTGAAACCGAATCTTCCTTTTCCGATGGGCAGACAGTCTCCGAGTTCGCCCGAGTCGCTTATATGTACGTGCACGGTCGAAGAACCCGCCGCCTCAAGGAACGCCGCCGGAGTCTCTCCGGCTCTCACGGCCTGTTTTGTGTCAAGTACGAAAGCAAATTCGCTGCCGAGCATTCTGGAAACGTCGCGAATGAAAGAAGATGAACCGCTCAGGCACCTTGTCACGTTTTCGAGGGCGACGGTCACGCCGGATTCTTTTCCGGCCCTGAAAAGTTTTGAAAATCTTTCACAGAAAAATTCCCTCGGGGAATCCGCCGATCCTTTTCCGCCGTGGAATATAAAAATATCCGCCCCGACGATATTCATAAACTGAAAATAGAGTTTATAGTAATCAAGTATATCGTCGATCCTCCTCTCATAGTGCGAAAAGAACATCATCGGCTCCATCTCGCACGTAAAGGGATGAACGGAGACACATTTTGCCTCAAATCTGCCGAGTGTGTCCGCAATGCCGCAGGCAAAACTTTTTTTGAGTTCCGAGTGAGTGTTTATGAATATCTCAACTGTTGAAACGCCGTTGACGACAAGGTCATAGAGGCTTTCCTCGAGCGGCCTGGGATACAGACAAGCTGTCGAAACACCCGCAAACAAGCCGACACCTCCCGTAGACAAGATATATATTACGGCAGCGCGCCGATTATGGCTACCGAAGGTAAAAGTCGCGGAACAGAAAAATAGCCACACAGATATTATAACAGTATCTCCGGTAAAAGTCAAGAACATTTGAGTTTTATATCTCTGCTTTTCTGAGAAACGGCTGCGTACGGCACAAAAAATAAAATGCGGGTTTCTGTAAATAATTTTATCCGATTTCATTGACTTTTGACATATAATATGGTAATATATTACACAGGTGGAAATCTATCGCCGCGGAATACTGCGGTGAGTATTGCAGGGTAGCAAAAAATTATAAACTGGAGGTAAGACAATGATCAGCGAATCAAAACCGTTTCTGCGCATTATCAGCGCCTCCGCGGCCGCGTTCTGTATGTTTTCGGCAATGAATTATTTTCCTGCCGGAAGCGAGAACGTCACGGCGGCGGATGTCATGCAGCCGTTTGAGATAACGGAAAATATGAAAGTGGGCTGGAATCTCGGCAATACGCTCGAGTCGACAAGCGCCGCTTCCGACCCGGGACTCAATTCCGAGACCGCGTGGGGCAACCCCAAGGCAACGAAAGAGCTTATTTCCGCCGTCAAGGCAAAGGGCTTCAACACGATAAGAGTTCCCGTAACATGGTATCAGCACGTTGACGGAGACTTCAATATCAGCGAGGAGTGGCTCGCGCGTGTCAAAGAAGTCGTTGACTACGCCTATAACGACGGAATGTACGTTATCCTGAACGTTCACCACGAGGAGTGGATAAACAGGACCGATTTCGCGACGGCCTACGATGATATGTCGCCGAAACTCAAAAAGCTCTGGACACAGATCGCGACATATTTTGCCGACTATGACCAGCACCTTATCTTTGAGGGAATGAATGAACCGAGAGCCGCCGGAACAGATATAGAGTGGTCGGGAGATCAGGCCTGCTATGAAGTCGTAAACAAACTGGATCAGGATTTTGTCGACACAGTCCGCTCCATCGAGTCGCCGTACAAGGACACAAGACTTCTGATGGTGCCCGATTACTGCGCTTCCGGATATGATTACATATACAGCAATCTTGAAGTTCCGGACGATGATTATATCTGCGTTTCGCTTCACGCTTATTCTCCGTATGATTTCGCGATGAATCCGAACGCCGATATGTCCGCTCACCAGACGTTCACTACGGCATACGCAAACGAGCTTGACTCGCTCTTCGCGAATATGCGCGAATACTTCACGGATAAAGATATCCCCGTTGTCATCGGCGAGTTCGGAGCGTCGAACTTCGGCAATACCGACGCAAGAGCCGCATGGGCGGAATATTACGTCGCCGGAGCGAAAAAATACGGAATCCCGTGTGTCCTTTGGGACAACAATGTCATAAACATCGACACAACAAACGGAGAGGCTCACGGATATATCAACAGAAACTCTCTTGAGTGGTATCCCGAGTCGGAACCTGTCGTTGACGCCATGATGAAATCGGTAAACGACGATTCAAACCCGTGGGGAGCCGAGAAAAAAGCCCCTGTCTACAAGCACAAGGATCTTGATTCCGGAAAAGTACTCTATAAGGACGACACCGGTCAGAAAATCGACGCGTCCGTGCCAAACGGCAACTGCACGCAAAATTACGACATAACATGGGAAGACCTGATCGGAAAGGAAGTCGCCGTAAAATACACGGGTGACAAGCCCATACTGGC
>CAYPXB010000001.1:48398-62090 GCA_964414745.1 uncultured Alistipes sp. | reverse complement strand
CCCACAGAGGCTCCGACCGGTGAGTCTACAGAGGCTCCCACAGGCGGAGATACTCCGGTTACCGCCGAGTACGGAGACGCGAACCTTGACGGCACGATAGATGTGACCGATGTCGTAAGCATTCTCTCATATGTAGTCGATCCCAAGAACAGCGATCTGACGGAAGAGGGCAAGAACGTATCCGATGTCTATCAGCGCGGCGACGGTATCCAGTCAAACGATGCCGCGTCGGTTGCGAAATATATCGCGAAGAACATCGACAAACTTCCCGAATCGTAATGTGACGGATACACAGGAAAAAAGATATAAAAAAGCCGCGGGGCGTATCGCCTCGCGGCTTTTGTTTTTTGCTCTGTCACAGTTTGGCATTCGCAAGCATGAGCTTTATGCGGTTTTCCTGATTTACGCGCGTAGCGCCCGGATCGTAATCTATGGCGACGATATTCGCGTCGGGATTGTCGTTTTTTATCGCCCTTGACATACCTTTCGCGACAATATGGTTCGGAAGACAGCCGAACGGCTGCGTGCAGACGATGTTCTTTACGTCGCCTTTCGCCAGAGCCGCCATTTCGGCGGGTATCAGCCATCCCTCTCCCATCACGACGCCCTGGCTTATATATTCGTCCGCCAGCTTTCTGAGGTATTCAAAATCGTGCATGGGGGTGAACCGCGGGTGTTCCTCCATTACTTTTATAAGTTCTTTCTGTTTCTGGTATATGAATTTGTATCCTACCTGATAGAGCAGAGATGACGTCGTGATATTATCATATAACTTCGCGTTGTTGAAACTTGTGCAGGCGCAGTACAGGACAAATTCTATAAGGGGGGGCACAACCGGCTCACACCCCTCGGAAATGAGAAAATCTTCAAGATGGTTGTTGGCGAGGGGAGAGTATTTTACATATATCTCTCCGACGATTCCGACCTTAATTTTCTTTTCGTCACTAAGCTTTATTGCGTCAAAATCATCGAGTATCTCATTATAGAGCTTTTTTGTCTTAAGATAATCGGAACTTCCCGAGCGGAATATATCCCCGATTTTCTTCTGACACTTGTCAAGAACCTTTCCGGAGCTGCCGGGGACAGTCTCATATGCCCTGCACC
The DNA here is from genome assembly GCA_964414745.1 of uncultured Alistipes sp. Taxonomy (GTDB): domain Bacteria; phylum Bacillota; class Clostridia; order Oscillospirales; family Ruminococcaceae; genus Ruminococcus. The sequence continues at coordinate 60,986 of CAYPXB010000001.1, read as the reverse complement.
TGTTATGGCAGGTCATGATAAGATCGCCGTAGAGCACGGCATAGAGCATTTTCAGGAACATCTCCGGCGTCACTCTGAACGCGCTGTCTTTCTCAAGACCGCTGAAATTGAGCGACACGACCGGGATCTGCGGATAATGTCTTGCGATACTCTTTCTGAGCAGGTGTATATAGTTTGAGGCGCGGCAGCCTCCTCCCGTCTGCGTGATGAGCAGAGCGGTCCTGTCGGGGTCGTATCTGCCGCTGCCCAAGGCGTCGAGGAACTGGCCGATAACGAGAAGAGCGGGATAGCAGGCGTCATTGTGGACATTTTTGAGCCCTTCGTCGACAACGGCTCTTGAGTCGTTTTTCAGAAGCTCCATCCTGTACCCGACAGATTCCAATATGCCTATGATAAGCTCAAAATGTATGGGCAGCATATTCGGGACGAGTATGGTGTGAGTCTCTTTCATATCCTCCGTAAATTTTACATAATCCGGCACTTTATTACCTCCGTTCGGGGATCTCTGCGGCGATATATCATCCGTCCATGGCCGCGACAAGACTTCTCAGACGTATCCTTGCCGCGCCGAGATTGTTTATTTCGTCTATTTTAAGCTGTGTGTAAAGTTTTCCCTTGCTCTCAAGTATCGATCTTACCTCATCTGTCGTGACGGCGTCGATACCGCACCCGAATGACACGAGCTGAACGAGCTGCATATCCGGCTGTGTCGTCACATATTCGGCGGCACGGTAAAGCCGTGAGTGATACGTCCACTGATTGAGCACGCCCAGAGAAGGCGTGTGCGCGAGATACGCGACGCTGTCCTCGCTGACGACCGCCATGCCGAGACTGCCGATAAGCTTATGCAGACCGTGGTTTATCTCCTTGTCGATATGATACGGCCTTCCGGAGAGGACGATTATCTTCCTGCCCTGTTCCCTCGCCTGCGCGATTATCTTCTTTGCCTCGGCGGCGACATCGGCTCTGTATTTTTCCATAGCCTCGTAGGCGCTGTCGACGGCGGCGGCTATCTTGCCCTTTATATTATATGACTTGAGACAGTCTTTGAGCACCCTTTCCACGTTTTTCCTTATATTCAGATCCATGTAGGGATGGATGAAGTTCCTGCTGTCAAGACGCGGATTGTTTGCGGCGAGAAGTTCCGGATAGTAGGCAACGACGGGACAGTTGAAGTGATTGTCGCTTTCTCCCTCGTCAATGTTGTAGCTCATGCACGGATAAAAGATAAAATCGACATTTTTGTCGAGAAGATCCTCAATATGGCCGTGCGTAAGTTTTGCCGGATAGCAGACGGTATCAGACGGTATCGTGTGCTGGCCGAGATAATAAAGACGCCGTGAGCTCTCCTGCGATATGACTGTCTCGAATCCGAGCTGTGTAAAGAGCGTGTGCCAGAACGGCATCTGTTCGTAAAAGCTGAGAGCGAGCGGCAGACCCACTCTTCCTATCGGCTTCGCGGGCTGACCAGTTCTGACGCAATTTACGATACTTTCATATTTATACTCATACATATTCGGTATCTTGCTGCCGGCTGATTTTCCGCCGCCTTTTTCGCAGCGGTTTCCGGATATGAACTTTCTGCCTCCCCCGAAGCTTATTATATTAAGCTGGCAGTTTGCCGTGCAGCCTCCGCACTGCGCCGTTTTCGAGGTATAACCGAAGTTTTCGAGTTCTTTTACGCCTATGAGCGAGGATTTTTCCTTGTTCATCTCTTTTGCGTAGAGAGCGCAGCCGAACGCACCCATAAGACCCGATATCGACGGCCTTATGACATTCTTGCCGAGCTCTTTTTCAAAGGAGCGCAAAACGGCGTCGTTTAGGAACGTTCCGCCCTGCACGACGATGTTGTCACCGAGTTCATCAGCTGATTTTGCGCGTATTACCTTGTATATGGCGTTTTTGATTATCGAGGACGACAGGCCGGCTGATATATCCTCAACGGTGGCTCCGTCTTTCTGAGCCTGTTTCACACTGCTGTTCATGAACACGGTACAGCGCGAGCCGAGATCCACGGGGTGTTTCGCGAAGAGGCCGAGCCGTGAAAATTCGGCTATATCATATCCGAGAGCCATCGCGAACGTCTGAATGAACGAACCGCAGCCCGATGAGCAGGCTTCGTTGAGCATAATGCTGTCAATGGCGCCGTTTTTTATTTTGAAGCACTTTATATCCTGTCCGCCGATATCGATGATAAAATCGACGTCCGGGCAGAAATATGAAGCGGCTTTGAAATGCGCGACAGTCTCGACAATACCGAAATCAACGGCAAGGCCGGCTTTTATAAGATCCTCTCCGTATCCCGTGACAGCCGAGCCTTTTATCACGATGCCGGGGTTCATCTCGGAGTAGATCTTTTTCAGCTGCTCCGTTATCTTGTCAAGCGGCTGTCCCTGATTTGACGAATAATAGCTGTAAAGAAGCTTGCTGTCCTCCGTCACGAGGACGAGTTTTGTCGTCGTCGAGCCGGCGTCAATGCCGAGATAGGCGTTTCCCTTATATGTGTGTATATCCTCATACGCAAGGTCGTATTTTTTATGTCTTTCCACAAATCTGTCGTATTCTTCGTGGGATGAAAAAAGCGGCTCTCCCGTGACGATATTGTCGCCGGCTTTAGCGTTCGCCACTTTATCGATAATATCTTTTATCTTTGATCTTTCCCCGGACGACGCGGCATACACGGAGCAGCCGTACGCAACGAAAACGGGCGCTTCCTCCGGGAAAACGGCATTCTCGTCCGTAAGACCGAGAGTCCTGACGAACGCCCTCCGCAGTCCTTTCAGAAAGAACAGCGGGCCTCCGAGAAAGAGGACTTTTCCTTCTATCGTCCGTCCCTGGGCAAGTCCGGAGACCGTCTGGTCGACGACCGCCTGAAAAATGCTCGCGGCGATATCCTCACGTCTTGCTCCCTGGTTGAGGAGCGGCTGTATGTCGGATTTCGCGAACACACCGCAGCGTGACGCTATCGGATATACTTTCTGCGAATGCAAGGAAAGCTCATCGAGCTCATCGGCTGTTATTCCGAGAAGTGTCGCCATCTGGTCAATAAATGCGCCGGTACCGCCCGCGCACGAGCCGTTCATACGCTGCTCGACACCGCCGGTCAGAAAAATTATCTTGGCGTCTTCTCCGCCGAGTTCTATGACGACATCAGTATCCGGCTGTTTCGCTTTGACGGCAAGAAAAGCGGCGTGTACTTCCTGAACGAACGGTATTTGCGCTGCATTCGCAAGGCCGAGACCGGCGGAACCCGTGACGCAGACAGTAAAGAGCTCATCGGGATAGTCCGCGAGTATCAGTTTCAGCTGGTCGCAGACGGTTTCTTTTACTTTGGAAAAATGCCGCTGATATCTGGAATAGATGATGTTTCCTTCCGGGTCGGATATAACGGTCTTGACGGTCGTGGAGCCGACATCTATTCCGAGTGAATAATTATTTGCCATATAGCACCTCATAAAAGCGGCAACGGACTCCCCCTCAGTCCTCTCCGCGCGAAATGACACAGCCACAGGGCTGCCGACGGAAAAAGATTTTTCCGCAAATTTTTGATAATGTTTTGTCAGACGATTCGTTACTTGATATGGATCTTCGCGATGATGCCGTCGGCGAGTCTTCTCACATAGGAGTTTCTCGGGAACATCCTGTCGGCAAGCTTATAGAGCATATTCGGCTCGACGTTCTTTACCCTGACAGGAGCAAGTTCCGGCTCCGTCACGTGATCCTCCCATTTGTCCTTCATTTCCGGGTTGATCGTATTCTGTATCATTATCCTGTCGCCTTTTGCTCCGTGATCCGCGTAGAAGAAAAACGGCAGCGAGCAGCCCTCAAAGCCGTATTTATCGAGATTTTCACGGAAGATCTCCCCGTACATGATCTTAAAATCCTCGGCGCCGTCCTCCATTTTCCCGTTTCTGTCCATAGATTCGAGTATATGCGCGTGCAGCCCCGATTCAACGACGAAATCCTTGTAAAGACCGAGAGGTCCGAGCATTATGAACCCCGCCATATACTCGTCGCCGCAAAAGTCGCTGTACGGTATCTTTCCGTGCGGAAAATCAAATGCGTATGCCGCGTAAAGGGCGATTATACACCTGAGCGAAATGTATTTTACGGAGCAGAAATCGAAAAAGAGCTGTTTCTGGATATAGCCGCAGAGCCTGCCCGATTTTATGAGTCTGTCTCTGCACGATGTCACAAAGAGCGATTTCATCCCCTGTTTGACGGAAGCCTCCGCGTCGGACTCATAGTCACACCCGATATGAAGTATCTTTTCGGGCTTTATACCCGTTTTTTCGCATATATGGCTGTAGAGATCGCCGTTCGGGGATTTTTCGCAACCGCACTCTGATGTAATGAAAAGCTCCTCATAATCTTTGTAGCCGCAGTTTTCGAGCATCCTCTCAACGGTCTTTCGCGGAAGGTATGTATCTGCCGTTATTATTATCTTCTTTCCGTTAGCTCTCGCGGCGTTGTAAAGCTCTGTTCCGCATCTTCTGGGAAAGCAGAAATGCTCCTCAAGCTCGCATTCTCTTTTCATGAGTTTATCCCGGCTCGACGGGCTTATTTTTGAGATCTTCACGAGTCTGTCGTATATATCGTCCATCGTTACGGGTGACTCTTTTTTCCTGGCGACCGCGTCTTCCTCAGCCTTCAGTCTGAGCTCATAGAAAGTCTTTTTGCCGGTGTACAGACCCGAAAAATCCCGCTCCATGAAGAAAGCTATGTCGTGAGGGTCAAAAAGAGCCCTGAGCACAAGCATATCGTTCATTTCAAAGCTTACCGCCTTTGCCTTTTTGTTTTCCAGAGCGGTCAGCATGTTGTCCATAAGCTGCCTCTGGCTCTCGTTGAGCGGCCTGTTGATGTTTTCCATATCATTCTCCCCGCGCAGACACGGCGGCTGTAAACTGACGGATATTCCGGATAATCAGGAGCGGCTGTCTGATGATTCTTTAAGCTCTCTTTTTCTGTAAACGCTTCGTATCCTTCTGAACAGGAACGACAGCACAAGCTCGAAAAGACCTGTGCATCCGCCGATAAGAGCGAACGGCATGAGAAGCTTTGACGCAAGGTACACGGTGGTATAATTCCCGTCCGTCGCCGGTATTATGGCGGTAGCCACCACAAAGAGCAGGCACGGCAGGAATATGGCAAGACCGCTTATCAGGGTTATCGTGCTGAAATAGCCCATGATGTTTTTCCTGTGACGGTCAAGTATTATCGCCGTCCAGATAAACAGAACAGCGGTAAGAGCGAAGATTATACCGATGCTCACAAACGACAGTATATAGTGGAAATTTCTGAGATTAAAGCCGACCGTGTAGCTCCAGTTTTTTATTGACAGTGCGTCGTCAACATCTTCCCGTCCGAGAAATTCCCCGAACGCCTCGTAATCGCTGTCCTCCATGACATAGCCGAACTCGCTGAGCATGATATCTTCGTTTTCGCGCAGAAAACCTATTATCTCCGCGGAGCCTACCGAGGGATCGTCCTTTACCGAGCCGTTTATAAGGTACGCCGCGTAATTTTTGACGACATCCGAGGCAAAACCGACCGAGTCGGCTTTTATCAGAAAACTGCGCAGATCTTTTGATTGGGCGCCGCTCTCCGAAACAAACGACGGACTGAGATTTTCGTATATATACTCGGCGGCGATCTCTCCGTTTGGCAGTTCCGAGTCGAGAATGATACCCGCGTTCATCGACGAAGCGGCGTTTTCGAGGACATCGCTGCTGAGACCGATCCTTGCAGAGAACATATAATTGAGGAGAACGGCGAAAACGACAGCGAGAACGGCGACAAACGCGGCACCCGTCGCACGTATGGCGGAAAGCTTTTTCGGTGTGTCGTCAAGGCGTCTGCCGCGTTTTTCCGTGTCCCTGTCATCCGCGCGTTTTTTCTCCGCCTTTTTCTTATCATCACGTTTTTCGTCACGCTTTTCTTTTTTATCTCTCTTATCTCCGTCTTTTTCATCGTCGTCGTCATTATCATCATCGTCATCGTGCTTTTTATCACGCTTTTTTCCGGAGCCTTTATCTTTTTTTCTGTCCGCACCGGAGTGCTTTTCGTCTTTGTCGTCGGATTTTTTATCTTTCTGTGTATCTTCTTCCGTTTCGTTATTTATATCGTCATTTTCCGCGGTCTCAGCCTCGGCGTCGCTGTTTCCGGCGTATTCCGGGATCTCCTCACCGGGAATATCTTCGGGCTCGGTCTTTTTTCCGCAGACTTTGCAGAATTTCGCGTTGTCCGAAATCTCGCTTCCGCAATATTTACAGTTCATGGCAGAACCTCCTTTTTTGCGTTTATATACATTATATATCAAAAATGTGCAGATGTCAACAGATTTGAAAGCGGCCGATGTCCGTCGTCTGAAGACTTTTTCCACAGCGTGATCTCAGCTTTTTGGTATAAAATTTTAATTTCAACACGGTTTTCAACTTTTAACGCACACGAAAATCGCATTTTATCATTGGTTTTCCACACTTTCAACAAAGTTTTCAACAACCGGGGCTTTGAAAAACCCCGGTTTTCAACATAATGTGGAAAATTATACCCGTGAACGTTGAAAAAGAGGCTGCGCAGGCAGCCTCAGATCATTTTTCAGGTTGGAAAGACAGGATCTTTCCCGCCATATCGACAAAATTCTGAGTCTGGAGGATGACTCTTCCGGGACCGACAAGTCTTGTCAGGAAAAGACCTTCTCCTCCGAAGAATATATTTCCGAGACCGGAGACCGTTTCTATCTCGTAAGATACAGTCGATTCAAAAGCGACGACATTTCCCGTGTCCACTTTCAGCACCTCTCCCGGAGCAAGGACTCTTTCAACGGGATCGCCGTCGACTTCAAGAAAAGCCATACCCGAGCCGAAGAGCCGTTGGAGGATAAATCCCTCACCGCCGAGAAATCCCGCCGACAGTCTTTTTGTGAAAGCTATTTTGATGTCCACTGTCTGCTGTGCGCAGAGAAACGCCCCTTTCTGGCATATCATATCGCTGTCTGAGACATTCACGGGAACGACCGCCCCCGGCACCGTAGAGCCGAAAGCCACGATCGCGTTATCCATTTCCGCGGTGAAATTCGCCATAAATACCGATTCGCCCGAAAAGACCCTTCCGATACTTCTCGCGATGCCGCCGCGCGCGTTCGTGTGCATTTTTATGCCGTTTGACTGCCATATCATGCCGCCCGACTGTGAGAATATGGATTCTCCGCGGTTCAGGACAAATTCGACCGCCGGAACGGTGCTTCCTATCAGTCTGTATTTCATTTTTTTCCTCCTCCGACTTTTGATTACAGTTTACCGCAATAACATAAAATGATACAATAAATATACCATAAAACAGAATAAAAGTCAAATATAATATTAAAATTCCTTGACAAGAGCGAAAATATGTGATAAAATAAGCAGACAGGGTTGTGAATATGATGCCGCACGGGGATTGCGCGAGTGCTGCTTTGTGCGGTTTGATGAGAGACTCCGGAGCATAGATGTGCGGGCCCTGTGCAACGAGACACCGTGAACCATGTCAGGCGGGAGACCGAGCAGCATTAAGCGGATCGTTTTGTGTGCCGCAGCAAGCCTGCACATCTATGCTCCGGATTTTCTGCAGGGGGGAAAAACGCCCAATGAAAAAACTCAGGGATTTTTTCAGCTGTTATTACGGCGGAATAAAAGCAGGAACGGCGATCGCGGTCGTGCTGTTTTACGTAATGCTCGGATATAAAGTCATAACGACGGACGATCTCGGTTTCTTAAAAACGGCTCTCGCGATCGTTTCGGTGCATATATGCTTAATGGTCTTGTGCTGTATCATGGCTCCTCCCCACAGATTCGACAAGGAGATAATAGGCAGGAATTTTCTCGGACCGAGCGCAAAGAGCAGGCTTTTCAGAAAATCGACGGAGCTTTATTTCGGCGGAGATCCCCGCCGGGCTCTCGACGGATTCCTCGAGATCGGCGACAGATACGAAAACAGGATGAAAGACAGTGAAAAGGCCGTGCTTGATTTTTATATCGCTATGTGCTATTTCAACATGGGCTTTTATCCGAACGCAAACAGATATTTTCTGAGTGCGAAAGAGAAGGGCTTTGACACCGAAAGTTTTCCCATCTGGTATGCGAGGTGCCTCTGTGAACTCGGGGATATGGACGAGGCAATCGAAGTTTACAAAGGCGTGATGGATGACGAAAAAAATTATTTCAGCATATACGCCCGGACAGATCTCGGTTTTTTCTATCTCAGGCACAATAAGCCCGGGGAGGCGCTCGTGTGGATAAACGAGGCTCTTGACAGGCACGAAAATTACGCGGAGGCTCTGGCGGCTGCGTCACTCGCGTATCTGCTCCTTCACGATATCGAAAAAGGCGAGGAATACCATCGTCTGGCGCTGCTGAACCATGTACAGAATTCAGGGGACTACAACAGGGAGTACAGGCAGATACACGAAGCCGTCATCGGGGAGGTCTCCGGGAGAAGCGGGAATGATGACGCCGGATCGGCGCAAAATGCGGAGGTGAGGTAAAAATTGTACGAAGCGCTTTATCGCAAATGGCGGCCGATGACATTTGATGATGTCATATCTCAGAAACACATCACGGATACGCTGAGAAACCAGGTCATAAGCGGCAGGACGGCGCACGCGTATCTTTTCACGGGGGCAAGGGGGACGGGAAAGACCACCTGCGCGAGGATACTCGCGAAAGCCGTGAACTGCGAAAACGTAAAAGACGGCAATCCGTGTCTTGAGTGCGGATTGTGCCGTGACGCGGACAGCGGGGCGCTCACAGATATTATCGAGATCGACGCGGCTTCGAACAACGGCGTCGACGATATACGCGAGCTCCGCGAGGGGGCTGTGTATATTCCCGAAAGGGGAAAGTATAAGGTCTATATAATCGATGAGGTCCATATGCTCTCGTCAAGCGCATTCAACGCGCTTCTCAAGATAATGGAGGAACCGCCGCCGTTTGTCAAGTTCATACTTGCGACGACGGAAGTCCACAAAGTCCCCGCGACGATCGTTTCGCGCTGCCAGAGATTTGACTTCCGCAGGATAAAGCCCGGGGATATAGCCGAAAGGCTGCTGTATATCGCCTCGGAGGAGGATATAAAGCTCACGGAGGACGGGGCGCTGCTCATAGCGAGGATAGCCGACGGCGGAATGAGAGATGCCGTGTCGCTCCTCGACAGATGCTCCGCGTGCAACGAAGTGATCGACAGCGCCGCAGTGTCGGCGGCTGCCGGTATAGCGGACCGCGAAAATCTTTATGAAATTCTTGAAAGCATTGCCTCGCACGACGCCTCGGGGGCGATAAAAACAGCGGGAGCTCTCTATGATATGTCGAAAGATCTCGCAAGGCTCTGCGACGAGCTTATCGGTCAGATAAGGAACATCATGCTTATCAAGGCGTCGCCGGAGAACGCCGAAACGCTTGTCGTCTGTATGCCCGACGAGAAAGAAAGACTTGAAAAGATAGCAGCCGGAAATTCACTTGATACGATAATGAACTGGCTGTCGCTGCTTCAGCGGTGCCGTGAACGTATGCTCTCGGTCGTCAACAAGCGTGTGGAATTTGAGATGACGCTCATAAAATTGTGCGAAAAGCCGGAAGTTGCCGCCGCGAGTATTGACAAATCCGGAATTTATGATAAAATAGAACAGTTGGAGAGCAGGATCAGAAAACTCGAGAGCCGTCCTCTGCCGGGAAGTTATCCTGCCGGTAAACCCGAACTTACGAAGGAAAACAGTCCCGCCGCCGACACGGAGCCCGTGCCGGATGTCGACCTCAGAAAGATCGATCTCAGCAAGATCCCGGATCTTGACAGATGGGGCGAGGTGCTTGAGCAGTTTCAGAAAGACAACCCCGCTGTTTCAGCGAGCCTTAAAAATTCTACGGCGAAGGTAGCCGGGAATGTGATCTTCATAACGGTGCAGACAAAGCTGTTCATGCAACTGTTCAGGAAAAAGGAAAACGCCGTCTCACTCGGAGATACGCTGTATAAAGTACTCGGAAAGAGATTTGCCATCAAGGCAAGATGCGAGATCCCGTCGGGACAGACGGAAAGCGCGGCGCAGCGAGCCGTACAAAAAGCAAAAGACAGCGGCATTCCGACTGCCGTCGAAAATAATAAAGGAGAATTGAAATGAAAGCGAGAATACCGAAAAACATGGGCAACACCGGAGCTCAGAATGTAAATTCCATGCTCAAACAGGCGCAGAAAATGCAGGATCAGATAACCGAACTCCAGAGCGATATCGAGGAGAGGGAATTTTCGTCGACCGCGGGCGGAGGAGTCGTCGAAGTCGTGCTCACGGGAAAAAAGACGATAAAGTCTCTTACGATAAAGCCGGAGGCCGTTGACCCCGACGATGTCGAGATGCTTCAGGATCTTATCATAAGCGCGGTCAACGAGGCCGTCAACAATATCGACTCCGTGACCGAGGACGAGATGAGCAAGATAACCGGCGGCGTGTCGCTTCCGGGACTTTTCTGATAAGATATGGCCGATCATAACGCACTTCCGCTTGTCGTTCTTGCCGAAAAGTTCGCCTCGCTTCCCGGTATCGGAATGAAGTCTGCCCAGCGGCTCGCGTATCATGTAATGTCGATGGATGAGGAGAGCGTAAAGGATTTCGCGCGGGCGCTGCTTGACGCAAAACAGAATGTAAGGTGCTGCTCGTGCTGTCAGAACCTGACCGAGAGGGAGATCTGCCCGATATGCTCCGATGACGACAGGGACAAAAGCACCGTATGCGTCGTAGAGGGACCAAAGGACGTTTCAGCGTTTGAGCGCACCGGGGAATACAGCGGAGTCTATCACGTGCTTCACGGACTGCTCTCGCCGATGGACGGGATAACGCCCGAGAAACTGCGCATAAAAGAGCTTCTCGCGAGGATATCCGCGGGCGGGATAAAAGAGGTCATAATGGCGACGAATCCCACGGTCGAGGGAGACGCCACCGCCATGTACATTGCCGGGCTTCTCAAGCCGATGGGCATAAAAGTCACAAGGCTCGCGTTCGGGCTTCCCGTGGGAGGGATACTTGAATACGCCGACGAGGTGACGCTTTATAAAGCTCTGGAGAACAGGAGCAGTATGTAGAAATATAACACACGGGACCGGCGGGGCAGGACTTCGCCGGTCTTTTGTGAAAATTTTAAAAACGCGAAAAAAATATTGAAACCGGGGAAATACAGTGCTATAATAAATAAGGACGCACACAGGGCGTTCTGTAAAGCAAACGCTGCGCAAATTTATGAAAGCTAAAAAAGGAAGCGGTTTTATGAACATGAGAAAGATATTGTCTGTGATACTCTCGGGCGCTGTCTTTTTCTCTGCGGTCTGCACCGGAGTCGTCCGTGAAAAGATACCGGTCCGCGAGAAACTCGCAAACGCCGCCGCGGAAAGCGAAAGCGGCAGTTCCCGGAGCAGCGGGGCGACCATAAAGTTTGAGTATGCCCAAGAAGTTTACACGGTGATGCCGGGAAGTCAGCTGAGGCTTGATCTGAAGATGGACACCGGCGGAAAGGCCGTGTCGATGATCGAGGGAAGCTTCCGTGTAAGCGACCCCGAATTTATGAGCATAATAAAGATAAACAACTACAGCCCCGCGGCGCGTTCGACGATATATTCAAGCACTCTTGCGGATTATCTCGCCGAGCACCCGGACAACAAGGCGGAGGATTACAAGGACGGTGAGGGAAATACCGGGGTTTCCGCGATCTTCACCTCGCTTCTCGTTGATCCCGACACATTAAGCGAGCAGGCGATCACTTCCGACGAGGATTTTCTGGTCTACGAAGTTGCGATAGATACGGACTGCCCCGAGGGAACATACACCATAGATATGCCGAGCGCGCTCATTGTCGGAGCTCTCGGCGGAGCGGATATCGACATGGTGGCGGATTCGGACATAGAAAAGGCGCAGGCCGTCATCGAGGTCAGAAAGCCCGTTCAGCCTTCGACGGAAACGACACCCGTCACGACGACGGCGCCCGTCACGACGACGACCGAAACGACAACTTCGTCGCATCCGTCCGGCGGCAGCGGCACACAGACGACAACGACAACGGAGGCTCTCATTCAGCTTAAATACGTAGACCCCGTCTGTTCGGCGGTACCGGGAGGTACGGTTGGGCTCAGGCTGAGGGTGAACACACACGAAAAAGGAATAACCGGGTATGACGGAAGTTTTCTTTTAAGTGACAACGACGCGCTGAGAATAGAAAAATTAAATCTTGATTATTATTCTACTCTGCATTGGTGGCAGGAACAATATCCCGGTTTGGATTACAAAGATTTACACGGAAACGACATTTCTGCGAAATTTCTTCGTATTATTGGCAATCCCGTGACAATGAATTATTCCGAACCATTTATAAATATTACCGTCAGGGTCGCCGGTGATTGTCCGTACGGAGATTATTATATCGATATACCGTATATAGAATTTACAGGCGATAAAACAGATTCCGGGAATTCCGAAAAATTTGCAGACTCTGATGTGGGCAAGGTGCGCGGCGTCATAAGGGTGCTTGACCCGGCGCTGACAACGACGACTACAACGACTACAACGACCACAACGAC
>CAYPXB010000001.1:37434-48298 GCA_964414745.1 uncultured Alistipes sp. | reverse complement strand
CAACGACCACGACCGAGTCAACGACAGAAACAACCGAAACAACGACGACGGAAACCACCACATCGACGACGATGAAAACAACAACGACCACAGCCGCGCCGACCACAACGACGACAACGGAAACAACTACGACAACGACAGAAAGACCGCCCGTCACCACAACGACGACAACGCCGGTGACAACGACGACCGTCACGACTACCACGACACACGGGTATGACCCGATAATCTGGCAGTTCGGCTACGGGGAAGTCAACGCGGGCTCGACGATGAGCATGGATGTCAGCATTTACGACAAAAGAGGAGCGGATCTTCCCGTCGCGGGCGCGACTTTCGGGTTCGAACACGACAGCGGACTTGTGCTTGAGCAGGTGAAAGGCTCCGAGGCGTACCGGACGGATATAGAGGAAAACGGGCAGCTCGGTCTGTACAGTTTTGCCACAAAAGGCGGCGAGGGTATCGCGGGAGAGGACGGCGCCGTCGTGATGACGCTTGTTTTCCGCGCGAAAGACGACTGCGCACCCGGAAAGTATTCCGTAAAGCTGAGAGATCTTGTCGCCGTTGACGGGAAAGGCAACGATATTTCGGACAAAATAGACTATATAGGCGGACTTGTCACGGTAAAAAAAGCACCCGCCACCACTACAACCGCCGCGCCTGTGACGACGGCGTCCGAAACGACTTCTGCGGCCGTTTCGACAGAGGAAGTTACCGCGACGACGGCGGTAACGACTGTCACGACGGAATCGGTCGATGATTACGACAGTATCGCGTGGGTAATGAACAGCGCCACTGTCAGAGCGGGAGAAACGGCAAGCGTCAGAGTCACGGTCAACGCGAGAAACGGAAATTATCTTCCTGTCGCGGGCGCAAGTTTCGGAGTGCCGCTTTATGACGGGCTGAGACCCGTCGCCGTCTCGCAGTCGGAGGCATACGGCTGCGCCGTGAATCTCAACGCCGAGCTCGGAACGTGCGAATTTGCCACGGAGGGCGGAGAGGGAGTCTGCGCGGAGCACGGCCTGACAGTTCTTACGCTTGAGTATCACGCCGACGAAAGCTGCGCCCCCGGAGATTATGAAACAGATCTTACCGATATCGTCATACTCGACCGCTACGGCAACGACATAACGGAAAAACTTATCGTGGTCGGTGGAAAGATAACAGTCCTGCCCGCCGAGACGACAGCGGAGACGACGACTGCACCGGAAGAAACGACGACAGAGGAGCAGACAACGGCGATACCGGACGAAACCGAAACGGAAACCGTGACAACGGAGCCGGAGACTCAGACGACATCAGCCGCTGCCGCCACCGCTCAGAAAGCGACAACGACACGTGCCGCGGCTCATACGACGGCACAGGTTACCGCAACGCCCGCGACGGGCGGAGAAGACGGCGGTTCTGACCCGGGCGATGTGAACGAGGACGAAAGCGTTGACTCGTCCGACGCGTCGCTTGTCCTCTCGGAATATGCCCTCGCGGCAACCGGAGGAGAAGGAAACTTCAGCGAGGAGCAGAGGAGATCTGCGGATCTTAATGCCGACGGCGCCGTCGATTCTTCGGACGCGTCCCTTATCCTCAGCTATTACGCGTACAGAGCCACGGGAGGAACGAAGAGCATCACGGAGTTTCTCGCCGGGTGACAGCCGCAGAATATAAAAATAAGACCGGATCGGATCTGTGAAAAATCCGACCCGGCCTGTTTTGTTTTTGCGCGGTTTTTCAGCTTACTTTTTCGGCGATATCACAAAGCAGTTTTTCGAGCAGCTGTGCCTGCGACATAACGCCGAGATCCCCCTCGCGTCTTGAACGTACGGAAACAGTCCCGTCCTCGACCTCCTTGTCGCCGACAGTGAGCATAACGGGGATCTTTTCAACGGAGGCGGCACGTATCTTCCAGCCCACTTTTTCGGCGCGTTCATCGACAGTCGCCCTTATTCCCGCGGCCTCAAGTTTTCCGAGGACTTCGTTGCAGTAGTCAAGATGTCTGTCGGCGACGGGGATCAGACGCACTTGTTCGGGGGCGATCCAGAGCGGCATTGCACCGGCGTAATGCTCTATCATGTAAGCGAGTGTACGCTCATAGCAGCCGAGAGATGTTCTGTGGATTATATACGGCGTCTTTTTCGTGCCGTCGACATCGACATATTCCATGCCGAACCGCTGTGCGAGGAGCATATCGATCTGAATGGTGACGAGAGTGTCCTCTTTTCCGTAAACATTCTTGTACTGTATATCGAGTTTCGGGCCGTAGAAGGCGGCTTCGTCAAATCCGACGGTGTACTCGACATTCAGATGGTCGAGGATCTTCGCCATAACAGACTGTGCCTGCTCCCACTGTTCGGGCGTTCCCTCATACTTGTTTTCGGGGTTCGCGGGATCCCACTGGGAGAAGCGGAAAGTGCAGTCCTCAAGCAGACCGACCGTGCCGAGCATATATTTCGCAAGCTCAAGGCAGTCCCTGAATTCCTCCTCAAGCTGATCCGGGCGAAGTATAAGATGACCTTCGGATATGGTGAACTGGCGCAGACGTATAAGTCCGTGCATCTCGCCGCTGTCCTCCTTGCGGAAGAGCGTTGACGTTTCGCCGAGCCGCATCGGCAGATCGCGGTACGAGCGCTGTCTGTTGAGGAATACCTGGTACTGGAACGGACAGGTCATCGGGCGCAGGGCGAGACATTCCTTCGTTTCATCATCGGGGTCGCCGAGAACGAACATACCGTCGAGATAGTGATCCCAGTGACCCGAGATCTTGTAAAGCTCCCGCTTTGCCATATACGGTGTCTTTGTCAGCAGATACCCGTGTTTCTGCTCGACGTCCTCCACCCATCTCTGCAAAAGCTGGATGACTCTCGCGCCTTTCGGCAGTATAACGGCAAGACCCTGACCGATGACATCGACCGTCGTAAAATACTCAAGCTCCCTGCCGAGTTTGTTGTGATCCCTCATCTTCGCCTCTTCGCGTCGTTTGAGATCCTCCTCAAGTTCGGACGCCTTCGGGTATGCGACGGCGTAGACGCGCGAGAGCATCTTGTTTTTTTCCGAGCCTCTCCAGTAGGCTCCCGTGCAGGAGAGAAGTCTGAACGCCTTTACCGGAGCTGTCGTCAGAAGATGGGGACCCGCGCACAGATCCGTAAAATCGCCCTGTCTGTAAAATGAGATCGGCTCGCCTTTGTCTGCGTGTTCCTCGCAGAGCTCTTCTTTGTACGGCTCATCCATATCTCTGAGCATGGCGAGAGCCTCATCGGGCGGGAGGAAGAACTGTTCAAGCTCAAGACCCTCTTTGACGATCTTTTTCATCTCCGCCTCGATCTTTTCGAGTTCTTCCGCCGTAAACGGTTTCGCGATGTCGAAATCATAATAAAAACCGTTGTCGATGGCCGGACCTATTGCAAGCTTTGCCTCGGGATAAAGCCGCTTCACCGCCTGTGCGAGGATATGGGAGGCCGTGTGCCAGAATGTCTTTTTTCCGTCGGCACTGTCGAATGTACAGACCTCGAACGAGCAGTCGCCGTCAACGACCGTGCGAAGGTCTTTCACCTCGCCGTCGATCTTTACACAGCAGGCCGCTTTGTAAAGGCCCATGCCTATGCCTTTGATTATCTCGTAGGCGGGCATCGCCGATTCGATCTCGCGGACGCTTCCGTCTTTCAGTGTAAGTTTTATCATTTTCTTTCTCCTTCCCGGAATACTCCGTATCTTGAAAATTCCCCGAAAATACAAAACGCCCCCTAAATCCCGCAAAGGACTCAGGGGACGAAAAAGCCGTGATCCCACCCCGATTCGCGCGGATATGGATATGACCGCGCCTCATTATGCTCTGTAACGGGAGCGCCCGTCGTTTGTTAAACGCGCTCGGAGGCGGTGTTTTCAGCCCTATGCCGGTGCGGTATTCACAGCTGCCGACCGCTCTCTGTGACACGGCAAATCAGGGAGAAACTTCCTCGTCATCGTTTTTATCTTTCATGGGATATATATTATCACAATTTCGCGCCCTTGTCAAGGATTTCCGGTCTTATTCCGCGCAGGAGTTTTTATTTTTCGGCAAAAAGCGCGGTATCGCCTTATTTTTCCCGGTTTTTTCCGAAGACCTTGACATCGCGCGTGTTAAGATATATAATTAAATAAATACAGTCTTTTGCCACATCGGACCGGCGTAAGGCTGTCTTAACGGAAAGATTGCCGGAACACGGCGGAACGGAGACAATTTATGGACTATCTTGCAAACAGGGAACTTTCGTGGCTCAAATTCAACAAACGTGTGCTTGAGGAGGCGTGCGACAGCAGTGTGCCCCTGCTCGAAAGGCTCGTTTTTTCCTCGATATACCAGAATAATCTCGATGAATTTTTTATGGTCCGCGTAGGCTCGATAACAGACAAGGAAAAGACGGAGGGCGACAAAAAAGAAAACAAGACGCAGATGACTCCCGCCGAGGAGCTTGACTCGATCTTCACGGCGGTGAGGAGGCTTCAGCCTCTTGCCGAAAACGCGTACAGAAAGACGATGGAGGAACTTGCCCCGTACGGCTATGAGCACGTCAGCTTTGATACGGCGTCGGACGAGGAAAAGAGTTTTCTCGATCTCTATTTCAAGAGGGAGCTCAAGCCGTTTATATCGGGACTTGTCGTGAACGACCTTCTGCCGTTTCCTTTTCTGAAAAACAAAACAGTCTACGCCGTCGTTCAGCTCAGGGACAAAAAGGGCATAACGATAGGCGTCGCGTCGATACTCCACACGGGTGCAGACAGGATAATCCCCCTCGGCAACGACGGCAAGAGATTTATCCTCGAAGAGGAGGTCATTCTCCATTTCGCGCATCTTCTCTTCAAGGGCTATAAAGTCGTCGACAGGACGCTGCTTCGTGTCACAAGGAACGCCGATATCATGGTCTCCGGAAAGGGAGCCGATTTCCGCGAGCGCATGGAGGAGCTTGTCCGCAGGAGGAGCACACTCGCGCCCGTAAGGCTTGAGATATCCGATGATTTCAACCGCTTGGCGCTCGATTATATATGCAGGAAGCTCAAAATAAAGAACGAAAGAGTCTTTGTCTCAAGGATCCCACTCGATCTGTCATATCTGTCCGCCATTCAGGAAATGACGGAGATGACGGAGCTCAGATACCCGAAATTCACACCGCGCAGATCGACTGTCATTGCCGACAACCGCCCGATGTTCTCGCAGATAAAGTCAAAAGACATAATGCTCAGTTATCCGTTTGAATCGATGAACAGCTCTTTTATACGCCTGCTTGAAGAATCGGCGGAAGATCCCGAGGTGGTGTCGATAAAGATAACGCTCTACAGGCTCGCGAGAAACAGCAAGGTCATTGCCGCGCTCTGCACCGCCGCCGAAAACGGAAAAGACGTGCTCGTCATGATAGAGCTCCGCGCGAGGTTTGACGAGGCAAACAATATCGAGTGGTCAAAGCATCTTCAGCTCGCGGGATGCAAAGTCATCTACGGACCGAAAGACCTCAAGGCTCACTCAAAGCTGCTGCTCATAAAGCGCAGGGCGGCAAACGGCAGGTACGACTGCGTGACACAGATCGGCACGGGAAACTATAACGAAAAGACAGCGCGCCTTTACACGGATCTGACGCTGATGACCGCCAACCGCGAGATCGCCGCGGATGCCGAAAAAGTTTTCAATTGTCTGCAGAACGGCACATTCGTCGAAAACACGAAAAAGCTTCTTGTGGCGCCGCTCTGTCTGAGAGAGCCGATACTCGATATGATGGATGAGCAGATACGCATAGCGAAAGACGGAGGAGAAGGCTACATCGCGGCGAAGATTAACTCGCTCTCCGACAAGGTGATAATAGACAAACTCGTTGAGGCGTCCCGATCCGGGGTAAAGATCGATCTTGTCGTAAGGGGCATATGCTGCCTTATCCCCGGAGTGGAGGGGTACACCGAGAATATAACGGTCAGAAGCATAGTCGGACGGTTCCTTGAGCACAGCAGGATATATATCTTCGGAAAAAACGATGACAACAGGAAGATATACATAAGTTCCGCCGATTATATGACACGGAATACGGTAAGGCGTGTCGAGGTCGCCGCTCCCGTTCTCGATAAAAAGCTGAAGAAAAGACTCAGCGATATGTTCGATGTCCTCATGCGCGACAACGTGAAGGCAAGGATACTTCAGAGCGACGGCACATATGTCCGCGCGCAGAGAGGGGCGGACGAGGAGCCTGTCGATTCACAGCAGTATTTCTGCGACGAGGCAAACAGAAAAGCCGACGAGAAAAAACAGCGCCGCGAGAGGCAGAAAGCGCGGAAAACAGCGCCATCCGGCAGATAAAAACAAAAAAGAACAAAAGGAGATACGGTCTGATGTTTCGGCTGAAAGTTACGGCATCTTTTGACAGCGCCCATTTTCTCAGCGGATACAGCGGAAAATGCGCGAATATCCACGGTCACCGCTGGGTGATCGAGGCACAGCTGGAAGGGAAAGAGATCGCGGAAAGCGGAGAAAAAAGAGGAATGCTCGAGGATTTCGGCGATGTAAAGCGCGCGCTGGGACGTATTGCCGATGAGTACGATCATGCTCTCATATACGAGGAAGGCACACTTTATCCCGCGACGGTCAGGGCGCTTGAGGATCAGGATTTCCGCCTTGTGTGCGTGCCGTTCAGACCTACCGCCGAGCTTTTCGCGAAAGAAATTTATTTCAGGCTGAAAGCCGAAGGATTTCCCGTGAAAAGCGTCACTGTCAGGGAAACGCCCGAAAACGCGGCAGTTTATGAGGAGGACAGATGAGTGGCAGCGTATATTATCCCGTCGCCGAGAAGTTTATCAGCATAAACGGTGAGGGGACGAGAGCGGGAGAACTTGCGGTCTTTATAAGGTTCAGGGGCTGTAACCTGCGCTGCTCCTACTGCGATACGGCATGGGCAAATTCCGATAGTGCGCCCACGGTGATGACAAGCGCGCGCGAGCTTGCCGGATATGCCGACAGGAGCGGGATCCGCAACGTGACGCTCACGGGCGGAGAACCGCTTTTGCAGAAAGATATATCAGCGCTTGTACAGCTGCTCGGCGCCGGGGGTCACAGCGTCGAGATCGAGACAAACGGAGCCGTTTCGGTCGCAAAGCTCGCGGCCGGAAAATACCGCCCCGTCATCACGATGGACTATAAGCTTCCCTCAAGCGGTATGGAGAAATATATGATGACCGGAAATTTTTCCGTGCTTTGCCGGAAAGACACGGTAAAGTTCGTGACAGGAAGTACGGAGGATCTTGAGCGGGCCGCGGTGATAACGGAAGAATATTCGCTGACAGAGCGATGCAACGTATATTTAAGTCCCGTTTACGGGGCGATCGATCCGGCGGATATGGTTGAGTTTATGAAAAGCCGCGCCATGAACGGCGTGCGGCTTCAGCTTCAGCTTCACAAATATATCTGGGATCCCGGCAGAAGAGGAGTATAGAGTAATGGACACAAAGGCGATAGAGTATCATATAAAGGGGATACTTGAGGCAATAGGCGAGGATCCCGAGAGGGAAGGGCTCAGGGAAACGCCGCGCCGTGCCGCCGAGATGATAGAGGAGGCTTTCAGGGGCGTCGGGCTGTCAAACCACGATATAGCGCAGATGTTCGGCAAGACGTTTGAAAATTCGGCTGAGGGAATGGATTCGGCCGTTGTCATGAAAGATATAACGGTGTTCAGCTATTGCGAACATCATCTCGCGCTCATGTACGATATGAGGGTCGATGTCGCGTACATACCGAGGGGCAGAGTGCTCGGGCTGAGCAAGATCGCGCGTATCTGCGATATGGCGGCGCGGCGGCTTCAGCTTCAGGAACGCCTCGGAAATGATATTGCCGCGATAATCTGCGAGGCTGCGGGAACGCCCGATGTCGGTGTCGTCATAACGGGAAGTCACAGCTGTATGACGGCGAGAGGGATAAAAAACGAATCGGCAAGGACCGTCACGAAAACGTGGCACGGAAAGTTCAGGACAGATCCCGACCTTAAACATCTGCTTGACTGAGGTGATATAAATGAAAGCGCTTGTCCTTTTCAGCGGAGGTGTCGACAGCACGACCTGTCTTGCCATGGCAGTGAAAGAATACGGTGCCGCGGACGTCACCGCTCTTTCCGTCACGTACGGTCAGAAGCACAAAAAAGAGATCGAGGCAGCCGAAAAGATAGCGGCTTATTATAAAGTCGCCCTGAAAAAGCTCGATCTTTCCGTTATATTCGAGGGATCCGGCTGTTCGCTCCTTGAGTCGTCCGCGGAAGATATACCGAAGGAGAGCTACAGCGATCAGCTTAAAAAAACAGACGGCGGTCCCGTTTCGACTTATGTGCCGTTCAGAAACGGGCTGTTTCTGGCGTCGGCGGCGAGTATCGCCATAACAAACGGGTGCGATGTGGTCTTTTACGGCATTCACGGCGACGACTCCGCGGGAAACGCCTATCCCGACTGCAGTGCCGCTTTCAATGAAGCTATGGGAAAGGCCGTTTTTCTCGGGAGCGGAGAGAAAGTCCGGATAAAAGCCCCGTTTGTCGGTATGACGAAAGCCGCTGTCGTGAAAAAAGGTCTTGAGCTCGGCGTACCCTATGAGCTTACGTGGAGCTGTTACGAGGGCGGAGAAAAACCGTGCGGCGTATGCGGCACGTGCCGCGACAGAGAGTCCGCTTTCAGGGCAAACGGTGTCACAGACCCTGTGGCGGAAGGGAGATAGGATATTATGCGAAATGAGAGCGAGAGAGACGGAATAACGCTGCTCGGTGGCGAAAAGACCGAGTATCCCGCGGATTACGATCCGGGCGTACTGGAAACGTTTCCCAACAAGCACCCCGAAAATGACTACTTTGTCAAATTCAACTGTCCGGAGTTCACGAGTCTGTGTCCCATAACGGGACAGCCCGATTTCGCGTCGATATACATATCTTATGTTCCCGGCGAGGTCATGGTCGAGAGCAAGTCACTGAAGCTTTATCTTTTCGGGTTCAGGAATCACGGCGATTTTCATGAGGACTGCGTGAACATCATAATGAAAGACCTTATAAAGCTCATGAAACCGAAATATATCGAGGTCTGGGGAAAATTCCTTCCGCGCGGAGGGATCTCGATAGATCCGTACTGCAACTACGGTATGCCCGGGACAAAATGGGAGCAGGTCGCCTGGGAGAGACTCAGCCGCCATGATATGTACCCCGAGGATATACATAACAGATAATATACGCAAAGTATAAAATAAAATGCCGATAAAAAACCGAAGCCGTAAAAACCGGCTCCGGTCTTTATTTTTATGCGATTTAACTTTTCGGCTCTGTCAGGAATTTTCCGAATCATCGGGATCCTCGGAATCATCCGGATCCTCCGTATCTTCGGACTTTTCTTCCTCATTTTCGCCATTTTCGGAAACGTCGCCGTCTTTGTTCTCATCGGCGCCGTCTTTTCCGTTTTCTTCGGCTTTCTTGTTACCCTTTTCCTCTTTTTCCAATTCTTCCTGCTCTGCGCGATCGCCTGCCGACTCGATATAGATATCCTCATCCGCGAGACTTCCGACGAAATTAAGCTGTTTTACGGGTATCCTCTTGAGAGGGGAATAAACAAACTTTCCGCAAGAATATCCCGGCTCAACCAAGCCCTTTTTTTCGCACAGGACCTTGTTTCCCGCTTTTGTACGTTTGCCGAACTGGCAGTAGTCGCACTTGGGAGCGATTGTTTTATCAAAATATTTACCGGCTTTAAACTTTGAACCAAAACCCATATAGATCACCTCGTATGAAAAAATAGCCTTCGCAATTATTTTATCATATTTTATAAATTCTGTCAAGCAGTTATATAAAACATTTCAATAAATAATTCAAGATCCGCTTCTCCTCCGGTGGCGATGAATGAATAGTAGCTCAGGATGACGGACGCGTCATAAGAATCCGAAATGCCGTCGGAATCGACATCGGACGCCGCCAGCTGTCTTTCGTCGAAAATATCCCTGCCGGTCGTTGATATGGCGGCGTAATGGCTGAGTATGAGGGAAGCGTCGCTTGAGTCTATCACCGCGTCGCCGTTCGGGTCGCCGAGACTGAACGGATCGACAGTCGCCGTATACGGGGGCAGGACGGCCGGTCCGAGCGCGATCCTGCAGTGTATGGCTTTGTTTGACTTCAGTGTGGCTGTTATGACGGCTCCCGCGTCGCTTTTCACAGTCACACGGCCGGAAGCGTCAATATCCGCGACGGACGGGTCGCTTATGCTGTAATCAAAACTGCCGCTGTCGATCACGGTATATGAAGGAACATCGGTGTTTTTGTGGGTGATGACTATCTGCTTTCCGCCCGAGGAGCTGTCCTTTATTTCCCCCTCAAGGTGAAGATTTGACGCGAGTACCTTTATATCATGCTTTACGGCCTTAGAACCGCTTGCCGACGCGGGCGAAGGAGTGTTGTCGTCGAAGATCTGAGTCCAGTATCTTGTACCGTCGGCGGCGACACGGCAGCCCACACCGATGCTCCTGAAGACGGAAGTCAGGATATTCGCCCTGTGGCCATCCGAGTTCATCCAGCCGCTTACCACAGACGCGGCGTCGGGATAGCCGTACGCTATATTTTCGGCGACAGCACCCCAGTCCCGGGACACGGCGGTTTCAAAACCCGTGCCGTCGGGTCGCGTGTGATCGTACAGAACGGTGTTTTCAGCCGCCCTCTGAAACGCGGCGGCCATCAGCTCCTTGTCCATAGTCAGGGTAGACAGACCTCTTGCTTTTCTCTCTTTGTTTACAAGCTCAACGACTTTGAACGCCTCGTCATAGTCATCGGTGCCGTTTACCCCCAAAGTCACGGCGGTGCCTGCCGCCGAGGCGGTGACAGAAAAGTCGTCTGTCTTCACGCGCGCCGGATAT
>CAYPXB010000001.1:23808-37334 GCA_964414745.1 uncultured Alistipes sp. | reverse complement strand
GCCTGCCGCCGAGGCGGTGACAGAAAAGTCGTCTGTCTTCACGCGCGCCGGATATATCAATGCCGAGAGCGCCGTTACGGCGGTCAGTATGCCTGCAATTATCTTTTTCATGTATTCTGCCTCCGATTTACTTTACTTTTTTCCGAACAGTCCCCCGACAGCGTCGCCTATGCTGTCAATGTCCGCCTTTGCCTTTATCCCGTCGACGATCGATCTTATCTTGTCGTCGGGCAGGTCTACACCTATGACGTTCTCGACGGCTCTGACGGGATCTTTTCTGAATTCGCGCGCGAAATCACCGTCATTTTTGATCTTTTCCGCAAGTTCTTCGATTTTTTCCCTGATATCCATAGTTTCATACCTCTCTTTTTTTATTTTTCCGCGGCGGTTTTCGTATCATTCCCCCGCACTTTGATTATAACACGGGCGGGCCGCAAAATCAAGACCGGAGGGTAAATTGTTTTGCCCGCACAAAGTTTTTGCTTGTTTTCTCTTTACTTTTACGGGATACTGTGCTATAATAGTCGGGAAGGAGAGCCCTTCGGATCTACTTGACTTAATTGGGAGTGTTGACTTTTTATGGATAACAGCAATAACGGAAACAGGAGAAGAAAGCGTAAAAGATACCGTGTCAGGTACGACAGGATAATCTGTGTCGCGGTCGTCCTGGTCGTTCTGATACTTTTGCTCACATCGTGCGTCAAGGGATGCACAAAGAAAAACAAAAACAGCGACGAGTCGCAGTCGACGACTTTTGTGGACGAGCTGACCACAGAAAAGCCGGCTGTCGTGACAACGCCGGACGGACAGGCTGTAACCGACAGCGCCGGTGCTATCGCCACGCAGGCTCCCGCCGCCCAGCAGCAGGCTCCGGAGTACACTACTCAGCAGATGGAATACTCGAAGATATATAACGGCGACCTTGTACTGATAAACACCCTGAACGCGTACAAGTTCCAGGAAGACGACATATCACTCGTGACGATATATGACAACAAAAACGAATATTATGCCGCGAGCGACCTTGTCATCTCGCTTGACGCGAATGTCGTTACCCAGCTGAATGCTCTCATGGCGGCGTACGCGACGGCTTCGGGCAACACGGATCTGCGCATAATCGGCGGATACAGAACACTTGAGGCGCAGAACGACAAGTACAACAACGGCAACTCCAGATTCCAGGGCGGCTATTCCGACTATCACAGCGGAAGAAGTTTCGATATAGGCATATTCCCACCCACGGGAAGTTCGGGCTATTACAAGCCGGAAGGCTCTTACGCGTGGCTTGACGAAAACGCCGCGTCGTACGGATTCATACTAAGATTTCCGAGCGGAAAGGATTCTGTCACGGGCGAGGAGTCACGCACATACACCTACAGATATGTCGGTGTTCCCCACGCCGTATATATGAAGCAGAACGGGCTTTGCCTCGAGGAGTATACCGAGCAGATAAAATCATACACACAGAGCGCGCCGCTTTCTGTGACGAGCGGATCGTCCGTATATCAGGTCTATTACGTACCGGCGACCCAGAACGGCACGACCGATGTCCCTGTGCCGTCGAATCTGCCGTACACCGTTTCGGGAAACAATTCCGACGGATTCATAGTGACTGTCACGGTCTCGCAGTGAGTGAAAGCGTATAAAACAGAGAGAAAGAAAAATATGATCTCAAGGACAAAGGACAGGAGAAGAAATTGAAAAAGATCTTTGCTCTTTTCTGTGCGGCGGTCATTTCTGCCGCACTTGTTGCGTGTAGCCATGATTCGGACCGGGGTGACGGCAGCGGCCGGATGTACAACGCCTCTCTGCTCGGAAATCCCGAAAGTCTCGATCCGCAGTTCGCGCGGGACGCTTCTTCCGAAACGGTCATATCAAACCTGTACAGCGGACTGATGAAGACCGACGCGGACGGAAATATCGTAAATTGCAACGTGAGCAACTACTATATATCGGACGACGGACTTTATTACACGTTCATTCTCAGAAAAGACAATTACTGGTTTATCGACAGAAACGGCAACGACAGGGAGGATGAGGGAGAGTCGTTCCCCGTGACGGCTCCGGATTATGTGTTCGCGTTTCAGAGGATACTCGACCCGGAGATGCACTCGCCCTACGCCGCGGACTTTTCCTGTATAAAAAACGGCGCGGATATAACCGCCGGAAACGCTCCCGCGGAAAGCCTCGGTGTCACCGCGCCCGATGATTTCACCCTCGAGATAGAGCTTGAATACCCGTCCGCGGAATTTATGAAACTTCTTACGACAAACGCCGCCTGTCCCTGCAATGAGGAGTTTTTTTATTCAACGAAAGGCAGATACGGTCTTGACGACGATTCCGTCATGTCAAACGGGGCTTTTTTTGTACGGCAGTGGTTCTTCGATCCGTACGGCAAGGACAATATCCTCTATATGAAGCGGAATTCGCTGAACAGCCGGGACGATGACAAGGTTTATCCCTCTTTCCTGAGCTTTACGATAGAGGAAACGCAGGACGCGATCGCGGCGAAGTTCGGGGACAAGGCGACAGACTGCCTTACCGCCGCCGATATAAGCCCGTACAGCGAGAAGAAATACGACATACACCCCGAAACAAGTGTTACCCTCGGGATAATAGCGAACCCCGCCGATGGGATCTGCTCCGACACGGATATGATGAAAGCCCTTGCGCTGAGCATTGACCGCGAGGCGGTCGAAACAAGGCAAGGCGGCGATATCGGGCCGGCGTACGGGATAATACCCCCGGCTGTGAAACTGCTCGGCAGAAGCTACAGAGAGCTTTATGACGACACGGGGCTCGGCGCGGGGGATTCGGGCGAGGCGGCCGCGCTCGTGGATGCCGTCAAGAGAGATCACAATACGGAAACACTCGACTCGCTGAAGATACTCGTGTCCGCGGAAAGCGTCGACACGTCATATCTTCACGCCGTCACGGAGAGATGGCAGGAAACGATCGGGGTATATATCGGGATAGAGGAAGTGTCCCGGGAGGATTTTGAGCGGCGGCTTGAGGAAGGCGACTACCGGTTCGCGCTGTACCCCGTGACGGGCACTTACAACAGCGGCGTATCCGTTCTGGAAAATGCCGTGAAGGATGAACACATCGGCCTTTCGGACAGTTATGACGGAGTTCTTGACGATCTGAAAAAGAGCGCGGATTTTTCGCTTATGGTTGACAAATTCGCCGCTGCCGAGAAGAAAATACTCTCCGAGTACAGATTCATTCCCGTCTTTTACAAAAATATGTACCTTGTCACAAAAAAGGAATGTGAAGATATAGAATACGACGCATTCTCGGGAGCCATAAGTTTCAGAAGCGCAAAATATTTTGACTGACGGCTCTGACGGGAGAACGCCCGCACCGAAGGAGGACGATGATATGACACATGACGAGCAGTGCGTATATCTTATAAATGAACTTCTCAGAGAAGAAGACCGCTACAGGCAGGTCGGGATGCCTGATGACGTACAGGGGCGGAAGAAACTGCTCCGCGCCCTTATGAACCTGCGGCCGCCGCGCCCGATAAGCGATGAATTTCTGAAGATACAGGACGAATACCTCGGAGAGGAGCGTGACGCGGCGGGCATTGTCGACGTCGATGAACTTCCGCCCGTCGCCGGTGACGGGCGTATCGTCATATGGCAGGGGGACATCACGCGGCTTAACGCGGACGCCATCGTGAACGCGGCGAACAGCAGTCTTCTCGGATGCTTTACTCCGCTTCATTCGTGTATCGACAACATAATCCACTCGAAAAGCGGTATACAGCTGCGCCTTGCGTGCAACGAAATAATGGAGCGTCAGGGCTGCAGCGAGCCCACAGGCCACGCGAAGATAACGCCGGCATTCAATCTGCCGAGCAAGTATGTAATTCATACCGTGGGACCGATAGTCGGACGCGGCCCGACAAAAAGCGACTGCGAGGAACTTGCCTCGTGCTACCGCTCGTGTCTGGAACTTGCGGCGGAAAACGGCTGCCGCAGTATCGCGTTCTGCTGTATATCGACGGGAGTGTTCCATTTCCCGAACGAAAAGGCGGCAGAGATCGCCGTGGAAACCGTGAAGGATTTTCTGAGCGGGGAAACAACTGTAAAACGGGTGATCTTCAATGTGTTCAAGGATCCGGATCTTGAGATCTACCGTGGACTTCTGGAGAGCGGCGAATGAAAGGCAGCGATGATATCGGGAGGCTTTATGACGCTTTCTGCGAAGCGGATTCCGTTGCTGTCGGAGCGGGAGCCGGGCTTTCCGTGTCGGCAGGGTTTGATTACGGCGGAGAGCGCTTTGACAGATATTTTTCCGACTTTGCCGGAAAGTACGGCTTTCATGATATGTACACCGGGGGATTTTATCCCTATGACACGCCGGAGGAGTTCTGGGCGTACTGGAGCAGGTATATTTTCATAAACCGCTATACGGACGCACCGAAGCCTGTCTATAATGACGTTTTGCGTCTTGTCGGAAAAAAGGACTACTTTGTCATCACGACGAACGTCGACCACTGCTTTCAGAAAGCCGGCATTGATAAAAAACGGCTTTTCTATACGCAGGGCGACTACGGTCTTTTTCAGTGCTCGAAGCCCTGCCGCCCGGAGACATTCGACAACGAGGAGATCATAAGACAGATGACGGATAAACAGAAGGATATGCGTATTCCGTCACAGCTTCTGCCCGTCTGTCCGCACTGCGGCAGACCGATGACGGTAAATCTCCGCTCCGACGACAGATTCGCGGAGGACGACGGGTTTTACAGCGCGGCGCGCCGTTATGAGGATTTTATCGGGACACGGAAAAACGGCAGGATACTTTTTCTTGAACTCGGCGTCGGGTATAATACGCCGGGCATAATAAAATATCCCTTCTGGCGGATGACAGCCGAATTTCCGAAGGCTTTCTATGCCTGTGTGAACAAAGGTGAGGCGTACTGTCCCGGAGAGATCGCGGACAGATCTGTCTGCATAAATGATGACATAGGAAAAGTCCTGAGCCGGCTTTTATCATATCAGGCAGAAAAATAAGACCGTTTGCCCTTCCGCGGGCAGACGGTTTTTTGTACCCGTTGCCGCTTGTAAAAAAGGGCGCCGTATGGTATAATTGTCACATAGTCCGAAATAAACAGATCCGAATATAATATGATCGTGTAATAAAGAGAATGGTATGATAGTATGAAACATATAACGCTTGGCATGACAGCCCACGCCGACGCGGGGAAAACGACCCTCTCGGAGGCCATGCTTTTCCTCACGGGCGGGATAAGGAAAAAAGGGAGAGTCGACAACGGGGATTCATGGCTTGACACAGGTAATATTGAGCGTGAGAAAGGCATCACCGTTTTCACGCATCAGGCGTCGTTTGACCTTGGCGACAAACGGATATCCCTGCTTGACACACCCGGCCACGCGGATTTTTCCGCCGAAACGGAGAGGACGCTGCGTGTCCTCGACTACGCGGTCGTCGTAATAAGCGCTTCCGAGGGCGTCCAGAGCCACACACTGACGATATGGAAACTTCTTGAAAAATATGATATACCCGTCTTTATCTTCGTAAACAAAACGGATCTGCCGGGCGCCGGTGCCGATTCGGTAATGCGCGGGCTGAGGGAAAAGCTGTCGACGTCATGCACGGATTTTTCCCGCGGGGGCGGAGAACTTGCCGAAAACTGCTCGATGAGCAGTGATCTTATCATGGAAAAATATCTCGGCGGAGAGGAGATAACAGACGCCGATATAGCGGGCGAGATCGCGAAAAGGCGTATTTTCCCGTGCTGTTTCGGCTCTGCGCTCAGAAACAGGGGCGTTGAGGAATTTCTGAATGTGCTTGACAGGTATCTGACCGAGCCCGTAAGGAGCGAAAGTTCTTTCGGCGCGAAAGTGTATAAAATATCCGTTGACACAAGAGGCGCACGTCTTACTTTTATGAAGGTATGTTCGGGAAAACTGGATCTGCGTGACGAGATCGCATATACGGCGGCGGGCGGGGAGAAACTCACGGAAAAAGTTACGGATCTGCGGTTTTATTCCGGGGAAAAATACAAGAGCGCGCAGACAGCCGTCGCCGGCGAGATATGTGCCGTGACGGGACTTTCCGCGACATATCCCGGACTCGGTCTCGGGAGCGAAAAAGACTGCGACCCTGCTGTTCTCGAACCGGTGATGTATTACAGGCTCAGGGTACCGGAGGGCGCGGATATATATAAAGTGCTTGACGATATGAAGATACTCGGCAGTGAGGATCCCCAGCTTCATGTGACCTGGAACGCGCGTGACCGCGGGATAGATCTCGGTATCATGGGCGATGTTCAGGCGGAGGTGCTCACGAAGATAATCAGAGAAAGATTCGGCTATGACGTCGCGTTTGAAAACGGCAGCGTCGCCTACAGGGAGACGATAGCCGAACCTGTCGAGGGGGTGGGTCACTATGAGCCGCTTCGCCACTACGCGGAGGTGCACCTTCTGCTTGAACCGCTTGAACGCGGAAGCGGTCTGCAGTTTGCCCTGCGGTGCGGCGACGATGGTCTTGACCGTAACTACCGCCGGCTTGTTCTGACACATCTTGAGGAGAAAACGCATATCGGCGTGCTCACGGGGTCGCCCGTCACCGATATGAAAATATCGCTTGTTTCGGGAAAGTCCCACGAAAAGCACACCGAAGGCGGCGATTTCAGACAGGCTGTCTGCCGTGCTGTCCGGCAGGGGCTGCGCAGCGCAAAGAGCGTCCTCCTCGAACCGTACTGCGCGTTCACGCTGGAGGTACCCGACGAATGCACGGGCAGAGCGATGACGGATCTTAAGAATATGTGCGGCACGTATGATCTTCCGCGCAGCGCGGGGGGAATGACCGTCCTGAACGGATACGCGCCCGTTTCGGAGATAAACGGCTACCCGAAGGAAATAAGCTCCTATACGGGCGGAAGAGGAACAATAGCGCTTACCCCCGCCGGATACCGCGAGTGCCACAACGCGGAGAGCGTTATCAAAAAGATCGGGTATGACTGTGACAGCGACCTTGAAAATACGGCTGACTCGGTCTTCTGCTCTCACGGAGCCGGAGTCATTGTGCGGTGGGACAAGGTGCCGGAATATATGCACCTGCCGTCGTATTTTTCCCGCGCGGACAGTTTCGGAGAGGAGATCGGCCCCGGCGCCGTGAAGCAGGGCGGAGCCGGTACGTCACGCGGAGACGGCGACAGCGACGAGGAGCTTATGAAAATATTCGAGCGCACGTACGGGAGGATAGAGCGTGACCCGCGGAAGGCGTTCCGCCGTGAGATCGAGGATATGAGCGAGGCGTACAGAAAAGTCAGACTTCCCGGATACAGCGGTCCGGAATATCTTCTCGTTGACGGCTATAATATTATCTTCGCGTGGGACGATCTCAGAAAGCTTGCGGAAAAAAGCCTTGATCTTGCGCGCGGCAGGCTGAGCGATATTCTGTGCAGCTACCGCGCGTTCAGACAGTGCGAGGTGATACTCGTGTTTGATGCCTATAAAGTAAAGGGGCACGACCGCGATGTCGAGAGATACTGCAACATAAACATTGTCTACACGCGCGAGTCCGAAACGGCGGATTCATATATAGAGCGTGTCACGCACGATCTGTCGAAAGATCACAGAGTCCGTGTCGCCACATCGGACGGCCTTGAACAGGTGATAATCCTCGGAAACGGCGCAAGACGCGTGCCCGCGTCGGAACTGCTCGCAGAAGTAAGGGCTGTTGAGAGGGAGATACGCGGTTATATGAAAGGCTGAACCGGCTTCGGAAAGTTTTTTGTTTGACAAAAATTCCGCTTTGTGGTATAATATCTGCAAGCTTATCGTGCCGGTATCACGGCTTTGATATATAAATTTCGCAAAAAGCAGGAAAGAAAGGCTTTAAAAGAGAATGGGGAAGAATAAAAAAAGGCAGAAGATACTTATCGTCGACGATTCGGAGATGAACCGCACCATACTCTCCGAGATGCTCGGAGACGAATATGATATAATAGAGGCGGCGGACGGAATGGAGGCGATCACCGTCCTTCAGAGGGATCTTGTCGATATATCGCTCATGCTGCTTGATATAGTCATGCCGAAGATGGACGGATACGAGGTCCTCTCGGTAATGAACAGCAGACAGTGGATAAAAGACGTTCCTGTTATAATGATCTCCTCGGAGAGCTCGCCGGCGTCGATCCACCGCACGTATGAACTCGGTGTCACCGATTTCATAAGCCGTCCGTTTGACGCGGTGATAGTGCGACGCAGGGTCGTGAACACGATAAGGCTCTACACGAAATACAAATCCGTGGCGGAACTTGCCGCCGACCAGATATACGAGAAGGAAAAGAACAACAATCTTATGATAAGCATACTCAGCCATATCGTGGAATTCCGGAACGGCGAGAGCGGACTTCATATCCTTCACGTCAAGAGCTATACGGATATCCTTCTGAACACGCTTGTCAGGATAAGCGACAAATATAAACTCTCGAACTTTGAGATAACGACGATAAGAAACGCCTCGGCGCTCCATGATATAGGAAAGATATCGGTACCCGACGAGATCCTCAACAAGCCCGGAAGGCTTACGAGAGAGGAATTTGAGATAATGAAGAAACACTCGATGGCGGGAGCAGAAATGCTCAGCGACCTCGGCTACACCGATGAGCCGCTTGTCAAGACCGCCTATGAGATATGCCGCTGGCACCACGAGAGGTATGACGGCAGAGGATATCCCGACGGTCTGAAAGGCGACGAGATACCGATCTCGGCTCAGGTCGTTGCGCTTGCGGATGTGTATGACGCGCTGACGAGTGAGCGTGTCTACAAAAAAGCGTACTCCCACGAAAAGGCCGTTGATATGATAATGAACGGCGCGTGCGGAACATTCAACCCCGTTCTGCTTCAATGTCTTGAGGAGGCCTCGGATACCATCAGAAATGTCAAAGACTCGCCCGCCGAGGAGCGGAACGAGGTCCAGAGCGCGGCGGCGCAGGTGCATATGTATGATGAGCTCTCCTCGTCGGAGCATATCCTTTATATGCTGGAGCATGAAAGGATAAAGAACAAATTTTTCTCCTCGCTCGCCGAGGATATCCTGTTCGAGTACACCGTAGATCCGCCGATGGTGACACTGAACCCGGGAAGCGCGGAAAAGCTCGGAATACCCGAGTGTATAATGGATCCGCTCTCGAATGAAAGCCTGCTTGCGGTCATACCGGAGGACGATCTTAAAAATATATCGGGTCTGCTGAGGGAGGCGACTCCCGATGATCCCGAGGTGACGTATGAGTGCGATATCCGCACAAAGGACGGTATGCGCCGTGTATCGACGACAATGAGAACGCTTTGGTCGATGTATGAAAATGTTGAGTATACCGGGGCGATCGGAAAATCAGTCGACACGGGACCCGCGAAAGAAATTGAGATCAGCGTTATGAAAGGAGCCGGATAAGTATGGATATGAAGGAATTTTATGAAAAGACCGGAGGGGATTACGAAGGCGTTCTTTCAAGGCTGATGAATGAGCGCATCATGAAAAAGTTTGTTTTCAAGTTTCTTGACGACCCCAGTTTCAGAACTCTGAAAAGAGCCCTGAACTCGGGCGATTCCGATGAGGCTTTCCGCGCGGCGCATACGCTGAAGGGTGTCTGCCAGAACCTCGGATTCACAAGGCTGTACGAATCGAGCAGCGCGCTCACGGAGGCGCTCAGAAACAAGGAAACGGACAATATCACGCCGTATTTTGAAAAGACGGAATCGGTCTACAACGAGATAGCCGGCGCGATAAATGAGATCGATGTATGAAAAAACAAGGGACACCCCGCTTTTTGGGGTGTCCCTTTCCGTATCCCGTCACGTTCTGTTCTTGTTGTAGATGATCATCAGACCTTTGAGCAGCAGCTGATCGTCTATGATTATATCGTGCTTGCAGTAGGGGATTATCCGGCTCGCGAGACCTCCCGTCGAAACAGTCGTGCAGTGCGCTCCGAGATCTTCTTCTATGCGCTCGATCATACCGTCGACAGTCGATACCGTTCCGTATATTATACCGCTCTTCATGCAGTCGATCGTGTTTGAGCCGATAAGCTTTTTGGGAGGGTCAAGGCTTATACGCGGAAGCTGGGACGTTCCGCTTATGAGAGAGTCAAGCGAAACTTTCAGCCCGGGGATTATCATACCGCCCAGAAAATTCTTTCCGCCGTCGATGACGGATACCGTTGTCGCCGTGCCCATATCTATGATTATGAGCGGACAGGGATATTCGTTCACCGCCGCGACGGCGCCTGCCACACAGTCACTGCCGAGCTGCGCTGGATCGTCGAGCATTATCCTGAGCCCTGTTTTCATACCCGGTCCGACAGTCATGACCTGCTTTCCGGTAAGACGGATAATGGCGTCTTTTACCGTCTGAGTTACGGAAGGCACGACGGATGATATTATGCCGCCCTGTATGTCCGGGGCGTCTGTGCCATTCAGTTCGAGTATCGTTCTGATAAGCACGAGATACTCAAGCTCCGTGGCGCTCCTGTCTGTGGAGAGCCTTTCGGAAAATTTTATCCTGTCGCCCTCAAAACATCCCAGAACTATGTTTGAATTTCCGATATCTACCGCGAGTATCATGACTGCGCCTCCTCTTTTTTCTCCTGTTTTACGGCATTGAATGAATTTAAAAGTTTCGCTCTGTTGAGAGCGCCGCCGACAGCGCCCGTCACAACGGTGGAAACGACCATTTCAAACAGCGCGTTTATTCCCACAAAACTTGCGATGAAGATAAAGACGTTCCTGCCGTTCATAAGTTCCCGGAGATATACGGTGTTGCCGTACAGAAGCACGAGCGCCGACATAAACATCACCGTGTTGAAAAGAGCGGCGCAAAAGCCCGCCGCCGAGCAGGCGACCCCGACGCGCGAGAGTTTTTTGCCGGAAGCGAACAGATACCCCGCGATAAAGCCGAGTATCGCGACAAAAACGCATATATAGACCATAAGTCCCCCCGACGTCACAAGTGAATACATCCCGGGCGACATACTCATTTCTCCGCTTGTGTCGTAAAACAGCAGCAGCATCACCGACATAAACAGCGCGACCGCGAAGAGCGCGCCGACCGTGCCCGACAGGATATGATATACCCTCATATTCTGTATCTTCGCCATCAGTCTGAATATCAGCCCCACGAAAAGACCGTCGAGGACGCGGGGGACGAATGCGACTATGAAGGCAAAAAACGGGTTCAAGTCAACGAGTACGGCGCCCATAGGGCTCGGAACGCCTATGCCGAAACACTGAAGATAGCTCAGGATGCCGAATATCGCCCCTATGACAGCTCCGCCCGCGGGACCGAGGGATATGGCGGCTATTGCAATCGGTATGATATTCAGTGTTATAGACAGCGGTCCGAACGGAATGGTGCCGATCGGCGTAAACGAGAAAATTATCAGTATCGCCGTCAGCAGTCCCGCAAGTACAAGCTGCCTTGTCTTTAATTTTGTTTTCATTATCCGGTTTTCCTCCTTGTTATTATTCCCCGAAGCCGGGGATACAATACAATAAATAAATATTAGCACACGGAGGCGGATATTTTATTAGCAGAATATTATCAAAATATAAAAATATTATAAATAAATTAAAATTAAAAAATAAAGTGATTTTGTGCACGGACTGGATTTATTCAGAAAATAAAATGATAATATATCGGTTTAAAGGTTGACAGAGCCGGATTTTTGTGATAGTATACAATTATAATAAAAATTATTATATATTTTAATTTCAGAGGAGGAATAAACAATGGAATCGATCAGAAAATACGTTGCCGAAATGATAGGCACCATGGTGCTCGTCCTTCTCGGCTGCGGCACGGCAATGCTCGTGGGATGTGACGCGGAAAACGGCGGAGGATATATACTCACCGCGCTCGCTTTCGGACTTGTGATAGTCGGAATGGCGTACTGCGTGGGAAATATATCGGGATGCCACATAAACCCCGCGGTATCACTCGGAGTCCTGCTGAGCGGAGGAATGAGCATAGGCGATTTTGTGGGATACGTTATATCCCAGTGCATAGGCGCGTTTGCCGGTTCGGGATTACTCGCCCTCATATTCAATCTCGGCGGTGTTGAGGACAAGACGGGCGGCTACGGAACGAACGGACTTGCCGGTGTAAACGGAAGCGCCGTTGCGGGACTCGTAGTCGAGATCATCCTCACGTTCATCTTCGTTCTCACGATACTCGGTGTTACGTCGAAGAAGGCAAATCACGGATCTTTCGGCGGACTTATCATCGGTCTTACACTGACGCTCGTTCACATCTTCGGAATAGGTCTTACTGGAACATCGGTAAATCCCGCGAGAAGTTTCGGACCCGCCGTTGTCAACGCTTTGGTAAACGGCAACAGCGACGCGCTCTCATGCCTGTGGGTATTCATCGTAGGACCGTTTGCCGGTGCGGCTCTCGCGGCTCTGGCTTACAAGTTCCTTGAGGGATCGTTCGGCGGTTCGGGCGAGAAGAAGGAAAAGAAAGAAAAGAAAGCAAAGGCAGAGGGAAAATAAGAACATAACAAAAAAATTATCAGCGCCTCTTCCCGTGATTTCCGGGAGGAGGCGTTTTCTTGCAAAAATCGCGTTTTTGTGGTATAATCAGACAGGTATTGAAAATACGCGGATAAGTTAAAGGAAAGGAAAAATGACACAGTACGAAAAAATGACCGGAACGCCGGTGCAGAAGCTGATACTGACGCTCTCTGTCCCGACGATAATATCAATGCTCGTCACGAATATATACAACCTTGCCGACACTGCTTTCGTCGGACGGCTCGGAACGAGCGCGAGCGGAGCTGTCGGCGTCGTGTTCGGATTCATGGCGGTCATACAGGCTTTCGGGTTTATGTTCGGACAGGGCTCGGGAAGCATAATCTCCCGCAAACTTGCGCAGAAAGACGTAAAAAGCGCGTCCTGCCACGCGTCACTCGGATTCGCGGCATCGTTTATCTGCGGCATCTGTATAGCCGTATTCGGCTTTATATACCTTGACGATATCGTTCTTGTTCTCGGAAGCACATCGACGATAGCCCCGTACGCGAAAAAGTATATTTCTTTCATACTCGCGGCGGCGCCGTTCATGACATCAAGTCTTACGCTCAACAATATCCTCAGATACGAGGGAAGAGCGGCGCTCGGCATGATAGGTCTTATGACGGGAGCCGTCCTAAATATAGCCGGCGATCCGCTTTTTATGTTCGTCCTTGATATGGGAATAAGCGGCGCGGGGCTTTCGACGGCGATAAGTCAGGTAATAAGCTGGTGCATACTTCTGGGTATGTTTCTGAGCGGCAGGACCGAGAGCAGGCTGAGCCCCGGGTTTCTGAAACTGGGCGATACGAAAATGCTCGCGGATATAGCGGCGACGGGCTTTCCGAGCCTTTTAAGGCAGGCGCTCAACAGTATCACGACAGTCATGCTCAATTCGTACTGTGCCGTTTACGGTGACGCCGCCGTTGCCGCCATGAGCATAGTGAACCGCATAGCGTTTTTCGCCTTTTCCGTCGC
>CAYPXB010000001.1:0-23708 GCA_964414745.1 uncultured Alistipes sp. | reverse complement strand
CCGTCGCGATCGTGTTCGGGCTGATATTTTTCAGAAAGCTTCCGAAAGAGGATATCCCGGACAGCGGAGGAGACGCACAGGGCGAAACAGCGCCTTCAACCTGAGTTTCCGGCGCGAGGCATTTCTTCACGATCCCGCCAGAGAGTATTTCTTTTCATATTTGCTGAAATTACGGCGGAATATTTCGTCTCCGTATCTTACGGCGCGCAGTGATTCATGCAGGTTCATGTTGTTCTGCGCCATATCGATGACACACCCGGCGATGTTCGAGCAATGGTCGGACGTCCTTTCAAGATTCGTGAGCAGATCCGCCCACACGAAACCGACTTCGATGGTGCAGTCGCCGTGCTGCATACGTTTGATATGATCCGTGCGAAGCTGCTCCTTGAGTCCGTCGATGACCTGTTCGAGAGGCTCCACGAGAGCGGCACTCTCAAGATCGCTGTCAAGGAACGCCTTCAGCGACAGATCGAGTATTTCATTGACCGCCGCGAATATCACATTCAGCCCCGAGACAGCCCCGGCTGAGAAAGAAAGTTTCTTATCCCTCATCTCCTCCGCCGATTCGAGGATATTTACGGCGTGATCCGATATACGTTCAAAGTCCCCGATCATCTTCAGAAGCTTTGCCGCCTCGGCGCTGTCGGCCTCACTTATACGGCGTGAGCTCAGCTGTACAAGGTATGTTCCGAGCACATCCTCGTAGCGGTCGGCCTGTTCCTCCTTATCGCGGATCGAGTCCGCGAGAGCGGGCGAATATTCCGATACCGAGCGGATACCGTCTTTCAGGGCGTCCACCGAGACTTCCGCCATATCGGCGGCGACTTCGCGGCAGCGCTCTATCGCTATGGACGGCGTCATAAGAAGCCTTTCATCGAGCAGTTCTTCGCTTTCGGGTTTTTTGGCGTCGGGTATCAGCTTTGTCACGAGTTTTTCCAGAAGTCCCGCCATCGGGAGCATAAGCGCCGTACAGAGTATATTGAATACCGAGTGAATGACGGCGATACCGAAAGGCGACGCCGGCATATCGAGAATACCGGGCGAGAGGATATATTTTACAAGCATAAATACCGTGATCCAGACGGCCGTGCCTATCACGTTGAAAGATAGGTGTACAAGAGCGGCTCTTTTTGCGTTTTTATTCGCGCCCGCCGACGAGATCAGCGCCGTTACGCAGGTGCCGATATTCTGTCCCATTATTATGGGGACAGCCGCACCGTAAGTGGCGCGACCCGTCGCGGCAAGCGCCTGAAGGATACCGACCGACGCGGAGCTTGACTGAATGACCGCGGTGAGGAGCGCTCCCGCAAGCACTCCGAGGAGAGGATTTTCAAACAGCAGGAAAAGATCCTGAAATTCGGGTACGTCGCGAAGTCCCGATACGGCGCCCGACATCGTGTCCATGCCGTACATCAGTGTCGAAAAGCCGAGAAGTATAAGACCGGTGTCTTTCTTTTTGTCATTTTTGGTGAACATATAAAAGATTATACCGATAAGCGCGATGACCGGAGAGAATGAGGACGGCTTGAGCAGGCTTACGAAAAGATTATCGCTTTCGATACCGGCAAGGCTCAGGATCCACGCCGTGACCGTTGTTCCGATATTAGCCCCCATGATGACGTTTATCGCCTGTTTCAGTGTCATAAGACCCGAATTGACAAAGCCGACGACCATGACCGTGGTGGCGGAGGAGCTCTGTATCACAGCCGTTATGCCGAGTCCCGTGAGCAGTCCGGCGATACGGTTTGTCGTGAGTTTTCCGAGCAGTGAGCGGAGACTGCTTCCGGCGCGCCGCTCAAGAGCCTGTCCCATTATGTTCATGCCGAACAGAAACAGGCTCAGCCCTCCGACGAGCGTCAGTACATCGAAAATATCCATATTATCAGCCCTTTCAGAGATTATCCGAGGATATTTTACCGTACTTGTGTCAAATCCGATACCGCGGTTCTGTAAAATCCGTGTAAAATCATAAATCTGCGGCAAAAAACCCCGGAGATCTTTCCGGATCTCCGGGGTATCTGCAATATTGAAATATTGAAAAAAATCCGTTAACGTTTTGAAAACTGCGGAGCTTTACGCGCGGCTTTGAGACCGTACTTCTTTCTCTCCTTCATTCGTGGGTCACGCGTGAGCATACCCGCCTTTTTGAGAACGGGGCGCAGAGCGGGATCGTATTCGAGAAGAGCCCGCGACACACCGTGTCTTATAGCGCCGGCCTGACCTGTGACGCCGCCGCCTTTTACGGTGCAGATTATATCGAGCTTGTCGACCGTTTCCGTAAGGTTGAGCGGCTGGCGGACGATGAGCTTAAGCGTTTCGAGTCCGAAATAGTCATCGATATCTCTTCCGTTTATCGTGACGTTTCCCGTACCGGGATAAAGTCTTACTCTTGCTACGGAGTGCTTTCTTCTGCCTGTTCCGTAATAATATTTTACTTTCGATTCATACATTCCTTAAAACACCTCCC
The DNA here is from genome assembly GCA_964414745.1 of uncultured Alistipes sp. Taxonomy (GTDB): domain Bacteria; phylum Bacillota; class Clostridia; order Oscillospirales; family Ruminococcaceae; genus Ruminococcus. The sequence continues at coordinate 21,241 of CAYPXB010000001.1, read as the reverse complement.
CTTTTACAGCTCATAAGCTTCGGGCTTCTGAGCCGCGTTGTTATGATTTTCGTCTTTGTACGTTCTCAGTCTTTTCAGCTGAGCCCTTCCGAGCGTATTGTTCGGGAGCATACCGTTTACTGCTATCATCATGGCTTTTTCCGGCTGTTTTTCCATAAGTTCTCTGTATGAGACTTTTTTGAGGCCTCCGATCCAGCCTGTGTGCCAGTAATAATATTTGTTGTCGAGTTTTTTTCCTGTGAGAACGGCTTTCGCGCAGTTGATGATGATCACATAGTCGCCGCAATCCACATTCGGTGTGTAGATGGGCTTGTGTTTGCCTCTGAGGATATGTGCCGCTTTTGCGGCAACACGGCCGAGAGGTTCGCCTTCGGCGTCAAGGATGTACCACTTGCGGGTCACTTCCTTGGGCTTTGCAAGTGTCGTTGACATATCTGATTCCTCCAATCTTTTAATTCCGGTCAGGAGTCGGGACATATCTGAAGATCCGCCTTGATATTCCGGACAATCCGGATAAGACAGATCTGCAGATATATCCTGCCTTTCCTGACAGCGCAAGTTTTATTATACACGGTGCTTCTTCGTTTGTCAAGAGCTGAAACCGGATTTTTTTAATTTATATCTTTAAATCTCGCTGTTTCTCTCTTTATTTCTCGATTTCTCTCTTTATCTCGTTTTTTATCCCGCTTTTTTGTGAATTTTTCGATATTTTGTTTAAAAATAAAATTATTTTGACACCGTTGATTTTTATGCGATATTTTGCTATAATATCTATACAAATATATGATAAGATCTCTCGTTTCGATACTGGGGTATAGCCAAGTGGTAAGGCAACAGACTTTGACTCTGTCATCCCGCTGGTTCGAATCCAGCTACTCCAACCAGATGTCTTTTTATCCGTGGCCGCTCACAGATACAACAGATACAGAAAATACGCAAACCGCGGATAAAGAGAGGGCGAATTTTGCAGTGAGCGGAGCCGGTGTCCGTTTTCAGCTTTGTGTAAAGCGATTTCGCAAAGAAGCAGGGTACCGCGCCTTGGAAAGGGAAAGTCATGAATAAGGGAATAAAGGATAAACTGCTCGGTTACGGACAGGATGAGTTCATATCGTACATAGAAAGTCTGAATGAAGAAAAGCAGAGAGCGATAGAAAAGCAGATCGCGCAGTCGGATCTCTCCGTTCTGGATATCAGCGGCAGCGGTGCACCAAGGGGAGCTTTCTCTCCTCTCGAAGCTATGACTACCGATGAGACAGAAAAGCAAAAAGAAAAATATCTTGAGATCGGAAAGCAGGCGGTACAAAGCGGCAAAGTCGGCGCCGTGATGCTTGCGGGAGGTCAGGGAAGCCGCCTCGGCTTTGACCGTCCGAAAGGAATGTTCAATATCGGCGTAAGCAGAGAGCTTTTTATTTTCCAGTGCCTTATCAACAACCTTCTCGATGTCGTGAGAGAGTGCGGCGCGTGGGTACCGCTTTTTATAATGACAAGTGAGGACAATTATGAAGAAACAGCCGGATTTCTCAAAGATCACGGATATTTCGGCTACGACGCCGGCAGCGTCCTCTTTTTCAGGCAGGAGCAGCTGCCCGTGGTCGGTCCGGACGGAAAGCTCATGATCTCACCGGACGGGATGATGCTGACCGCGCCGAACGGCAACGGCGGCTGGTATCAGTCGATGGTAAACACGGGCATAGTCGATATCGTCCATAAAAAAGGGATAGAATGGCTCAATGTCTTTTCCGTGGACAATGTTCTCCAGCGCATAGCGGATCCCTGTTTTATCGGCGCAGTCATTGATTCGGGAAAAGCGTCCGGCGCGAAAGTCGTGGCCAAGGCGGGTCCCGAGGAGAAAGTCGGCGTGCTTTGCCTTGAGGACGGGAAGCCGTCCATAGCCGAATATTATGAGATGACCGAGGAGATGCGCACGCTTCGCAGATCCGACGGCAGTCTTGCGTATAATTACGGAGTGACGCTCAACTATCTTTTCAGAGTCGACGCGCTTGACAGAACGCGCGGAGTGAACTTGCCTCTGCACAGAGTTTTCAAGCAGGTAAAGCATACGGACAGAAACGGCGCTGTCATAGAGCCCGAAAAGCCGAATGCGTATAAATTCGAAACGCTCGCTCTGGATATGGTCCGGCTTCAGGACAGCTGTCTGGCGTATGAGGTCGAGCGCGAAAAAGAATTTGCCCCTGTCAAGAACAAAACGGGTGAGGATTCCATCGATGCGGCACGCTGCCTTCTGAGGAAGAACGGCGTTGAGCTTTGAATAAAAAATGAGTTATGAAAAACAGAAGGAGTATTTATGGCTGATATTTTACTTGCGGGCGGAGCCGGATTCATAGGTTCGCACACAGCGGTCGAGCTGCTGAACGCGGGATACGGCGTAGTGATAGCCGATAATTTTTCAAACAGCTCTCCCGAGGCTGTGCGCAGGACAGAGGAGATAACGGGGAAAAAAGTGAGTCTTTACGAGCTTGACATAAGAGATAACGAAAAACTCGCGCGTGTCTTCAGGGAGAACAATATTGACGCGGTCATCCATTTTGCCGGTCTCAAGGCTGTCGGCGAGTCGGTAAAAAAGCCCGTCATGTACTACAGGAACAATATCGACACGACACTCTCGCTTCTTGAGACGATGAACGACGCGGGTGTGAAGAATATAATTTTTTCGTCAAGCGCCACCGTATACGGCAAGGAGAACAAAATGCCCCTGCTTGAAACGATGAAAAGGGGTGTCTGCACGAATCCGTACGGATGGACGAAAGTGATGATGGAACAGATATTTGAGGACGCTGCCGGGGCGGACAGTTCGCTGTCCGTGATACTTCTCAGATATTTCAACCCGATCGGCGCTCATCCGTCGGGCAGGATAGGCGAGGATCCGCGTGGCATTCCGAATAATCTTATGCCGTATATTTCACAGGTCGCCGTCGGAAGAAGGGAGCGCCTTACGATATTCGGCAACGATTATCCAACAAAGGACGGAACGTGCATGAGGGATTATATCCATGTCGTCGACCTTGCCGTCGGTCACGTCCGGGCAGTTGACTATATTCTGAAACAGGGCGGAGGAGTCGAGATATTCAACCTCGGCACCGGCAATCCCTACAGTGTGACGGAGATCGTCGAGACATTCGAGCGCGTCAACGGCGTCAGGGTGGAACACGTCTACGGCGACCGCAGAGAGGGCGATCTTCCCGAACTTTATGCCAATGCCGATAAGGCATACGACATCCTCGGCTGGAAGGCGGAGCGCACTCTTGAGGATATGTGCCGCGATTCGTGGAACTGGCAGAAGAACAACCCGTATGGCTACGGCTCGCGGGAAGAGCAATAAACCGGGAAGATAACACGGAAAAACCGAAACGGCTCCTTTTGCGGGAGCCGTGTGTTTTCGCGTGAAAATTATTTTGATAAAATATTCAAAAACCCTTGACAACAGCCAGGTCGGTGTGTTATAATGTAAGAACCTCGTGAGGGTTTATTTTTTTGCCTTGGACGAGGGAGGCAAACGACCTAAAATAAATTCCGTCCTGAGCGGAAAAAGAAAAAAACCAGGAGGTGCCGATATGAGAGTAAAGGTTACATTGGCCTGCACCGAGTGCAAGCATCGCAACTATGTTACGAAGAAGAACAAGAAGAATGACCCTGACAGGATCGAAATGATGAAGCATTGCAAATTCTGTCACAAGCACACTCTTCACAAAGAAACGAAATAATCGGAGGGTGCAGTCATGGCGAAAGATAAAAAAGATACTTCTCCGAAGGGATCGAAAAAGAAAAAGGATAAGAAGAAGCCCGGAAAGATCGTCAAATGGTTCAAGGATCTCAAGAGCGAGTTCAAAAAAGTGGTCTGGCCGAGCAGAAAGACCGTCATCAACAATACTTCCGTCGTAATCGCGGTGATAGTCGTTTCCGCGGTGGTGATAGGTCTGCTTGACGCGGGATTACTGAAAATTATGGATCTTGTTTACAACCGGTGACAGAGCCGGCCGCGCGGAAGTCTAAGGAGGATATGAAATGTCTGAAGCAGCAAAATGGTATGTCATACACACGTATTCGGGGTATGAGAACAAGGTTGCCCAGAATATAGAAAAGGTCGTAGAAAACCGCAAGCTTCACGATCTTATCCAGGACGTCAGAGTTCCCACGGAAAAAGTCACAGAGATAACCGACGGTGAGACAAAAGAGGTCGAGCGCAAGACTTATCCCGGATATGTGCTTGTCAAGATGATCTGTACCGACGACTCATGGTACGTCGTCCGGAACACAAGGGGCTGTACCGGCTTTGTCGGTCCCGGCTCCGATCCGACACCTCTCTCGGATGCCGAAGTGGAGTCTCTGTTCGGCAAAGAGTCGATCTCCGTCGAAGTCAGCTTCAAAGAAGGCGACAGAGTCCGTATCTCAGGAACGGCCATGGACGGATTTGTCGGTACTGTGCAGAAAATTGATCTCGAAGAGAAAACAGTGGATGTTCTTGTCTCGATGTTCGGTCGGGAGACCCCCACGACACTTCCGCTCAATCAGGTAGTGCCGCTGGAGGAATGATCAGAGTCAGAAGCGAGATCCCGCAGGGATCCCGGTGGGAGAGACGAAATATACAGCGTCTCGACGTTTACCACATTTATGGAGGTGCGAAAGCATGGCACAGAAAGTAGTAGGTTACATCAAATTGCAGATCGCGGCGGGAAAAGCTACACCCGCTCCGCCTGTCGGACCGGCACTCGGTCAGCACGGCGTAAACATCATGGCATTTACAAAGGAATTCAACGAGAGGACAAAGAACGACGCGGGCATGATAATACCTGTCGTTATAACGGTCTACGCCGACCGCTCGTTCTCGTTTGTCACAAAGACTCCGCCCGCGGCAGTGCTCATCAAAAAGGCGTGCAATATAAACAGCGGTTCGGGAGTGCCCAACAAGACGAAAGTAGCGAACATAACGAAAGAGCAGGTTCGCAAGATCGCCGAGCAGAAGATGCCCGATCTCAACGCGGGTTCTGTTGAGGCGGCCATGAGTATGATCGCGGGAACGGCTCGTTCCATGGGCGTTGTGGTCGTCGACTGATATTTTACTGACAAGCGAAGTAAGATGCGCAGAAGCATTTTTGTTCTGACTTCTCACGGTGGGAGGAAGATTCCGCTAGCCGGGTAAGCGCGCAGCTCCCGGTATCACCACTTTATTAGGAGGAAATATAATGAAACACGGCAAGAAATATACTGACAGTGTAAAAACTGTGGATTATACAAAGCTTTATGAATCGACAGAGGCTCTTGAGCTCGTATGCAAGAACGCCAAGGCAAAGTTCGATGAAACGGTCGAGGCTCACATACGCCTCGGAGTCGACTCCAGACACGCCGATCAGCAGGTAAGAGGAGCAGTCGTTCTGCCCAATGGCACGGGAAAGAATGTAAGAGTATGCGTTTTCTGCAAAGAGGACAAGTATGAAGCTGCCCAAAGCGCCGGTGCCGATTATGTCGGCGGTCAGGATCTTGTTGACAGGATCATGAAGGAAAACTGGATGGACTTTGATGTTGTCATAGCGTCGCCGGATATGATGGGACTTGTCGGACGTCTCGGAAGGATACTCGGACCGAGAGGCCTTATGCCGAACCCCAAGGCAGGCACCGTTACGCCCGATGTCGCCAAAGCCGTCACCGAGGCAAAAGCGGGCAAGATCGAATACCGTCTTGACAAAACGAATATCATACACTGCCCCATAGGCAAGGCTTCATTCGGAGCGGCTAAACTTGAGGAGAACTTCAACACGCTGATGGAAGCTATCGTCAAGGCAAAACCTGCGGCAGCAAAGGGAACGTATCTCAGATCATGCACGGTCACATCCACGATGGGACCGGGTGTCCCTGTCGCAACGGCAAAATACGGCTCATGATATGAATAAGACTCAAAGGGAGGGTATCGGCCTCCCTTTTTGATATAACACAATACACCACAAAACAACCCGGCAATACGGCAGACCGCGGGGCGGAGAATATCCGGCCGCCGCGCGTTTCCAAGGAGGGGTGTCGGCACCGCCCGGCGCGATAAATGGGGAAAAAAGAACTCAAACGATACATTATAATAGGCATAATCGCGGTCGGAGTATGCGCGGTCGTAAAGAACATTGACATCATATTCAATTTTATCGGGCTCGTGTTCTCGGCTGCCTATCCGCTCATACTGGGCTTTATAATCGCGTATATATTCAACATATTTCTGTCATTCTGCGAGAGGCATTATTTTCCGAAGAAGAATACGAAGTTCATCACAAAAACAAGACGCCCCGTCTGTCTTGTGATGTCGATAGCCATAACGGTGGCGGTTATAGCGCTTATCCTGATAATCGTCATTCCGGAGCTTGTGAAAGCTCTCAAGATCATATACCAGGAAATACCGGGTTACGCCCAGAAGCTCAAGAACTTTGCCATTGAGTACCTCAGGGACTATCCCACGATACAGCAGAAGATAAGGGACATCAACATTGACTGGGATACCGTTATGGAAAAGGTGACAAATTTCATAACTGTCGGAGCGGGAGGCCGTCTTATAAGCTCGATAGCGGAAGTGATCGGCTCCGTCACGATGTCGATCGTGAATTTCTTTATCGGAATGATATTCGCCGTCTATGTACTGCTCAGGAAGGATAAGCTCAGAGTCGATTTCGGCAGGGCAAAGGACGCGCTGCTGAGCAAAAAGATAAACAGACGCCTTACAAACGTCATCCATACGGCCGATGAGACGTTCAGAAGCTTTTTCGTCGGACAGTTCACCGAGGCTATCATACTCGGCACGCTCTGTATGATAGGCATGGCGATACTCAGGATACCGTACGCGGCCATGACGGGAGCTGTCATAGGAGTGACGGCGCTCATACCGATAATAGGCGCGTATATCGGAGCGGCGGTCGGCGCGTTCATGATCTCCACGGACGACCCGAAAAAGGCGCTTATTTTCCTGATATTCCTCATACTCCTGCAGCAGTTTGAGGGAAACGTGATCTACCCGAAAGTCGTCGGTTCGTCTGTAGGGCTGCCGGGAATATGGGTGCTTGCCGCCGTAACATTCGGCGGAGGACTTTTCGGTATAACGGGAATGCTCATCGGTGTTCCGACTGTGGCGACGCTTTATAAGCTCTGTCACGCAAAGCTTGACGAACTTGACGGCGGAGGACCCGAAGCGGCTGTCGCGACGACAGGACCCGGCACGGAAGCGGGAACTGCCGGGGCTGAGGAAGACCCCGGAGAAACAAAACCCGGAGAAAACGCCGAAGAAACAGGAAAAACAGAAACAGAAACCGAAACAGGTACACAAATAAAAACAAAATAACGGCAGCGACTGACTGCCGATACAGGAGGTAATTATATGATTTACACGGTTACACTGAACCCGGCGATCGACTGTGCGCTCAACGCGCCGCACTACCGCCCCGGTATGGTCAACCGGGCCGAGAGCGAGACGATAACGGCCGGCGGCAAGGGCATAAATATGTCGATCATACTCAATCGGCTCGGCATAGATACCATGGCTCTTGGATTCTGCGCCGGCGATACGGGAAAACTGCTCTGCAAGCTCCTTGACGAGATCGGCTGTCCGCATGATCTTACGGTCGTCGAAGGCCAGAGCACGAGAGTCAATATGAAACTCCGCACGCCCGAGGGAGAGACCGAAGTAAACGGCAAGGGTCCGTATATCAGCACACGGGATCTCAGCAGTTTCGCGGATAAGCTGTGCGCCGACGTAAAAACAGGCGACACCGTCATATTCGCCGGAAGCGTGCCCGACGGCATTTCATCCGGTATTTACGCCGATATAATGGATGCTCTGAAGGACAAGAAAGTCAAGACAGTCGTTGACGCGTCGGGCAACCTTCTGAGAAAAGCCCTGCCGAAGAAGCCTTTCCTCGTAAAGCCCAACAATATCGAGCTCAGCGAGTTTCTCGGAAGGGAGATAAAAGACCGCGGTCAGGCTCTTGAGGGAGCGAAGGAACTGCAGCAGGCAGGTGCGCACAATGTGCTTGTATCGCTTGCCGGCGAGGGAGCCGTTCTCCTCACGGAAAAAGGCGAAAGCTATGAGATAGAAGCTCCCAGCGGCATCGTGAAGAACTCTGTCGGAGCGGGCGACGCCATGGTTGCCGGTTATGCCGCGGGCCTTGAGATATTCGGCGACAGTCTTTCCGCTCTGAAACTCGGCACCGCGGCCGGAAGCGCGACGGCGTTCTCCGAATCACTCGCCGAAAAGGACGATATCGAGCAGATACTTTCGGGTATCGACAGCTCTCTCACTCTGAAATAAAGCGCGGATATTTCGCCGCGGAGGGATCTTACAGGCTTTCGGGAGGAGATATTTCGCTATGAGGGCATTATACCGGGTCGCTCTGTGTCTTGCGGCTGTCTTGTGCGTAATATCATCTGTCATCTGTCCGGTACTCGGGGCGGACGCCGCGGGGGAAGGCGGAGAGATAGCATTCACGGATGAGGAGCAGGAGTATGTTTCCGCGCACAGGACGGTAAAAGTCGGTTTTGTGCCGGACAGGATACCCGTTTCGTTCGCGGATGAAAACGGCGATCCTGCCGGGATATCAAAATATATTTTCGACCGCGTCAGCGAACTTACGGGTATCGAATTTGTTTACGAAGCCCTGCCGACAAAGAGCGTAACATATAAATATCTGATAGGCCACGGCTTTGATCTTATCACGAGCGTTGAGTACAATGAGGAGAACAAAGTCGCCAAAGGCATAATCATAAGCGACCCGTATCTGTCGGCGAGGAAAGTTATGGTCGCGAGGAGCGATCACCCCGATTTTGACAGCGATAAGAGCTGGGATGCCGCCGTGTCGACGGGATCACAGACGCTGAAAAAGGTCCTGAAGCGGTATTTTCCGAATTTCAATCTCAAAGATTATGACTCGATAACCGACTGTTTTGACGCCGTAAACAGCGGTGACGCCGATCTGCTCATCCTGAACCAGTATGTTGTCGAGTACTGGATGAACAAACCGAGGTATGAAAAGCTCAAAGTCATACCGGTGATGGAACTTGACGACGAGATGTGTTTTTCGGCTGTGTTCGATATGAACGGCGAGGGCATCGGTCCCACGCGCGAGGAGGGGCAGACGCTCGTGAACATCCTCGACAAGGCGATAGATACGCTCAGCGAGGACGAAAAGAGCAATTTTATAATACAGGGCGTTATGGAGAACCAGTATGAATACAGGTTTTCCGATTTCATAAGCAGATACCGTTATGCCGTCGTGACGCTCTGCGTATCGGTCGTGATAATCGCCGTGCTCGCTGTCATACTCATACGCCAGCGGCTTAAGTTTGCCGAAAGCAAAGCCGAGGCGAGGGCAAAGGGGCGTTTTCTGTCCACGATGAGCCACGAAATACGCACGCCCCTGAATGGCCTTATAGGACTCAATCACCTGATGTCCCGCGAGATCGGCAACACCGCCAAAATGGAGGAATATATAAACCGTTCCTCCGAAACGGCGGAATATCTGCTGTCACTCGTGAATGATATACTCGACTCGTCGGAACTTGAGGAGAACAGGATAGAGCTTTCCGTCGGCACCGTCGACCTTGAAACGGTGTTTGAAACGATAGACACGATAGAGCGCGACGCCATGGAGAAAAAGCTGATACGCTACACGTTCGAGGGAGATATAGCTTGTCGCTATATAAAAGGCGATTTCGCGCGGATACAGCAGGTCATACTCAATCTTCTCGATAACGCGTGCAAGTTCACAAACAGGGGCGGCACCGTGAAGATGACTGTCACGCAGGAGATAACGGGTGCGGACAAAGTTTTCACGAAAGTCGTTGTCGCGGATACGGGAAAAGGCATGAGCGAGGAGTTTCAGAAGCAGGTGTTTGACGTGTTCTCGCGCGAGCTTGACACCGTATCGAAAGGCAACCAGGGAACGGGTCTCGGCCTCGCGATAAGCTACAGGCTCGCGAAACTCATGGGCGGCGATCTTACGTGTGAGAGCAAAAAAGGCGAGGGCAGCACATTTACGTTCACATTTACGGCGGATCCCTCGACAGCTCCCGAAAAGAAAGATATTATGCCGCTTGCGGAGAGCGGCGATCTTCCGCGGGTACTTGTCGCTGAGGACAATGAACTCAACGGCGAGATAATCATCGAGCTTCTGCGAAGTTACGGATTCAGGGCAGATCTTGCCGAAAACGGGGCGAAAGCCTTAAAAATGTTCAGAAACTCGCCCGTCGGCACATACGGCGTCATACTGATGGATCTTATGATGCCGGAGATGGACGGATTTGAGGCGGCGAAGGCGATAAGGCGCCTGAACCGGGACGACGCAAGGTCAGTCCGCATATTCGCGTGCACCGCGAACGATCTTCCCGAAGAAAAGCAGAAGGCATCCGAAAGCGGTATGGATGATTTCATCGCAAAGCCGCTCGATGTCGGGCAGCTGCTTGAAAAACTGCGCGGTGAGGGAAAAAAATCTTCCGCTGAAGATAAATAGAAAGCAGCCCGAAGGGCTGCTTTTTTGTATCCTTTCATATATATATGTATCACAACGGCCTGATGAATCCGCCTTACGGATTGTCTTTTCTGAGAATCGACCGTTTCTTTTTCTTCTCGTCATAGAGCACGGTGTCCGCCTGAGCGAGTATCTTCGAAAGCTCAATGTCGTTTCCGCATTTGAATGAGTAAACGCCCACGCTCATGCGCACGATGAACGGTCTGTCGTGGCTCTTGTTAAAGCTCTCCGTCTGCGCCTTTATCCTTGAACGCACGCCGGAGATGACTTCCTCGCAGTTTCCGCCGTCGACCATCGCAAGCACGGAGAACTCATCTCCTCCGATCCTGCCGATAACATCGGAGCTGCGGAACGAGTCGCTCAGTATGCGCGCGGCGTTCTTTATCGCGAAATCTCCGTCCTCGTGGCTGAAAGAGTCATTTATCGTCTTGAGGCTGTCAAGGTCGGCGAATATTATAAGCGCGCTCTTTCCCGCATTCATCGGCGAGTAGATAAGCTCATTCGCCTGATAGAAGAAGCCTCTGCGGTTGTAGACGCCGGTAAGCTCATCGATCTTCGATATAGCGTCAAGCTGGAGATTCTTGAGCTTGATATTCTCAAGCGTTTCCTGAAGCTGGGCGTGGATGGCGTCTCTGTCCTGTATAAGCCGCAGTATCTTCATCGCCGCGCAAAGCTGGGACGCGAGTATGTTTATATAATAGAAGTAGTCATAGTCCATTTCGCACAGGAAAAGTCCGTAGTGGTCGGTGTTGAGGAATATCGCCGAAAGCACCATCGTCACACGTCTGTCGTCGGGTATGTACTTGTTGTCGAACAGATGTTCTATGGATATTTCCTGGTTTTCGGGATCTACCACTTCCATTTTGTCCCCGTTATGGTATGATTTCAGAAGCACGGTCGACGGAGGCACCCACTTGTCCTCTTTCTGGTTCGTTATCGTTTCGGGGAACACGTAGATATAGCTGCTGTCCATATTCATACGCATAAACTTATCCGTAACGGTGCCGTATCCCTCGTCGTCATAGCTCTCAAAGAGCAGCATATCCTTTGTGATGGAGTTTGCCTGGAACGTGAGAAATTCTATATCGCCTATGCGCTTGTCGCTGTAGCTTACGGACGCGCGCATGATTATCTTGTACAGATTCACGAAAACATCACGGAGTTTTTCTCTGTCCCACGGGTTATCAAGACCGGCGAGAAATCTCCTGCCGAGGTAGTCAACGACCGTGCATACTCTGTCGTGGCCTACGTATTTCATCATTTCCGATGTGAGCAGATCCTCAAGACCCGAGGAGATATACTCTGCCGCTTTCTCGCTGTATGTTATATGCCCCGCGTCGTCTGACGCAAGCTGTGTGAACACGGCATTGAGGTACGTCGTGAAGATGCTTTTGACTTTGCTTATGGCGTTGCTGCTCTTGTAGTCCGAGAACAGATACTGCACGAGAACGGAAACAGTCTGGCTGTCCGTAACGCAGTCGTGGCCGTTGAACGAAAAGACGTTTTTCGAAACACTTGCGTAGTTGTCGGATTTACATCCGCACGAGCGCCGCTTTACCATCGTCGACGGCACAAGTGTGTGGGTGATGCCCGAAGCGCCGATAGCTTTCTTGCACTCCAGAACAGCGCCGTAACCAAGCTCCGACGCGTCCGCGCTGACGGTCGTCAGAGGCGGCATAAGCGTCGACGCGACGGGTGAATCGTCAAATCCCGTCACTAAAATATCACGTCCGGGCTCAAGACCCATTTCCTCGAAAACATCGTAGGCGCCCTCCGCCATGCTGTCGTTGGCAAAGCATATCGCCTCAAGGTCGGGACATTTTTTCAGAAGCTCGCGGACCGTATCCTGGCTGTACGGCGAAAAATTTCCGTACGCGACGCGGTTTTCGTCATATGCGATACCGTTGTTTTCGAGAGTCTTTTTATAGATCTCAAGTCTTTCAAGAGCGTCGTTATTAGTGCTCGGACCGCTCACGAAACCAATCTTTTCGCACTTGTGAACGTTTATGATATGCTCGATACAGTCCTTAAGGCCGCTCGTGTTGTCAAAGCACACGGAAGAAAATCCCTCGACCTCGCTCGCAAGCGTGATTATCGGTATATCTCCGAGGCCTCTCAGAAACTCGATCTTTCTCTCGTATGAGATAGAGCCGCATATAGCGCCCACAAGAACAAGCAGCACATCGATATCATCGGGGAACGCATAGGAGAAAAGCGTGTTGTACTGATATTCGTATTCGGTGCGCTTTTTGTCGGCGTACGACGCGTCAATATATCTTCCGGGGAAAATAAACAGGTTCGCGTCGATCTCTTTCGCACCGACGATAGCCCCCCGGCAGACGGCATTTGCAAAATCATTTTCGACCTCGCTGATCATAAGGCCGATGTTAAGGCGTTTCCTCATATCAGGGATCTCCTTTACTTTTTTCTGTAAAAAGCCCGATACGCAAAGTTCCGCTCTTTCGCGGTTTTGTCATATACGGCAGTCTGAACCGGAGATAAAAGCGACAGCTGGTCTGTTGTTAAGTCTGATGTGACAATGATAAAGGGAAAACTCCGGATCATTTTTCTCTGAAATCGGCGGTCACGGCAGCCTCGCCGCGGTGACCCGCAAAACTACACTAACATTTTACCATATCAGAGAAAAAATGTCAACATTTTTATTAAAAAAACGGCAAGGCTTTGGTATAAGACCCGGATAAGACCGGTACGCGCGCTTCGGGTCACATATTTTCATGAATGACTTTCCACAGTTCCTCGCCGGTCGCCGCGGCAACTCCCGCGGATCTGGCAAGCTGCTCGGGTGTCGCGTTTTTCAGGTTCTCCACAGTCTTGAAATCTGTCATAAGCTTAGCCGCTTTCTTTTCTCCGATCCCCCGTACGCTCGTAAGCTCCGAGGTAAAAGCTTTCTTCTTGTGCTTTGAGCGCATATAGTTTACGGAAAAGCGGTGAACCTCGTCCTGTATCCTCGTGACAAGCATGAACGAAGCCTGAAGGTCACTTATCTGTATCTCCTTCCCGCCCGTCGCGATGGCTCTCGTGCGGTGTCTGCTGTCCTTTACCATTCCGAATACGGGGATGTCGAGCCCCATCTGTCTGAGGAGCGGCTCGACCGCGTTTACGTGACCTTTTCCGCCGTCAAGGAGGATAAGATCGGGCACGCGTCTGAAATATTCGTCGTTTTCGTCATCAAGGCGGCTGAAGCGCCGCTTTATGACTTCGCGCATACTGCCGTAGTCGTTCTGAAGGTGAAGTTCCTTGACGGTAAAGCGCTTGTACGCCTTTTTGAGAGGTCTGCCGTCCTCGAACACGACCATTCCCGCGACCATCGATTCCGATGACAGGTTCGATATATCGTACGCCTCTATATATCTTGGCGGTTTCTCAAGTCCGAGAGCCTTTCCGAGTTCCTCAAGGGCGATGACTTCTTTTCCGGTGCGGTCGTTCTTCAAGGCGGCGTATTCGGCGCTGTTGTCTTTCGCGAGCCGGAGAAGTTCATAAAGTCTGCCCTTCTGCGGATTCCAGATCTTGACGGCTCTTCCCGACTGCTTTTCGAGGAGCCTGTTTATAAGCTCAAGTTCGTCCGGTATGTGATCGACGATAATAACTTTCGGAATATCGGTCTTGCCGTGGTAGAACTGTATCATGAAAAGACTCAGCAGATCCTCTCCGCTCGCGGGCGTTTCAAATTCAAAGACCGCCTTGTCGTAAAGACGGCTGTCCCTGTACATAAGCACAGAAACGCAGACCTCGTCATATGATCTTGCCATGCCGATAACATCAGCCGATCTCACGCCGCTGTTGATTATCTTCTGTTTCTCGGCGGCTTTTTTCACGGCGATTATCCTGTCCCGCAGTATGGCGGCTTTCTCAAAATCAAGTGCCTGCGCGGCGTCGTTCATTTCCTTTTCCATGCGCTCGACTGACTCGGCGCTGCCGCTCTTTATGTATTCGACCGCCTTATCGACTGTTTCGCGGTAGACATCCTGCGATATTTTTCCCCGGCACACTCCCATACATAATTTTATGTGATAATTCAGACACGGTCTTGACTTGCCGAGATCCTGCGGAAATTTTTTGCGGCACGTCGGCAGCATAAAGACGCGGTTTGCCTCGCTAACGGCCTGTTTTGTCACAGATCCGCTTGTGTACGGTCCGAGATAAGTTCCCGGCGCGGCGGTGTTTTTTTCCGCCGTTATCCTCGGGTACGGCTCGTCGGATATCCGTATATAGTGATATCCCTTGTCGTCCTTGAGCAGGATATTGTACTTCGGCTTATGCTGCTTTATAAGACTGCACTCAAGAAGCAGCGCCTCGTATTCGGTGTCGGTGACGATGAAATCATAGTCATACACATTCGAGACCATGGCGGCGACTTTCGGAGTATGATCGGGATTTTCCCGAAAATAGCTTGACACTCTTTTTTTCAGATTTTTTGCCTTGCCGATGTAGATTATATCGCCTGTCCTGTTTTTCATAAGATACACACCCGGCGATTCCGTAAGTTTCGATGTCTTTTCCCTCATAAGCGGTATTCTCGGATTCATCTTCACATCACCTCCCGTCAGCGTTTACTGTATCTATTATATCAGCCGTTTTCACCCGAATCAAGTGCTTTTTGGCCGCCGATGCCTGCCCGTCGCGCGGGCGATCCCGACAAAGGACTTGACAAACGGCGAAAAATGGTGTATAAAAAATATATAAGAAAAATTTATTCTACGGAGTGATGATAATGTCCGGAAAACCTTACTACATTACGACAGCCATAGCGTATGCCTCGAAAAAGCCGCATATCGGCAATACATACGAAGTCGTCTTTACCGACGCGATCGCGAGATTCAGGCGTATGCAGGGATACGACGTGTTTTTCCTCACGGGAACGGACGAGCACGGTCTGAAGATAGAGGAACTCGCGAAAGAGGAGGGAATATCGCCCAAAGAACACGTTGACAGAGTCACCGCGGAGATAAAAGAGATATGCTCCATGATGAACATTTCATACGACGGATTTATCAGGACGACCGATGAGCGGCACGAGAAAGTCGTGCAGAAGATATTCGAAAAGCTCTACAAAAACGGCGATATTTACAAAAATTCATACGAGGGTCTTTACTGCACCCCATGCGAAAGTTTCTGGACAGAGTCACAGCTTGTCGACGGAAAATGTCCCGACTGCGGAAGGGAAGTCACAAAGGCAAACGAGGAGGCATACTTTTTAAGGCTCTCGAAATATCAGAAATGGCTTGAGGATTATATCGACAGCCACCCGGACTTTATCGTCCCGGAGAGCCGCAAGAAAGAAATGCTCAATAATTTTATAAAGCCGGGACTTCAGGATCTCTGCGTGTCGAGGACGACCTTCAAATGGAGCATACCCGTCACGTTCGACCCGAAGCACGTCATTTATGTGTGGATAGACGCGCTTTCAAACTATATCACGGCGATCGGTTACGACCCTGACGGCTCAGGTGAGCTTTTTGAGAAATACTGGCCGTGCGACTGCCACGTCATCGGCAAGGATATAATGAGATTTCACTCCATCTACTGGCCTATAATGCTTCACGCGCTCGGACTTGAGATACCGAAGCAGCTTTTCGGCCACAACTGGATACTCTTCGGCGAGGACAAGATGAGCAAATCGAGGGGAAATGTCATTTTCGCGGACGACGTCGTCAGAGAGTTCGGCGTCGACGGCGCGAGATATTATCTGCTCAGCGAGATGCCTGTCGGCTCCGACGGCTCGATAACATACGAGTCCCTTATCGAGAGGTACAACTCGGATCTTGCGAACACCCTCGGAAATCTTGTCAACAGAACGGTCACGATGTCGAAGAAATACTTTGGCGGAGAGATAAAACCGCCCGTCTGTCCCGATGATACCGACAATGACTTGATATCGAAAGCGTCATCGCTGCTTGAGGATATAACGGCTCTTATCGACGGCTACCGCATGGCGGACACGATGGAAACGATAATGAGTCTCGCGCGCAGAGCGAACAAATATATAGACGAAACCACACCTTGGATACTCGGACGCGATCCCGGAAACAGCGAACGCCTCGCGACGGTGCTTTACAACCTGCTTGAGACGATAAGGATAATCGGTGTCGCCATAGCGCCGTTTATGCCCGACACATCTGTGAAGATACTTGACCAGATCGGAACGCGGAAGCGTGATTTTGACAGCATAAAGACATTCGGCGGACTTGAGACAGGCGGACACGTCGGCGAGCCCGTGCCGATATTCGCGCGTATCGATGCCGAAAAGTTCATAAAAGAGGCAACGGAGAAAATGGCGAAACAGGCTGAGGAGGCCGCAAAGCAGGACGCTCCGGCACAGGAGATCCCCGAAACAGAGCCGGAGATAACGATAGACGATTTCGCGAAAGTCGATATAAGAGCCGCGAGAGTCATATCGTGCGAGAAGATAAAAAAATCGAAAAAACTGCTCTGTCTGCGGCTTGACGACGGCTCCGGAAAACAGCGTCAGGTCGTGTCGGGTATCGCCGAATATTACGAGCCGGAGGATCTGACGGGCAAGAAAGTCCAGCTTGTCGCGAATCTGAAACCCTGCAAGCTGTGCGGAGTCGAGAGCAGCGGAATGATATGCGCGACCGATACTCCCGACGGAGTGAAAGTCATCTTTCTTGACGATGACATTCCCGAGGGCTCAAAGATAAGATAAAACACGCCGGTGAATACAGGGTGAACACCGCGTGAATATAAAATGAAAAGAGCGGCGTGCCTCCGACGGGCGCGCCGCTCCTGCTGTTCTGTCTGTTATCTTTGTCACATAAGCTCGCAGATATTGTTCGAGAACGCCACGGGATCCTCTATGCTGAGGCCCTCTATAAGCAAAGCCTGATCGTAGAGCAGTCCCGCGTACTTGCCGAGTTTATCCTTGTCGCCCGCATCAAAGACGCCACGGAGCTTTTCGAAAATAGGATGTTCGGGATTTATCTCAAGTACCCTCTGCGCCTTTACCTTCTGGTCTGTCGGCATCGAGTTAAGGACTTTTTCCATCTCGATAGACAGCTGTCCCTCGCTTGTGAGGCAGACGGGGTGCGACTTAAGTCTCTGCGAGAGGATGACCTTGCTTACTTTGCCCTCAAGAGCCTCGCCGAGAGCTTTCAGCATATCCGAGCTTTCCTCCTCCTTTTCCTTGAGTTCCTCTTTTTTCTCGGGAGTTTCAATGCCGAGGTCGTCCGCCGATACCGATCTGAACTCCTTTTCCTTGTAGCTTACCATCGTCTTGAGTGCGAACTCGTCGATATTGTCCGTGAGATAGAGTATCTCAAAGCCCTGTTCTTTTATAAGCTCTGTCTGCGGAAGCTGCTCTATGCGCTCGACTGTCTCGCCCGAAGCGTAATAGATATATTTCTGCTCCTCTCTCATGCCCGAAACATATTCGTCAAGCGTTACAAGCTTTTTCTCTTTCGACGAGGTGAACATCAGCAGATCCTGAAGTTTTTCCTTGTTCATGCCGTAATCGCTGTACACGCCGTATTTAAGCTGCAATCCGAACGCGTTCCAGAACTGCTCGTATTTCTCACGCTCGTTTTTGAGCATTTTTTTGAGCTCGTTGCTTATCGTCTTTTCTATGCTCTTTTCGATCGCCTTGAGCTGTCTGTCGTGCTGCAGCATCTCCCTCGATATGTTGAGCGAAAGATCCTCCGAGTCAACGAGGCCTCTGACAAAGGCGAAGTAGTCCGGCAGAAGATCCGCGCACTTGTCCATGATAAGCACGCCGTCCGAATAGAGCTGAAGTCCTTTTTCGTATTCCTTCGAATAGAAATCAAACGGCGCTTTTGACGGAATATAGAGCAGCGCGCTGTAATTCACGGTGCCCTCGTTCTTTACATGGGCGTATTTTATCGGCTCGTTGTAATCATAGAACTTCTCCGTGTAAAAATGCTTGTAATCCTCGTCCTTAAGCTCGTTTTTGTTCTTCTTCCAGAGAGGGACCATGCTGTTGAGGGTCTCTACCTCGATATAATCCTCATACTCTATGGGCTTGTCCTCATCCTGTTCTTCCTCATTTTCTTCCGTCTGCTTCGGCCTGCTGTGAGTCATCTCCATCTTTATCGGGAATCTGATATAGTCAGAGTATTTTCTGACAAGATCCCTCAGGCGGTACTGCTCGAGGAAATCGCTGTAATGCTCGTCGTCGGTGTCGTCCTGAAGCTCAAGTATTATATCCGTGCCGACAGTCTCTTTCTCGGCTTCTTTTACGGTATAGCCGTCAACGCCGCTCGACTCCCAGCAGAATGCCTTGTCGCTTCCGTACGCCCTTGATATGACCGTCACTTTCTTAGAGACCATGAACGCGGAATAGAATCCGACGCCGAACTGGCCGATTATCTGGCTGTCGTCGTCAAGTTTGTTCTCCGTCTTGAACTTGAGTGAACCGCTGCTCGCTATCGTTCCGAGGTTGTTCTCAAGCTCCTCCTCCGTCATGCCTATGCCGTTATCGGATATCTTCAATGTGCGGTTTTCCTTGTCGGCAGTTATCCAGATGGCGAAGTCGTCTTTGTTCAGACCGACTTTGTCGTCCGTAAGTGATTTGAAATAAAGCTTGTCTATGGCGTCGCTCGCGTTTGATATAAGCTCTCTGAGGAAGATCTCCTTGTGAGTGTATATCGAGTGGATCATCATATCCAGCAGCTTTTTTGATTCTGCCTTGAACTGTTTCGTTCTCAATTTCAACATCTCCGTTAAAGTTAAAATAGATTAGCACTCGCTACCTTAGAGTGCTAAACTTAGTATATAACTTTTCTCCCCGCCATGTCAAGAGCCGTGAAAAAATATTTACAATTTGTTCATATTTTACGTTTCCTTGGAAATTTTCGCGAAAAAACGACCCTCGGGAAAATTCTCCCGAAAGCCGTTTCACTTATCTTGAATATAATAATATCTTACGACGGAGCCGGTCCGCCGGTATCCCCCGATCTGTCCGTATCTTCCCCGCTTTGCGCCTTTTTGCGCTTTTCGGGGACGTACAGCTCGGAATTCGGGTCGTACTTCAGTATGGCATCTTTTACCCTCTCGTCGAGAGTGAGGTTGTACAGCAGTTTCAGCGCCTTGAGCGCCTCGCCGATATTTTTCTTTTGCAGCAGATCCACGGAAAGCTGTGCCGCGGCGGCGATGGCGTCTTTGCTCGGACCGTATTCGATATCGTATTTTCCGAATACCTCCATGATCTCCTCATGTGACGGGCGCTTTATCGGTTCGCCTTTTTTCTCCGCGATCCCCTTGAGTTCGACGGGTATCGCGGGATGCGGCGCGAACATGACGCTTGCCGTATAGAAAGCGACGGCGTCGTCAAGCTCGTTGAAATCGAAACACATATACCCCAGATTGGCATAGCATCTTGCTATCGCGACAGGTGACGAGGCGACCCTCAGCGTGTCGCGCGTGACTTCAAGAAGTTTATTCTTGTTCTTGATCAGTTTATATACTTCCGCGAGCTCAAACTTCGGGCCGCAGTCGATCGGGTTATAGTCGATCGCCTTTTCGAGGACGGGTATCGCCTCAAGCACGGAACCCGTCTCCACGAGAATGTACCCGTATGTCGACAGATACGATCCGAAATCGAACGGAGCGCGGTTCAGCGTCTTTGTCGGCTTGTAGAGCATATAATACAAGGTATCCTCGAAGAGATTGCGCAGCGAAACGAATTTTGCGTTTTCCGTTTCATAATACTCCTCGGTTATCTTCGAGTAAAGCCTTTTGGCAAGCTCTTTCGCCTTTATATACTCTTTGTCGTTGATGAGCCTGTTTATATCCGAGTGGATCTCGTTGAGCGGTTTCCCGTCCATGTGGGTAAGGCGTCTTACTTCCTCTTTCTGCTCCTCGGGCATTATCTCGTTTATAAGATCCTCCACGGCTCTGAGACCGTCGGCGTTTTTTTCCTCGGCGAATTTTCTTCCGCGTTCGCGTAGAAAATCCGAGTCTTTTTCAAAATCGCCGACGAGCTGCGGCCTGAGTGAATCTATTGTTTCGCTGTATGTCATCGTTACGGTAACCTCATTCCGGAATAGATCGGCGTGAAAGCGGAGGACGTTGCGTCAAAATCCTTTCTTTGCGAGATCTTTCTTGAATTTCTGATCGATCTTTTCCCGTTTCTTCATTGCTTTTATCTCTGCCTTCGTAAGCGGTCTTGACGGTTCGTCGCCCTTATCCTTCATGATCGGAGCAGAGGGCTGGGCGGTGTTCTTGACGGGAGCCTTGTACTCCTCAAATACGGGAACGGCTTCTTTCTTGCCCTGACTGCCGCTTTTGGCTGATTTGTCGCCCATATTCGTGAGTGCCTCGTCGACCGACTCCATTACGGGCATCTGGTTGCCCTGCATCTCGAAGATATTTTTGGTGCTCTTTTCTTTCGAGCTTGCGATTGCCTTCGCCACGGACTCGGGCATCTTTTTCTTCTTTCCCGCGTCGACTTTCGAGATGTTTACAGACGGTATCTTTCCGTCGCCCTGCGGCGCTTTCTGAGGAACTTTCGCGGGAGCGGGCTGCTGCACATTCTGCTGCGCCGGAGCGATATTGCCCTTTATCGGCTCAAATACCGGCTGACCGTTCTGGTCATATCCCACTATCCTTGACTGAACCTGTGTGTATATCGGCTGGCCGTTCCGGTCATATCCCGTGATCATCGGTATATTGACGACAGTATTGACGGGAGGTTTCTGCTGCGGAGCGGCAGCCTCGGGTATCTTCTCCTCAACGGG